>JAFRRF010000036.1 GCA_017428245.1 Bacteroidales bacterium
CCGTTTCCTGCGGCATTGACATGAATGGAAACCAGTATCACCTGATTGCTCCCGAAACGCTCGCAGATCTTATTGACTCGCCGGCATCGCTCGGGGAGGGAGATGTCTTCGCGCTCGGGCACAAGGAGCCGGGCATCGAGGCCCAGGGCGGAGAGCTGCTCCCGGATGCGGAAGGCGAGGTAGCGGTTGTATGCGTATTCACGGAAAAAGCCGTCAGGGCTGCATTTGCCGGGCGTGTCGAAGCCGTGGCCGTTGTCGAGAAGGATGATCATAATTGCCGTCTTTGATTTGACAGCAAGTTGGAGAGAATATGTGGAAATACCTATATTAAAACTTTTCCACTATCTTTGTGTCCGAAGAAGCCGTCATGCGGCTATCTTTAAACGCAACCGTCTGGGGTGGCCTTTGGGGGCTACTCCAGACATTTTTTATGAAGCCTCAAAAATGTAGCCCCAATGTAGCCCCAATTTGAAAATGAAATGGCCCTACAGCTATCTGTAGGGCCATTTTAAGCGGTGCGGACGAGACTCGAACTCGCGACCTCCGGCGTGACAGGCCGGCATTCTAACCAGCTGAACTACCGCACCTAATTTTTTCAGGGCTAGCCCCGAACCCTCTCGCTTCGGCCTTGCTGTTGCGCAGGACTGATCCTGCCCGGCCTTCGCTAGCGGCTGCGCCGCCTCTTTGCGATTGGGATTGCAAAGATAAAGACTTTTTTTTAGTGTGCAAAAAAAATCAAGACTTTTTTCTTCTTTGGCGCAAGTCGCAAGGGGAAACCGTCAATACTTGTGTCTCGTTTCAGCAATTTCATCGGGCGTAATCTTTTTGCGGTCCATTTGGCGCCAGGCGTAGGCGATGTAGGCCACGACGAACGGGATCAGCAGCGAGACCCAGAACATCACCTGAAGGGTGAACTGGCTCGAAGAACTGTTGCGGATCGTGAGCGAACTGGGCAGGTCGGTGCAGGAAGGGTAGTAGGCTGTTCCGTTATAGCCGGCCACGAAGAACACGCTCATTACCACCAGCACAGTGCCGATGCCGGCAGGCCAGATGCCGCTGCGTTTCTTTGTGAAAGCACCTTGGTAGATGCCCCATAGTAGCAGGGCAACGCCGATGAGGAACAGGGCCAGGACCACGGGCATCTGCAGGAAGTTGTGCAGGTACTTGTATTTTTCCAGCGAGATGATCCCGTCTTCGTTCGCTGCATAGCCGGGGCGTACCAGCAGGATGAGCAGCCAGCTCAGGAAGAAGGTCAAGAACGGTACGATGCTCATTTTGACGGAGCGGTGCATCTGGGTATGGATGACGTCGTCATTGACGTTGTTGAGGATATACAGTCCGCCGAGGATGGCCGTCAGGAACATCAGCGCGCAGCCCAGCAGTACGGCGTGGTATTGCACCAGTGCTTCGAGACCGTGCCAGCCGTTGCCCCAGGTGCTGATGACGGGCGATGCGGGGTCGGTGATGGCCACTTTGTTGACGGTGAAATCACTGCCGGTGAAGAAGGTGCCGACGGCTGTTCCGATCAGGAAAGGCGCCAGGAGCGCGTTGATCATCAGGAAGACGCGGAAGGCCTGGCTGCCGATCAGGTTTTCTTGCTTGTTCTGGAATTCATAGGATACGGCCTGGAAGACGAAAGTGATCAGGATGAGTACCCACACCCAGTAGGCGCCGCCGAAACTGGTGCTGTAGAAGAGCGGGAAGGAGGCGAAAAAGGCACCGCCGAAGGTGACCAGCGTCGTGAAGGTCAACTCCCATTTGCGGCCGGTGGAATTGAGGATCATCCGCTTCTGCAGGGTTGAGAGCGTCCGGTTTCCGAGGTGGAGATTGGCTCCCTGCACGAACATCAGGAAGACGAGCAGGCCGCCCAGCAAGGCGATCAGGAACCACCAGTAATTCTGTAGGAATGTATAGGACATGGTTTTATTCATTAGAAGTTTCAGGACCTTTTTTGATAGCGCCGATCAGGATGCGGATTTCGATGACCAGGAACAATGTGAAGATGGCCAGGAAGAGGAAGAAGGTTGTCTTGACCGCACCGGCGCTCAGGCTGGAGATGGCCACGTTGACAGGCAGGAGCCCCTGAATGGTCCAGGGTTGGCGGCCGACTTCTGCCACGATCCAGCCGGACTGGCCGCAGATATAAACGAGCGGAATGCACACCAGGGCCGCGATCATCAGCCATCGCTTGCCGGTGAGTTTGTCTTTCCAGGCAAGCCAGCCGACAACCAGGAGTTCCAGCAGCATGAGCATGCCGAGCCCAATCATGAAGCGGAAAGCCCAGAAGACTATGCCCACGGGCGGAATCACGTCTTCCGGCTTCTCTAGATGGCCGTATCCCATGTACTGTACGTTTTCCTCCAATGCATAGCGGGCCTCTGCTTTCTCTGATGGATCATCGGTGCTGCGATAGAGGGACAAGGCGACCAGCGCTTTCCGCCCCATGGCCATTTTCTCGGCGACGGATGGGATTTCGTTGCCCTCGTTGTCCGTATATCCGTTGAGGATGTCATTGATTCCGGGTACGTAGCCGTCGATGTCGTGGGTCGCCAGGATGGAGAGCATCCCGGGAATTCTGACGCCGGGGACAATGGTGAAGGCCGCACGCCTTCCTCCGTCTTTCAGGCCCTCGGCCGCAGCCAGCTTCATCGGCTGGAACTCAGCGGCATGGACGCCGGAAGCGTCACCCGAGAGCATCACGGCAAACGATCCGACGATTCCCACGATACTGCCGATCAGGATGCTGGCCCGTGCAAATTTACGTTGGCGGTTCTTCAACAGATACCAGCAGCTGATACCCACTACGAAGACGCCACCGGTCACCCAGCCGCTCGTGATAGCATGGAAGAACTTGCTGACGGCCACCGGATTGGAAATGACTTCCCAGAAGGCTTGGGCGGAGGCCATCTCGCTGCGGACGGTTTCCGGGTTGAAGGTCGTACCTACCGGGTTCTGCATCCAGCCGTTGGCGACCAGGATCCAGTAGGCTGAGATCGAGGCACCGATGCCGGTCAGCCAGGTGGAGGCCAGATGGAAGCGCTTGCTTACCTTTTCCCAGCCGAAGAACATCACGGCAAAGAAGGTGGCTTCCATGAAGAAAGCAAGGATTCCCTCAATGGCGAGGGGGGCGCCGAACATATCGCCCACGAACCAGGAGTAGTTGCTCCAGTTCGTGCCGAACTCGAATTCCAGGATGATGCCCGTCGCGATGCCCACGGCAAAGTTGATGGCGAAGAGCTTGACCCAGAATTGGGCGGTTTTTTTCCAGAATTCGTCTTTCTTGACGACGTAGATCGTCTCCATGATGGCCATCACCAATGCCAGCCCGAGGGTGAGTGGCACGAACAGCCAGTGGTAGGCGGCCGTCATCGCGAATTGGATTCTTGACCATACGATCACATCCATAGTTGATAGTATTTAAAGATTATAAGTATCGGAAGCAGAGGCGGCGTTTTCCTGTGTTGCGGGAGTTGGGGCGACGAGACGTTCGCCGACTACGCGGCTCCGCTGCTCGTCGTCCAGGCCGGCAAGGGCGGGTTTGAAGAAGAAGACGCGCAGGATGGCGAAAAGGATGACAACCTTGAGCAGGATGAGCCACACGAGCGGGCGGCCCCAGGTCATGTTGCGAAAGCCGTCGCGGTAAAAATGCCATACCGCAGTCATCGTGTCTTTGAAGCTTTTCATCGTTCTGTCAAATTTAGTAATTAATTTGTATATTTGCAAAAACGTGTCTGCCCATGAAACGATTTTTGCTGTTGGCCATTTTGCTGGCAATGCCCTTTGAAATGATGTTGTTTTCCGGCTGCAAGTCTGGCCACAATTCGGAAATCCGGGTGATGTCCTTCAACATCCGGCTTTCTCCGAGTGATGATTTTGACGGCGACAACTGCTGGAACAACCGGCGGGAGGCCGTTATCCGGATGATCCGGACTTCGAAGCCCGACCTGTTCGGCATCCAGGAAGGGATCATCCATCAGGTCAACTACATGGAAGAGAATCTTCCTGAATACGGGCGTTACGGCGTGTGCCGCGATGATGGCCTGGAGCGGGGAGAAGCCAATGCCATTTTCTGGCGCAAGGACCGGTATGACATGAAGCGCTGCGAAACATACTGGCTGAGCGAGACGCCCGATACCGTGTCGTTGGGTTGGGACGGTGCCTGCCGCCGCATCGTTACCTGGGCGCAGTTGTACGACAAAAAAGCCCAGCGGGATGTCTGGTATTTCAACACGCATTTCGACCATGTGGGCAAGGTGGCCCGTGAAGAGGCCGGGAAACTCATTGTGGAGCGGATGAAAGCCGTTGTACCGGAAGGAGACCCCATTTTCCTGACGGGGGATTTCAACGCAAACTGGGACAATCCGATCCTCGATCCCATTCGCGGCCTACTGCAGAACTGCCGCGAAACGGCCCCGGTCACCTGCGACACCAACACCTATCACGCCTGGGGCGAGAAACAAGTCCCGGCTGGCGAAGACATCATCGACCACATCTTCTATCGCGGCGCAAAGGCGGAGAAATACGAAGTGCTGACCGGTGATTATGGTGCCGCCTTCGTCTCCGACCATTGGCCGGTGATGGGAACTTTCCGCTTTTAACGAAGAATCATCAATCAATTAAACATACGAACAATGGGAACCATTATCTACCTGATCGGCCTCGTCCTGGCCATCCTTGCTGTCATTGACATCTTCAAAAAACCCATTTCCCTGGTCGGCAAGGTGATTTGCGCCGTCGTCGTCCTGGCTACCAGCTGGATCGGCTTGATTATCTACTACCTTTACGCGAAGAACCACATTACGGAGTGGTTTAAATAATTCTGGGGCGCCCTGGGCTTCTGGCTGCGGGCAGTTGTCGCACAGGCTCTCACAATGCCCTCCGCTAGCGGCTGACGCCGCTTTCTGCCCCGTTATTCCCGGCTTGACCGGTTTTTCCGTTGCCGCCATCCTCACCAGGGCCTTCCCGTGAGGATGACGGCTGTTTTTTGCGGTTGCCGTCCTCAATTTGAGGCTCTGGTGAGGATGGGACGGCGGAGAACGGAGCGAATGTCGCAACATTTGCCCGGTTTTTCGCATCTTTGCAGACAGATACACCTTGATTTGTCTTGAAACGGTTCGACATCGACGATTTGTTCCGGCTTTATTACCGGCCGCTATGTCTTTATGCGGCGCGGTTCGTGCGCGATGCCGATGCGGTGGAGGATCTTGTGCAGGCGGCGTTCGTGGCCTTATGGGAGCGGGTGCAAGGGGGCGGGCGGTCACCCGATTCGCCGAAAGCCTATCTTTACCGGATGGTGCACAACCGCTGCATCGATGCCATCCGGCAGGCGGGGAAGGAGGCGGATGGTTCAGTCCCTGTGGAGATGCTGGCGGAAGATGTGCCGGATGAGGAGACGGTTGACCGCTCGTTTGTCTGGGCCCGACTCTGGACGGCCATCGATGCGTTGCCGCCGAAGCGGCGGGAGATCCTGCTGCTGAGCAAGCGCGACGGTTTGTCGCACGCCGAGATTGCCGCCCGGATGGGCATTTCCGAAAGCACGGTCCACAACCAACTCACCAAGGCGCTCCAGACCCTGCGCACAGGTACCGACCGGGTTTTCTTCAAAATTTTCATCTGGTGAGTAGTCACTTTTGCGGTCTTCTCCGTCATAAGGGTGTAAAACCAGAAAGCTATGACGGAATTCAACGACAAAGATCTCGATTACGTTGCCCGGCGCTACCGCCCCGACAGATACGATACCCGTAAAGCCATCCGGCGTTTCCACGACCAGACCCAGACGCCTGCCCGCCGCCGCTGGTGGATGACGGCCGCTGCCGCGGTCGCCTCCGTGGTCGTGCTGTTCGCCGCCGGCTACGGCATTCGCAGCTGGGTGCGGCAGCAGTCCGAGCCGGCTCCGACGGAGCGGCCCGTCCTCAATCCCAACGTGGCGCAGACGCACGAATTCGTATACGACAATGTCCCGGTCGAAGCCGTGCTGGCGGAACTTTCCGCTTATTATCACTGCACCCTGACCACGGCGCCTTCCGACAAAAAACTGACCGCCACGTTCCCCGACGATGACATCGACTACATCATCGGTCTGATCGAGACGGCATTGGACATCCAAATCACAGTGGAACGATGAGACGCGCCGCCATTCTGATCGCGTTGCTGCTTCCGTTCATGCTCTGGGGGCAGCCGCAGACCACGACCGTGAAGGCGCAAATGGACAGCCTGGAGCACACCTTCGACATCCATTTCGTGTACGACGCCAGCCTGCCGGTCGCGGTGCCGACGACGGTTGAAGTCGATGCGGCGGCAAGTCTCCGGCAGAATCTGGAACAATTGTTCGACGGAACCGGCATCAACTGGCAACTGAAGAAGAAACACGTCGTCCTGACGCCGGCGAAGCAGGCCGCCCCGCGACGGCCGGCGCCCACAATGCCGGTCGATCCTTCCGCACTCTCCTCAGCGGTGGACTCACTGCCTGCCGCCTCCATCACCGGCCATATCGACCGGGATATGAACTATACGCAGACCGGGCTCACGAAACTCGATGGTGCCGCTTTCCAACGCGCTTTCTCTGCGCTGAGCATGCCGGATGTGATCAAAACCCTGCAGTCCTTGCCGGGCGTGGCTTCCGGCGCGGAACTGCTTTCCAATCTCTATGTCCACGGCGGTGACGGCAGCGACAACCTGTATCTGCTCGACGGCGTGCCGCTCTACCAGATCTGCCACCTGGGCGGCATCTTTTCCGCCTTTAACACCGACGCCATCGAGACGCTGGATTTCTACAAGAGCGGCTTCCCGGCCCGCTTCGGCGGCCGGACCTCGTCGGTGGTCGATATCACCACCCGGGAAGGCGATCTCCACGACTACCACGGCACCTTCTCCCTCGGTCTGCTGGAAAGCCGTTTCCAGATCGATGGCCCGATCGTGCCTGAAAAGACTTCCTTCAACTTTGCCATTCGCCGCACCTGGGCTGATGCAGTGCTCTATCCGGTGTTTTGGTATACCAACCTGCGGAAAAAGGAGAATGATCCGGAAACCTGGAGCAATTATTCCTTTACCGACCTGAACGCCCGCCTGACCCACGTTTTCGCCGACAAGAGCCGCCTGTCGGCCGGCGTCTATGTCGGTCGGGACCGTTTCAAGTTCTCGGTGTGGGATCAATGGCGTTCCAGTTTCACATCTGCCCGGGATACTTCGCGCGTACTGCTCCGCTGGGGCAATGTCCTGGCTTCCGTCGACTGGAATAAAGCGTTTGATAACGGGATGCACCTGCATCTGATTGCATACGGATCGGACACCCGTTCGCTGGAACGCTACGAAGAAGCGTCTTTCGGCAGTCATACGGGTGGAGAGCAGGAGAAGATTGATGGGCATGGCCTTTTGGTTGACCTGGGCCTGACCGCCCATCTGGACTGGAATCCGATCCCGGCCCATCACGTACGCTTCGGCTCCGGCGTCATCCGGCATACCTACCGGCCGCACTTCGCCTATGAAAGGAATTGGGCGGTGATGGACAGCGACAGCCTGCGCCGGGCCGCCTGTGAAGTCAGCGTCTATGCCGAAGACGAAATGCGCCTGGCGCCGTGGCTGACGGCCAATGCGGGCCTGCGCAATACCGTCTATTTCTCGGAAGGCCGGACCTGGAATTCCCTGGAGCCGCGTCTGGCCCTGAAGATGCAGTGCACGCCCGCGCTCAGCCTGAAGGCCTCTTATGCGGCGATGAGCCAGTTCTCTCACAAGGTCGCCACAACTTACCTCGACTTGCCTACCGACTGCTGGCTGCCTTCCAGTGCGGAAGTTCCGCCGATGCGCTCCCGCCAGTTTGCCGGAGGCGTCTATGCCCGCCTGCCCCACGATATGCATCTGAACGTCGAAGGCTGGTGGAAAAAGATGGACAACCTGATCGAGTACAGTGGTATGAATACGTTGTTTCCGCGGTTGACCGACTGGGAACGGTATTTCCGGACGGGGGAGGGGCGCTCGTATGGCCTGGAGGCGGACTTCGGCTATGAAACGCCGGCCCTGACCGTCAATGCCTTCTATACGCTCTCCTGGAATGAGCGTTACTTCCGGGACATCTGGCCCGACTGGTACCGCGACCGCAACGACAACCGCCACAAACTGACCCTGCAGGCCAACTGGCGTGTCAACGAAAAGTGGGAACTCTATGCCGCCTGGAATTATCACAGCGGCAACCGGATGTCGCTGGCCACCCTCTACGCGCAGGGAATCTGGATCCAGGATGAAACCCGCCTGCGCCGACTCGTCAATGGGGGCGACATCGTTTTCAATACGTCGGAACGCTGGGTTTATGAGGCGCCGAACAACGTGAAACTGCCGGATTACCATCGGCTCGATTTCGGGTTCAACCGGCACCGTAAGACCCGTCGGGGCAACGAATCCATCTGGAACTTCAGTCTCTACAACGTCTATTGCCGGCTGAATCCCCTGTATGCCCTCGTCAGCCGGAAAGGACAGGGACTCGGTGATGACAGTTATCTGAACCGGGACAAGATATCCTTTTCCGTGAAGGGCTATGGGATCGTCCCTTTAATTCCGACATTCAGTTATACCTTGAAGTTTTAAGCCATGAAGAAGCATACTTTTGGAATCCTGTGTCTCACGGTCCTGGCGGTCTGCGCCTGCGGCAAAGAGTTCGAGTTGGAGGTGACCTCCGATCCGAAACTCTTCCTCCAATGCTGCCCCGGCCCCGGCGATACGACCATCATTCAGCTCAACCGGACCTTCGCAGTGGGCAGAACCGCGGATAACGTGCTGCTCCTGGAAGATGCGGACATCGATTTCGTGGTCAACGGAACGCCCTATTATGTGGCGCGTGCGGTGGATACGGCGGGGGCGGTTCCGCCCGGTTGCTGGTTCGTGGTTGCCTCGCTCCAGGCCGGCGATGAGGTAGCGGTCGAAGCCCGTGCCGACGGGTTCAATCCGGTCTCGGCCCGGGTAATGCTACCTTCTCCCGCGCCCGATTTTACCTGGAAATTCAACCGGGATTCCGTCCGGGTTACTTTCCGCGACGATCCGGCCACCGAAGACTGGTACGGCCTGGCCGTCTATTGCGAACGGACCCTCATCAATCTGGATACCGGGCAGGTGGAAAGGGAACTGAAGCGGAATCTCACGCCGCTGAACGGCTCTTCCGACAGCTGGTGGTATTCGAAGGTCCGCAATTATGTCGACATCCCGTTCAACGGTTGGTCGTTCGGGAATGCCTGGAGCATGGTCCGGGTCTGGCCCGATACGGGTTTTTCAGGGCAGGAGACGACCCTGTTCATGCCCACGCGGGACATCGCTTCCTATGTTGGGAATTACGAGCAGCACGACCGTTTCAAGGTGCGGCTCTACCGGGTCTCGAATGAATTCTTCCGTTACGGTGTCGCCCTGGAACATATGCGCAGCAACACCCTGGCGGAAGCCGGTCTGGCTCCGGCCGCCTATGCCTATTCCAACGTGCGCGGCGGCGTAGGCGTTCTCGCCGCGTGGAACGTGCGCGAAACCGACTGGTTTACCCTTGGTAATTAAAACCGGCCGCCATCCTCACGGGAGGGTCCGGATGAGGATGGCGGCGAAAGATGCCCGTTCAGGCCGGGCATGACAGAGGAGTCAGCGATTAGAAGCTGTGGTAGTGCGGGCCGAAGCGCTCGAAGGCAGCGCGGTCGAGGGACTCACGGGCGTCGGGATGCGCAATGCTGATGATCAGCTTGGCGCGCTCCTGGAGGCTCTTGCCGTAGAGGTCGACGGCACCGTATTCGGTGACAAGCCAGTGAATATGGTTACGGGTCGTGACGACGCCGGCGCCTTCGGTCAGGACCGGGGCGATCTTGCTGATGCCCTTGTTGGTGGCGGAAGGCATGGCGATGATGGCTTTACCTCCTTCGGACAGCGAAGCTCCATAGGTGAAGTCGATCTGGCCGCCGACACCGCTGTAGAACTTCGTGCCGAGGGAGTCGGCGCAGACCTGGCCGGTGATGTCCACCTGGAGGGCGGAGTTGATGGCGCAGACCTTCGGGTTCTTGGCGATGATGTACGGATCGTTGGTGTAGCCGACGTCCATCATGGCTACCATCGGGTTGTCGTCGATGAAGTCATAGACTTCCTGCGAGCCCATCAGGAACGTGGAAACCATCTTGCCCTTGTCGATCTTCTTGTTCATGCCGTTGATGACGCCTTTCTTGACGAGCGGCAGCACGCCGTCGGCGAACATTTCGGTGTGGATACCGAGGTTCTTGTGGTCGCCGAGCTGTGCCAGCACTGCGTTCGGGATGGCGCCGATACCCATCTGCAGGCAGGCTCCGTCTTCCACGAGGTTGGCGCAGTTGATACCGATCTTGGTCTCGATCTCGGACGGCTCGGAGAAATGGGCCGGCATCAGCGGGGTATTGTCTTCCACGAAGAGGTCGATCATGCTGGCGGGAATCACGGCGTCGCCCCAGGCGCGGGGAACGTACTTATTGACCACGGCGATGACCGTCTTGGCGCATTCGATGGCGGCGAGGGTGGCATCGACCGAAGTACCCAGCGAAACATAGCCGTGCTTGTCGACGGGCGAGACCTGGATCATGGCAACGTCGCAGGGCAGCACGCCGCTGCGATAGAGTTTCTGCGTTTCGCTCAGGAAGATCGGAATATAGTCGGCCCAGCCGGCCTGCACGTTCTTGCGGACGTTGCCGCCCACGAAGAAGGCCTGGTGGAAGAAGGTGCCTTGGAAGCGCTCTTCCGTGTAGGGAGCCACGCCTTCGGTGTGGAGGTGATGGATGCGGACATCCTTCAGTTCGCCGGCCTCGCCGCGGCGGCAGAGGGCCTGGATGAGAACTTGCGGGGCGCTGGCCACGCTGCTCAGGTGGATGTGGTCACCGCTCTTGACGACCTTGACGGCTTCGTCAGCGGAGATGAATTTGATATTCTGCATATCTGTGAATATTGGATTTGGTTCTTTTATCCCACAAAGTTAAGAATTTTCGTAATTTTGCGTCCATGAAAAGAGAAAAAGAACTGGAAGCTTTCGAGCGCCTTCTCAACATCATGGACGACCTGCGGGAAAAATGTCCCTGGGACCGCAAGCAGACCATTGATTCCCTCCGCCCCAACACCATCGAAGAAACCTACGAGCTGGCCGACGCTATCCTGGCGCACGATATGCACAACATCGCCAAGGAGCTGGGCGACCTGCTCCTGCATATCGTCTTCTATGCGAAGATCGGTTCCGAAACGGGTGACTTCGACATCGCCGACGTATGCAACATGCTCTGTGATAAGCTCATCTACCGGCATCCCCACGTCTATGGCGACGTGCAGGCCGAAACGGCGGGCCAGGTGGTCCAGAACTGGGAGCAGCTCAAGCGCAAGGAAAAGGACGGCAACAAGACCGTTCTTTCCGGCGTTCCAAACAGCCTCCCTTCCCTCATCAAGGCGTACCGGATGCAGGACAAGGCCCGTGCCGTAGGCTTCGACTGGGAGAAGAAAGAGGATGTGTGGGACAAGGTGCAGGAGGAACTCGGGGAACTCCGCTCCGAACTGTCCGGTGGCACGAAAGAGCGCCAGGAAGCCGAACTGGGCGATTTCATCTTCTCCGTAGTCAACGCCGCCCGTCTCTATCACCTGAATCCCGACACGGCCCTCGAGAACACGAACCTCAAGTTCAAGCGCCGCTTCACATATCTTGAACTCCGCGCCCGCGAACTGGGCCGCGACCTGAGCGACATGACCCTCGCCGAGATGGATGCTCTCTGGGACGAAGCCAAGGCGAAAGAAGTGAAAGAGGCGGAGTCAAGGAAACAAGCATAGCTTTTCCATGCGCTTCACGGTCCGCGAAGTCGCAAATGCGCACGAGTTCAAGCAGTTCTATCAATTCCAGAACCGCTTGTATCGCAACTGCCCGACCTACGTACCTTCGCTCGACTTCGACCAGAAGCATACCCTTGCGCACAGCCCTTGCCTCGATTATTGTGAGCAGAAACTCTTCCTGTGCTTCGACGCGGAAGGACGCATTGCAGGCCGCTGCTGTGCCATCATCAATCCGCGCTACAATGAACTGTACGGCACGCGTCGGATGCGTTTCGGTTGGACCGATTTCGTCGAAGATTTCGAAGCTGCCCGCGCGCTGCTGACGGCGGCCGAGGACTGGGGGCGGAGCCGCGGCATGACCGAGATCCACGGCCCGCTGGGTTACAACACGATGTACAAACAGGGACTTGTGGTGGAAGGCTTTGACAGCGTCCCGCAATCGAACAACCTGTACAATTTCTCCTACTATAAAGACTATCTCGAACGGTTCGGCTTCACCAAGGAGGCCGACTGGCTCCAATACCGCTTCGACGCGATGCAACCGTTGCCGGAGCGGCTTCAGCGCCTTTCCCAAACGCTGTTGCAACGATACCGGCTTCACATCGCCGACATCGGACGCCTCAAGCAGGACAAAAGCATCATCGGCCGGTTTTTCAAAGAGTATAACGCCGCCTTCCAGACCGTGCGCAATTTCGTTCCGTTCACGGAAAAGGAAATCGCCGAAGAGGGCGGCAACTACATAGACCGTCTGGACGACGGCCTTTCGTGCATCGTCCTCGACGGCGACGGCGGCATCGCCGCATTCGGCATCTGCATCCCAAGCCTGTCACGTGCCTTGCAAAAAGCGCGCGGCCACCTGCTTCCGCTGGGCTGGTGGCAGTTGTTGCGCGCGCAGAAGCATTATGATACGGTCGATATGATGATGGTGGGTGTCAGCCCCCAATGGCGCAATAAAGGATTGTCCGCCATTATCCACGCCCATCTGGGACGGATCTGGCAGCAGCACGGCGTAAAATGGGCTGTCTCCAATCCACAGTTCGAAGACAACGACGCCCTGAAGGTATGGGAAACCTATGGGGAGAAGGAACTGTATATCCGCCGGAGGGTGTACCTCAAGAATCTGTAAGTTTTCTCCACGTATGTCGCAGCGTTGTTTTGTAAAAAGCTTATATTTGCAGAAACCTTTTGCGTTGCGAGACTATGAAACGTATCGTTTTTCTGTTTATTGCAGCCTTTCTTTTGGCTTGTTGTACCCGGCAGAAACAGGCGTCGGAGTTTGTTCAGGAGGGGCAGCCGTATGTCATTGAGGGACAGTTGACGGGATTGCCCGGCAAAGGGATCATGGAAGTGCATGATGCCTGGGATGGCTGGACGCCGCTGGATTCCGGCGTTAATCGTTGGGAGATTCTCAATAAGGCCAAGGTGAAGCGAGGTCAATTCCGGATAGAGGGGAGGATTCAGGAACCCACCTATGTCTATTTGTATTACACCTATATCAAAGGGCTCCATGTCGGGACGCTGCAGATCCGCGACTTTTTCCTGGAACCTGGAACGATTACCGTCACGGGAGATGCAGAGGACGACATGAAAGGTGCCTCGGGGACACCGTTGAATGACGCAAAGGCCGTCTTGAAAAAGCAATTGGAAGAATTCCCGGACAGGGAACTGGAATTGTTGACCGATGCGGTTATGCGGGGCGATGCCCTGGCGTTGTATACGATAGAGCATCAGGGAATCAGGACACTTCCGCAACAACAGCTGCTGCAGGGGATGGATGCTTTGTCAAGCCCTTTGCAACAGATGGATGTGGCCCGGCGGCTACGTCAGGATATTGAACAATATGAGAAGATCTCTCCGGCAAAAGATGCCTCCGGCGAGAATCCTCCGTACATCGATATCAATCTGCCGGATCCGGACGGAACACCCCTTTCCCTGAAGTCCGTGGTTGAAACGCCCGGGACCCGGTATGTCCTCTTGGACTTCTGGGCGACCTGGTGCGGCCCCTGTGTCGAGGAGATTCCGAATCTTGTCTCGGCGTACCGCGCGTTTCACCCCAAAGGATTTGACATCTACAGCGTTTCAATCGACAGCAATATGAACCGTTGGCGCAATTATGTCCGGGATTCCGAAATGCCCTGGCATCACGTATGCGACGGAAACGGCAACAACACACAGGCCTGGCAGAACTATGGCGCCCATCAGGGCATCCCGTTGACCATCCTGATCGATGCTTCCACCGGCCGCATCATCGCCCGGAATCTTCGCGGAGATGGCCTGCGGGAATGCCTTGATACCCTCTTGTAAAATGCCGTCCTCTCCAGAACCTCTGATTGAGGACGGGAGGCGAAAAAAACGATCGCCATCCTCACCAGATGACCTGGATGAGGATGGCGACGATATATTGAGGCGGAAGGGGCGTGCTGCGAGGGAAAACGCTACTCTCCGGCGGCCTTGAGCCGTTCGGCGTTTTCAGCGATCTGGAGCTGGTCGATGACTTCCTGGATGTCGCCGTCCATGAAGACGGGGAGGTTGTACATCGTGTAGCCGATGCGGTGGTCGGTGACGCGTGACTGCGGATAGTTGTAGGTGCGGATCTTGGCGCTGCGGTCGCCGGTGGAGACCATTGTCTTGCGCTTGGCCGTGATGTCGTTGAGGTATTTCTCGTATTCGAGGTTGTAGAGGCGGGTGCGGAGTTCGGCCAGCGCCTTGTCCAGGTTCTTGAGCTGGGAGCGTTCATCCTGGCACTGGACGACGATGCCCGAAGGAATGTGGGTCAGGCGGACAGCAGAGTAGGTGGTGTTGACGCCCTGACCGCCAGGGCCGGAGGAGCAGAAGAGGTCTTTGCGCACGTCCTTCATGTCGATCTCGACATCGAACTCGTCGGCTTCCGGCAAAACGGCTACCGATGCGGCAGACGTGTGAACGCGACCTTGGGTCTCTGTCTGTGGGACGCGCTGGACGCGGTGCACGCCGCTTTCGTATTTCAACGTGCCGTACACTTTCTCTCCCGAAACCTTGCAGACGATTTCCTTGTAGCCGCCGGCAGCGCCTTCGCTGACACTGGTTACCTCACATTTCCAGCCTTTCCGCTCGAAATATTTGGTGTACATCCGGAAAAGGTCGCCGGCGAAGATGGCCGCTTCGTCACCGCCCGTGCCGCCACGGATCTCCAGGATGGCGTTTTTGCTGTCCTGCGGATCGGCCGGGATGAGCAGGATGCGGATATCCTCTTCCATCTTGGGGAGTTCCTCCTCGAGGGCCGTCGCCTCTTCCTTGGCCATTTCCCGCAAGTCGTCATCTTTCTCGTTCAACAGGATGTTTTTGGCATCAGCCAGGTCTTCCACCATCTTGCGATAGCGGTTGCCGGCAGCTACAATTGGTTCGAGTTCCTTGTAATCCTTGTTGAGCTGGACATATTTTTTCATGTCGGCGATGACTTCGGGGTCTCCGAGTTGCGCGCCGATGCTTTCGTATTTTGCCTTGAGGCCGTCCAGTTTTTCGAGTAAGCTGTTCTCTGCCATGGTCTGCTTGATTTGGGCTGCAAATTTAATATAAAAATGAAAAATGTGAAGCGTGCAGGCGCGGATTGTATTTATTTTATTAAATTTGTAACCAAATTTGCCTGATTTTTCGGCAATTTATGAATTATCAGTCTTTTATTATGAATTCAGGAATTCAAAAAATATTCAATAAAGTTGTTTCCCGCTACGTTAGCACGGGTTTTATCTTTGTGCTCGACGTATTGTTGTCGTTTATTTCGGCGCTATTGATCATATTCGGTGTCCACTATATCGTCTCCGGACCGAGTTGGGTTACCTCGATGGCTTATTGGAACCGTTTCGTTTGGGTCTGGCTGATTGCTTCGACGGCTTCTGCCGCTTTCATGTTCTGGGCTTTTAAAAGCTACCGGATCATCATCCGCCATTCTTCGCTGGCCGATACCTTCCGTTTCTGTATAGCTGTCCTTGCAGCTACCGTCCTCGACGGCATGATCCTGCTGGTTGCCGGTCTCTGGCATCCGAATACTTGGGTTATCCTGGTCGCCTATGCGGTTCTTTGCATTTTCCTGCTGGTGGTTTTCCGGGTTCTCATGATCCGGGTCTATGAGGAATTGCAGCGGCGCTTCCGCATCCACAAGGCAGATATCATGCGCGTGCTGGTGTATGGAACCGGAGAGAAGTCGATTGCAATTGAAACCCGTCTACGCAGTTCCCGGCATTTTGAAGTGGTCGGGTATCTGACGGATATCCTGGCGGAGGAGCATCTCCGTACCCACAATCTTCCCATTTTCCTGTTCCAAAACGAAGAAGACATTGCCCGGATCGCCAAGAAACAGAACCTGGGCGGTATTCTTTTCGCCCGGGAAGAAGACACGCGAAGTGAAGCACAGCGGCTCGTCAAGTATGCCACGGCCAATAAACTCCGTTTGCTGATCGCGCCTTCCATCGACGATTATTCCAATATCGTGACACAAGGTGTCCGCAACGTTAAGGTGGAAGACTTGCTCGGCCGCGACGAGATATCCATCTCGATGGACAAGATCAAGGAACGTTTCGCCGGCAAAGTCGTGCTGGTGACAGGCGCAGCCGGTTCCATCGGTTCCGAACTGTGCCGGCAACTGGCACGTGTCGGCGTCAAGAAACTGGTTCTGTTCGACAACGCCGAGACGCCGATGCACAATCTGCGCCTGGAACTGGAAGACAAGTTCTCGGACCTCAATTTCGTGCCCGTGATCGGCGATGTCCGCCAGACGGCGCGTCTCGACTATGTTTTCCGGACCTGGCATCCGCAGGTCGTGTTCCATGCCGCCGCTTACAAGCATGTGCCCCTGATGGAAGACAATCCTTGTGAAGCCGTGCTCGTCAATGTGATCGGCTCACGGCACGTGGCGGACAAATGCATTGAATTCGGCGTGGAGATGATGGTGATGATCTCTACCGACAAAGCTGTCAATCCGACCAATATCATGGGTTGCACCAAGCGACTGGCTGAAATCTACGTCCAGTCCATCAATAATGAGAAGACGAAGTTCGTTACGACCCGTTTCGGCAATGTGCTGGGTTCCAATGGTTCGGTGATTCCCCGCTTCCGCGCGCAGATCGAGGCGGGCGGCCCTGTGACGGTCACGCATCCGGAGATTACCCGCTATTTCATGACGATTCCCGAGGCTTGCCGCCTGGTGATGGAAGCCGCCACGATGTCTTCCGGCAAAGAGATTTACGTATTCGACATGGGCGAGCCGGTCAAGATCGACAACCTGGCCCGCCGCATGATTGAACTGGCCGGCTTCGAGCCGGACAAGGAAATCAAGATCGTCTATTCCGGGCTTCGCCCGGGCGAAAAACTCTACGAAGAAGTTCTTTCCGACAAAGAGAATACCGATCCTACCTCGCACGACCGCATCCGTGTGGCCCGCGTTCGCAAATATAGCCATGAAAACGCTTGCCAGTTTACCGATGAATTGGAGATCCTGTCCCGACAGGTCCAGATTCCGGAGATGGTCAAGCTGATGAAGGAGATCGTGCCGGAATTCAAATCCAAGAACTCAAAATTCGAAATCTACGACAAAGCATGAAACGCGCCGTCTCTGCCGTCCTTTTTGTCATCCTGTTTGCCGCCGTCGGCTATTTGTTCTGGGTCACACGTCCTGTAACCTGTTTGGCGAAATCAGCCAGTGATACGGCTGCGGCAGTCACCGGCGATTCGGTACGGATCATTGAACGGACGGTGGTCCCGGCGTCACCCAGGATTCCGGAAGTGCCGGCCTTTATGGTTTTTGCGGGGGATACCATCCGTTTCGACCGTTTTGACCTTCGGGAGCGGATGGACCGCGAACTGATTGCCTTTACCTACGGCCACACCAATTCCCTGCTGATGCTCAAGCGTTCGGCCCGGATCTTCCCGCAGATTGAACCGCTGCTGGCGCAGAACGGCGTTCCGGACGACCTGAAATACTTGATGGCCATCGAGAGCAATCTCAGTGAGACAGCGGTCTCCGTGGCAGGCGCTGCCGGGCTCTGGCAGTTCATGCGGGAAGTAGGCAAGGAGTACGGTTTGGAAGTCGCGCCGACGGTTGATGAACGCTATCATATTCAGAAAGAGACAGTTGCGGCTTGTTCTTATCTCAAAAAGGCCCATGCGCGCTTCGGCAACTGGATGACCGTGGCGGCCAGTTTCAACGGCGGCATCAACGGGATTACCCGCAGGCGGGAAACTCAGCGGCAGTCCAATGCCATGGACCTTTATCTGGTGGAGGAGACTTCCCGCTATATGTTCCGTATCCTCGTGGCCAAAATGATGTTCGAGAATCCGGAACTTTTCGGATTTGAGATGGAGGAGCGGGACCTGTATCCTTATATTCTCCCGAAACAGAAGGTGAAGGTCTCCGAATCGATCGAGGACCTGGCCGAATTCGCGGGCCGTTATGGCATTTCCTATGCCCAGTTGCGCCGGGCAAACCCCTGGCTCCGGGACACGAAACTTGTGGCAGCGAAGGGCAAGACCTATGAGATCTTGATTCCGGACATCGAGGCGGAACGTCAGTATCTCCTGCATTTGTAACACAACAATCCACCAGAATATGAAAAAACTGTTCGCGTTAACAGCTGCCTTCCTGTTGATTGGCAGCATTTCTGCTTGGGCTGACGGTTTCCGTCATCCGGCCCCGGAGATCGAAAAGCTCACGATGGCGAGTCCGCTCCCTTCCACGAACTTTTCGCCTGATTATTCGAAAGCCATCATGGCGTTTCGGGCCAACCGCCACGTTCCCATTGCGGAACTGGCTGCCAGCGAGGCACGCATCGGCGGTATCCGCCTGGATCCGCTCAATTTCAGCGAAACCCGTGAGAACTGGTTTGATGATCTGAAGATCCTTGACGTCGCGACGGGGAATATACGGCCGGTCCGCGGTCTTCCCGCAGACCCGCGCGTCAAATTCCTGACCTGGTCGCCCAGCGGCCGCTATGTGGCTTTTACCCTCTCTTTCAAGGAGCGTGTGGAACTCTGGCGGGTCGATGTCACGGCTGCTGAACCGGTTGCCGTGCGCCTGACCCAGGAGCGCGTGAACACCATTTTCGGCAACCCGTTCTTCTTCCTCGACGATGACCATATCCTCTTCAAGCGGGTCCCCGACAATCACCGGCAGGTCCCGACCGAGGCGCTTGCGAAATCTTCTGTTATCCAGGAAGTTCTGGGAGAGAAGAAATCTATCCGTACCTACCAGGACATGATGAGCAACCCGGCGGACGAGGCGCTCTATGATTATGCCTGCACCAGCCAGCTGGCTGTCTGGAGTCCGAACGGGGTCCGTACGGTTTCCGAACCGGCCATTTACCGTTCCATCAATCTTTCGCCGGACTGCAGCTTTGCCATCGTCACGACGGAGCATCATCCGTATTCGTATGTGGAATCCCACAATTCTTTCCCGAGCAAGCAGTTTATCATGCAGTTGTCCGACGGCACCTGCGTGCGGATGCTTCGGGACGGTACGGTGAAAGAACCCAAACCGGATCCGGCTGCAGACAAAGACAAGAAGGAACCGCGCAAACCCCGGCCGGCCGGTTTCAACTGGCGCCCGGACATGCCCGCAACCCTCTACTGGTCCGAATCGGAAGGTGGTGGCCCGATGATGGGCCCGATGGGTCCCCGTCCCGATGACACCCCGGCAGACAAGGACACGACCAAGGGAAAAGAACAGCCCGAGAAGACCTTTACCGACAAGGTGTTCCAGTGCGGCGCCCCGTTTGATTTCGAGCATGACAAGCAAGTGGTGGTGAATCCCGAATACCGGATGGGCCGCATTGTCTGGGGTGACAGCAAACTCGCTTTCTTTGAAGAAACTTCCACCAAGCAGAAATTCCGCCGGATGGTCTCGTTCGTTCCGGGTGATACCCTGGCTCCCAAGCGGGTGATTTTCACCCAGAGTACGGAAGTCGATACGCTCGGCAATTTCCCGGTGTACGGCCGTCCCTACATGACCCGCAATGCCTATGGCCGCAGTGTGGTCTGGACCGATCCGAAGCACTCCTATTTCTATCTGACCGGTGCGGACCGGCCTGATGCCGAAGGTTACCGGAAATCCTTCATCGACCGCTATACGCTCAAGGATGGCAAGATGGCCGAGGTCTGGACGTCGCGCGATGACTGCCGGGAGACTGTCACGGCCATCACCGGTTTCAAACCCAGACAGGAGAAGTTCATCGGACAGCGCCAGGCCTTCGGCGTAGTGCCTGACTATTATGAATTCGACCTGCGCAAGAAGACAGCCCGCCAGATTACCCATATCGAGGATCCGGTCCCGCAATTCGCCCAGGAAGTTACCGACCAGTATGTGACCTATACCCGCAAGGACGGCCTGAAGTGCTTTGCGCACCTGTATCTGCCTGCCGGTTACGACAAGGAGCGTGACGGTCGTCTGCCGGTCTTCATGTGGACCTATCCGTACGAGTATCGTTGCTTTGCCGAGGCTGAAAAGGCCCGTCCCGAAAGATACAAATATACGAAACCCGGCTATGGCTCCGCGATGATCTGGGCTACCCAGGGCTATGCGGTGCTCGATGAGTTCACGATGGCCATCGTTGCGGCTGACAAGGATTCCCTGCCGAACGACCAGTTCCTCGAGCAGCTGGTGATGAGTGCCGAAGCCGCCATCGATTTCGTCTGTGACAGCATCGGTGTCGGCGACCGCGACCGGATCGGTGTAGGCGGTCACTCGTATGGCGGTTTCATGACGGCCAACCTGCTTGCCCACACCCGTCTCTTCCGGGCCGGTATTGCCCGCAGCGGTGCCTATAACCGCAGCCTGACCCCGTTCGGTTTCCAGAGCGAGCGTCGCAACTACTGGAAAGCCAAGGACGTCTATGACCAGATGTCTCCGTTCAACTATGCCGACAAGATCAAGGATGCCCTGATGCTTATCCACGGTATGCAAGACAATAATACCGGTACTTTCCCTGTACAGTCTGAGCGTTTGTATCAGGCACTTGTGTATTTCGGCGGGACGGCCCGCTATGTCCAGCTCCCGTATGAAAGCCACGGTTATCAGGGTATCGAGACAACCCTCGATATGCTTTATGAAACCGGTGCCTGGCTGGACAAGTACGTGAAGAATGCAGAACCGCGCAAAAAACCCAAGGAAAAAGCTGATTAACAGGCGGAACAATCCAAAAATTGACTATATTTGCAGCCCCGTACGAAGTGCGGGGCTTTTATACATAAAGTCCAACTACTTATTGTTCAATTATTTATTAACCAATTATGTCTGAAGAGATCATCAACCCTGCAGTCGAGAATGCAGAAGAGATCGAAGAGCAGGTGGTCGTAAAGCCCACCAAAAAACAAAGCAACGCTTCCGTCGCAAACGACAAATTCGATTGGGAAGCTTTTGAAAATGACGGCTTCGACGCCGAGGAGAAGGCCGCCAACGAAGAAAGTTACAGCAAGAGCCTCAGCCGTATCAACGAAAATGAGGTCGTGGAAGGTGTCGTCACCTCCATCAACAAACGCGAAGTGATCGTCAATATCGGTTACAAGAGCGAAGGTGTCATCAGCATCAACGAATTCCGCTACAATCCCGACCTAGCTGTCGGCGACACCGTGGAAGTCTATGTGGAGAATGCTGAGGACAAGAAAGGCCAGCTGATCCTCTCCCACAAGCGCGCCCGCGCCGTCAAGTCCTGGGATCGCGTCAACGAGGCCTTCGAGAAAGACGAAGTCGTCAAAGGTTACATCAAGTGCCGTACGAAGGGTGGCATGATCGTCGATGTGTTCGGCATCGAGGCCTTCCTGCCCGGCAGCCAGATTGACGTCAAGCCCATCCGTGACTATGACGTGTTTGTCAACAAGACGATGGAGTTCAAGATCGTCAAGATCAACCAGGAATTCCGCAATGTCGTCGTTTCCCACAAGGCCCTCATCGAGGCCGAGATCGAAGCCCAGAAGGCCGACATCATCGCCAAACTCGAGAAAGGCCAGGTCTTGGAAGGAACGGTCAAGAATATCACCTCCTACGGTGTGTTCGTCGACCTGGGCGGTGTGGACGGTCTGATCCACATCACCGACCTGAGCTGGGGCCGCATCAACCATCCGGAAGAGGTTGTTTCGCTCGATCAGAAGATCAATGTCGTGATTCTCGATTTCGACGATACGAAGAAGCGCATCGCCTTGGGTCTGAAGCAGCTCACCCCGCACCCGTGGGATGCGCTCGATCCGAACCTCAAGGTGGGCGACACCGTGAAGGGCAAGGTCGTGGTCATCGCCGACTACGGCGCCTTCGTGGAAGTTCAGCCGGGTGTCGAAGGTCTGATCCACGTGTCCGAAATGAGCTGGAGCCTGCATCTGCGCAGCGCCCAGGATTTCCTCAAGGTCGGACAGGAAGTGGAGGCCGTGATCCTCACCCTCGACCGCGAAGACCGGAAGATGAGCCTGGGTATCAAACAGCTCAAACCCGATCCGTGGGCTACCATCACCGAGAAGTATCCCATCAATTCCAAGCACACCGCCACGGTCCGCAATTTCACCAATTTCGGTGTTTTCGTGGAACTTGAGGAAGGTGTCGACGGTCTCGTTCACATCAGCGACCTGAGCTGGACCAAGAAGATCAAGCACCCGTCCGAGTTCACCTCCATCGGTGAGCCGCTCGAGGTCGTGGTCCTCGAAGTCGACCAGGAGAACCGTCGTCTGAGCCTCGGCCACAAGCAGCTTGAGGAGAATCCTTGGAACGAATATGAGAATACCTATTCCGTGGGTTCGATTCACGATGGTACCGTTACCGCGATGGTCGACAAGGGCGCTACTGTCACTCTCGCCGACGGCATCACGGGATTCTGCTCGAACCGCAACCTGGTCAAAGAAGACGGAACGACCGCCAAAGTCGGTGAGGTGCTTCCGTTCAAGGTGACCGAGTTCAACAAGGGAAGCAAGAAGATCACCCTTTCCCACACCCGCACGTATGAAGAGACCCGTCGCGAAGAGGCCCGCAAAGAGGCTCGCGAGAAGGATTCCGAGGCGAATTCCACGCAGAAGGTCGTCCGCAAACTGAAGGACAACCTGGAGAAGACGACCCTTGGTGACATCTCCGACCTGGCTGACCTCAAGAGCCGGCTCGAAGCGGAAGAAAAAGAGAACCGCTAGTGAACTTCACCCTGACAACCCTTGGTACGGCTTCCGCCCGACCGATGGTTGACCAACATCAAAGCGCCCACGTAGTCAATATGCATGGGCGCTTGTTTTTGGTCGACACGGGCGAGCAGGTGCAGGTACAGCTCAAGCGATACGGGATTTCAAAGGCACGCCTCGACAATATCCTGATCTCGCATCTGCACGGCGACCACCTGTTCGGCATTTTCGGGCTTCTGTCCACGATGGCGCTCGACGGCCGGACGGCACCCCTGTATATCTATGCGCCGCGGGATTTCGGGTCCGTCCTCCGCTTTTTCCTGGCTCATTTCGGCGAAGGGGTCAAGTATGAGATCCATCACGTCCCCCTTTCGATGAAAGAGCCGGAACAGATCATCGCGCTTCGGAACTGCGAGGTGTGGGCGTTTCCGCTGCAGCATCGCATTGACTGTTTCGGCTACCGCATTGTCTGGCTCAAGACCGGCCAGTCGATGGCCTATTGCTCCGATACGATGGTCTTCCCCGAGGAGCCGACGTGGCTGCAGGGGACCGATCTGATTTATCACGAGGCCACTTTTGCCGACGAACACGTGGATCTGGCACACAAAATGTTCCATTCCACGGCGCGGGAAGCGGCGCTGGTGGCTGCTGCTGCCGGAGCGAAGCGACTGGTGATCGGCCACTTTTCATCGCGCTATCAGGACCTGGGCGTTCTGCTCTCGCAGGCCCGCGAGGTGTTTCCCGAAACCTATCTGGCCGAAGAAGGAAAAGTTTTTGAAGTATGAAAAGAGTTGGATTGACACTTTTGATGCTGGCGGTTTCAAGCCTGGCGCTTTATGCGCAAAGCGCTTCGTCCGTCCGGAATGCCGAGAAAATTGCACGGGCGCTCTATCTGATTGAAACCTGCTATCTCGATACGGTCGATGTCGATAAAGCGATCGACCGGATGCTGGACCGGCTTATGCAGGATTTGGACCCGCACTCCACTTATATGCCGAAGGAGAGCGTCGGAGCGCTCAATGAGCCGCTTGACGGTACATTCGAGGGAGTCGGCATCGAGTATGCAATCATTTCGGATACCCTGACCGTTCAGTCAGTGGTGGCGGGGGGACCTGCAGAGGCTGTCGGACTGCGGGCAGGCGACAAGATCGTGGCGGTGGACGGCGAGACGATTGCCGGTGTCGGGCTTACCAACGACGGTGTGCGCTCCCTTTTGCGCGGGCCCAAAGGAAGCAAAGTCGTCGTTTCCGTGCTGCGCCGCGACGGGGTGCAGAATTTCACAATCCGCCGCGACAGGATCCCCATCGAGAGCGTCGAGGCGGTCTATGAGCCGGAGCCGGGAATCGTGTATATGAAAATCACCCGCTTTGCCCGTGAAACTGTCGACGAAGTCATTGAAGCATTGCGGAAACAGGTGAAACACCGTCCGCATGGAATGATTCTGGACCTTCGCGGCAACGGTGGCGGTTTTATGCACGTTGCACTGGCACTTGCCGACCTGTTCCTGGAAAAAGACCAGCTGATTGTCCGGACGGAGGGGCGGGATTTTGAGCGGGAGGAACGCGCCACTGGACTGGGCGTTTTCCGGAGCGGTCCCGTCGTCGTCCTGGTCGATGAAAGCAGCGCCAGTGCCAGCGAGATTCTGGCCGGTGCACTGCAGGACTGGGACCGGGCGGTCATTGTCGGCCGCAGGACGTTCGGAAAGGGGCTGGTCCAGCAGCAGTATATGCTGCCCGACGGCTCCGGAATCCGTCTGACAGTGGCCCGTTACCATACGCCGAGCGGACGTGTGGTCCAGTCGCCGTATGAGCCCGGCCACCGGACCGATTATTATCGGGCGCTGCAGGAGCGTTACGGGCACGGTGAATCGTTCAGCCGTGACAGTATCTCCTTGCCCGATTCCCTGGCATACAAGACGCTTCGTCTGGGCCGTACGGTTTATGGCGGCGGAGGGATCCTGCCCGACGTGTTTGTACCGTACGATACCACCGGCGTGAACCGTTTTGCCGTGCAGGTAATCGGTCAGGGTCTGCTGACCGAATATGTGAACGACTATATTGACCGGAACCGGGAAAGACTCGCTGTCCGTGACTTGGATGCTTTCGACGCGGTTTATGCGGAAATGGAAGAAGGTGCCTATGCCGGCCTGCTGGCTTATTGCGCGGAAAAGGATGTGACGCCGCAGGACGGGCAGGAAGCGGCGGACTGCGAGTTCCTGCTCAAAACGCGTCTCAAAGCTTTGGTTTCCCGCAGCGCCCTGGGAACGACGGGGTATTGGCGCGTCCTCAACCGGGCTGCGGATCCCGAATTCCAGCGCGCGCTGGAAGTCGTCAGGAATTGGGACAAGGCATTCGTTACGGAGCTGTGACCGCTCTCAGCTGTCCGGCTAGTGCCCGCTGGTAACGGCGGGCATTTTCGTTGTGTGCGCTGAGGGTTTTGGCGAAAGCGTGGGTGCCGTCGAAATTGTCTTTGGCGCAGAAGTACAGGTAATCGTGCCGTTCGTAATTGAGGACGGCATCGATGGCCGCCACGGGCGGCATCGTGATGGGCCCCGGAGGCAGTCCTGCGTATTTGTATGTATTGTACGGCGAATCGGTTTCCAGATGGCGGTTCAGGACCCGTTTGATGGAAGGATCCCCTATGGCGAAGATGACCGTCGGGTCGGCCTGAAGCAACATTTCCTTGTGGAGCCGGTTCATATAAACTCCGGCGATACGGGGCATTTCGGCTTCGTTTTTCGTCTCTTCGATAACGATCGAGGCTAGCGTGCTGACTTCCTGCCTCGTCAGACCGATGGCGAGGGCCTTGGCGTCACGGTCCGCCGTCCAGAATTTTACGTATTCGGTATGCATCCGTTCCACGAACTCTTCCGGGGTAACCGTCCACCATACTTCGTAGGTGTTGGGAATGAACATCCCGATGAAGGTTTCAGGCGTAAATCCATATTTTTCTGCGACGGTCTTGTCATTCAGTGTGTTGAGGAAAGCATCCCGACCAGCCTCCAATTGTTCGCCCAGGAAATCGGCAAAGCGGTCGAGACTCCGGTAATAGCCGGGTATGACCAGCCGGACCGGCTGCTGCCATCCTTTCTGCAGCGTGCGGACGATGGCTTTGTTTCCCATCCCTTTCTTGAACCTGTACAGGCCGGGCTTGAAACCGTCCTTGAGTTTCATCACTTTGGCGGCGCGCAGGAAAGTTTTCTCGTTGTCGACCGATCCGCTCGCCAATACCGCGTCGATCAGCTGTTCGCCTGTGTAGTTGCGGTAGATGCGGATTTCCTGCGGCTTTTCGCCAGAGGCGATGTTGTCGTGGTAAAAAGTACCATAGAAGTTGAGGAGAGCCAGGATGCCGGCCCCCGCCAGGACCAGCAAGGTCAGCAGCACGATGCGGGATTTCTTTTTCATCGGGGTTTGCGGAGAAGGAGGATGGTTCCGGGCTCCGGTTCGGTGCCCGGCCTCATCGCGTTATACGAATAGATTTTTTTCATTTTTACGGCGTAGCGTTGCGCCAGGAGGCGCATCGTTTCGCCCTCTTCCACGACATGTTTGTCGAGATGCGGGGCGCTTTCGTTTTTCTTTGCCTCCAGATAGACGGTCTCTCCGGGCTGAAGGGGGCGCTCCCGGTCCAGATCGTTGAAGCGGAGCAATTCCCGCTTGAACAGATTGTATTCCCGGGCCAGTTGCTGCCAGGTATCGTCTTTTCCGGCTACGATGTATGCCACGCCGTTGGTGGAGCGGATTTCCCGGAGCAGGGACGCCGTATAGAGTTTGTGGCCGGGATGTGCCTTGAACGAAATGCTGAATTCCGCTTCCATCGGTGTAGGCGGGAGTTCTTCCCGGGCCGTTTCCTCCAACTGGTCGTAGCGGAAGAGTTCATTTTCTTCGATGATCCGGATCAGACTTGCCGCATAGGTTTGCGCCGTGGCATAACCGGCCTTCTGCAGGCCGTAGGCCCATCCTTTGTAATCGGTGGGGTCGAGATTGAACAGGGTGGCATAGCGGTCACGGTAGCGCAGGAAGTCGCTGTGGTCGCGGAAGGATTCCTCTGCGCTTCCGTAACTGCGGAAGCACTCGTCGGGCGCATCGTCGGTGTGTTTGATGCTCTTTCCTTTCCAGCCGTGGCACTTGATGCCGAAATGGTTGTTGGCCCGGGTGGCAAGGGTACTGTTGCCGTCGCCGGATTCCAGACAGCCCTGTGCCAGCGTGATGCTGGCCGGAATACCGGTAGCCTTCATTTCCCGTACGGCGATGCCGGCATATTTCTCGATATATTGCGCACGCGTGAGTTTCTGCCCGAAAGCCGTGCAGAGACAGAGCAGAATGGCGGACAGTAAGGTCAGGGAACGTTTCATCGGGGAAGGGAAAGCAAATAGGCAGCAGCGCTGTTGCCGGCCAGTGCTCCGGTAGAGAAGGCGATCTGCAGGTTGTAGCCGCCGGTATCACCGTCCAGGTCGAGCACTTCGCCGCAAAAAAAAAGGCCCGGGCGGAGGCGGGAAGCCATCGTCTTCGGGACGATTTCCTGAAGACTTACGCCGCCGGCCGTAACCACGGCGCGGTCGTATCCTTTGTAATCGTCGATAGGGAACTTCCAGGACTTCACGGCTGCGGGAAGATTACTCGCCGCAAGTCCCGGATGCGCACGCAGGAAAGGAGCGGCCAAGGCCTTCGGAAGCATCGACCGAAGCGGACGGCCCTGAAGCTGTTCTTCCGTAAGGGCGGGCTTGAGGTCGAGGACGATGTCAACCTGCTGACCGTTTGTCAGCGCCCAGACGGCGCGTCGGCTCAGATGGTAGGCAATGCCGCTCTCGAGCCCGTCACCGGTGAAATTGAAATCTCCCTGCTCGCTTTCGACCAGTGTCCGGTCCACATAGAGATGCAGGCCGACTTTTTTCATCTCCAGACCGGATAGTTCCGGGTCGTAGTTTCGCGGATGCAGGGCCGTTTCGCTGGGAAAAGTCGGTGTGATCGTGTGGCCGGCCTCCGCCGCAAGCCGGTAACCGTCACCGGTTGAACCGGTGACCGGGTAGGATTTCCCGCCGGTTGCGATGATGACCGCGTCGAAACCGTCCAATTCCGAAAGGCTTCCGACACTTGTCCGGTATCGGATATCCACGCCCAGTTCCCTTACCCGCCGCTCCAGCGCGCGGGCCACGTCGCCTGCCACAAGGGAAGCGGGATATACACGACGGCCCTGGAGCGTGACGGTAGGCACACCCAGATCCTGCTCGAAGAAGCGGATCAGCGCTTCATTTGAAAAAGCCCGGAACGCCTGCCGAAGAAAACGCTGGTTGGGATGGATGTGCGGTGCGAATTCCTCCCAGGGCCGCAGGTTGGTCAGGTTACAGCGCCCTTTCCCGGTCAGATAAATCTTCCTTCCGAGCCGTTCGTTTTTGTCGAAAAGTATGATCCGGCCGCCGCCCCCCAGCGCTTCGGCGGCGCGGATGGCCGCCATCATTCCGGCGGGGCCGCCGCCTACGATGGCCAGGGACGCGTGCATCAGTTGTTGAAATACTTCATGAAGCTGTTGAGAAGGACGTACATGTTGTCGTCGATGTCGCCGTTCGCATTGCTGTTGTAAGCGCGGGAATTGCAGACAAAGGCGCCGCTCATATTCTCGTTGGTGTTCCCGGCCCAGATGGTGGCCGTTCCGGCGAGATTGCCGCCGTGATAATGGGCACCCTCGAAAAGCGACGAATGGTTCAACCGCCAGCCAAGGCCATAGCGTTTGTAGGCCGAGCCATAGCTGCCGGCACCGGAATACTGAAAAGGTGTGTACATCTCCTGCAATGTTTCATACGAGAAAATGTCCGGTACCATGTCATCACCGTCCATATAGGTAAGGATGCGCATCATCTGGTTGGTCGAGGTGATGATGCCGGCTGCACCGGCCAGTTCGCGCAGCGGATTCCGGTATCCGTCGCCGCCGTCCTGCGAGTAATAGATACACTCGTTTGCGCGGCGTTCCTCCTTGTATCCGCCGATATGGGTGTCGGTAATGCCCATTTTTTCAAGTACGTCTTCCTTGAGGAAGCTTTCATAGTCCTTTCCGCTGACCACCTCCACGATACGGTGGAGGATGACGAAGCCTACATTGCTGTAGTTGTAGGCTGTTCCTCCTGTCCAGACATTGGTCCCGTCGTTATAGGGATTCTGCCGGGCGTTGAGCGTGCGCTGGATGAGGGTGTCGGAAGGAACGGGCGTCCCGTTGCTGTAGAAGCGGTAGGAGTTTGTGAAGGCCGGATCGTCGAGGCCCTTGCAGATACCGCTGCTGTGGCTCAGCAGGTGGCGGACCGTGATGCCTTCGTGGTAAGAGGTAATGTTGTGATAGAGCCCCTTGAGGATACCGTTTTCGCCGAAGACCTGGTCGTCGAGATTAAGCCGTCCCTGCTCCTTGAGCGTCATGATGCACATTGTGCAGAACTGCTTGGAGATGCTGGCCATCCGGAACAGATGGTCGGGCGTTGCGCGTACCTCCGCACCCAGTTGGGCAAAGCCGAAGCCGCTGGAATACTTGATTTCCGTCCCTTTCATGATGGAAATGGAGACTCCGGGGACGTTGAAATCGTTCATAAACTGATAGACCTGATTGTCGATATACGGAATGCCGTATTTGACCAGGATTTTGTATTCGGCGGAACGGGTCCCGGATTCGGATACGACTTTCAATGTCTGGACGTTTCCGGAAAAGTCGCAAGCCGTACCCGGTGTAAAGGGTTTCCCGTCGATGAAGACCGCCGCTCCGTCGGAAACCTGGATGTCCGGCACCAGCCTTGAGCGGTCCACGCCTTCCGTGACGGAAATACAGTAATAGCCGTTCGCCGTGACGCCCGTGCTGCTTCCGGACAAGGCGGGGTTGTTGTCCTTGAGGAACGATAGTTTGATCAGGGATGCCTTGTCGCTTTTCTCCGGTTCTGTACCGACCTCCGGCGTGGGATCTCCGCAGGCCGCCATTGTGAAGAGAACGGCTGAAATAGCCAATAATTTGAAAAGGATCTTCTTCATTTTTATCGTATTTTCCATTATTTGTCAATTACACCGCTGCCGAGCATCTCCCCGTCGTCGGCGTACCATACGGCGAACTGGCCGGGGGTGATGCCGCGCTGCGGCTCGTCGAAGGTGATGAAGAGCCCGTCTTCCCGGGCGTGGAGGGTAGCCCCTTGCAGCGGCTGCCGATAACGGATGCGGACCTGATAACGACACTCCCCGCCGACGGGCAGGGCAAGGTCGGGCCGGATCCAGTGGATTTCTTCGGGGCGGATGCGGAGTGCCCGGCGCCAGAGGCCCGGGTGGCTGTCGCCCTCACCCACGAAGATCAGGTTCTTTTCGATGTCGTTGGCGATCAGGAAACAGGATTCGGCGTGGCCGCCGATGCCCAGGCCCTTGCGCTGTCCGATCGTGTAGTATTGGGCGCCGATGTGCTTCCCGATCACCTTGCCGTCTTCCCGGCGGTAGCGGATGGGCTCGGCCATCTCTTCCAGCGTCCGGGGCTCCGGACGCCCTTCGTAGAAACTCCGGGGAATCTCCACGATGTCGCCTTCCTGCGATTTGAGTTTCTGCTGCAGGAATACGGGCAGGTCGACCTTCCCCACAAAGCAGATGCCCTGGCTATCTTTTTTTTCTGCGCTGGGCAGTTCCGCTTCCCGGGCGATGCGGCGCACTTCAGGCTTGGTAAGGTCCCCGATGGGAAAGAGGGCCGTGGCGAGTTGCGCCTGCGAAAGCTGGCACAGGAAGTAACTCTGGTCCTTGTTGGGGTCGCTTCCCGCGAGGATGCGGTACACGGTCTTCCCGTCCGCACCGGTGAAACTGTCTTTCCGGCAATAGTGCCCCGTGGCCACATAGTCGGCGCCCAGGGCCTGTGCGGCCTGCCAGAAGGCGTCGAACTTGATCTCCCGGTTGCACAGTACGTCGGGGTTGGGGGTGCGCCCTTTCTCGTATTCGCTGAACATATAATCCACGACCCGCTGCCGGTACACGTCGCTCAGGTCCACGAAATGGAAAGGGATGCCGATCTTGCGCGCCACCATTTCGGCGACGGCGCGGTCCTCTTCCCATTCGCATTCCCCGTGCAGGGTGCCGGTGGTGTCGTGCCAGTTCTGCATGAACAGGGCGAACACGTCGCAGCCCTGGTGTTTGAGCAGCAGGGCGGCTACGCTCGAATCGACGCCGCCGGAGAGTCCGATGCAGATCTTGGGTTTATTGTTCATTTATTCAAAAAAATTCCTACCTTTGTGCCGGGGTAAGTCTTATACGACCAGCTCCCACTGAACTCCCCCAGGGCTTGACCGCAGCAAGGGTAGGTGGTTGTAGCGGTGCGATATATTCAGCTTACCCTTTTTTCGTGCCCGTTCGGGGAGCTTTCTCATTCTCTATAAATCGTTAAAAATTAACGGCATAATCGATTCGACGCCTTCAAAAACAAGAATCGGGCCGCCGCTGCCCAGGATGATGCGCAGCGGCCGTTTCGCTTCCCGCTCATACTGGGCCATGACCTGCCGGCAGGCGCCGCAGGGCGATCCGGGGTTGGGCATCAGTTGTCCGTCGCGCGAGCAGACCACGGCCAGGCTCTCGAACGGGACGCCGGGATGGTTCGCGCTGGCGGCGAACATGGCCGTCCGTTCGGCGCACAGGCCCGAAGGGTACGCCGCGTTCTCCTGGTTGGCGCCCTTGACGACGGTTCCGTCGGCCAACCGAACGGCCGCCCCCACGTTAAAATGGGAGTAAGGCGCATAGGACCCTTGCACCGCGGCGATCGCCGCGTCGAGAAGGGCCCGGTCCGCCTCGGGGAGTTCTTCGCGGGAGGCGTATTCCTGATAGTCGATAATCAGTTTCTTGTTTTCCATGCGTTTCGGTCTATTTCTTCAGTGCGTCCCAGGGAATCCGGATTTCGATGCCTCCGAAGACGTAGGGGGCCAGTTCGTAAGGATCATAGTAGAAGGTAATGCCTTCTGCGCCCACGCTGAACACTTCACTGGGTTCGATGGTATCGACGTAGAAGACTTCTTCCGGATTGAAATCGTTGCCGATCTCTGCGGCCAGCTTGTCGCATTTGTATTCGTCGAGCAGTTCCATCAGGCGTTCCCGGGAGACGCCCTGGGTGAACGTCTCGTACGGGACGGCTTTGCCCGTTTTCTTATCGAGGACGATGGCGCCCTGGTGGCTCAGGCCGTGGGCTCCGCCGAAATACTGGTAACCCTCGATCCTGTAGTTGATATAGTCGCCGTATACTTCGCCGAACGAGCCGGTGACATCGTTTCCCCAGTCGAGCGTCACGGCTTCGTCTTCTTCGATTTCAAGTTCCTTGAGCAATTCCTGGTTGGCGGAAACATAATCTTCTTTATGGACTTCGATGATGTCCTTTTTCAATTCGTCCAGCGAGCCGCTGAAATCGGTGTAGCCCTCTCCCAGACAGGCTGTGCGGATTTCCCGGCGCATCTGTCTGATGGCCGCCTTGCTGAATCCGGCCGTGGGGAACTCGATGTCATAATTCAGGCTGTCGAAGAACTTGCTTCCTTCGTGGAAAGGGATGTTTTCGGAAAATTCGAGTTTTTCGGTGCGGAGTTCCTGGCTGCAGGACGCCAGAAGGGCGAAAGCGGCCAGCAGGAAGACAATACGTTTCATTATTGCATGGATTTGATGACTTGTTGGTTGATGGCGCGTACGCGCGGGATGTCCACCTTGTCGACTTTCCGGTCGTAGGTCATCAGGCCGTTGACTTCGATCTCCACGTCGGTGGTCTGGGTGTAGATGGCGGCTGCGAAACCGCGGGCCACCATTTCCTGCAGTTGCAGGGCGTATTTCACATATTCGTCGGTCACTTCCTCGGGGGTGGTGAATTTCACATAGCCCCAGTTGCGGTCGGGCGTCCAGAGATGGCCTTCGAGCGGCATGCCGATGCCGCCATATTCGCCCAGCACGTTGACGCGCTTGGCGTCGGACAGGTACATTGCCGGCTGCGGATAGTTGTGCAGGTCGAGAATGTCGCCCGCCTTCAGGAAATGATTGCCGCCGCTGGCGGAGTTGACCAGGCGGGTCGGGTCGTGCTGCTTGGTCCAGGCGCTGATTTCTGCGGTTTTGAATTGACCCCAGCCTTCATTGAACGGGACCCAGGCAACGATGCACGGCTGGCTGTAGAGGTAGTCCATGATCTCCTGCCATTCCTTGCGGTAGCAGGCTTCCGATTCGGCGCTGCGCACGAATTCGGTGCCTTCATACCAGCGGGTATTCTGCCAGCTGCCGTGAAGGTCGCCGCTGGGCATGTCCTGCCACACGAGGATGCCGAGGCGGTCGCAGTGGTAGTACCAGCGTGCCGGCTCCACTTTCACGTGCTTGCGGATGAGATTGAAGCCCCAGTCCTTGGTCTTCTGCACGTCGAAGGCGAGGGCTTCGTCGGTGGGAGCGGTGTAGAGGCCGTCGGGCCACCAACCCTGGTCGAGCGGGCCGTATTGGAAAAGCGGTTTATTGTTGAGGGTCATGCGGAGGATGCCGTTCTTGTCGGGGGCGATCCCGATCTTGCGCATTGCACAGTAGCCGCGGACGCGGTCCACGGTCTTGCCGTTCTGAACCAGGCTCACTTCCAGGTCGTAGAGGTAGGGATCGTCCGGGGTCCAGAGACGTGCGCCCTGCAACGGAAGTTCGGCCTCCTGGCCGGTGATGGCGCGGGCCGTGGCGACCCGTTTTCCGTCGGAGAGCAGGCTTACTTCCACCAGACCCTGGCAGGCCCCTTCAGCCAACACGCGGAAAGTGCAGGCGTCGAGGTCGGGCGTGATGCGCAGGCCGGCGATGTGCTGTTCGGGGACCGGTTCCAGCCAGACCGTCTGCCAGATGCCCGTGACGGAGGTGTACCAGATTCCGCTGGGGTTGCGGACCTGCTTGCCGCGGGGCTGGAAGCCCGTGTCGGTGCCGTCCCAGACTTTGACGGTCAGGGTGTTCTCACCCGGAACGAGGGCGTCGGTGATATCGAGAGAGAAGGGCGTGTAGCCGCCGGTGTGGCTGCCCGCCTTGATGTCGTTGACCCAGATGTCGGCCTTCCAGTCGACGGCGCCGAAGTGCAGGAGCACGCGACGGCCTTTCCACGCCTTGGGGACCGTGAAGCTGCGGCGGTACCACAGGTTCTCATCGGTCCCGACGGTCCGGCCTACACCCGAAAGGCTCGACTCGATGCAGAACGGCACGAGAATCTTTCCTTGCGTATGCTTGAAAGACTCGTTGCAGGGGAGTACGGCATAGTCCCACAGGCCGTTGAGGTTCATCCAGTCGGCGCGCTGCATCAGCGGGCGCGGGTATTCGGGCAGAGGGCTCGCGGGATCCACCTGGTCGGCCCAGGGAGTGCGGATCCGGTCTCCGGCGGGCTGCCAGTTCTGCGCATCGGCAGAAAATGCGGTCAGGAGAACCAGTGTCAGGAGGAAGAATGCCGATTTTTTCATAACTTTGGATTTATCTATCAAATATACTGAATCCATGACGAAATTCAAAATTATTTGTGCCGTCTTCGTGTCGCTGCTGCTGCTTGCAGGCTGCGGCAAGCCGGCGGAACCCGATACTTTCACTATCCGCAACGACAACGGAATGACCGCCACGTTCTGCACGACGGGCGGTCGCCTGCTTCGGCTCGAAGTGCCCGACCGGGACGGCTTGATCCGGAACGTCGTCTGGGGCTGTGCCGATGCCGCCGAATGTGCCACGGATCCCGACTATCGCCAGCCAATCGTCGGCCGCTATGGAAACCGCATCGCAAAAGGGCGCTTTGAATTAGATGGATATACCTATCAACTGTCTGTGAATGAGGGGGAAAATCACCTTCACGGCGGCAAGGCCGGTTTCGACAAACGGGAATGGACCATCCAGCCGCTGTCGGACTGTTCGCTCCTGATGACGCGCATTTCGCCGGACGGGGAGGAAGGCTATCCGGGCAATCTCGAAATATCGGTGCTCTGCACGCTGACCGATAAGAACGACCTGGTCCTGCAATATGCCGCGGTAACCGATGCGCCGACCATTCTCAACCCGACCCTGCACGCGTGGTTCAACCTCCACGGGAGCGGAGAGGGACTCACCACCACCCATATCCTCCGGATCAACGCCGATCATTATACGCCCGTCGATGCGGAACTCATCCCGACGGGAGAAATCGCCCCCGTCGAAGGAACGGCCTTCGATTTCCGGACCGGCAAACCGGTGACGCCGGAATTCGACCATAATTTCGTCTTGCGCGGGGCTTCGGGCGAGCCGGCTCTGGAACTCTTCGAACCCGCTACGGGCATTCTGCTGAAAGTCTATACTGACCAGCCTGGCCTGCAACTTTACACCGGCCGTCCGGACTGCGGTGTCGTGCTCGAAACGCAGCATTTTCCGGATTCACCCAATCACCCGGATTTCCCGTCCACGGAATTGCGCCCCGGGGAAAATTACACGCAGACTACGATCTATCATTTTGAAAATTTGTAAATTTGCAGAAATCAAAACTTGAATATGGAAAAGAAGAATATGTCACGCCGTGAGGCAATCCGGGCCATGGTGCTGGCGGGAGCGGGTCTGGCCGCCGGCCATTCGCTGGTGGGCGCACCTCTCCGCGCTTCGGGCCTGATGCCGGAAGACTGGAAGTTCACCGAACCCGCCAAAGGCGACCAGGTAATCCATCGCAGTTGGAAGTCACTGGGAGGGGAGAGTATCAGCCTGCTCGGTATGGGCTGCATGCGCTTCCCCCGAAAGGGCAGCGGCCGCCGCGCTCCGCTCGACCAGGATGTCATCAATATGATGATCGACTACGCGCTTGAGCACGGCATCAATTATTTCGATACGGCACCTGCTTACGGCGATTCGGAACGCGCCACGGGCGAAGCGCTCAGCCGCCACAAACGCGGGGATTATCTGATTGCGACAAAAATGTCGAATTTCTCGAATGCGGACCTGGGCGCCTGCAAGACGATGTTCGCCAATTCCCTGAAGAACCTGCGCACCGACTATGTGGACTATTTCCTGCTTCACTCGATCGGCAGCGTGGATGACTTCAGGAAACGCTTCGTGGATAATGGCCTTCTGCCATATCTTCAGGATCTTCGCAAGAAAGGCACGATCCGGCATCTCGGTTTCTCGTTCCACGGTTCCAATGCGGCGCTCAAAGCGCTGATCGAGATGCCGTACGAGTGGGAATTCGTCCAGATCCAGATGAATTATGTGGACTGGAAGAACATGCCGCTGGAAGACAGCGACGAACCCTGCGATTCCGAGACGCTCTACAAGATGCTGGAAGCCAAGAATATTCCCGTGGTCATTATGGAGCCGATCCGCGGTGGTGCGCTGGCCAATGTTTCGTCGGGCCTGCAGGGCAGGCTTGCGGAACGTTTCCCGACGCTCTCGCCGGCCGGTGTGGCGCTCACTTTCGCTTCTTCATATCCGGGCGTGATGTGTACGCTCAGCGGTATGTCGAATATGCAGCAGCTGATGGAGAATGTCTATACCTTCAGTCACTTCAAGCCGTTCGGGGAAGCGGACAACGAATACCTGATGGAGATGGCGCGGCTCTATAACGGCAATCCGCACATTCCGTGCACGGCCTGCCGTTATTGCATGCCCTGCCCGCGCGGCGTCGATATTCCGGGTGTGTTCGCCGTGTACAACGGTTTGAGCGACGAACTGATGCTGCCGGATCCTTCGAACAAGCGTGAAAAAGGCTATAAGGAAAAGAAGAAGAAGTTCCTTACCCGTTATGCTACTCTGGCAAAGGATACCGACGCCTCGGCCTGCGTGATGTGCAACGCCTGCCTGCCCAAGTGCCCGCAGCGCATCCGTATTCCCGAACAGATGCGCATGGTTCACAAATTGGTCAAGAATTTAGGATAGTTTCTCCTTCGGTTGCCGCTTGCGGAACATATATTTCCGCACGACGGCGATGCCGATGCGGTAGGGAAGCGGACGCAGGGCGCGGTCCGCTTCCTTCAGTTTTTCGCGGATGGGAATGCCCTGCGGACAATGCTTTTCGCATTTGCCGCATTCGATACATTGGGTGGCGAAGGCAGGTTCCCGGGTCATGCCGACAGTCTGGGCATATTGGAACCTGCCGGCACTTTTCGATTCGGCGTACATCGCGTTGTAGCAGCGGAAAGCGCCGGGAATATCGACACCCTGGGGACAGGGCATGCAGTAGCGGCAGCCCGTACAGCCCACCTTCTCGGTCTTGCGTATTTCCTGCCGGATCCGGTCGATCAGGGTGAAATCCGATTCGGTGAAATCGCCGACGCCGGCTTCGGCGGCGGTCTTCACATTCTCTTCCACCATCTCCAGGGAATTCATTCCCGAGAGGACCACCGTCACTTCGGGCTGGTTGTAGAGCCAGCGCAGACCCCACTGGGCGGCCGTCCAGCCACGGGGGTGGGAAGCGATGGCCTTCTTGGCGCCGGTCGGCAGCAGATTCACCAGCTTGCCGCCGCGCAGGGGCTCCATAATGACGACGGGGATGCCCTTCGCAGCCGCTGCCCGGAGTCCCTCGACGCCCGCCTGCGTGGTTTCATCCAGATAGTTGTACTGGATCTGGCAGAAGTCCCAGTCGTAGTCTTCCAGGATTTTCAGGAAGGGGCCGGTATTTCCGTGGTAAGAGAATCCGATGTTGCGGATGGCGCCCGACTGCTTTTTTGCGGCGATCCATTCAAGGATGCCGAGCGCTTTGAGTTTTTCCCACTGCGTGAAGTCGGTGAACTGGTGCATCAGGTAGTAGTCGATGTAGCCGGTCCGAAGGCGTCTGCACTCTTCGTCGAAAAAACGGTCGAAGGCCGCGGTCCGCTGGACCAGGTACTGCGGCAGTTTGGTCGCGATACAGACTTTGTCACGGATGCCGTTGCGTTCCAGGATTTCCCCCAAAGCCGCTTCGCTTCCGGGGTAGAGATAGGCCGTGTCGTAATAATTCACGCCGGAACGGTAAGCAGCCATCAGTTCCTTTTCGGCTTTGTCGATGTCGATGCCGCCGCCCTTCCGGGTAAAACGCATGCAGCCGTAGCCGAGCACCGACAGCGGCCTTCCGTATTTGTCTTTTCTGTATTGCATATCCTGCAGGGTTTGAGTTTATGATGGATCTACGTCGATGGTGATGGCCGTGTGGCCTTTGAAGTCTCGCTCGATCCGGTCGAGCCGTTCGTAGAGTTGCTGTTTTGTGCGGGCCAGCGCCCGGTTGCGCGGCAGTTTGATCCAGAACTGGGCGATGTGTTCACCGGCTACTTTGTCGATCGCGGGTGCGGTCGGGCCGGCGATGTCGCCGATACCGACGGCATCGGCAGCCTCTTTGATAAGCCGGCAGACGTTCCATACCCGTCCTTCATACCGGTCCTTTACGGTGAGGGTGATCATCCGGACATAGGGCGGGTAAGAGAAAGCTTTCCGTTCGGCGAGCATCTCCGTGGCCGGATCCTGCTGCGGGGCGGGATCCAGCAGCCGCTGCAGGACCGGGTGGTCGGGCTGGAAAGTCTGGATGACGATTTTCCCGCGCTCTCCCCGGCGTCCGGAGCGACCCATCAGTTGCGTGAGCAGCTGGAGCGCCCGTTCGTCACTGCGGAAATCCTGGACGGCGAACAGGCTGTCGGCGCTGACGATCGCGACCAGTGCCAGGCGCTCGAAGTCGAAACCCTTGGTGATCATCTGCGTGCCGACCAGAATGTCGATCTTTCCGGCGGCAAAGTCGCGGATCATCTGCGTTTCAGCAGTTTTACTCCGGGTCGTGTCGGCATCGAACCGTTCGATGCGGCGGTCCGGAAACGCTTCGCGAAGCTCTTCCTCGATCCGCTCCGTTCCCGCTCCGCGTTCCATCAGGGCGGCCTCGCCGCAGGAAGGGCAGCGCATCGTGAAGGAACGGTGGTAGCCGCAATAATGGCAGGAAAGGGTATTGTTGAATTTATGATAGCTCAGGGCAACGTGGCAGTGGGGGCACATCGCCGCTTCGCCACAGGCTTCGCATTGGACGACAGGAGCGTAGGCGCGCCGTGAACGGAAGACCAGCACTTGACGGCCCGATTCGAGCGTGGCCCCGATTTCCTTGAGCAGTTTGCGGGAGAACGAGCCTTGCAGGTTGCCCAGCCGCCGGTCTTTCGCCGTGTCGATGATTTCGACCAGGGGATCTTCTCCGCCGTGATAGCGCTGGGGCAGCGCGACCCGGGTGAACTTCCGGGTCTCGACATTGTATCGCGATTCGAGGGATGGCGTGGCACTCCCCAGCAGGATGTTGCCATTGCGTTGCGCGGCCAGCATCAGGGCTGCATCGCGGCCGTTATAGCGGGGAGCAGTGTCGTCCTGCTTGTAGGAACGGTCGTGCTCTTCGTCGACGATGACCAGACCCAGTTCCCGGAAAGGGAGGAATACGGCGGAACGGGTGCCGAGAACGATACGGGGCGTCGGATCCCGCCGCAGCGTGTCGGTCACGCCGTAACGCTGGGGAATGGTCGTCCGGGAATGGAAGACCAGCAGTCGCTTGCCGAATACGTCCCGGATACGCTGTTCCAGTTGTTTGGATACGGCGATTTCGGGAACGAGATACAGGACGTCGCGGCCTTTCTGCAATTGTTCCGCCGCGAGGTGCAGGTAAATCTCCGTCTTGCCGCTGCCCGTTGCGCCGTGCAGCAAGACCGGCTTGCGGGCGGCGAAACCGCTGCGGATCTGTTCAAGTGCGGCCTGCTGCCGGTCCGAAAGCCCGTGAAGGCGGGCGAAGAAATCTCCGTCGCCGGCATCCGCCCCTTTCGTGAGGCGTTTCGCCTTTTTCCGGGGCGTTTCCGCTTGAAGCATCATCCGTTGCAGTCCCGCATTGCAGGCTGCCCTGAAGACTTCGCCGGGCGTACAGAGATAGTAGTCGGCCAGCGCGTACCAGAACCCGATTTCCCGGGTATCGGCCTGCGGCTTGTCAAGCACGTCATCCACCGTCCCGATCAGCGAGAGATTCACGCCGGAGGGGGCGCTGTCGCGCAGCTGTGTGACCACCCCCAGGACAGGATGGCCGCGCAGCGGTACGCGCACCCACGAACCGACCCCCGCTTCCTGTCCGGCAAGAAGTCTGTAGGTCAACGTGTTTTTCAGTTTCAGGGGCAGCAGTACCTCGACATATCTCATCTCCGCGGCCATAGAAATCGTCTTGTTCGAATAATCTTTTGCGAAATTAACATTATTTTTTGCAGATAGAAAAAAATACTTACCTTTGCAGTCCCAAAGCGGTGCTGTAGCTCAGATGGTAGAGCAATGGACTGAAAATCCATGTGTCGGCAGTTCGATTCTTCCCAGCACCACCTGCAACCCGCTGAATTTCAGCGGGTTTTCTTTTTCCGTCCCACTTTCCGTCCCACTTTTCAAATAATATCGCCCTATATCCGGGGCTACTAAAATCGCCTTTCTGGTGCTCTGTACGGCCTTTTTTGAGTATACTCTACTACACTTTCAGAGAACAAACCGTACATTCCCAAAACCTTCCCATCTCCCCAAAAAACTGGGACCAATCTGGGACCATTATATCCATTGGATAAAAGATTTGCAAATCACAATTCCATTGAGTAAATTTGCGCAGTCCATTGAGTAAATTTTGAATGCATAATATAACTTGCTATGTATCAGAGGAAACAATATCACACTTTACTTGCAAGAATGCAGGAAAAACGCCGTTTTATCCAGGTAATTATGGGCCCGAGACAGGTCGGTAAGTCCACCTTGATGAAACAGGTTGTCAATGCTTTGGACATTCCGTTTGTCTTCTATCCTGCCGATGCCGTCCCTGCGACTCAACTTAGTTGGATAAGCGACTGCTGGAATGCAGCCCGCGCCAAGATGCGTGTGGAGGGACTGAAGGAACTCATTCTGGTCATAGATGAGATACAGAAGATTACCGGTTGGAGCGAGGTGGTCAAGAAGGAATGGGATACTGACACGTTCTACGATGTTAACCTCAAAGTCATACTCTTGGGCTCCTCCCGCGTGATGCTGGACAAAGGTCTCTCCGATAGCTTGAAAGGACGCTTCGAGCGAATCATCCTCTCTCACTGGTCTTTCGCCGAAATGCACGATGCTTTCGGTTTCACCCTGGATCAATTCGTCTACTATAGCGCATATCCGGGTGCCGCAGAACTCATTGGCGACGAAGATCGCTGGCGCGACTACATCACCGGCTCCATAGTTGATGCCACTATCAACAAAGACATCCTGGTCAACGAGAAGATTGCTAAACCGGCGTTACTCCGGCAGACCTTTGAACTGTCTGCCGCATATTCCGGGAAGGAGTTATCCTTTACCAAGATGATAGGTCAACTGCAAGATGCCGGCAACACAACAACCATCGCTGGTTATCTGAATCTTCTCTCCCAGGCCGGGCTTGTCTGTGGTTTGAACAAATATGCCGTAGATTTGGCAAGGAAGAAGAATAGTGTACCCAAGCATCAGGTTTATAACAATGCCTTAAAAAACATTTATTGCGAGAAGTCTTTTGCCGATGCTGTTCAAGACCGTTCTCTTTGGGGTAGGTTGTATGAGTCTGCTATCGGTGCTCATATCATGAGCTACGCGTATGCCGGTGATTACAAGGTATACTATTGGAGAACCGATCCGGGAACTGAGGTAGATTATGTTCTGGAGAAGAAGGGAAAGGTGATCGCCATTGAAGTTAAGAGTAATTCAGACCCCAGTAATAAAGGAATGGAAGAGTTCAAGGCCCAGTACAAACCCTATCTCGCATTGGTTGTAGGTGATGGCGGGATGAAGGCCGAAGACTTCCTGAGCAGCGACCCTGTCGATTTGTTCAAATAGTCACTTGAAGACCGCCGCCATCCCATCGGACAGCGGTGGTCTTAATACTTTAAAGGCCTCCTCGAACCTTTTCTAACGGCCAAAGCGCAACTCAAACCGGTCGGCACTCTTGGAGCCACCATATTTGGATGCAGAGCAGTTCACGAGGGCTCCCTTGTATTCGTAGACCCACTGAAAGCCGTTGAAGTCGTCGAAACTCTTAATCTGCTCTCCTTTGTGGATGCCTTGCTCAGCACTTGTCTCCAGTTTGTAGATGGCTCCGCCATCGGCTACGGCCTGGCAACGTTCGAAAATGATCTTCTGCAGGTCACGCTCCTCAATACCCTTCGCGCCCTTGAATGTCAGGTTGGCGTTGCCGGGGCTTGCGGAAGCGCTGTAGAAAACCAGGTCTCCACCCGGATTGGGATCGACTCCGCAACGGTCCTTGATCAGCGCTGCGTAGTTTTGGTCATTGACGTCTCCAAGGGTCAGCGCTTTTACATCTGCCGCAGCAGTTGTTGCAGCGGCGGGCTCTGCTTGTTTCGACTCACTTTTTTTGTTGCCATTGTTCCCGCAGGAAACCAGCATCATGGCGCAGGCGATAAGCGTCAGGGTAATGAATGTCTTTTTCATTTGTCGGTTCGTATCTAAGTGTTAAACTAATAATCTGTCGGGTCTTTTGTCATAGGTCCTTCCCAGGTAACAGTCACTTCGTTTCCATCGTCATCGATGCCGGTTGCTTTCAGCTTGCAGTAGTCGTCTTCAGTGACCGTAAGCTCCAGTTTGCCTTGTTTTAAGATGGATTCGCCACCCTCGTCGCGGATAAACACTCCGCCCCAGGTATATCCGCCTTCCAGAATATGTTCGTTGGAAAAAGTGGTGATCGTATAGGTGCCTGTCTCAAACTCAGCGGCAAAGTTGAAGTCGGCATAGACTTTCCGGTAAGGGTCCTCACGGATTTCTATGGCCTTGCGGTAGTTCCCCCAATAGCATTTTGAGACCGTGGCGGTTTTGTCACCTCTCTTGACGGTGCCGCCGGCTTTGTCGCTTTGGGGCTCTTGTGCTAC
>JAFRRF010000037.1 GCA_017428245.1 Bacteroidales bacterium
CTCTCCGCAAATTGGTGAAGCAGATGTGCGACAAGCCGGAAACGGTCCGGTATCTCAGGGAGTATCGACTGCGCAACATGGTTTACAACGAGTTGATCGATGAACTGACCCGGTTGAATCAGGAAAACAAGTTCCTGATGTCCATCTCGGACGAAGAGATCGAGGCCTATATCCGGAAAAACGTCCAGAAGACCAAGTCCGCTACGCCTGCGCTGGTTGCCGGTGTCTGGGAAGCGCAGACAAACGCAGCGACGGAGACGTTCTGGTTCAAGCCGGACCACACATCGGACGTTACGGTCGCGTTTGTCGCCGTGGCGGAATTCCGCGTGGAATCGGAAGACCGGGAGGTCCGGATGGATGTGCCGGTTTCCTATCGGATGGTTGGAGAATGGGAGCTTGAGGGAGATGTTTTGCATACGGTCCTTAAACCCGGGAATTGTGAAATCCTGTCGATTGACCTGAACCTGGACGGGCTGTCGGAAGCGGCCCGTGCGAAAGGAGAGGAGTGGCTGGCGGCTTATCGTCAGCAGTTGAACGAGTATCTGCAGGTCTTAAGCGATGATATGCGGGCGAATGTCTCGTTCGACCTCACAGGCGATCGGATGTTCTGGGAATATCAGGTATCCTCTTCGACCAGCCAGCCCGAAGCGGTCCGTGTGCAATTGGTCCGGAAGCCGCAATAATATTATGATATGAAGCGACGGGATTTTCTGAAAACGGCCCTGGCGACTTCGGCGGCTGTGGGGCTTTCTCCGGTCCTGGAGGGCTGGGTGCCGGTCCATAACTGGACCGGGTATGATTTCGGCCCGGGGCCTGCGGTCCGCGACCGTCTGTACCAGGGTCCGTTCGGCTGCTATGAACCGGACAACTTCTACGGCGGCTGGTGCTACCAGTCCACCCAGCCCGGCAAGCAGCTGATCAACTGCATGGGAATGGGGTTGATTACGTATATCTCCGGGGATTTCGGCGCGCCGCTCGTGCCCGGAAAGACCCTGGAAGAGACCATCGACGGGCTGTTCCGTTTCCCGCTGGGCACCAAAGTGTACATCCGCCCGAACTGGCGGCATATCCAGAAGCGGGAAGGGAAGCTGGAATTCGACGACTACTGGAAGATCACGATGGAGAAGTCGCTCCAGTATGACAAGCGCGTGGGCATCCGCGTGATGCTCAACAATCCCGACATCCTGGAAAACGCGCTGCCCGACTTCGTGCTGAAAAAAGTGCCGCTCCATAAACTGAAGGGCTCCTGGACGGGCAATCCGTCGCAGGTGCGCTACCAGCACGAGCATCTCCAGCCGGAGTACAACGACTACCTGATCGGCTATTTCGAGGAGATGCAGAACCTGCTGGCCGAACAGTACAACGGCGGCCCCGAGATCGAGATGGTGGACACGCATCATTTCGGGCTGTGGGGCGAAGGCCATGCCTGGCCGTACGACGGGCATAATTTCAAGTCACGGAAAGAGGCGGAGGAGAAGCTCCTGAAGATGTATGAGATCCAGCAGAAGGCCTGGACGAAGGTGCCGCTGGTGACCAATGTCCAGCCCGACTACAACCGGGTGGGCCATTCATCGGTCATCGACCGCTCCGTCCGCGACGGCAACTGGCTGCGTCGCGATTCAATCCTCGTGCAGAACGAGTGCATCGACGCGCTGAGCAACCGCCCGGCCTGGGTGGCGAATTTCTGCGAGGGCGCGATGAGCTCCGGCAACGGGACCGACTATCCGGTCGATGCCGACGGTTTCGCCCGGGGCGATGTCATCATCTCGCACGTGAAAGACCTGAAGGCGAACTACTATTCTCTCTGGACCTTCCACGCCATCAATCCCGACAATCTCTGGGCCTATTACAAGAAATACCCGGATGCGTTGAACGACCTGGCCCAGCGCATCGGCTTCCGGGTCCGTCCGTCCTGGATCTGGCGTTCTTCCGATCCCGACGGACGCGAAAATCTGATTTTCGGTATGGTCAACGACGGCATCGCCGGCGTGCCTGGCGTGTTGCGCCTGACCGTGTTTACCGACGACGGCAGCGTGGAAACGGGCGGCTGCCTCGATGCCGGTTTCCCGCATCCGAAGGGCATCCGGGAAGCGATGATCACGCTGCCCGAAGGTGTCTCGGCCAACAGCGGCCGCCTGAAACTCAGGGCGGAAATCGAAGTGAAGGGTGTCCGTTATCCGGTACCCATCGCCGCGGCGCACGGGGTCAATCCCGACGGGTCGCTCAACATCATCAGAAACGTGAACGGATAATGAAGCGCAGGGATTTCCTCAAGGTCGGCCTGGCGGCGGGAGCCGCCGCCGGTCTCGCGCCCAGCCTGAAGGCCTGGGTGCCGCAGCACAATTGGCACAAGTACGATTTCGGTCCGGGTCCGGAAGTCAAGGACCGGCTCTATCAGGGTCCGTTCCCCTCCTACGCACCGGAAGATTATTTCGGCGAGGAGCCTGAAGTGGTCCAGTATACGATGCCCGGCAAGCAACTGCTCAATGCCTTCGGTATGGGTATGACCACCTATATTTCCGGCGACTACGGCGCGCCCCACGTGCCGGGGGAATCGTTGGAAACGACCATCGACAAACTGTTCCGTTTCCCGCTGGGGACCAAGGTCCATATCCGCCCGAACTGGCGCCACATCCAGAAGAAGGCGGGGAAGCTGGATTTCGACGACTATTGGAAGATCACCTTCGACAAGGCCGCGCAATATGGGAAGCGGGTGTGCTTCCGGGTGATGCTCAACAATCCCGATACGCTCGAGAACGCGCTGCCCGACTATGTCCTGAAGAAAGTGCCGCTCGACCATCTGAAAGGGGAGTGGAAGGGCGATCCTTCGCAGCCCCGCTTCCAGCACGGGCACTATCAGCCGCGTTACAACGAGTACCTGATCGGGTATTTCGAAGAGATACAGCACCTGCTGGCCGACCGCTACAACGGCAGCCCGCTCGTGGAATTCGTGGACACGCATATGTTCGGCTTCTGGGGCGAAGGCCACGCCTGGCCGTATGAGGGGCACAATTTCGCGAACCGCAAGGAAGCGGAAGATACGTTCCTTCGGCTGTACGAGATCCAGCAGGCCGCGTGGACGAAGGTGCCGCTGGTGACCAACGTCCAGCCCGACCATAGCGGCGTGGGCAACTCCACGCTCGTGGACCGGTCGGTCCGCGACCACAACTGGCTGCGCCGCGACACGATCCTCGTGGACAGCGAGAGCATCGAACAACTGTGCAATCGTCCCGCCTGGACGGCGGCCTTTGTAGAGTGCGCGATGACGCGCGGCGACGCCTCCACCATCAAGCTCGATCCGTACGGCCGCCCCACGGGCGACGACGTGATCCTCCACGCCAAGGATGCCGGCGCCAACTATTATTCGCTCTGGAGTTTCCACAGCATCTGCGCGGAAAATCTCGAGGCGTATTACCGAAAATATCCCGAAGCGCTGGACGACCTGGCGGGCTGTATCGGCTACCGCGTACGGCCGTCCTTCATCTGGCACGGCAAGGACAAGGAAGACCTGGATTTCCTGATTATCGGAATGACGAACGACGGCATCGCCGGTGTCCCCGGCGTGCTTCGGCTCACGCTCTTTACCGACGACGGGGAAGTGTACGTGAGCGGCTGCCTCGACGCGGGGTATCCCGACGTGGAAGGCGTCCGTTCCGGAATGATGTACCTGCCGAAGGGATTCGACTGGAACTGCGGCCGGCTCCGTCTCAAGGCGGAACTGGAAGTCAAAGGCGTCCGGTATCAGGTGCCTTTCGCCGTGGCGGAACCGCTCAATCCCGACGGGTCGCTGACCATCAAGAAAAATAATCGATGACGAATATGAATACTTCCATCCGTAACCTGCTCCTGTGCCTGCTTTTCGCTACAGTGCCGGGTGCCGTGCTTTTCGCCCAGGAAGACCCGCAGTGGGCGAAGCAAGACGTTCTTTCCGAGGCCAGCCGCTGGGGCGGTACTTTCGGCCTGTATCCGGAAGGACAGCCCCTTCCGCCGCGTCCGCCGAAGGGATACAAGCCTTTTTATCTCAGCCATATGGGCCGTCACGGCTCCCGTTTCGTCGATGGCTCGGACTTCTATCCGGGGATGTACCGGATCTGGAAGACGGCGGACGAAAAGGGCTACCTGACGCCGGAAGGGAAGCGCTTCTTCGAGGCCTATGCCCAGGTATATCCCCGGATGCTCTATCACGAAGGCATCCTGACGATGAAGGGCCAGCGGCAGCACCGGCAGATCGCCGGCCAGATCTACCGGAACTATCCGGAGATTTTCCGGGGACAGACGCAGCTCGTGGCGCTCTCGACGGAATCGTCGCGTGTGATCGTGAGTATGCTCTGCTGCCTCGACGAACTCTCCGACCTCGACCGCGACCTGACCGTCCTGGTGGACTATGGCCGTCCGTATTATTCGATGCTCATTCCGGAGAGCCATTCCAATCCGAATTACAAGCCGATGGAGCCTTTCACGAAGGAGGCCATAGGCAAGTACGAGCAATTTGCCAAAGCGGTCTTCGATGAAGAGGCCGTGATCGGACGCTGGTTCACTTCGACCGAGGATATCGGACTGGACCGCGAGTCGTTCATGTACGACATGATGCAGCTGGTGTCCGACTGCAGCAACCTCGATTTTGCCGTACCGGAGGCGCTGACCGACGTTTTCACGCCCGAAGAGCGGTACGCGATCTGGCGGGTCCAGAACTACAGCGACTATATGTATACGGGCGTGGCGCCCGGCGTGGACCGGCGTCGCTTCCTGGAAATGTCGGTCGCTGCCAAGGACATCATCGACCGTTTCGAAGAAGACCAGGAGAACGGCATCTCGATCCGGATGCGCTTCTCGCACGACACGGCCCTGGCGCCGCTCATTTCCTATCTCGGTGTGAACGGAATGGATGCGATGATCGACAATCCCTACGATGTCGAGAAGGTGTGGCGGAGCTATGACATCCCCATGGCCTGCAATTTCCAGCTCGTCTTCTTCCGCAGCCGCCGGGCGCCCGACGAGATCCTCGTCCAGGCGCTGCTCAACGGATTCTGTGCCACGCTGCCGCTTCCCGAAGTGGCGCCGGGCTTCTACCGCTGGTGTGATTTCAAGGCCAAATTCGGCGAACTGGCCATTTAAAGAAAACGTGTTATGAAAAGAGTTCTGACCGTCCTGCTTCTCCTGCTGGCCGGCGCGCTGTCCGCCCGGGAGGCGAAGGTGGCCATGCTCCCCGGGGAAAGATGGTGGGGCTGCGTCACGGACCTCGGTGTCCGGATGCCTTTCGATGCTTCCACGGACTTCGCCTTCGACCTGGCCCGGCAGAATTTCAACAACCAGACGACGCCGCTGCTCCTTTCCGACAAGGGGCGGTACATCTGGTGTGACAAGTCCTTCGCTGCCGTCATTTCGAAGGGAGAAATCAGGATTACGCCGCACCACGGCGGCACCGTAATCTGCAAGCAGGCCGGAACGACGCTCCGGGAAGCCTTCCTGGCTGCTTCCGCCGCTCATTTCGCGCCCAGCGGAACGATTCCGCCGGAGATGTTCCTCAATAAGCCCCAATACAACACCTGGATCGAGTTGGTCTACGACCAGAACCAGGCGGACGTGCTGAAGTATGCCCACGGCATCGTGGACAACGGCTTCCCGCCGGGCATCCTGATGATCGACGACAACTGGCAGAAATATTATGGCAGCACGGAGTTCCGGCCGGACCGTTTCCCCGATCCGAAGGGGATGGTGGACGAACTGCACGCCCTGGGTTTCAAGGTGATGTTGTGGATCTGCCCCTTCGTGTCGCCCGACAGCCAGGAGTATCGGATGCTGCGCCGGAAAGGCTATCTGGTGATGGATGCCCGGCGCGACCGTCCCGCCATCCTCGACTGGTGGAACGGACTCAGCGCCTGCTACGACCTGAGCAATCCGGAGGCGTATGCGTATTTCAAGAAGACGCTGACCGATCTGCAGGAGCAGTACGGGATCGACGGCTTCAAGTTCGACGCCGGCGATCCGGAGCGCTACCTGCAGGAAGATACCCGTCCATTCGACGGGAAATCGTTCGATACCGACCAGACGATGCTCTGGGCCAAACTGGGCCTGGAGTTCCCCTACAATGAGTTCCGCGCCTGCTGGCGGATGGGCGGCGACGCCCTCGTCCAGCGCCTCGGCGACAAGTCCTATTCCTGGCAAGCCGTCGCCAGCCTCGTCCCGGATATGATTGCGGCCGGTTTACTGGGACATATCTATACCTGTCCCGATATGATTGGCGGCGGCGAATTCGGCAGCTTCCGGAACGTGGACCAGGGCAAGATGGACCAGGAACTGATTGTCCGTTCCTGCGAGATCCACGCACTGATGCCGATGATGCAGTTCTCGGTGGCGCCCTGGCGTGTCCTCGATGCGGAGCATCTGGCCATCTGCCTGAAGTACGCCCGGCTGCACGAGGAGCTCGGCCCATACCTGGTGGAGCAGGCGAAGCTCGGCGCGCAGACCGGCGAGCCCATCGTCCGGAGCATGGAATATGCGTTCCCGGGCCAGGGCTTCGAGACCTGCATCGACCAGTATATGCTGGGCGACCGCTATCTCGTCGCACCGATGATGACGCCCGGCACCACCCGGTCCGTCCAACTCCCGAAAGGCCGTTGGGTGGACGAGAACGGCAAGGTATATAAAGGCGGAAAAACCTATGAACTGGAGGTTCCGCTCGACCGGGTGCCCCGTTTTACGCGGAAATAGCAGGCGCAGGCTATAGCTTCCGGCCGGCTTTCTTGAGCATGCGCTTTACCTTGCGGTTGCGCTTGGCCAGCCAGTTGTTGACCATTTCTTCTTCGGTTTCGGGGACGTCCTGAACTTTCTTCTGGCGCCTTTTTTCGTGGAAGAACCGGAGATAGGCCCCGATATGGCGCTGCTTCTTTTCGTGGTAGATCGCATCGAACGGGAGCAGGACTCCGGTGTCTTCGATGTTGTCCATCAAGTGATTTACCGCCGTACCGAACATCAGCATATCGGAAGTGACGGAAAGATAGGCGGTCATATTGGGCGGGATGGTGACGCCCCGCATTTTTGCGGCGTTCTTCAGCAACAGATAATCTTCCGCGGGGTCTTCCTTGTGGATGACCAGATCCATCAGTTCAGGATCGGAATTGGGCAGCAGCGCCTGGTCGTCCCAGGGGCGGACCAACTCTTCTTTGTCCCCGAAATGCTTCCAGAGGAAATGGTAGATCAGGTCGCGGGAAATGTGGTCGTATGAAGGATAGATGGTGATCTTGCCGAAGAAGTAAAGCAGGTTGGGATGCTTCATGATGATCGCCACCAGGCCGTCCCACAGATTGTCGAGGGCGAAGATGGATCTTTTGCCGTCCTTGGAGGGAACCACGAAATTGCGGCCGAGTTCTATCACGTGCGGCAGGTAATCGTCGATGAATTTCTGCGAGAAACGGAACTGATGGGAACTGGCCAGGACGGGCTGGCCGTTCTCGTCGAATGTCGCATCCGAGCCGAAGAGGAAACGGTAACCGCCGATAATGGCCTCTTCGTCCGGATCCCAGACGATCAGCTGCTTGTAGGGTTTCTCCATCTTGTCGTATTCATCGAGGTCCAGTTCGTTGCCCGTAGAGCCGCCGGCATCGCGGAATACGAATTCGCGCAGGCGGCCGATTTCCGTGACGACATTGGGGGAATCCTGCCAGGTTACGATGTAGAGTTCGTTATGCCCCTTGTTGGTGTCTTCCAGTTTCTTGGACGGGGTGAGTTCCGCCTTGAGCAGTTCGACGGGAACGGGGTCGATGATTGTTTTCATAGGATGGGGAGTTTCAATCGATAGAGGATGGCCAGGGATTGGAAACGATGCCGGCCATTTCGAGCATGGTTTTGTGGGCAAGATCGCGTATGCGTGCCGTCTCTTCCTTCCGGGGTGCCTTGGGGTCCGGGATGATGGGATCGCCTACGTGGATGGTAATCAGCGGCTCTCCATTGCCGAACCATTTGCGCCATCCGGTGCGGGGCCGGAATGAAATCACCATCGGGATGACAGGGAGGGCATATTTGTAGGAAAAATTGAAGGCGCCCGTTTTGAAGGGCCTGAGCGGCGAATAAAACTTCCAGCTGCAGCTTTCGGGGAATATATGAATCCATTTCTTCCGCTCGTGAAGCTCTTTCATGGCTTCGTCGAATTTGCTGAGTCCGCTGAACGTCTCGGGGATGGGGATGCCGCCTACATATTTCATCTTGAAGCCGTCCTTTCCGTTGAAAGGTTCCGCATACATCGGAATCCAGGCCATGCGGTAGCGCATCGCCTGCAGCACGCAGACCATATCCCACCGGTGCACGTGATTGCATACCGTCATCACCCCTCCGGCAAAGAGTTTCCGGTTCCGGCGGATTTTCTCGCGGCCTTCGATCTTCAGGCCGAAGCGGATCCGGTTCAGCGGAAAGCCGACAATCCAGACAATCAGATAGACAAGCGTATGGAGGAACTTGAATTTCAGCGATTTGTCCAGATATGCGTATGTCCCGTCGAAATTTATTTCCTTGTTTTTCCCGCGGATGGGGGCCATCCGCGTAAACGGATTCTCCCCGGAGAATTCCTCTACCGGCTCGGGAACGTAGACATCTTCCCGTACCTTGAAGTTCCGGTACGCGGGGCCGAATGATGAATAGTCTTTTACCATAGGGTTTGTAGTCTTTACAAAAATAACAAGAATTCTTTATCTTTGTATGTATGAAAAAGATTCTGTCGTATGTTTTGGCGGCGGCGATGGTCCTTGCCCTTGCCGCGCCGGTGAAGGCGCAGTCGATCGGGCGCCTGCATCAGAATGAGTTTGCCCTTTCTTACGGGCAGATCAGTTTTCCCCAGACGATATATGTGCTCGGCGAGGTCCTGGGCGTTGCCTTCAGCCTGGGCCAGTTCGCTCCGGAGGACACGAAGTTCTATGGCCAGTTCGGGGTTGAGTACACCCATTGGGTCGGCAGAAGCGTGGGTCTGGGCCTGATGGCGGCGTGTGATTATATGACCTCGACCGTCAATGGAGGGGAATCGCCCGGTTACAATCTGTTCGTCGTTTCGGCGCTTCCCGTTTTCAAGGCCTCGTGGTTCAACTATCCGCACGTGGGAATGTATTCCAAGATCGGGGCGGGTGTGTCCGATTTTATCGGACTGGACAGCGAGCATCAGCACCAGTTCGTCTTCGCTTTCCAGTTGTCTCCGGTCTGCGTCGATTTCGGCGGGGAACATTTCCGGGGATTCGTGGAAATCGGCTATGGCGCGCAGGGGCCCTGCGGCGGTGTCAAATATGTCTTTTAAATGACTTTGCGGATGCGGGACAGGGCTTCTTCCACGATGCTCCGGGGACAGCCGACATTGAGCCGTACGAAGCCTTCTCCGCCCGGGCCGTAACCGGCACCGTTGTTGACCACGACGCCGGCCTTTTCATTGAACAGGTCGATCAATGCGTCTTGCGGAAGGTTCAGCGCGCGGCAGTCCAGCCAGACCAGGAACGAGGCTTCGGGGCGGATAGCCCGGATGCCGTCCGATCCGTCCAGTGCGCTGACAACGGTCTCGATATTATCCTCTATATAATGCTTCACTGCCTCGAGCCAGTCGGGCTCGTGGGTATAGGCTGCGATGGTCGCTTCGATCGTGAAGATCGACGCTTCCCGATTCTTGCAGTTTTCCAATGTGGCGTGAAACCGTTCCCGCTTTTCCGGGTCGGGGATGATGCAATAGGCCGTTCCGGTTATTCCGGGGATGTTGAAGGCTTTGGTGGGGGAGCCGAAGCCGATGCCGATGCGTGCCGCGGTTTCGCTGACGCTGCAGAACGGGATATGATGCCGGCCATACAGCGTGAGGTCGCCGTGGATTTCGTCGGAAAGGACGATGACACCGTGCCTGTCGCAAATCTCCGCCAGACGGGCAAGCGTTTCCTGCGGCCACACGATGCCGACCGGGTTGTGCGGGTTGCAGAGCACCAGGATCTTCGTCCTGGCGTCGAACAGGCGTTCCAACCCCTCGAAATCCATCTCGTAACGGCCGTCGCGGAAGATCAGGGGATTGTCTGTCACGACACGCCCCAGGCGCTCGGCGTACGACTTGAAAGGGTCGTAGACGGGCGGCTGGACGATTACCTTGTCGCCCGGTTCCGAGAAGGTGAGGTAGGCCTGGCAGATCGAGGCGATGACCCCCGGGCAGTATTCCACCCATTCCGTAGGCACGTCGAATCCATGCCGGGTCTTTTCCCACCCGGCAATGGCTTCGAAGAATTCATCAGGTCCGTAGGTATAGCCCAGCACGTCACGGTCGAGCCGACGGCGCATGGCTTCGCTGACATATGGCGCGGTGCGGAAATCCATATCGGCGATCCACATCGCCAGTTTTCCGTCTACGGCCCGGCGCTGCTTGATGCTCCAGGTTCCGGAGCGGTCGATCAGCTCGTCGAAGTTCCAGGCCGCAGCCGCCGGCTTCTTCGGCGTACACCCTTCCAGGGCGGAGCCGAGTACACCTACGGGAAGGACGGAGGCCAGTCCGGCCGCCGCCGCTCCTTTAAGAAAAGATCTGCGTTTCAGGGTAACTAGGCTTTTTTCTCCTTAAAATCGTCGATCTTGGCTTTGGCCTTGTCGCCGAGATCCCTTGCTTTTTCCGCGGCCTTTTCGCCCAGGTCCTTGGCTTTTTCGCCCAGATCCTTGGCTTTTACGGAAGCCTTGGCATAGAGTTCCTTTGCGTCTTCTTTCGCTTCGGCATAGGCTTTTTCCAGTTTTTCCTTGGCCTGGTCGGCCTTGTACTGGATTTTTTCAGAGAAGGTTACTTTCCCGTCGCCGTTGAGGTCCATAGGGTTCTTGGGGGTTTCTTCACTCATTGCAGTAGTACTTTGATGTTTTGACAAATTTAGTCTTTTTTGGTGGAATTATACGGGTAAATGTCGTTTATTTTGTATATTTAACATTCAAAACCGTGCAAAATGACAGATCTGCATACCCGTGAGCGCATCCTTGCGCTGATCCATAAAGAAGTCGTTCCGGCCATCGGCTGTACCGAACCCATGGCCGTGGCGCTCTGTACGGCCCGCGCCGTGGAACAACTGGGCTGCCGGCCCGAAAAGATCGAAGCGCTGCTGAGCGCCAATATCCTGAAAAACGCAATGGGCGTGGGCATTCCCGGGACGGGGATGACCGGTCTTCCGATCGCCATCGCGCTGGGCGCGCTCATCGGCAGGAGCGAGTACAGTCTCGAGGTGCTGCGCGACCTTTCTCCCGAGTCGCTGGAGGAGGGGAAACGTTTCATCGGAGAAGACCGCATCGATATCGACTTGAAAAAAGGGATTTCCGAGAAGCTGTATATCGAGATCGTCGTATCGGCAGGGGACCGGCAGGCGACGGCCGTCATCGCCAAGGGGCACACGAACTTCATTTTCGTGGAGAACGGTCGGATGGACGATGCGACGCTGAAGCGGCTCCTTCCCGCCGATGCCGCCCGGGAGGAGGATGACGGGGACATAGCGCTCAATCTCAAACTGGTCTATGATTTCGCCACCAGTGCGCCGCTCGACGAAATCCGTTTCATCCTGGAAACACGCGATTACAATATGCGTGCGGCCCGGGAAGCCATCAAGGGCAACTACGGACATAATCTGGGAAAGACCATCGACCGTCCGCTTTCGAAGGGCATTCTGGGCAACAGCATCTATTCGCATATGATTTCCCGTACGGCGGCGGCCTGCGACGCCCGGATGGGCGGGGCGATGATTCCCGTGATGAGCAACTCGGGCAGCGGCAACCAGGGCATCTGCGCCACCAACCCGGTCTGCGTGTTTGCGGAGGAAAATGAGAATACGGAAGAGGAACTGATCCGGGCCCTGACGCTGAGCCACCTGACCGCCATCTATATCAAACAGTCGCTGGGCCGTCTCTCCGCCCTCTGCGGTTGCGTGGTGGCCAGCACGGGAAGCAGCGTGGGCGTCACCTACCTGATGGGCGGCGACTATACGCATTGCTGCGCGGCCGTGAAGAATATGGTGGCCAATCTGACCGGCATGATCTGCGACGGGGCGAAACCTTCGTGTGCGCTGAAACTCACCTCGGGCGTCTCGACCGCCATCCTCTCCGCCCTTCTTGCGATGGAAGGGAAGTGCGTCACTTCGCAGGAGGGCATTGTCGACGACGACATCGACCGTTCGATCCACAACCTGACGGCCATCGGGGCCGATGCGATGTGCATTACCGACGAGATGGTGCTCCGGATAATGACTTCCAAGGGATGTTGATGCGATGAGGCGGCCGTGTTCCTTCCTGCTCCTTTCGCTGCTGGCACTCACGGTGTCGGCGGCGTGTGGCAGAACGGACCGGCTGGACCGTCCGACGCGGCAGCTGCTCGATGAACTGGACGGTTATGTTTCGGCCCGGAATGTCTATGTGGCCCGCAAGCTCGACCGGATGGACGCCCTGCGCAAGCTGGCACAGGGAATTTCCGATCCGCTGCTGCGCTACGAGACGGAGATGAATATCGCTTCCGAGTATTTCCCCTTCAGTTTCGACTCGACCCAGCATTACCTCAAGCACTGTCAGGAACTGGCCTCGGAGCGCCTCCGGGATCCCGACCGTTTCAATGCGGCCTCCATCCGGCTCGGGCATCTCTATGCCAAGGCGGGCAGTTATATGGAAGCGTACAATCTTCTCTACGAGCAGATCGATACGGCTTCGCTTTCGCCTGAGCTGAAGACGGACTATCTGCTGACATTGTATGATTTCAGTATGGATCTGGCCGGCAATTCCGGTATGGTGGAACGGCTGAACATCGCCGATGCCGCTTCGTTCCGCCCTGCGTTGTATGAACGGCTTCCCAGGGATTCCGAATCCTGGCGCAGCATTTTGCGGGACGATTTTTTCGCACAGGGACGCTATGCGCAGGCCGACAGCGTGGGACACCTTCTGCTTGCCTCCACGAAACCCGATGAACACGCCTATGCCATCTATGCCTTTTACCTGTCGGATATCGCCGACAGGGAGGGCCGTTCCGCCGACCGGCTGACCTGGCTGGTCCGTTCCGCCGAGAGCGACCTGATCAATGCCGTCAAAGACTACGCGTCGCTGACGATGGTGGCCCAGAGCATCCTTCCCGTCGATATCGACCGTTCTTTCCAGTATCTCCGCATCGCGCAGGAGGATGCGCTGTTTTACAACGCCAAGCTCCGCCCCTGGCAGATTTCCCGTTTCCTGATCCAGGTGCAGGATGCTTATTCGAGCCGGCAGGTGCGGATGCGGCGTTTCGCCGACTGGGCGTCCATCCTGCTGGCGGTCCTGGTCATTGCGCTGTCGGTCATCTCCTGGTTCTATGTTTCCCGTTCCCGTAAGCTTTCCCAATTGCAGAAGCAGCTGGAAGAGAGCAATGCACAGCTGATGGCGGTCAACGAAGCGCTGAACGGGTTCAACCGGCAGATTTCCTCGTCCGACCGGATGAAGGAGAGCTTCATCATTTCTTTTCTGGAGAGTTTCTCCAACCAGATCCATCTTTTCCGTACCGAAGACAACCGGATCCGCAACCTGGTCAAGCGGGGACGGACCGATCAGCTGCTCAAGGATGCCGGTCTCTCCGAAAGGGCGGAAAAGGCGCGTGAAGATTTCTACAAGACGTTCGATACCACGTTCCTGGCGATGTATCCCGCTTTCGTGGAGCAGTTCAACCAGCTGCTGCGGGAAGAGGCGAGGGTCACGCCGCCCAAAGGCCGCCTGAACACAGAGCTCCGGATCTTCGCGCTCATCCGTCTGGGCGTGGACGATTCGCGTCGTATCGCCACGATGCTCGACTATTCTCCGAGCACGATCTACAACTACAAAGTCTCGGCGAAGAACAACGCCATCGGTGACCGCGATTCGTTCGAAGAGCGTGTGAAAAAGATCGGAAAGTAGTTTTCCGGCTTCCCGAATCACTACTTTTTTGACCTTATTTGATTAGGTCAATATTCTCATATTCAGTCTTTTGACTTTTCTAATCCACTACTTGTTCGTTCTCGTGCGCGGGAGGTGTTTGGAAACGTTATAAATTTGTAAAGCATAAGTTTGAAAGAACTTCATTCGATCCTTTACACAATTAATAACCAAACGCCAACTAAAGACTGAAGCGTATGAAAAAAATTGCTACCCTAATCCTTGCATTAGGATTGAGTCTGGCCGCTTTCGCCCAGAGCATCACCGTTACGGGTGTTGTGCTGGATGAAGCCCGCCAGCCGATTGTCGGCGCTTTCATCGTCGAACAGGGGACGACAAACGGCACCTCGGCCGGTGTGGATGGTGATTTCACCCTCCGCGTGAATCCGGGTGCTGTCTTGGAAGTGTCCTGCATCGGCTATGTGACCCGCACCGTCACAGCTTCCCAGGCACAGCCGCTGGAAATCATCCTTGCGGAAGATGCCGAGATGCTCGACGAAACCGTGGTGGTAGGTTACGGTGTCCAGAAGAAGAGCGTCGTGACCGCCTCCATTTCCAAAGTGGACGGCGACGCCCTCAACAAGGTCCGCGCCTCCACCGTCAATGACGCCATCAAGGGCAAAGTCTCGGGTGTCCAGATCACCCAGGCTTCCGGCCAGCCCGGTTCCGGTTCCCAGATCAAGATCCGCGGTATCGGTACCGTCAACAACTCCGACCCGCTCTATATCGTGGACGGAATGCCGGTCGACGGCGGAATCGACTACTTGAACCCCAATGACATCAAATCCGTGGAAATCCTCAAGGATGCGGCTTCCGCCGCCATCTACGGTGCCCGCGCCGCCAACGGCGTCGTCCTGGTGACGACCCGCAACGGCGAGAAGGGTCAGGCCACCATCAATTACAACGGCAGCTACGGCTGGCAGAATCCCTGGCGGAAGAAGGAAGTCCTCAATGCCAAGGAATATATGGTGATCATGAACGAAGCCCGCATCAATGACGGCGGCGCTCCGCTCTATTCCGCGGCCGAAATTGCCGCAGCCGGTGTCGGCACCGACTGGCAGGACGAGACCTTTAATTATAATGCCCCGATCACGCAGCATCAGCTGTCCGTGAGCGGCGGTACGGAAAAGGCTACCTATTTCGTCTCTGTGGGCTACTTCAAGCAGGACGGTATTGTGGGTGGCAACTACGGCAAGTCCAATTATGACCGTCTTTCCCTGCGTTCCAACAACACCTACATCCCGTTCGAGACGAAGGAGCGCAACTATCTCAACAAACTCACGCTGACGGCGAATATCGCTTACTCGAACATCAGCGCGACCGGTATCACCACCAACTCCGAGTTCGGTTCCGTGCTGGGTTCCGCCGTTGGTTTCAACCCCGCAATCCCCGTGTTCGCCGATGAAGCGACGGCCGCCCGCATCCTTGCGGAGCATCCGACCGCCATCGTCGCCGCCGACGGCCGCGTCTATTCGCTGCCTCCGACGGGCTATCAGGAGCTTACCAACCCGGTGGCCAACCTCGATACGCCGTCGAACACCCTCTACAAAACCCATAAGTTCGTGACCAACTTCGGCGCCGAACTGCAGATCCTGCCGTTCCTCAAGTTCAAGAGCAACTTCGGCACCGACCTTTCGTTCTGGCGCAACCGCGGTTACGGTTTCGAGCAGTACAAGAGCTCGATGAACCAGACGCTCACCAGCTGGGTGAATATGGGTATGAACGAAGGCCTCCGCTGGCAGGTCGAGAACTACTTCACCTACGACCAGGCTGTCGGCCGCCATCATTTCACGGCCGTCCTCGGCCAGTCGGCGATGAGCTATTCCTATACGTATGTGTCGGGTACCGACTACAACCTCAAGGAGACCAACCCGAACATGGCCTACATCGACTCGGCCATCGGCAGCACCGACGATGAGCGCACGAGCGGCGGCACCGGCGGCTACGACTACCAGCGTCTGGCTTCCTACTTCTTCCGTTTCGACTACAACTTCGACGAGCGCTATATGCTGGAATTCACCGTCCGTCGTGACGGTTCTTCCCGCTTCGGCCCGGGCCACAAGTGGGCTACCTTCCCGGCCGTTTCTGCAGGTTGGAACATAACCAACGAACCCTGGTTCCGCGACGGCCGTCCCGACTGGATCAACCAGCTCAAGCTCCGCGCCAGCTGGGGTAAGAACGGTAACGAGAACATCGGTAACTTCCGTTATGCTTCACTGATGGATACCGGCCAGGAATACTATTTCGGTATCGGTTCCCTCGCTTACGGCAATATGTACTCGGGCGCTTCTCCGGCCGCACTGGCCAACCCGACCATCCGCTGGGAGGAATCCGAGCAGATCGACGTCGGTTTCGACGCCCGCCTGTTCGGCGACCGCCTGAGCTTCGGCTACGACTTCTACAACAAGCGCACGAACGGTATGCTGATGGATAAGCCGATCCCGTCTTATGTGGGCCAGGGCGCGCCGATGTCCAACCTCGGTGACATGCGCAACTGGGGCCACGAGTTCGAACTCGGCTGGCAGCACCAGGTGGGTGACTTCCACTATTCCGTCAACGCCAACGCTTCGCTCCTCCGCAACCGCCTGATCAACCTGGGCAACGAGTCCGGCGAGGCCGTGTACCAGAGCAACGGCGCTTCCGGTATCGGCGACTACGTGAAAGGTTCCAACGGTATGGTCTGGCCGTATTTCTACGGTATGAAGACCGACGGCATCTTCCAGAACTGGGACGAAGTCAACGCCTATAAGAACAAGGACGGCGGCCTGATGCAGCCCAATGCACAGCCCGGTGACGTGAAGTTCGTGGACTACAACGGCGACGGCTATGTGAACGACGACGACCGTACGATGATCGGCAAGGGTATGCCCGACTGGACCGCCGGTCTGACGATGACGGCCGACTGGAAAGGCTTCGACGCCTCCCTGTTCTTTCAGGGTTCCTTCGGCAACGACGTCTTCGACTACTGCATGCGTGGTGACATCCCCGCTCAGAACCGTCCCGGCTGGGTGCTGGACCGCTGGATCGGCGAGGGTACCTCGAACAAGATTCCGCGTATGACCAACGCCAACCCGAACCAGAACTGGCGTTCTTCCGACCTCTGGGTGAAAGACGGCTCCTTTGTCCGCCTGAAGACCGCCCAGATCGGTTACACGCTTCCCGCCAAACTCCTGAGGTCCATCTTCATCAAGAACTTCCGCGTGTATGTGGCCGGTGAAAACCTGCTCACCTTCACCAAGTACGAGGGCTTCGACCCGGAAATGGCATCCGACGGCTATACGACCATTGGCGTGGACCGCGGCATCTACCCGCAGGCCCGCACCATCACGGTCGGTGCTTCCATCACTTTCTAATCTTAAAGGCTGATGAATATGAAACTCTATAAATTCTTTGCGATTGTCGCCATTGCCGGCCTGGTGCTCACCAGCTGCGGCGAGGAATTCCTTACGGCCCACACGACCCATCAGGGCGCGGCCGGCGCGGAAGCCACCGAGAATGCGATCCTGTCTTATCTGACGGCGACCTATCAGCCGCTTCTGATGGACTCCTACGCAAACTACAACTACAATCACATCCTGCTGCTGTCCGACCTGCGCAGCGACGACATCTATAAAGGCGGCGGCGACGCCGGCGACCAGTCGTGGATGTATCACCTGTCTCTCTTCCAGATTCCCGCATCGGAGAGCCCGACCGGCATCTGGTCCCTGTACTACACGGCTATCGCCCGTGCCAACAATACGCTGATGGCCATCGACAACGCCGTCGGTTTCGACAGCGACGCAGCCAAGCGCAAACTGGCCGGCTACAAGGCTGAGGCCCACTTCCTGCGGGCCTATTACCTCCACCACCTGTGGAAACTCTACGGCAACATTCCTTTCTTCACCGAGCCGCTCGAAGATCCGTTCATGGCCCGTCAAAAGAACGCCGACGAGATCTATCAGGACATCATGACCGACATCGCCGCCGCCGAGACGGCCGCTGCCGAAGCCGGCGACGAGTTCCCGATGTACACCAACGGTACGATGAAGCAGGCGCGCACCAACCTGGCCGCCCTCTATATGCTGAAAGCCCGCGTGGTGATGTACCAGAAAGACCAGTCGAAGTACAGCGAAGTCGCTTCCAATATGGCATCCATCATTACCAGCGGCCGCTACGGCCTGATCGGTTTCGACGCCCTTTGGACCGGCGCCGACGAGAACGATTTCTCGCCGGAGTCCATCTTCGAGAGCAACCAGATCTCCGACGGCAAGCGTGACTGGGGCAGCGCCTGGACCGGTTGCGGTACCAACCTGCCGGCCTACATCTCGCCGAACGAACTCAATGATCCCGTGTTCTGCGGCGGCTGGGGCTTCGGTCCGGTCCGTCAGGCTACCTGGGATATGTTCGAAGACGGCGACGTGCGCCGCGAGGGTTCCATCAACAAGTTCGCCGACGGCACCTATGGCCCGCGTTTCCAGAACACCGGCCTCTTCCAGAAGAAGTATGCCGCCCGTACGGCGCTCCGTTCGCCGATCGGCACCGTGGACCTCAACTATCCGAACAACCTGATCATCTTCCGCTACGCCGAGACGCTGCTCAACTATGCCGAGCTCGTCGGAACCCTGGGCGCTTCGCCTGCCGGCGGCATCACCCCGCAGGACTGCCTCGACCAGATCCGCAGCCGCGCCGGCCTGGGCTCCATCCCCGCGACCCTCGAGAACATCAAGTCCGAACGCCGCAAGGAATTCGTCGGCGAAGGCATGCGCTTCTGGGACCTCATCCGTTGGGGTGACGCCGCCAGCGTGCTTACCGAGAATGACGCCGCTTTCCAGAGTGTCCGTACGTTCGATCCTTCCAAGGACAAGTACCTCCCGATTCCGCAGAGCGAAATGAGCCGTACCGCCGGTACGGGCGAATTCGAACTCAAGCAGAATCCCGGCTACTAATGGTCAATCCCCAAAATGTCAATCAAGATGAAAAATATCTTCAAATTCAGCCTGATCCTTGCCATTGCGGGAGCCTTCCTCTTCTCCTGCGCCCCGCTGGACAAGGATGACTACAAGCTCGGCGACCCCGTGAGCGAGAGTGCGCTCTCCTTCACCGCTTCGCCTTCCGCTTCCACGCCGAACATCATTGTTCTGAAGAACACCTCCACGGCCGCGGGTGTGGCCCTCTGGGATCTTGGAAACGGCTCCAACGCCAAAGGCGACGAAGTCTCGGTTTCCTATCCTTTCAAGGGTGACTATACGGTCTCGATGTCCCTCTATACGCCCGGCGGCAGCGCCACCATCTCGAAGGTGATCAGCATCGCCGACGACGATTACGGCTTGCTCGACACGCCCGGCTTCAACGCCCTGACCGGCGGCGCCAATGCCGTCGACGGCAAGACCTGGGTTTTCGCGAAGTATACCAACGGCCACTTCGGCGTGGGCGACATCAACGCCGCGCCCGAGGTGAACGGTCCCGCCTGGTGGCAGTGCCCGCCGAGCGGCAAGGACGGCTGCTCCCTCTATGAGAACGAGTATACCTTCATCCAGAAGGGCACCAAACTCATCTGGAAGAACAACGGTAATATCTACACCAACGAAAACGGTATGAATCACCTCGGCATCCCCGGAACGCCCAATGCCGCCGTCGGCGACTTTGACGTGCCGTACGTGCCTGCCGACAACCTGACCTTCTCGCTCGACGAAGACAATATGACCCTGACCCTGGGCGGCAACGCATTCCTCGGTTTCTATACGGGTGTGAGCGTGTATCACATCATTCGCCTGACCGAGCACGAGATGTATCTGTGGTGCGGCAGCGAGGCCGAGCCCGGCAACGCCTGGTATTTCATCTTCGTCCCGAAAGACGAACTGAAGGAACCCGATCCGGAACCGATTATCCCGCCGGATCCGAAACCCGAACCGGAAGAGGCCTGGTTCCGCCCGAACGCGGAAACCAACCTGCTCCGCACGGCTGTCGATTATGAGAGCTGGTTCAGCGGCGCTGACTGGGCCGGTGGCCTGGAACCCGGTATCTCGGTGAAGAACAACATTACCATCACGGTGCCCGACGGCATCGGCGGCGGCGAGTGGATGGGCCAGTTCAAGATCCGCACCCACATTCCGGCTGCGGCCCGCGAGCGTTTCGACTTCAGCTGCAACATTGCTGCGACGAACCCCGGCACCGCCACGGTGAAGATGACGGCTGCCGACGACCCGGGCGACGACGAGTTCTTCTACGAGGGCAATGTCGGCGTGAACGGTTCCACGTTGTTCGAGTCGGCCGACCATATGCTCAACAAGGATACCGAGAGCATTCTGCTGGTCTTCGACTTCGGCCGCTTCCCGGCCGGTACGGTGATCACGCTCTCCGACCTCTGCCTCCAGAAGCACATCCCGCTGAGCGACAAGCCTGAGGTGGTGAACCTCTGGCCTGCCGCCAATATGACCACTTCGTACTGGTTCAGCGGTCCGGCGTGGGACGGCCTCCTGACTCCGGAGTTCACGATGCTCGAAGGCAACGGTTTCGAACTGACCGTGCCCGAGGTCGGCGGTTCGGAGTGGATGGGCCAGTTCGCCCTCCATACGGATATCCAGCTGCTCGCTTCGCACGAATACGAGCTTTCCTGCAATGTCACGGCCACGAACGGTTCGCAGTTCACGATGAAACTGACGAACGATCCCGAGGACGATGCCAAGGTCTGCTTCTACGACAATGCTCTCAATATGAAAGAGGGTACTGTGAAGATCCGCAAGGCCGGCTTCAAGCCTGCATCCGCGGATGTCGAGGCTGCGATGCTGATCTTCGACTTCGGACGTACGCCGGCCGGCACCAAGATCACGGTGACCGATATCGTGCTTCAGGAGTACATTCAGTAATGGACAGGATGCTGTACATACTGTCAGTCTTATTTCTGCTGGTTTCCTGCAATCCGGTTCCGACACCTGTGCCGGAACCGGATCCGGAACCGGTAATCAACTTTTCGGCCGCCGAACTGGTCGCCGCTCCGGAGGGGGGAGAAGCGTCGCTCAAGGTGACGGCTTCCGCGACCTGGAGCGTGGAAACGGACGGCCAGGGCTGGTATTCCCTGGTATCCGCACCGCAGATCTATTCGGGTGAGAGCATCCTGAAAATCTCCGCGGAACCGAACTACACGACGGCCGCCCGTTCCGCCACGCTGCGTTTCAAATGCGGGGAGAAATCCGCCTCGCTGAAACTGTCGCAGGCATTCTTCGTCCCTGAACTGACTTTCGAACAGTCCGAGGTGACAGGTGAGGGTGCCGGCGGCGCCGTCGTCGTCAAAACGACGGCCAACGCTTCCTGGACGCTGGATGAAAACGATCTGGATTACTGGTTCACGGTCTCACCCAAGACCATTTCCCGTGGCGAAGGTGAACTGAAGGTGACCTTCAACCGGAGTTACGTGGAGCAGAAGCGCTCGAAAAAGATCCATTTCCGCAGCGGCGAACACGAAAAGGTGCTTACCGTCACGCAGAAGGAAGGGGAGTCCGTTCCCACGGGAGCCTATGTCCCGGAGGGTTACGAACTTGTCTGGCAGGACGACTTCTCGGAGGCCTCTTCCGAACTGGTGACGAAATGGCGTTACGAGAACTGGGCGCCCGGTTTCGTGAACCACGAACTCCAGCGCTATGTCCCGGACGACCGGCGTACTTCCTATACGCAGGACGGCTCCCTGTACATCGTGGCCCGCAAGGACGGCGGACAGGTAATCTCGGCCCGGATGAACAGCCGGGAATCCTGGCTGTACGGCTATTTCGAGGCGGCCATCTGGCTGCCGAAAGGAAAGGGCACCTGGCCCGCGTTCTGGATGATGCCCGACGACCAGTCCAAGGGCTGGCCCGCCTGCGGCGAGATCGACATCATGGAGGAGGTCGGCGTGGATGCCAACATCACCTCTTCGTCCATCCACTGCGAGGCATACAATCACGTCAAGAATACGCAGAAAACGGCCAGCCGGACAACCCCGGGCGCGGAAAACGAATACCACGTCTATGCGCTCGAGTGGACGGAAGACTATATCAAGTCTTATGTCGACGGGGTCCTGCTGCTGGAATTCCGCAATGACAAAGCGGGCCGGGAAAGCACCTGGCCCTTCAACAAGAAGTTCTTCCTCATCTTGAATCTCGCATGGGGCGGCGACTGGGGCGGTTATGCCGGCGTTGACGAGAATGCGCTCCCGTGCACGATGAAGGTGGATTATGTACGCGTCTATAAAAAGTAACTTCTGACAATGAATAATATCCGAAACCTGATCCTTTCGTCGCTGCTGCTGTTGCTGGTGTCCTGCTCGGGCCAGAAAGTCTCCACCGTGGGTTCCACGGCAGACATCGAAAGCCGCGTGGACCGGCTTCTCGCCAGGATGACCCTCTCCGAGAAGATCGGCCAGATGAACCAGGTATCGGCCGGCGGCGAAATTTCCAATTATGCCGACGCGCTGCGCGAAGGGAAGATCGGATCGATGCTCAACGAGGTGGATCCGGTGAAGATCAACGAATACCAGCGCATCTGCGTCGAGGAGTCGAGGCTGGGCATTCCGCTGCTGATCGGCCGCGACGTGATCCACGGATTCCATACCGTTTTCCCGATTCCGCTGGGCCTGGCGGCGACGTTCGACCCCGAACTCGTGGAAGCGGGCGCACGGATCGCCGCAGTCGAAGCGACCGGGCAGGGTATCCGCTGGACCTTCTCGCCGATGCTCGACATCGCCCGGGATCCCCGTTGGGGCCGGATGGCCGAGGGAAGCGGGGAAGATACGTATCTGGATGCCCGTATGGCCGAGGCGATGGTCCGCGGCTACCAGGGAAGCTTGTCGGATCCGACATCCATGGCCGCCTGCATCAAGCATTTCGTGGGCTACGGCGCCGCCGAAGGCGGCCGCGACTACAACAGCACCTTCCTGACGGAACGGCAGCTGCGCAACGTCTATCTTCCGCCGTTCGAGGCGGCCGTCAAGGCCGGCGCGATGACGCTGATGACCTCGTTCAACGACAACGACGGTGTGCCTTCCACGGGCAACACGTTCATCCTCAAGGATGTGCTCCGCGACGAATGGGGCTTCGACGGCCTGGTGGTGACCGACTGGAATTCCATGGGCGAGATGATCGCGCACGGGTTCGGCACCGACCACAAGGACGTGGCCTGCAAGGCTGTGAATGCCGGCGTGGATATGGATATGATGACCTTCGGTTTTATCTCCCATCTGGAGGAACTGGTCCGCAGCGGTGCGGTGAAGGAATCCGTCATCGACCAGGCGGTCCGCAATATCCTGCGCGTGAAATTCCTGCTGGGCCTGTTCGAGAATCCCTACGTGGACGTGGAAGCCGGCGCTTCCGTGCAATATGCAGCGGAGCATCTGGACGCCGCCCGCCGGAGCGCCGAGGAATCGGCCATCCTGCTGAAAAACGACGGTGTCCTGCCGCTCAATGCCGACCGGATCCGGACGATCCTGGTCACCGGTCCGATGGCGGATGCCCCGCACGACCAACTAGGTACCTGGAGTTTCGACGGAGACAAAGGGCACACGGTCACGCCGCTCCGGGCGCTTCAGGAGCGTTTCCCCGGCAAGGTCGTCTATGTACCGGGCCTGGCTTACAGCCGTGAGAAGCGCAGCCGCTTCGACGATGTCGTGGCCGCTGCCCGCCGCGCCGACGTGGTTCTCGCCTTCCTGGGCGAGGAAGCCATTCTCTCGGGCGAGGCGCACTCTCTGGCCGACATCAATCTGATCGGATCGCAGAGCGAACTGCTGGCCGCCCTGAAATCGGCCGGCAAGCCCGTGGTTGCCACGGTGATGGCCGGGCGCCCGCTGACGATCGGACGCGACCTGCCTTCCTGCGATGCGATGCTCTATTCGTTCCATCCCGGGACGATGGGCGGTCCGGCGCTGGCCAATATCCTCTTCGGTGACGTGAATCCTTCGGGCAAGACGCCCGTCACCTTCCTCCGTACGGTGGGGCAGGTTCCGATGTATTATTCGCACAATATGACCGGCCGGCCGTACAACGGAGAGAAAATGCTCTCCGAGATCGATATGGAAGCGGGACAGACCTCCCTGGGGAATACGTCCTATTATCTGGACTACGGCGCCTATCCGCTCTTCCCGTTCGGATATGGCCTGAGCTATACGACCTTCCGCTATTCGGACATCTCGCTGGATGCGGAAACGTATCCGGCAGACGGCACGCTCACCGTGACGTTCACCCTGTCGAACGACGGGAATTTCGACGGAACGGAGGTGGTGCAGGTCTATGTCCGCGACAGGGTCGGTTCCGTGACGCGTCCCGTGAAGGAGCTGAAGGCTTTTGAGCGGGTAAACCTCAAGGCCGGCGAGAGCCGCAGCCTGAGCGTGCGGATTCCGATAGCCGAACTGGCTTTCTTCGGCCTGGACGGTGTGAAGAAAGTGGAGCCCGGCGACTTCCAGCTCTGGGTGGCCGGCGACAGTGCCTCGGGTGAGCCGGTTTCTTTTAAAGTACAATGACGGATGAGGCAGTTTTTTAGGTTAGTTGTTTTGTTGGGAGCGCTGCTGCTTTCGGTGTCTTGTGTCGAGACACCGAAAGCAGAGCTGCGCTCTGTTACGGTTGACCGGGACACATTGATGCTGCCCGTCGGCGGCACGGCTGAATTCCTCTTTACGGTAAACGAAGCGGACTATGCATTCGATATCGGGAAGGACGTCGTCCTGTATCTGGCCAAGGGACAGTTTCTCGCTTCGCAGGATTTCCGCCTGAGCCGCGTCGAAAAAGACTCCGTTCCGGGCCGCTACCGTGCGTTTGTCACCGATACGGGGAAGAGCGACGATTATGTCTCGGAAGTGTGTCTGGGCGTCAAATTGCCGGAGGGTAACTTCAAACTTTCTCCCACATTCCTCTGTATCGGAGAATTCGCCGGCCCGATGGGCCGGGCCCGCAAAACCGGCCTGCCGCTTCTCTATGTCGATACGGAGAACGGTGCCAAGATCGTTTCAAAGGAAGATTATGTAAAGGCTTCTGTGAGCCTGGAGGAGGGGGGACGCGCAGGCGAAGCCCTGTCCTGCAATATCCGGGGCCGGGGCAACACCACCTGGTGGTGGCCCAAGAAACCCTATCTGCTCAAGTTCGATTCGAAGGTTTCGTTCTTCGGGTTCCCCGCCCACAAGCGCTGGGTGCTGCTGGCCAATTTCATGGACCGCACCATGATGCGCAACCTTGTATCGATGAAGGTGGCTTCGATGACATCCCTGGCCTGGACCCCGCGCTGTCAGAGCGTGGAGCTGGTGCTCAACGGTGTCCATCAGGGCAACTATCTGCTCATCGAGCAGGTTCGTGTCGACAAGAACCGGGTGAATGTCGGCGACGACGGTTACCTGTTCGAATCGGATTTCCACTACGACAACGAGGTCCAGTGGATGGATCCCCGTGGACGCTGTGTCCAGTTCGGAAGCGGCATTCCCTTCGGGATCAAGTCGCCCGATTCCGACGACATCACACCGGCCCAGATCCAGACCGGCAAGGATCTGATCGCCCGTACGTCGGAAGCCATCTACGGGCCGGATTTCCGCGATCCGGAGAAGGGTTATGCGGCGTACATCGACGTGGATTCGTTCATCGATTACTGGATCGTCTTCGAAGTGATGGGCAATCACGAGCTGGGCAATCCCGGCAGCGTGTACTATCACTGCAAGCCGGACGGCAAGCTGGTGGCCGGACCGTGCTGGGATTTCGACTGGGGCGTGCTGTCGTACAACACCTCTCCTCAGGCCCGTACCGGCCTGATCAACCGGGGTGCCTGCTGGTATGCGCGTCTGTTCGAGGATCCCGCTTTCGCCGCGCGCGTCCGTACCCGTTTCGGCGAACTGCTTCCGCAACTCCAGACTATACCTGCCTATATCGATGAACTGGAAGCGAAACTGACACTCTCCGCCCAGGAGAACTTCAAACTCTGGAATCCGGCCGAAGACGCCTCGCAGAATGGCGGGCGGATCATCAACGGCGACGAAAACCTGACTTTCCACGAGGCCGTGGCCCGTCTCCGTTCAATCTACGAGGAACGCCTTTCGGTCATTCAAAAGAACCTGTAATGAAAATCCGCATTGCACTCATCCTGCTTGCCGCCGTCTGTGCGGCGTTTTCCTGCCATCAGCCCGTTCCGCCCGAACCCGGGCCGGTGGAAGGCGCCGTCAAGGTCTATACGACCAATACTTCAGGCCTTCGCTTCCAGGAAAGCAGTGCGGCGCTGGGAGCACCCGAAAAAAGCGATTTCAGCGTTACGCTGACCGGCGAGACCTTCCAGACGGTGGAAGGTTTCGGTTTTGCCGTCACGCAGGCCAGTTGTTTCAATCTGCTCCGGATGCCGGAGGCGGACCGCGCGCAGTTCCTGACGGAGATGTTCAGCCGGAAGGAGGGCCTTGGCTCTTCGCTGATCCGTGTCTGCATCGGCGGCTCCGACTTTTCGCTCGATGAATTCACCTGGTGCGACAAACAGGGCCTCGAGAATTTCGCCGTCCATCCGCTCGACGTGCAATATCTGTTCCCGATCCTCGACGAGATCTTCGCCATCAATCCCGACGTGAAGATTATTGCTTCGCCCTGGAGCTGCCCGCGCTGGATGAAGATGGACGATGGCGGCAGGACGCCCTTCGACAGCTGGACCTCCGGCCGCCTGAATCCGGTGTGCTATGAAGAATATGCGAATTATTTCGTGCTTTGGATCAAGGAGATGGAGCGCAGGGGCTATCCCATCTATGCCGTCACCCTGCAGAACGAGCCGCTGAACCGGGGCAATTCGATGTCGCTCTATATGTCGTGGGAGGAGCAGCGCGATTTCCTGCGTGATGCCGTCGGGCCCGCTTTCGCCGCCGCCGGCCTCAAGACGAAGGTGCTGCTTTTCGACCACAACTACAATTTCGACAACATTGCTTCGCAGGTCGATTATCCGCTCCACATCCTGGAGGATCCCGCCGCCGCCCGCTATGCGGCCGGGTCGGCCTGGCACAACTATGGCGGCAGCGTGCGCACGCTGGACCGCGTTCACGAACTGTTCCCGGACAAGGACATCTTTTTCACCGAAGCTTCCATCGGAACGTGGAACTACAATTATGAAAAGTGCCTGATCGACGATTTCCGCGAGATCTTCCTGGGGACGCTCTCCCGCTGGGGCAAAGGTGTCACATACTGGAACCTGATGCTCGACGACAAGCGCAGCCCGTACCGGCCCGGCGGCTGTTCCACCTGTTTCGGCGGCGTGACCATTTCATCGTCCACTTATTCCTACGGGTCGATCGACCGCAGTTCACAGTACTATCAGGTGGCCCATTGCTCCAAGGTGCTGCAGCCCGACGCTGTCCGGCTCGGGACGCAGGGGTATACGAACCGCGGGCTGACATATCAGTGGTACCGTAATCCGGACGGTTCCTACGCCGTCCTCCTTCTCAACGAAAACGCCGTCGAAGCCAAGGTAGTCTTCACGACCGACCGGAGTTCCGTCACCTGCAAGGTGCCTCCGATGGCCATCCAGTCGGTACTGTGGAGCAATTGACGTTTTTTTTGTATTTTTACAGAAAAATTACAAAATGCGTCGTTCGATTTCCGCCCGGTTGAGTTTCTGGATCGTACTGGCTGCGGCATTGCTCTTTTTCGCAACGTCCCTGTATCTTTCGCGTATCTGGCGTGTCGCCATCCGCAACGAAGTGGACAAGGATGCCGTCCAGATAATCGATAATGCGGGTTACCGCGTGGATGACATTCTCGAAGATGTCGAGCGGACGGCCAATGTCCTGTCGTGGTTCGTGACGCGCGACTTGCAGAAGCCCGGCTTCATGGTGACCCATTCGAACAACACGCTTCGTTACGACTCGAAACTGAACAGTTGCTCCATTTCATTCGAACCCTGGTATTACCCCTCAAAAGGGGAGTTTTATTCCATTTTTTCCTGGCGGAAGTCTTCCGGAGAGGTTGTCTGGGAGCAGGAAGGTGACGCTGATTACCGTTATTTTGACAAAATCTGGTATCAGTTGCCCAAGCAGCGCGGCGAGGCCTGTTGGACGGATCCGTATAACGACGTCGTCGCGAATGACGACCCGGATATGAATACGGAGATGCTGGTATCGTACTGCGTTCCTATTTTGGACGGCGATACTTTTGTCGGATCGATTTCACTGGACTTGACCTTACCGCAGATTTCTGCGGAACTGAAGAATATCAAGCCGTATGAGAATGCATTCTGCATCCTGATAGGCAGAGATGGAACATATCTGGTGCATCCGGACGAAGGAAAGTTGTTATACCATTCCATCTTCAGCGATGCGGACGAACTGGGAGCGCCCGAGATGCGGGAACTGGGCGAGGCTATGCAGCGCGGTGAGAAGGGACGCTGGGAACTTATGTTGGACGGGCAGCTTTATTTTGTTTACTATCAGCCCATTCCGACGACGGGGTGGAGTCTCGGCATTTTTTGTCCCGAAAGCGAGGTTTTTTACGGATATGACCGCCTGCAGCGCAATTTGATTATGAGTCTTCTTGCCGCTCTGCTGTTGATGTTTTTGCTGTTCGTCTGGCTCATCCGGCGGCAGCTCGCCCCGCTCGGCAAACTGGCCAGTGAGGCCGACTACATCGCATCCGGCAATTTCGACCGGCCGCTGCCTTCCATCCGGCGGAACGATGAGATCGGCCAGCTGAACCGCTCATTCGGGAATATGCAGTCTTCGCTGGTCCGCCATATCCGGGAACTGACGGAATCTACGGCATCCCGCGAGCGGATGGAACGCGAACTGCAGATCGCGCGCAACATCCAGATGGGGATGGTGCCGCACGATTTTAATCTGGGGAAGAAAGTGGACCTCTATGCCTCCATGGTCCCTGCACGTGAGGTGGGCGGCGACCTCTATGACTGTTTCGTCCAGGACGGCAAGCTCTATCTGTGCATCGGTGACGTGAGCGGAAAGGGGGTTCCGGCCAGCCTGTTTATGGCGGTGGCACGCGCCATGTTCCGCATCGTGGCCAGGGAGGGCGTCTCGCCGGCCGAAATCGCCCGGCGCATCAACGATACGGTATCCGAGAAGAACGATCAGATGATTTTCGTGACGATGTTCCTGGCAGCCGTCGACCTGAATACCGGCGTGATGGAATACTGCAACTGCGGGCACAACGCCCCCGTGCTGTTCCCCGGCCCGGACAAGGCGCCCGCTTTCCTCGATTGCCTGCCCAACACCGCAATCGGCATTGCGAACGGTTTCAACTATGAAGGACAGCGGATCGACGATATGCGCGGCAAGATTCTGTTCCTCTATACCGATGGTCTCAATGAAGCGGAGAATTCTGAACACGAACAGTTCGGAAACGAACGGATGCTTGCCTGTCTGGGCGACGGCCCGTTCCTGGACGCCCGTACATTAATCGACCGCCTCAGCACGGCCGTGGCTTCGCACGTAGCCGACGCTGAGGCGAGCGATGATCTGACGATGCTCTGCCTGCGGATTTACCGCTAACAGAGCCCATCTCCTTTATTTAAGTCTTAAGAAGCTGTAGCCGAAGCGTTTGCAGGCGGCTTTCTCCAACTCTTCCCGGTCGTCGGGATGGGCGATGGCGATCAGCGTCTTGGCGCGCTGCGCCAGGTTCTTGCCGCGCAGGTAGGCGATGCCCCATTCCGTGGCCACATACTGTGTCTGGAAGCGGGTCGTCACCACGCCGGCACCGGGGGTAAGCGTCGGGACAATCTTCCCTTTGCCTTTGTTCGTACGCGAAGGCAGCGCGATGAAGCACTTGCCGCCTTCCGACAGCGAGCATCCGTACATAAAGTCGTGCTGGCCGCCGACGCCCGAGAAGATCATCTCGCCGATCGAATCGGCGCAGACCTGTCCCGTAAGGTCCACCTCCAGGGCGGAGTTGATGGCGCAGGCTTTCGGGTTCTGGGCGATCAGGAACGGGTTGTTGGTGTAGGCCACGTCGTAGAATTCCATCGTCTTGTTGTGGTCGATGTATTCGTACATTTCCTTGGAGCCCAGGGCGAGGGCGGCGATGCTCACGCCCGGATGCACTTTTTTCAAGGAGTTGTCGATGACGCCTTCCTTCATCAGCCGGATCACGCCGTCGGTCATGGCCTCGGTGTGGAGGCCCAGGTGCTTGTGGTGACGGATGCCGCTTAGGATGGCGTTCGGAATGCCGCCGACGCCAATCTGCAGGCAGGCGCCGTCGGGAATCTCAGCCGCCACGTTGGCGCCGATGGCCTTCTCGATCTCCGTTGGTTCGCCGAACTGCATCGCGATGGGCGGCACGTTGCAGCGGACCGCGGCGGTGATCTTGGATTCGTGGATCAGACAGCCGCCATAGAGGTAGGGGATCGCTTCGTTGACCTGCGCGATGACCACGCGTGCCGTTTCCACGGCCGCGACGGAGATGTCGCAGCCGATGCCGTAGCTGCAGAAGCCATTCTCATCGGGCAGCGAGCAGTTGATGAACGCCACGTCGATGGGCAGTTCCCCCTTACGGAAGAGGGCCGGCACTTCGCTCAGGAAGCAGGGTGTCAGCGAGCCGTAACCCTGTGCCACATGCCCCCGCTGGTCAGCACATAGGAAGATGCTGTTGACCAGGAAAGAATCCTTGTATTCCGGCTTGCAGAACGGGGCCGGGCCTTCCGTGATGTTGAAGCCGGAGACGATCTGCACGTCGCGCAGTTCGCCGGCACGGCGGGTAAGCGCTTCCTGCAGTAGCACGGGTACGGAGGTGCTGCCCTGGCAGCAGACGGTGTCACCGCTTTTAACGAGGCGGACGGCCTCGTCGGCAGTCATATAATTCATAGGCGCTTACTTTTGGGCCGACGCCAGTCCCGCGTCGAAGGCTTTGATATTGGCTTCCACGATGGCTTCGCCCTTCCGGCCGAAGATGCGGCGGATTCCTTCGCGGAGTTTCTCCGGTTCCAGGATGCCCAGCACGGAGGCGGTGGCGCCCAGCAGGACCATGTTGGCGCTGCGGGCCGAGCCGGCCTCTTTGGCGATGGCGTCCACGTCGATGGCGATGACGTGCGGAAGTTTGCCGAGTTCGCCCATCACGGCTTCCATCGCGGGATAGTCGGGGATGTTGACGAACGGGACGGTATTGGTGATGATCCAGCCGTCCGGCGCCAGGAACGGGACGTAGCGCAGGGCTTCCATCGGTTCGAGAGAGACCACCAGGTCGGCTCCGCCGCGCGGGATGAGGTCGCTGAAGATCGGTTCGGACGAGAGGCGGAGGTTCGACTGGACGTCGCCGCCGCGCTGGCTCATGCCGTGGACTTCGGCCTGTTTGAGGTGGAGCCCCTGTTCCAGGGCGGCCGATCCGATAACCGTGGCGATGGAGAGGATGCCTTGTCCTCCCACGCCGGCAAGAATGATATCTTTTTTCATGGCGTTATTTCTTTGCGTGTCTTCTGGCGGTTTGGATGCATTCGCGGCGGCAGACGATCACGGAGACGCCGTGGTATTCGATTTCTTCCCGGATCACCTTTTCCATGTCGGGATAGTTCTTCGGCAGCGGAACGATGGTGCGGATATGGGCCGGATCCACGCCGAGGCCGGCGCAGATGGCTTCGATGCGGCCCGTTCCGGCGGAGTCCTGGCCGCCCGTCATGGCGGTGGTCAGGTTGTCGGAGATGCAGAGGGTGACGTCGGCCTTGCCGTTGACGGCGTCGAGCAGGCCGGTCATGCCGCTGTGGGTGAAGGTCGAATCGCCGATCACGCCCACGGCCGGCCAGCAGCCGCTGTAGGCGGCACCCTGGGCCATGGTGAACGAGGCACCCATTTCCACGCAGGTGTGGATGGCGTTGAAGGGAGCCATATAGCCGAGCGTGTAGCAGCCGATATCACTGAATACGCGGGCGGTGGGATAGTCTTTCTTGAGCACGTTGTTGAGGGCCGTGTAGAAGTCGCGGTGGCCGCAGCCCTGGCAGAGGGCCGGCGGACGCGAAGCGAGCACCTGGGCGGGTGCGAAGGTCTTGCGCTCGGGCAGGCCCAGGGCGCCGCGGACAGCGTCGGGCGAGAGTTCGCCGTCGCGGATCACGGCATTGTCGATGCGGCCGATGACCTTCGTCTGGGTGGGGAACACGCCGCGCAGCATCGTTTCCACGAGCGGCTGGCCTTCTTCGAGCACCAGGATGGTCGGAACCATGGCGGCGAGCTTCAGGGCAAGTTCTCGCGGGAAAGGGTATTGCGAGATCTTCAGCACCGGATAGGGGCAGCCGTCGGGATAGTTCTCCATCAGGTAGTTGTAAGCGATGCCACAGGCGATCACGCCCATCGAATGGTCGGGGCCGTCGGTCAGCCGGTTGAATTTGGAGACCACGGCGTCGGCTTCGCACTTCGCGTACAGTTTGATGAGTTCGCGGTTGCGGACGCGGGCGTTCACGGGCAGGGTGACCCAGCGTTTGGGGAACTCAGGGTAGTGAAGCTCATTCTGCGGGCGGATATCCTCCGCGGGCGTGACCACGGCCCGCGAGTGGGCCATGCGGGTGGTCAGGCGCATGATGACGGGGATCGTGTTTTCCTCGGAATAATCGTAGGCGGCGCGGGTCATCTCATAGGCTTCCTGCTGGGAAGACGGTTCGAAGACGGGCATCATGCCGAAAGTGCCCCAGAAACGGGAGTCCTGTTCGTTCTGCGAGCTGTGCATCGACGGGTCGTCACAGGCCGTGACGACCAGGCCGCCGTTGGCGCCCGTCATCGCCGAGCCCATCAACGGGTCGGCGCAGACGTTCATGCCCACGTGCTTCATGCATACGAGGGCGCGCTTGCCGGCATACGACATGCCCAGCGCGCCTTCCATAGCCGTCTTTTCGTTGCTCGACCAGACGTTGTGGACGTGCCGTTCCGTCGTTAGCGGGTGACCTTGAATATATTCGGTGATTTCGGTGGAGGGAGTGCCCGGATAGGCATACACGCCGCTGAGCCCCGCGTGCAGTGCACCGAGGGCGACGGCCTCATCACCCAGGAGAAGTTGTTTATCAGCCATAATATATGATACTGTTGGTGTTATTCTTTGCCGAAGACCGCTTCGTAGTCTTTGCGGAATTTTTCGATGCCCTGGTCGGTCAGGGGGTGTTTGGTCATCTGCTCGATCACCTTGTAGGGGACCGTGGCGATGTCAGCGCCGGCGAGGGCGCATTCCGTCACGTGCATCGGGTGGCGGATGCTGGCGGCGATGATTTCCGTGCAGATGTTGTGGATCTTGAACGCTTCGGCGACTTCCGCGATCAGATCGGTGCCGCGGACGCTGATGTCGTCGAGCCGTCCGACGAACGGGCTGACGAAAGCAGCGCCGGCGCGGGCGGCGAGGAGGGCCTGGTTGACGGTAAAGATGAGCGTCATGTTGACCTTGATGCCGTCGGCGGCCAGGGCGTGGCAGGCTTTGAGTCCTTCGACCGTCATCGGGATCTTGACGACCATGTTCTTGTGGATGGCAGCGATTTCGCGGCCTTCCCGGATCATGCCTTCGGCATCGGTGGTGGTTGCCTTGACTTCGCCGCTGATGGGGCCGTCCACGATGGAGGCGATCTCCGCCACGACCTGCTTGAAGTCGCGGCCTTCCTTGGCAATGAGAGAAGGATTGGTGGTAACGCCGCAAATGACGCCCATGTCATTCGCTTTCCGGATGTCTTCGACGTTCGCCGTGTCTAAGAAGAATTTCATATTTTGATGGTTTGGATTTGTCAATACTACAAATTTACAATGAATCGCCGTTTTTTGAAAATAATTGTGAAATTCGCGAAAGATTTTCCAACCTTTCGGCCGGGACTTCCGTCTAATGAATGAAACCGCCCGGGAAAGCGGCGGAAAGTTGAACACTGTATATTAGAATAGTTATGGAAGACATTTTAGTACCGATCTGCATTTGCGTCATCCTTCCGGTCCTGATTGTTTGGATGGTCATGCGCGCCAGAAAACATGAAACCGACAAGAAAGCGGAAATCATGCTCAAGGCCATCGAGGCGGGCGTCCCCGTCGATATGGAACAGTTCAGCAAAAAGAAGACACCCGTATCCCTCAAAAAAGAAATGCTGGACAAATTTAACGGAGCTTGCATTGTATCGTTGTTGGGGGTGGTATTCCTTACCCTGGGTATCATTGCCCGCACGGATCCCGATTTCAAAGTTTTCAGATTCGGCCCCGACGAGTTGATGCTGCCTGCGGGAGGAATCATGATGGCCGTCGGTATCGGTCTCTTCATCTCCTACTTCGTGAGCAGGAAGATGCTGGCCAAGGAAATTGAAGCTGAGGAGAAGGCGCTGGAAGAGCAGAAGTAACAGCGTATGACCCGGGAGCGGTTCATCGACCTCGTGCGCGTGGAGCAGGAGCCCTTGAGAAGGTTCCTGCTTGCGCTGTGCAATGGCGATGCTGCCCTGGCCGATGACATCGCCCAGGACGCGCTGGTGCGCGCATATGTGGCCTCCGGGTCTTTCCTGGGACTTTCCAAGTTCAGCACCTGGCTTTTCCGCATCGCCTACAACTGCTACATCGACCACCATCGGAAAGCCCGTCTGGACGAAGTGCCCGTAGAAGCGGTGCTTGCCGTCCCGGCCGATGAAAGCACCGATGCCGCCTTCCGGTACCAGCAACTCTATCAAGCCCTGGAACGGTTGCCCGGGAAGGAGAAAGCCGCCATCGCCCTGTTTTACTTCGAAGACCGGAGCATCAAAGAAATCGCTTCCATCCTCGATATGCCGCAAGGCACCGTCAAGTACCATCTCTCCCTGGGGCGGACCCACCTTAAACAGTATATCCGATTATGAAAGAGATAGATGAATTCCTCCGTGAGAACAAGCCCGCGTTGAAAGACGATCCAACTTTCCTGCTGGAAACCCGCCGGCGCCTGGAACAAGTGGAAGGCATCAAGGCCGAAGTTGACCGCCAGCGCAGTCATGGCCGCGTCGCCCTGATCATTGCCTTGGCCGCCGGCCTCGCCCTGGGCGTGTTCGCCACGACAGTGGCTTTCCTGTATCCCGTTGATCTGCAATCCGTCGGCGACGGATTCCTGCAGAACGTCCGGGTCTTTCTGGAGACCTGGAAGCATTATTTGGTTTATCCGGTAGCTGCTCTCGCCGTAACACTCAGTCTGGTGCTCACCCTCGGCGGCAAGAAGACCGCCCGGCTATAGTTTCAGAATAATCTTCCGTAAATCCGCTACACTGTCGACAATGGGATAGGCGGCCAAGTCCTCCCGGGTGCGGTAGCCCCAGCTGACAGCCAGTGAATCGATGCCGCCGTTTTCTGCGGTATGCATATCCGTAGGGGAGTCCCCGATAAGAAGTGCTTCGGACCGCGAAACGTCTGCACGGGCAAGCGCTTCTTCCACAATCGCCGGATCCGGTTTCAGCGGAAAGCCCGGCCGGTTTCCGAGGATGGCCGCAAAGCGGATCTTCGGAAAGAACTCCCGGATCAGATGATCCGTTCCTTCCTGAAACTTATTGGAGACAACGGCCATTTTCACTCCGGCGGCGTTCAGTTCAGCAATCAGTTCCGGCATCCCCGGATAAGGCTTAGAGTAAACGTCTATATGGGCTGAATAATACGCCTTGAAATCGGCCAGCGCCTCATCGACAAGTGCCTCCCCGCCAGGCGTATCTTCAATCCGAACCCCTGAGGCCGTCAAAGCCTGCTTCACCAGGTTCCGTACACCGTGCCCCACCATCCGGCGATAATCCTCCCTTCCGTGTGTCGGCAGCCCGCGGAGCCGCAAAGTATGGCTCACCGCCGCCCCCAGATCATCCAGCGTATCGATCAACGTCCCGTCAAGATCCCACAAAATCATTCTTTTCATGCTTCAAAACTACATCTTTTTGCCCACACTGCCAAAACAGCTCCCGTTTCTGCGCTGCCTTATCGGACACTCGGCCCCAGAGAAATAAGTTTTCGCCAAAGTGTACGCAATCAGGGCTGTCCAGATGTTATATTTCGCAAACCTGCTGAAGACACTGGTCTTCCCGAGGTGGGTGTACGCAGGCGAAGTGCAAAATACGAAGTCTAGGGCCGGCCAGCTGAGGACACTTTGACGAAACGGGGTAGATGCGTATGATAATTGAAGCTGTCAGTACTGAAAACGGTTATCGAAATTGTTCTGGAGCGGAAGCATCAGTAAATCAGCTATTTGCGAAAGCTGATCCCCTCAAAATGGAGGGGGTTAACTTTTGTAATCTCCTGATAGTCAAATGTGTGCATTGCAGCGAAAAAGATGACGGCGCGGGCGGCTGAATGGGCCTTTTTTGACGGTAGCGGTCCAAAAAATATGATCTTACCGTCACTTATCGCTATATTTGTAAATAAAAATCTCCCTTGGCGGGAGAGGAAAAACCAGATGACCATGGAAATGAAATTCTGTCAGAGCTGCGGCATGCCGCTCAGCGATGAAATCCTCGGCACGAATGCCGACGGAAGCAAGAATGAAGATTATTGCATCTATTGCTACAAGGACGGAGCGTTTACCAAGGATTGCACGATGGACGAGATGATCGAGTTCTGCGCCCAGTTCGTGGACGAGGTGAACAAGAACCTGCCGAAACCCGTCACCCGGGAAGAATACATCGCACAGATGAAGCTGTATTTCCCGCATCTGAAACGCTGGCGTGCGGGCAGTGCCCCTGAGCAATAAACCCAAGATTATGTTCGACGTAAAACTTTTATCCGACGAAATGGAAGGCGGGATCCGGAAAGCCGCTTTCCAGACTTGCGACGTGGTGTGCTCGTTGCAGATTGACATTGAACTGGATGGCGATACTATCCGGAGCGTCCGCTATACGGGCGGGTGCAACGGCAACACACAGGGTTTGTCGGCGCTGGTGGCCGGACGGAAAAAGGACGAGGTGATCGCCCTGCTGGACGGTATCAACTGCAAGGGTAGGGGCAGCAGCTGCCCCGACCAGCTGGCCCGGGCGCTGAAGCAGTTAAACTGAGCCCCTGACGACAATCGCACAGGGCCCGCCGACACGGATGTCGGGAACGCCGGCCCGAAGATCTACCGTAGTCTGAATGAGGGAAGGGCGGCCCATGGCTTCGCCCTGGAGGAAGGTGCAGCGACCTCCGTCGCGGATGATTCCGTGATGGAAGAGATAGGCCGTGAGGGCGGCGTTGGACGTGCCGGTGGCGGATTCTTCCGGGATGTCATAGCGGGGCGCGAAATTGCGGACGTGGGCCGTGTAGCCGTCGTCCGGATCCATGGCGAAGGCGTGGACACCGATGACATCGAGCCGCTCGCTGAGCACATTCAGCGCATCCATGTCGGGTTTCAGGGCCTGCAGTGTGGTGACGTCGCGCACCGGCAGGAGGATGTCGGGCAGACCGGTGGAGAAGGTCTGGACCGGGAGCGTGCCCAGCGCATCGCGCGTCAGGCCGCCCATCGCGGCCAGCAGGTCTCTCATCAGCGGCGCTTCGTCGAAAGTCTGCACGAGTTGCGGCGAAGCCATCTGCATCATCACGGTCTTGCCTGCAACGACTTCCAGGTCGCCCGCTTTCGTGTGGTTGAGGCAGCGGCAACCCTCCGGCACGAAGCCTTCCCGGAACAGCACCCCGAAACTTGCGATCGTGGCGTGGCCGCACAAATCGATTTCTCCGGCGGGCGTAAAATACCGGACCGTGAATTCCGTCACACCGTCGCGCCGCACGAAGGCGGTCTCCGAATAGCGCAACTCCGCGGCCAGCAGCCGCATCCACTCTTCATCCGGAAAAGCGGACCCCGGCTCCAGGAGCACGACACCGGCGGTGTTTCCGCCGAAGGGCTCCTCCGTAAAAGCGTCGACGATGTATAATTTCAGCATGGCGGAATCTGTTTTTTTGAATATTTTCCTAAATTTACAAGATAATCGAAGAATTACAAAAAAAGACAATATATGGAACTCTCTCTGTCTCCTACCTTGGAATTCATCATCCGTCTGCTTGTTGCATCACTGATCGGTGCGATCATCGGTTTTGAACGGAAATACCGGGCCAAAGGGGCCGGTGTCGGAACGCACGTCCTCGTGGCCATCGGTGCGGCCCTGTTCATGATTGTTTCCCAGCACGGCTTTGCCGGCGCCAACCGCTTCGATGCGGCCCGTGTCGCGGCGGGCGTCGTTTCCGGTATCGGTTTCCTGGGTGGCGGCATCATACTCAAACAGCAGAACCGCGTCAGCGGTCTGACCACGGCGGCCGGCCTGTGGGTGACAGCTGCGATGGGTCTTGCCATCGGAAGCGGTTTGTATATCCTGGCAGGCAGCTGCGCGCTTATCGTCCTCATCTGGTCGTACATCACCAATATCCTTACCTACAAGTTGGGCAAGCGCCAGGTCTGCGTAGAGCTGGCATCCGACAGTCCGAATACACTTCAGGAAGCGCTCAAGTCTCTGGGTGAGGGCGTGGAGTCCTATTCCATATCCAAGAAAGATGACGTTTTCCGGATGACTGCCTGGCTGAACATCCCTCACAAAGCGTATCCTACCCTTGTCGAGAAGTTGACGGCTCTTCCGGGTGTCCGGCTGGAGAGTCTGGAGTAAGTCCCTAGAAACGCAGGGCCACGTGCCCCAGGACTGTCAGGCCGGCGACAGGAATGAAGCCGATCTGATAATACCGATTGTTGTCGGGATGTCCGCCACTGGCATAGATGGCGCTATAGACCCAGCCGCTCTGGGCGACGCGGGCGTTGAACAGGTTGTTTCCCTCGACACCGAGATCGATTTCTTTCAGGAAGCCGCGCAGGCGGAACGTGTAGCCCAGTGACAGGTCGCTGAGGCTGTAGGCCGGCAGTGAGCGGTCGGCGTTCTCCGTGTTGTCGAGATACATCCGGCTAACGAAGCCCGTGTGCCACTGTGCCCGGAATCCCTTGTAATGCAGATCGACGAAACCGTTGAGAATGGCATCGGGCGAGTAGGCGAGGGCCGCGTCGTCATAGTGGATGACGGTGGTGCCATTGTCCCAGTCTTCCACGTATTCGTCGAAGTCGAGCAGGCGGTTGCGGCTCAGGGCGGCGTTGGCTTCGAGTGTGAGCCACGGCGTCGGATCCACGCCCGCCGTCAGTTCGATGCCGGTGCGGTAGGAATCGGGGATGTTGGTGGTGAGTGCTTCGCCGATGTCGCTCAGTTCGCCGGTCTGGACCAGCTGGTCGCGGTAGCGCATATAGTAGAGATTGACGCCGGCCCGGGCTGTGCGGCCGCCGAACTGGTAGCCGGCTTCGAAGTCATAGAGCCGCTCTGCCCGCGGTGCAGGATATTTCCCGTTGTCGGTGAAGTTGTTGCGCTCAGGTTCGCGGTGGCTCACGGCGACCGAGGCATAGGCCCGGTGCGGTCCGTGGCTGAAGTTCAGGCCGGCCTTGGGATTGAAGAAATCGTAGTGGACGTTTACGTCGAGCAGATGCTTGCCGGCCGTTCCGTCGCCGTTGTCGATGTATTTGTCGTTGTAGCCGTCGGTGCGGTAGTTCACGCGGCGGTATTGCACGTCGCCGAAGACGCTCCAGTCCGGAGACAGCCGGTACGAGGCCTTGACGAAGGCGCTGCCGTCGAACTTGGCCGCGTCGGAGTCGTAATACCGGTAATCCCCGCCAGAGAGAATGCGCGCGGCAAGTTCCGTGTTGCCGACATAGGTCAGATAGCCGTAGTGGTTGCCCAGGAACTGCTGGGCGGAAAGGCCGGCGACGGCGTCCCAGGGCCCTTTCTTGTAGGTGAGGTTGGAGACGACGCCGAAGGTGTGTTGCGTGAGGCCTTTCTGCCGCACGAAGTCGCTGCGTTTGACGGTCTTGCCGGCGGCGTCCACAAAGTTGGGAATGCCGTATTTGAGCAGTTTGTTGTTGTAGCGGAACTCGTCGTACCAGCCGTGGCCGCCGGTATAGTGGGCGCTCACGGATAGATTGAGGGCGTCGGAGAGCGATGCCGCCAGGTTCAGGATATGGTGGTTCTGCCAGAAGTTGTCGGTGGTGCGCGGCCAGAAAGAGCCGTCTCTCATCCGGTAGCGTTCCAGGCGATAGTCGAGCGGCTCGGCGCTGTTGATGATGAGCCTTTCATAGAGGGAGTTGTAGAGGCCGAGTCCGACATCGTAGAGGTCTTTGTAGGTCTTGATGCCCGTGTGCACGCGGTAGGTGCCGTCCATCAGCGAGAGATCGTCGTTGCCGGCCGTCACGCCGTTCCAGGCCTGCCCTGTGTTTTCGTAGTTGCCCACGAGTTTGTAGCCCAGACGCCATCCCCGTCCCAGCCAGGTGGCGCCGACGAGATAGCTGCCCGACTTGCCGTCGGTTCCGGGCAGGTAGCCGTCGGTCGAGGTATGGTACCAGTTGCCTTCCAGGACGATGTGATTCCACAGGAGTCCCGACGACAGCGAGCCGCCGGCGTGGAAAGTGTTGTAGGAACCATAGGTGGCGGAGATTTCCCCGGTCGGAATGAGCGACGGGGCTTTCGTTCCCAGGGCGATCGTGCCGCCGAAGGCGCCGTCGCCGTTGGTCGATGTACCGACACCGCGCTGGATCTGCACGCTGCTCAGGAGCTTGCCGTAGGAGTTCATGTTGGCCCAGAAGACGCTCTGGTCTTCCGGGGAGTTGAGGGGCACGCCGTCGAGGGTCACGTTGATCCGGCTGCCGCCCGCGCCGCGGATGCGCAGGTACGAAGTGCCGGTGCCCACGCCGTTTTCGCTCCAGGCAAGGATGCCCGGTGTCCGGGCGAACAGCATCGGCAGTTCCCGTCCCGAATTGGAAAAGCCCTGCAATTCGGCACGCTGGATGTTGGTCACGGCGAAAGGGGCGTCTTTCGATGCCCGCACGGCGCTGACGACCGTTTCCTGCAGATGTTCGACTTCCGTGGAGTCGGGTTCCTGTGCGAGGGCAGGGTGCACGGCGAAAGCCAGCCCGCAAGCGGCCAGCGCAGCGCAAATCATACGAAATTTCATGATAAATCCTTAATTGTAAATAATTTATACAATAAAGGGGAGATGGGAAGATAGCGGTTTCCTACGCGGGCATTACCCCGATCAGGTAGTGAGGGTATCATCTCAGCCGCAGCTTTTGCCGCAGCACCCCTTCGCCTGCACCCTGCAGACTGGGTGCAAAGATAACAATTATTTCAGAGATTTACTGTGCTGGCCGGCCCAGATGACGCCGGCGAGGATGGCGGCGCAGCCGATGCCGGCGAGGAGCGTCATCCGCTCTCCGAGGAGGGCCATGGCGCTGAGCAGGGTGAAGACCGGGTTCAGATACACGTAATTGGTGGTGGTAACATTGCCCAGTTTGTCCATGGCCAGATTCCACAGGATGAAGCAGATCAGGGAAGCGACCAGGCCCAGGAACAGGAGATTGAACCAGACGGCCGTCTGCCCCAGGATGGCCGGCGCGAAGGAATCCTTGTATCCGCCCAGGAAGGGCAGGATGGTAAGCAGGCCATAGAAGAACACCTTCCGTGTGGCGGTGACCGTTCCGTGGTCGCGCGTCATCTGGCTCATGAACAGGCTATAGACCGCCCAGCAGAGCGCGGCGGCGATGGCCAGCAGGTCGCCTCTGGCCGACAGTTGCAGCCGTGCCCCGTCGAAGACGACCATCGCCATACCCGACAACGCGAGAACCGTTCCTCCCACCAGTGGCCAGCCCAGCCGGACAGGTTCCAGCCCGTCCACAAAACGACCTTTTCCGAATCGTCGGTAAATCAGGGTGAAAATCGCCGTGAAAAGGGGCGCGGAGCATACCAGGAAAGCGACGTTCGTGGCCTGCGTATAGGCCAGGGCAAGGTTTTCCGTCAGGAAATACAAGGAACCGCCCGACACGCCCAGAAGGAGGAAAACCAGTTCCTCCTTCCAGCCGTACCAGAGTTTCGACGGCTGACGCGAGAGGACGATATACAACCAGATGCCCGCATACGCCAGCATAAAGCGGACAAAGAAGATGGCGACCGGATGCATGCCGGCCCCGATCAGAACTTTCGTGCTGACAAAAGTGACGCCCCACACGGCCACGACGGCCAGGGTAAGCAAATGATATCGGAGGCGGTTGGCAGGCATAGGGGATTATTGTCGCTGGCGGTCGATGGCTTCCCGGTAGAAATCCTGCCGCTGCTCCTGGGACACCCGGTAGCGGATAAGCCGGGAATCGTCTTTGAGCCCGTCGTCGAGGTTGCAGACGAACAGATCATCCACGTCGGCCAGATAGAGACGGTTGTAACGGATGTCCTGGTGCTTCTGCAGGGAGAGGGTATAGTTCATGGCCTTGACGGCTTCAGCCATCCCCAGGTTTTCGCGGGAAAAGACGAAGAGTCCCATCTCGTTGAAACGGCCGTAAAAGCCGTTGCCCACCTTGGCGACCTTGCTCTCCAGGATGCGGCGCAAGGGGAGGGCCATCGACCAGTAGAAGAACTCTTTCTTGCCGATGTATTTTCCGCCCTCCAGACCGAAGCCGTAGCCGTTTTCGAGAATCCGGTCGTAGTCGTCGGTGTGGTTGCCGGGCGAGATTCCGGCGAGGTCTTTCAGCAGGGCCTGCTCCGCCGCCTTGTTCTCTTCCATCGCCCGGGTCACTTCAATGCCGATACTCTTGCCGTCGGGCGACTGCAGGTCCGGCCGGTCACGGTTCACCAGACCGTCAAAGTCGCTTCCCAGCAAGGCGGAAAGCGAGACTTGGGCATATTGCTCGAAAAAACAGGTTCCGAACGTGCGACCGGCCATCAGAAGAACTTCGCGATTTCGTCGAGTTCGCGGTGGACGGGTGTCCGCGGCTCTTCGGCCCGGTAGCCCAGCGAAATGACGGCGGTGATCATCTCATCGCCCGGGATGTGGAAATAGTCGCGGATCATATCGGCGTCGCGCATGCCCATGATCAGCGTATCGAATCCCATGGCACGGGCGACCAGCACGAGGTAGGCATTGCTCAGGCCGTTGTCGTAGGCACCCCAGAAATCGCCCAGATCGTTGGTCTGCTGGCCGCGGAAGAACCCGGACTTGCCTTTTTCGAAGGTCGAGACGATGAGCACGGGCGCATTCTTGATCCGCTCCTTGTTGCCGCCGACCATATCCTGCACGGCCGCGACGGCTTCGGGGCTGATGGCTACATAATATTTGCTGGGCTGCTGGTTCGCCCACGAGGGAGCTTCCTGCGTCCGGGTCAGGAGCGTGCGGACTTCCGCTTCGGAAATCTTCTTCGTCGCATCGTAACTGCGGATGCTCCGGCGTGAGGTAAGCACATCGTTGAATGAAGGAAGTTTGGCCCCTTCGCCGGTACATCCGGCAACGGATATCAAGCTGAGCAGCATCGTCGCTGCTATGACAATTGTTCTGATTTTCATTGTATACACGTATTTTTCACAAAGATAGGATTTTCTATTTAAACAACTGCTGGACGAAGATCGTCAGATAGATGCGCCAGTTGCGCCAGATGTGTCCGCCGTCGGATTCGTAGAGGGTCGCAGGATAGCCTTTCGCATCGCAGTAGTCTTTCAGCTTTTTGGAATTCACCATGATGCCGTCATCCTTGCCGCATCCGATCCAGTAGAGCTTCGGGTGTGCGGCGAAGACGGCGTCCAGCGCCGCTTCATTGTCTTCCGGCGTTGCAACGCCGGAAAAAAGACCGACATAGCCGAACCGCTTCGGATAGCGCATCGACAGCGCGCAGGACTGACGGCCGCCCATCGAAAGGCCGGCCACGGCCGTGTTGGCGTAGCCTTTTGCCACCCTATAATGCTTCTCGATGAAATCCATGATGTCGGGGAAACTGTTCTCCACCTCGACGGTCGACTGCGAACGGCTGTTCTGGAAGGTCGGCTGGAACATGTTCACGGCGGCGCCGGGCGCGGCCTGGTTGAACCATACGCCGTTGGGCATCACCACAATCATCGGCTTCGCCTTTCCTTCCGCTATCAGGTTGTCGAGAATCTGGGCCGTGCGGCCCAGGTCGCTCCACGCATCTTCGTCGCCGCCCGATCCGTGCAGCAGATACAGCACGGGATACTTCGCCTTGGGATTGTCTTCATACCCGGCCGGCGTATACACCGTCATCCGGCGCTGGGTGCCCAGCGTCGGACTGTTGTACCAGACGTGGGATACCGTGCCGTGCGGCACGCTGTGGACTTCGTAATACCAGCCCTTGTCGCCCTGTTCAGCGCTCAGGGTAAAGATGTTCGTCCAGGTGGCCACGTCGCGGTTCTGATGGACGTTCGACGGGTCCATCGCCCGGCGGCCGTCCACAATGAAGCTGTAGGAATAGAGTTCGCCTTCCAGTGCTTGGGTCGTATAGGTCCAGATGCCGCCCGGACTTTCCTGCAGGTCGACGACGCGGGGAAGGAAGTCACCGGCCAGTTGCACCGTGACGGCCTTGGGCGCGTAGAGCCGGAACGTGACGGTATGGTCGGGATTGATCTCGGGGGAGACAAGCCCGGTGCCGGGCCCCAGCGCCTGCTGGGCAAAAGCCGCCACCGTGAGACAGGCAACGGCAAGAAGGGAGAGAAGCTTTTTCATGGGATGATTCGTTTCTCAAATTTACGCATTTTCCGGAATTTTTCCCTAAATTGCATTTTTCTGAGAAAATATTGGGAAGATGTTCAACAGTCTGAAAGATTATACGAAGTTCCTGGAAGAGCGCGGCGAACTCCGGCGGATCCGGGAGTTCGTGGATCCGGTGCTCGAAATCGCCTGCGCTACCGATATCGAATCGAAGAAACCCGGCGGCGGCAAGGCCCTGTTGTTTGAGAATACCGGCACGGCTTTTCCCGTGCTGACCAATATGATGGGCTCTGAGGCGCGCATCCGCTATGCACTGGGCGTGGAGAACCTCGATGACATCGGCGCGAAAATCGACGAACTGGCCGGCAGTGTGCTAGGCTCCGGTCCCGGCTTTCTTGACAAGCTCAAGCTTCTGCCGAAACTCAACCGGGCAGCCTCGTGGATTCCCCGCGAGCACAAGGGCCATGCTCCCTGCCAGGATGTGGTGCAATATACCGCGCAGCTGAGCCAGCTTCCCATCCTCAAATGCTGGCCGCAGGACGGCGGACGCTTCATAACCCTCCCGCTTGTGAACACGGTCAGCCCGGTGACCGGCGTGCGTAACGTGGGCATGTACCGCATGCAGGTACTCGACGATGCCACGACCGGCATGCACTGGCATATGCACAAGACCGGCGCAAAACACCTGTCCGAATGTACGCACCGCCTGCCCGTGGCCGTCTGCCTGGGGGGCGATCCCGTCTATTCCTATGCCGCCACGGCACCGCTGCCGGAAGGTATCGACGAATACCTGCTGGCCGGCTTCCTGCGCGGCAAGCCTGTGGAGTTGGTGAAATGTTTCACGCAGGACCTGATGGTGCCCGCCGACTGCGACTTCGTGATTGAAGGTTATGTCCAGAAGAGCGAAGAGAAGTTTCTCGAAGGGCCGTTCGGCGACCATACGGGTTTCTACTCGCTGGAAGACCTGTATCCGAAATTCCACGTGACCTGCATCACGCACCGCTTCGACGCCGTCTATCCGGCCACGGTGGTGGGCATCCCCCCGATGGAAGACAAATACATTCAGGAAGCTACCGAGAAGATCTTCCTGTCGCCCATCCGGCTGGCCATCGCACCGGAGATCGAGGACCTCTATCTTCCCGAAGAAGGCGTGGGCCACAACTTTGCCATCGTCAAGATCCGCAAGCAATACGAAGGTCAAGCCTTCAAGGTGGCAAATGCGCTGTGGGGCGCGGGCCAGATGATGTTCAACAAGTTCCTCCTCGTTACGGACGAAGACATCGATATCCGCAACCGGGATGCCGTGTTCGGGACGATCTGCCGCAACGTGGACGTGCAGCGCGACCTGCTCTTCAGCCGCGGGCCGCTCGACGTGCTCGACCACACGTCTTCCGAGACGGGATTCGGCGGAAAACTCTGCATCGACGCTACCCGGAAGGAAAAAGTTTTCCCCGAACGACGGCTGGAACAGGTGGTCCAGGTGCTTTACGACGAGGCCGAGAAACATGCGTCGGGCTACCGGAAGCTATGGCTGCTGGGGGCGAACTGCGATCCGCTCCGCGACGGCCGTGTCCGCGACCATCTGATCCTGGATGCCACTTCGAAGAGAGGTGCTCCGGGCTTCAGGCGCCGTTGGCCCGACATCGTGTCACACGATCCGGAAATGATCGAACGGATGAAAGAACTTCTGAAAGACTGATGAATATGAAAGCGGTCGCCGTTTACCTGGGTTCTGCACCCGCTTGCAAAGATATCTATAAAGGACTGGCCTACGAATTGGGCTGCCGCATCGCGCGCACCGGCCTGACACTGGTCTATGGCGGGGCAGCCGTCGGAACGATGGGCGCACTGGCCGACGGGGCGGCTGCGGAAGGCGGCCGTGTCGTAGGGGTTTTCCCCCGCGGCTTCCTCGGTACGAAGGAAGTCCGCGAAAGCGGCCTCGAAGTCGTTCAGCCCGGCCTCTCGGAGTTCATCGAGACGGCTGATTTTGCCGAACGCAAACAGGTGATGGAAGACCTGAGCGACGGCTGCATCGTCCTGCCCGGCAGCTTTGGGACCCTGGACGAGCTCTTTACCTACGCCTGCAACCGCGCCATCGACAAGCATATGAAGCCCATTCTCATCTTCAACTTCGAGGGCTATTACGATCCGCTGAAGCAGCTCCTGGCCAATATGCAGGAAGCCGGCTTTATGAAATCCTTCATGGCCAGCGCCATTACCTTCTGCGACACAATCGAGGAAATCGTCGAAGCCATCCGCCGGATATAGGCTATCCGTGCAGCTGGTTCAGAAAGTGTGTGAAAATGTCGGGGCGGAGGAGGAGCGGGAACAACAGGCCGTAGACGGCGCCCCAGAAGTGGGCTGAGTGGCCGATGTTGTCGACGTTCTTCCGCGCCATGATGATGCAATAGACCAAATACAGCGGCGCAAAGATGTAGGCCGGAACCGGGATGGGAATCAGGTAGATGTAGATACCCATCCGGGGCTCGAACAGGATGGCGGCGAAGAGGATGGCCGACACGGCACCCGATGCGCCCACGGCGCTGTAGGAAGGATTGTCCCGGAATTTGATGAGATCGCCGATCGTCGAAACGATCAGCGCCGTCACGTAAAACACCACGTACAGAACCGGCCCCTTGTCCCCGAAGGCAGCGCCGAAATACTGCTCCACGATCCGCCCGAAGCAGTAGAGCGTAATCATATTGAACAGCAGGTGGCCCCATCCGCCGTGAACCAGTCCGTACGTCAGCATCTGGTGCCACTGGCGGCGGTGCCAGACACCATAGGCGCTGAACTTCAGCGTCTCGAACAGCCCCGCCTGCGAGAAACAGATTACGCTGACGGCGGCTGTGACGATAATGATGATGATCGTTATCATCACGCGTTCTTCCGGATCTCGACGCCGGCGGCTTTCGCAACAAGATAGACGATCGACTTGAAGACGATGCCGCTGTTGCGGGAAAGGCCGATTTCGCAGGTGCGGCTTGCGGCGAAACCTTCGTCGCAGCCGTCGACCTGGCGCTTGAGGTCACGCAGGCCGTGTTCGTTGAGTTCGGGGAAGAAAAAGCCGCGGTCGCCGGCGAAGCCGTCACAGTTGGAATCGACAACCACGACTTCACGCGCACAGCGCTCCGCGACACGTTTCAGGCACGGATCGACGCCCATCTTCTTGGCCGAACAGACCGCGAACAAAGCCACTTTCTCGTCCACGGGCTTGAGAGTCAAGTGTTCCAGGACGAATTTCTCGATGAACTCCGTGGGTTCGTACAGCGGCAGTTCGTCGCCGAAGTTTGACTTCATGGTATAGAGGCACGGGCTCATGTCGCAGAGGATCGGAATCCGGCCGCCGTCGGAGGCCTTCAACAGTGCCGCTTTCAAGTCGTCGGAAGCCTTCCGGCCAGCCTCCACGTAACCCTTGCTCGAGAAGAGCATTCCGCAGCAGAGCGCATCCATCTTTTCCGGATAGATGATTTGGAAACCGGCTGCTTCCAGCAGTGCCGCCGTCACCTGCGTGACTTCCTTTTCCTGGCTGTAGGCTTTCGTGGTGCCCATGCTCCGCGTGATGCACGACGGGAAATAAACCACCTTCCGCTCGCGTTCCTGCACAACGGCGGGAACGCGAAGCCGGGAGGCTCCGGTCGGCATATATTCATTCCAAAGCGGCAGGGCGCCGCCCGTGAGCTTGCGCAGGCCGCGCGCCATCGCACCGAATAACCGTTTGCCGAACAGCAGTCGCAGCGTGTTCAGGCATTTGAGCCCGCCGCGCAGGCAGGCGGTGACGCCGTCCATATGGCCGGCCAGCCACACCGCCCGCTTCTCGCCGCGCGGCGAATGGCCCTCGTGGCGCAGTTCCTTGATGAGTTTGCCGGCATCGGCCCCGACGGGGCAGTGCAGGTTGCAGAGCGAGTCGGTGGCGCAGGTCTGGTCGCCGGCGTATTTGTAGAGCTTCTGCATTTCGGCAGCCCGGTGCGGCTCTTCGCCGGAGGCGCGCAGGCGCTCGATCTCGCGGAATGCCGCCACGCGCTGGCGCGGCGACAACGTGAGCCCTTCGGCCACGCAATAGCCCTCGCAGAAGCCACATTCCATACATTTGTCCACAATCTGGCGCGTGGAAGGAATCGGCTTCAGGTTCGAGATGTGCGCCATCGGATCGGTGTTCAGGATGACGCCCGGGTTGAGGATGCCCTTTGGGTCGAACAGAGCCTTCACCCGCTGCATCAGTCCGTAGGCCTGTCTGCCCCATTCATACTCCACGAACGGAGCCATGTTGCGGCCCGTTCCGTGCTCAGCTTTGAGCGAACCGTCGTAGCGGTCGACGACCAGCCGGACGATGTCGTCCATAAACTTCTTGTATTTCTCCACTTCGGCGGCCGTCGAGAAGTCCTGGTTGAACATGAAGTGGAGGTTGCCCGCCAGGGCGTGCCCGAAAATCACGGCGTCGGCGTAGCCGTCGGCCGCAAAGACTTCGCGCAGCCGGACGGTGGCTTCGGCCAGATGCTCGATCGGGAAGCAGATGTCCTCGATAATGGCCGTTGTGCCGCTTCGGCGCAGACCTGCGACCGTAGGCAGCATCTCCTTGCGGAGCTTCCACATCGTGGCCTGTTCCCGCGCGTCGGTCGTGAAGGCGAAAGGGAGTTCCGTGGGGACGGAAGCGATGCCTTCCGTGATGGTTTTGACGCGGGTGTCCAGTTCCTCCGCTGAGGCGGCGCGCGTCTCGGCCAGGATCACGCAACTTTCCGGGCCGATGGTTTTCAGGAATTCGGGAATGCCGGGCGTCTGGTCGACGCTGCGCACGCCGGTGCGGTCGATCAGTTCGACGGCCGAAACGAGCCCCTGTTTCTTGAGGATCTGCACGGCTTCGCAGGCCAGGGCGATGTTCGTATAGGTAATCATCGCCAACGCCTTGTACTTGTGGTCGACCACCGTATTGTAGGTGATGTCGGAGATGAAGGCCAGCGTACCTTCCGAACCGATGACCAGATGTTTGACAATGTCGATCGGGTCGCTGAAATCGACGAAAGCGTTGAGCGAGTAACCCGTCGTATTCTTGATCTTGTATTTGCGCCGGATACGTTCTGAAAGTTCAGAATCGGCTGCGATTTCAGCCGCAATGCCTGCAATGCCGGAGATGAACTCCGCGTGCGAATGGCGGAACGTCTCACAGGAGGCGGGATCACCCGTGTCGAGCACAGTGCCGTCGGGCAGGATGATGCGGATGTCCGCCATCGTCTTGTAGGAGTTCTCGGAAGTTCCGCAGCACATACCGCTGGCGTTGTTGGCAGCGATGCCGCCGATCATCGCGGAGTCAATGGAAGCCGGGTCCGGTCCTATCTTACGGCCGTATTTCACCAGATAGGTATTGGCCCGCCCGCCCCGGATACCCGGCTGCAGCCGGATTTTCCGGCCCTCATCGAGCACTTTCCAGTGCTGCCAGCCGTGCGAGACGATTACCAGGACCGAATCGCTGATGGCCTGTCCCGAAAGCGAAGTGCCTGCCGCACGGAAAGTTACCGGGATGTTCAGCCGGTCGGCCTGCTGCAGGATGGCGGCGATTTCCTGTTCGTCCCGGGCACGGATCACGAGTTTGGGAATCAGCCGGTAGAAGGATGCGTCCGTACCGTAGGCCAGGGTGCTGAGTGCATCGTGAAACATGCGCTCCTTGGGGATAACCGCCAGGAGCGCCTCGTAAAACTGTTTATAGGCTCCGCTTATCATAACCAGGGAATCATTTCTTTCAGTTCAGTGGCCCGGATATCTTTCGCGATGATGATCCCTTCCGCATCCAGCAGGTAAAGGTGCGGGACGAATTCCAGGTCATAGAGATTGCGCATGTTGCTTTCGTCGTTGAAATCCTGCAGGCAGACCCAGCGGCAGGGAACACTCCGGACAAACTTCCGCCAGGTATCCTGCTGGGTGCCGGCATAGACCAGTTTGACCTTGATTCCCGCCTCGCGGAGTTCGGACGCCAGCGATTTGAGCGCCTTGATCTCTTCCTGGCACTGACGGCAGTCGATCAGGTGGAAGAGGACGAGGGTATAATCCTGCTTGCCATCGAGCAGATAGGCGAGACGGCCCCGTTTGGTGCGCAGTTTCAGGTCGGTCGCACGGGCGCCGGCAGGATTGAGCCGGGCCTTCGCCAGTGCAGGGACAATGCGGTCGACATATTCGTCCGACCAGAATCCGGGCTCGCCGACGATATAGTTTTCGGCCAGATAAAGTGCTCCCTGCTGCTTCGGGAACTCATCGCTGCTGCGCAGATAATCAAACAGATGCGAGAACACCTCGACATAAAGCGGCGGGTTCTCGCGCGTCCGGTCGGCGAAGGCGTCGATCATTCCTTCGACACTGGTGATGTCCAGCGGCTTGAGCGCGCCGAAAACATTGTCGAACAACTGTCTGTATTGAAGGGCGTGTGCATTTTCGATGCCGAGCATCCGGGCAAGCGCACCGGAGTCGAGACCGCGTCCGATGATGATGTTCTGCCTGTCAAGCAAAAACAGCATAGGCGTAGAGAGCACGCCATATTTCTTGTGATAACCCGATGCGGCTTCCGGGTCCCACAGGTGGACGACAGTCACATCGGAACTGTCGATGCCGGAAAAGACCTCTTTGACATAGGCTTCCCACGCCGCACGGTCGCTTTGTGTGTAGATGGCGAATAGAGTGATGGGTTCGCCGTGGTAGTTGCGGGCCAGATCGGCCAGCAGCGGAGCCTCTTTCCTGCAGGTGGAACACTCCGTGTCGTAGAAGAAGAGGATCTTGTAAGGGGCTGCGACGGACCGTACATCGACGGGGTTCCCTTCGGCGTCTTCCATCAACAGGGCAGGCGCATCGCATCCTACAAGTGAACTTCGGTTGAATTCGGCATAAGTGTAGAGAATGGGGTAGAGATTTTCATTCTCCAGTTTGAGCCGGCCGTTGAGAAACCAGTTGTCTGCAATGTGGACGGCCACGGCCTCGTGTCCCATTACGGGCGAATCGGTGAAAAAGTCGAAGGCGATGCCGGCCACTTTCGACTGCAACTCCGGCTGCTGTGTCCCGATCGAATCGATCAGCCGGTCGACGTCACGGTTGATGGCGCCTACCGGCTGTTCGATCAGGGATTGAAGGTAAGCGGTAACGGAGGCATGGGTCCGGAGCGTGTCCTGTGCGTCTTGTGCGGCGGCGCCGGAAAGGCTGCCGGACAACAGCAGGATGGCCAGGAAATACCGTACGCGCATCACTATGCCTCCTCTTCCCGCAATTTCAGGAATTTGTCGATGTCCACGTTCTGCGGCAGGAAGCATTTGGCGCTTCCGCCATTGTTGAGGACGTCGCGGACGACTGTCGACGAGATGAAAGAATACTCGTGACCGGCCGGAATGAAGATGCTCATGATGTCGGGGGCCATCTTTCGGTTGGCCTGGGCGATGACGCTCTCCATTTCGAAGTCGGTGGTGGTGCGCAGGCCGCGGATGATGCAGCTTACGCCCATCTGTTTGCAGAATTCGACGGTCAGACCGCGGTAGGAACACACTTCCACGTTCTCCATTCCCGCCACCGCGTCCTTGATGATCCGGACGCGGAGGTCGGGATGGAAGAATCCGCTTTTGGCGCTGTTATAGCCTACGGCGACGATTACTCTGTCGAACATCTTGAGCGCGGAGCGCAAGATGTCCATATGGCCGAGGGTAAAGGGATCGAACGATCCCGGAAACAGGGCTGTTCTCATTGCGTTATCCGACAGAGGGGAGTTTTGCGTAAATGCCTTCGACCGTCATACCCATGCCGAAGAAGCCCATCGGGGAACCGCTCAGGCGTTCGATGACGGCAAAGTCGTCGAAGAAACGGATTTTGTAGGAGAAGCCCGTATCCGAATTGTCGTCCCAGAGATAGTTGTAGAACTCAAGCGTCTCGCTGGGGGAGTTGGTAAACTTGTCGGTCGCCATGTTGTGCGACGGAGCAGGGCCGCTGTTGCTGATCTCAAACTGGTAGTCCTCCCAGTTTTCGCCGCAACGGGATACGTTGAGGGAGCCGTCACCCGTGTCGCCTCCCTTGTCACTGTACTCGTATAGGCCCACGATATCATCGGCCTTGGCCTTGAAACTGTAAGTTTTCAGGTCTTTGCGGGTAGCGGTCACTGGAATCTTGATCTCATCCATTCCCTTGACGATCGTAGCCGTGCAGGGGTTTTCGGCGGTATCCATATAGATATGCCAGGGAATCGTACCGTCCTTCTCCAGGGCTACGATGTGCCAGCTGGTCGAATTCTTGTCCTTGTGGCCCACGATGCGCACCGGGTCGCCGTCGAGGAAGGCTTCGCCGCGGAAGACGCCGTTGTCGTTGGTCCAGAGCATACGCAGCTCGCTGTCGCCGTTCTTGCCTTCGAAGCCGTAGTTCTGCCCCTGGTCGTCGCCGTAGTAAGTGAAAGTGCGGTGCTGGGTGGCTACCGTGCCTTCGAAATCTTCCAGTTTGTCAGTCCAGAACAGGTCCGGGGTATATTGCATGCCGAGTGTCCGGTCGGTCCAGTTGCCGAACGAGTCGAATTCCGTGAGATGCTCGGATTTCTCTTCCTCCACCTGGCCGAATTGCTGGGTGCGGAAAGTAATGCTCTTCAGGCTCTCGCCGTCGGGCGCCATTTCCAGGTCGAGCGTTTTGGCCGGGCGTGTGCTTTTGCCGGTAAACAGTTCACAATGGGTCAGATAACCCTGTTTGTTGTAAACTCCTTCGTAGGAATACTCCTTGTCGTAATTGTAGTAATTGCGTTGGTGGCGGCAGCCGCCGGCATCGGTGAAAGTCGTGTCGCTGAAGGTCAGGCGCGTTCCGTTTTCGTCGGTTTCATAACGCCGGGAAGCGAATGCCAGGCTATCTTTGCCGATCTTTTCATACGTGACGGCTTTCTTGCCGAGGTTGACCCACTCCGTCTCATTGACCCGGTCCCAGCCGTCCACGTCGTAACGGTAAGTCTGGATGTCGTTGACCTTTCCGTCATAGGAGGAAGTGGATTTCACCAGGCGGTTCTGGTCGTCGAATTCGTAGACAATCGTGTAGGTGGAATTGTTGTAGTTGTTCTCGGTGTGCGACATCGTCTGGTTGCCGGCCCCGTCGTAACGGAAGGTGGTCGTGGAACGGACCGTTCCGTCTCCATCCAGCCATTGATTCCGGGCCACGTGGCCGTCGGCCGTGTATTCCGTCAGCTGGATGTTGTAGATTTCATCGTCCGTGCCCCAGACTTCTTTCGTGTACCGGCCCTGGGCGTCCTTTTCCGACAGCGCCTCGTTCAGGCTGTCTCCTTCGTCTTCGAAGGGAGAGTACTCTTTCTGGGCGACCAGTTTCCCTTTCTCGTCGAACTGATACTCCTGGTAGTACGGTTCGCCTTCCCCGTAGAAAGTCGTCACGAAGATCGACTTCACGGGGCCTTTAAAAACCGTGGAGAGATCCTGGGCTACAGGATTCTCTCCACGGGGTGTTACGTTGTCGCTGTTCTTGCAGCCGGCGCTCAGGCCGAGTGCGAGCACGAGGATCAGGACAGCGGCTACATCAGAGATTTTTTTTTTTCGGGAACGGCTTATGAGCCAGAAAACCAGCGCGGCTGCAACGACCAGCAGGACTATCGACAGTACCGGCCGGTGTGCGACCCAGGCCAGCGCGATGACGATGGCGCTCCAGACCAGGCCGACGATCGTGGCAACCAGACCGACGCCGGTCCCGATGATCCGCTGGATGAACGGGACGACGGCGAAGACCGTACTGAGGAAGCCCAGCAGACCCTTGAAGCCGGCAATCACCAGAACGATGCCCAGCAGACGGAGCAGCCAGAGTATCGTCTTGTTGGCCGATTTCTGGTGTTCGATCATATTTTCGGCGCTCACAGTGCCCATTTCCACTTTCGAGAATTGCTTTCCGTTTTTGGCGATAAAGCTCTCGAAAGTGCCGTTCACCACTTTCTGCAGCAGGGAGATGGTCTTGGGCGATGTGACCTGGGTGAAGGTGATCCGGACGTCGCCGATATGCGGCGTGCTGGGATCCGACCCGATATAGACCTGGTCGCCCGAGACGGTTACGACGACTGTCGAATCCGAAACGTTGGCAAGCAGTTGTTTCTTCTGTGCTTCCGTCAGCGACGGATAGACGGGTTCTTCACCCGAGATGCGCGAAACGATGCCCGCGGTCAGTTTGTAGGCGCCGAAACTCACGTTCGTCGCAGCCTGGTCCTGGTCTTCGATCACTCGCCACACAAAGTTCTTGCCCTGATAGTCGGGATCCTTGAATTCGTTGGAATTGACGGGATCGCTGCACCACGCGGGTTCGTAGGTGTAGGTGGTCGTCGTCTCGGTGCTTCCGCCGAGTTTGTCCTTGCTTTCAGAACTGCTCTGCTGCCGCCACTGATAATACTCGACCGTCCGGGCGATCTTCAGTGCGTTGACCGCGATGCCGAAGGCGGCGTCGCGCAGCGTATCGGCGGTCAATGCCACACCGGTGGCGTGGACGGCTTTGCCTTCGAATGCGGGATCGAGAGTCGTGATGTCCGAAAGTTCGACGTAGTTTTTCTGGAAGTCTTTCAGGGCATCGCTTGCCTTGACGGCGCGTCCTTCATTCCACCAGAGAATCACCGTACCGGCGATGATGAGGATAATCCCCCCGATGATTCCCTGAAAGGAATTCTTGACCTTGCTGCCGTAGCTCTGCCGTGTTGTTTCCTGATAAGCCATTGTTGTTTAGGTTTTTTCGGGAATCCTACTGCTAGTTGAGCGTACCGGCTTCGGCCTGCTGGATCATATTCTCGTTTGCGGTGATGAAAATCTCGACGCGGCGGTTCTGCAGACGGCCTTCCTTGGTGCTGTTGTCAGCGACCGGCTCGAGGAACGAACGGCCTTCGACAGCCATGTGGTTCTTGACACCGATGTTCTTGAGATAGGTGGCAACGGACTTGGCCCGGTCGATGGAGAGCTGCTGGTTGTACTCGGCGGTACCGGTGTTGTCGGTGTGGCCGAGGATGGTCAGGTCGGTCTCCGGCAGGTCGGCCAGGTTGGCGGCGAACTTCTTGAGGGCTGCCTTGGAGGTTTCGTTGAGCGTGGAGCTGCTGGTGTTGAAGAGGATACCGCTTTCGAGCGTAACCTTGATGGCCGTCAGGTCATTGGCGTCGGTCACGGTCTCGACGTTGGCGTTTTCCATCGCGGCTGCCAGTTCGGCGGCCTTCTTGTCCATCTTGTTGCCGATCAGGGCACCGACGCCGGCGCCGACAGCCGTACCGATGGCTGCACCGATAGCCGCACCCTTGGCGTCCTTGCCGATCAGAGCGCCGATGCCGGCGCCGGCTGCTGCACCGGAGCCGCCGCCGATGGCGGTTCCCTTGGCGAGGTTGGACATGTTGCCGCAACCCGACAAAATGAGGGCGGCACAAATCAGAGAGGAAAGGATCTTTTTCATACTCTTTTTTTTATGGTTAATAGATTGATTTTACTTTGTGTAACATACAAAGTTAAAAAAAAGAAAAACACGTGGCATAAAAAAACAAAAAAAGTGCCGGGCGGCACTTTTATCTTGTCCAGTCGATGGGTGAAAGCCCTTCCGAGACGAGGATGCTGTTGGTTTTTGAAAAATGCCGGCATCCGAAAAAAGCGCCCCGGGCCAGCGGAGACGGGTGTGCCGCCTCCAGCACGGTGTGCCGCGACGTGTCGATCAGATCCCGTTTCGAACGGGCAAAATTTCCCCAGAGCAGGAATACAAGGCCCTCCCGTTGCGCCGACAGCGTCCGGATCACCGCATCGGTGAACTCCGCCCAGCCGATCCGGCTATGGGAAGTGGGCTGGCCGGCACGGACCGTCAGCACGGCATTGAGCAGAAACACTCCCTGCTCCGCCCATCCCCGCAGCGACCCGTCCTTGTGCAGGGTCACGCCCAGGTCTGACTCGATCTCCTTGTAGATGTTGACCAGGGAGGGCGGCAGCGGCATCCCGTGCGGCACGGAGAAGGATAGGCCTTCGGCCTGTCCGGGACCGTGATAGGGATCCTGGCCGATGATGACGACTTTCACAGCGTCGAAGGGCGTCAGGTTGAACGCATTGAAGATCAGCGGACCCGGGGGATAGATCGTGCGGCCTTCCCGCTTCTCCCGATGCAACTGTCCGGCCAGTGCTTCAAAATAGGGCTTTTCGAATTCGGGCGCCAGAACGCGCTTCCAGCTTTCTTCAATCGTGACGTTCATAAGCTTATTCCGTGTCGGCAAAAACGAAGGAAAGAACTTCTTCAATGTTTTCTACATAGTGGAAGTCAAGTCCTTCAACATAGAGTTGCTTGATGTCGCGGACATCCTTCTCATTCTCTTTCGAAAGGACGATCGTCTTGACGCCGGCCCGCTTGGCGGCGAGAATCTTCTCCTTGATGCCACCGACCGGAAGCACTTTTCCGCGCAGGGTGATTTCTCCGGTCATCGCGATATGGCTGCGGACGGCCTTCCCCCGGAGGGCGGAAGCCATCGCGCTGACCATCGTGATGCCGGCAGACGGGCCGTCTTTCGGGATGGCGCCTTCCGGGACGTGGATGTGCAGGTCTTTCTTGGCCAGATCCTTTGCCGTGATGCCGGCCAACTGGGGATGTGCCTTGATATACTGGTAGGCGATGGTCACGGATTCCTTCATCACGTCGCCCAGATTGCCGGTGGTCGAGAGAAGGCCTTTCCCTTCGCTTGGACTGCATTCGACGAAAAGGATTTCGCCGCCCATCTGGGTCCAGGCGAGTCCGGTCACCACGCCGGGGGCTTCGTTGCCTTCCTGGATATCGTGGAAATTGGTCGGCAGGCCGAGGTATTCTTTTACCTCGTCGGGACCGATGGTCTGCGGCAAGGACTCTTCCAGTGCGATTTTCTTGGCCGTGATTCGCGCCACCTTGGCGATCTGCTTGTCGAGTCCGCGCACACCGGATTCCCGGGTGTACTGGTCGATGATCGTCTCGACGGCCTCTCGGCTGAGCTGGAAATCCTTCTCCTCCAGGCCGTGTGCTTTCTGCTGTTTCGGGATCAGGTAACCCTGGGCGATAGCCACCTTCTCCTCGGCCAGATAACCCGATACGTTGATCATTTCCATACGGTCCTTCAATGCGGGGTGGATGCCGCTGATATCGTTGGCCGTGGTGATGAACAACACTTTCGACAGGTCGTAGTCGATGTCGAGGTAGTTGTCGTGGAAAGTGGTGTTCTGTTCGGGGTCCAATGCCTCGAGGAGGGCGGACGCGGGATCTCCGTGGAAATCTTCCGTCACCTTGTCGATTTCGTCGAGCACGATGACCGGATTGGACGTGCCGGCCCGCTTGATGGTCTGGATGATACGTCCCGGCATCGCGCCGATGTAGGTTTTGCGGTGTCCGCGGATTTCCGATTCATCGTGCAGGCCGCCGAGCGAGATGCGTCCATACTGCCGGCCGAGGGCCCGTGCGATCGATTTGCCGAGTGAGGTCTTACCCACGCCCGGAGGACCGTAGAGGCACAGGATCGGGGATTTCATGTCGCCCTTGAGCTTAAGGACTGCCAGATATTCTATGATGCGTTCCTTGACTTTCTCCAGGCCGAAGTGGTCTTCGTCGAGCACCCGCTGGGCGTTCTTCATGTCAAGGTTGTCGGTGGAGACTTCGTCCCACGGCAGTTCGAGCAGGAAGTCGACATAGGCGTACTGCACATTGTAGTCGGCCGAATTGGGATTGGTATGCTCGAGCTTCCGGACCTCTTTTTCGAAAATCTCGGCCACTTTGGCCGACCATTTCTTCTCTTTCGCCCGTGCACGGAAAGCGGAAATGTCTTCTTCCTCCGAATTGATGCCCAACTCTTCCTGGATGGTCTTGAGCTGGTTGTTGAGGTAGTATTCGCGCTGCTGCTGGTCGATTTCCGACTTGACCTTCTTCTGGATATCGTCTTTGATCTTGAGCAGGTCGATATGCTTGTTGAGGAGTTCCAGCAGTTTGAGCGCACGGTCGTGAAGGTCGTCGATCTCGAGCAGTGCGACCTTGTCGGTAGGAGGGTCGATTTCTGCGCTTGAGGCGATGAAATTGACCGTAAAGTCATAGCCCTCGATGTTCTTGATGGCATATCCCGCTTCCTGCGGAATATGGGGCGACAGTTTGACGATCTGGATAGCCGCATCCTTGATGGAACTTGTCAGTGCATCCATGTCATCATCGCCGGGTGCCGGGATGATCTCCCTGCGCCAGGATACTTCCGCCATCATATAAGGGGCGGTGATGTTGATCTGCCGTATGTTGAAGCGCCGCACGCCCTGGATGATGGCCGTGATGGTATTGTCGGGCATCTCGATGGTCTTGACGATGCGGCCGAGCGTACCGATTCCGTAGATGTCTTCCGGGGTGGGGTCTTCCACTTTCGCGTCGAGCTGCGTGACGGCGCCCAGCAGTTTCCCGGCACGGAAAACATCGTTGATCAGCTGGATGGATTTGGGCCGTCCCACCGTGACGGGGATGACCGTATTGGGAAACAGGATGGCGTTGCGGAGCGGCAGGATGGGCAGTACGGAGGGGAGGTCCGCTTCCCGCAGATCTCCGCCGGGGTTCTCCAGGTTCATTACCGGAATGATGTTCACTTCACTCCCGGATCCTCCGAAAATCTTCTGTAAAATATCGTTGTTATTCATAATGTCGTGTCAAAATGTCAGTTTTGGGGCGAAAAAGCGCCGGCAGGGTAAATTGTCAATAGTTATGCCAAACAAAAAACGAAAAAAAAAGGCAGTAGTTTTTGATAATTAAAAAAATACACCTATTTTTGCAACCCTCAAAACGAGATATGATTTATAAAATAATTAATTGTTATGACAAAGGCTGAAATTGTAAATGAAATCGCCAAGAGCACCGGAATCGAACGGATCAAGGTGCAGAGTGTAGTGGAAGGCTTCATGGAAAGCGTTAAGAATTCATTGTCTGAAGGTGAGAATGTTTATCTCCGCGGCTTCGGCAGCTTCACGGTGAAGACCCGTGCGAAGAAGACCGCCCGCAACATCTCCAAGAATACGACGATCGTGATTCCTGCCCACAACATCCCTGCATTCAAGCCGGCCAAGACCTTTATCGCGAAAGTGAGCAAGGAGAACGAAGAAACCCTTTAAAAATTAATAGCTATGCCTAACGGAAAGAAGCACAAGAGACACAAGATGGCTACGCACAAGCGTAAGAAACGCCTGCGTAAGAACAGACATAAGAAGAAATAGGGTTGTCTCCGGTATTCTATTACACATTAATCTAAAGCAGCCAGCGCGCTGCTTTAGATTATTTTCGTTTATACCAGTATGGACAAAGATCTGATTATTGATGTAGGACAGTCTGAGATCTCCATTGCGCTGTTGGAGAACAAACGTCTGATCGAACTTAACCGGGAGAAGACGGAAGGCCGTGGCTACAGTGTGGGAGATGTCTATCTAGGACGGGTCAAAAAAATCCTGCCTTCACTCAATGCCGCGTTCGTCGATATCGGTGACGAGAAAGACGCGTTCGTGCATTATCTCGACCTGGGGCTCAATTTCAAGGCCTTCGACAGTTTTGTCCGTGGAATCAATCCCAACAGCGACTTCACGCAACTCTACCGGAACACCCGGATTAACGACATCCTGGAGAAAGAGGGCAAGATCGAGCGTTTCCTTTCGCCCGGCCAGCCCATTGCAGTCCAGATCGTCAAGGAACCCATTTCGACCAAAGGTTCGCGCCTGACGGCCGAGATTTCCATTGCCGGCCGGAACCTCGTCCTTCTGCCGTTTGCCGACAAGGTCAGCATTTCGCAGAAGATTTCATCGCGGGAAGAGAAAAAGCGTCTGGAGCGGCTGGTCTACAGTATCCTCCCGCCGAATTACGGCGTAATCATCCGGACGGCGGCCGAGGGCAAGCGGGCGGCCGTGCTCGATGCAGAGCTCAAGAGCCTGATCAAGAAATGGGAAGACTCCTGGCCCAAACTTGCCAAGAATAAAGGCGTGCAGCTGCTCTTTACCGAGAACAGCCGTACCACCACCATCCTGCGCGACCTGCTCAACGACTCGTTTACCAATATCTATGTCAACGACGAGGCCGTTTACAAGGAGGTTGACGACTATGTTACGATGATCTCTCCGGAGCAGGAGAAGATCGTCAAATTGTATAAGGGACACGAGCCCATTCTCGACCATTTCGAGGTGAGCCGCCAGATCAAGGGATCTTTCGGAAAGATCGTCTCGATCAAGTCGGGCGCTTATCTCGTGATCGAACATACGGAAGCTTTGCACGTGATCGATGTCAACAGCGGCATCCGTGCCAAGCAGAAAGACCAGGAAAATAACGCGTTCGAAGTCAACAAGAACGCGGCGGAAGAAATTGCCCGTCAGCTTCGGCTCCGGGATATGGGCGGTATCGTCATCATCGATTTCATCGATATGGACGACAGCAACCATCGGCTGCAGTTGTATAAGTATATGCAGGACCTGATGGCGGGCGACCGCGCCAAACATACCGTGCTTCCCCTTACGAAGTTCGGCCTGATGCAAATCACCCGTCAGCGGGTCCGTCCCGCTACGGAAATCAATACGACTGAGGTCTGCCCGACCTGTAACGGAACGGGCAAGGTGGGACCGACCATCCTGTTCGACGAAGCGGTTGAGCGTCAGCTCGCCTATTATACGAAAGAACGCGGTTTACGCGATTTCCTGCTTAAGGTGAGTCCGATTTTCGAGGCCTACCTGACCCGGGGCTTCAACAGCATCCGGCGGAAATGGTGCCGTAAGTATAGCTGCAAGATCAAGATCGTGGGTGACTCCGATTATTCGATCCTGCAGGCGACCTGGTGCCGTCCGGACGGGGAACCGGTCGAATAGCGGCGACAATATATGTATATATATAAGGTATGGCCAGAAAGAAACGATCCAAGAAGCATAATCTCGCGCCGGGATTCCGGAGTGAGGAGAAGGCACGGCTGGTGCGCAACCGCCGCAAGGCGATTCTTTTCAACGAGAAGGAACTCTCCCTGATCGACCAGTATTGCGAGCGTTTCTCGATCCGGAACAAGTCTGCCTTTATGCGTGAAATCGTGATTTCACATATTCTGGAGCAGCTTGACGACAATTATCCGAAACTTTTTTAAAAAAATTCGATAAAAATTTGTTTTATCGAAATTTTGTGTACCTTTGCAGTCCCTTTCGGGAACGGAGTTGTTTGAACAGACAGATAATTGCTCTCCGGAGCAATTAAACCCAAAAAAATCGAAATTTTTTTTTGGCGATTAAAAAAAAGGTTTTACCTTTGCAGCCCGTTTCGGAAGAGACGGAAGTTCATTGAAAGAATAGGAAGAAACAAGTACAAGCAAGTACCGATTTTAACACGATTAAAATCAGAAAGAGCAGAGCGTTGATTCTTTTGGAAGAATTGAAAGTTGCAGGGTCCGACTTGAGTTATATAGAAAATTATACAATGAAGAGTTTGATCCTTGCTCAGGATGAACGCTAGCGGCAGGCTTAACACATGCAAGTCGAGGGGCAGCGGGTGTAGCAATACATGCCGGCGACCGGCGCAAGGGTGCGTAACGCGTGAGCAATCTGCCCGTATCAGGGGGATAAGCGATGGAAACGTCGTCTAATACCGCATAACACATTGGATGGCATCGTCTGATGTTGAAAGCTTCGGTGGATACGGATGAGCTCGCGAGACATTAGTTAGTTGGCGGGGTAACGGCCCACCAAGACCGCGATGTCTAGGGGAACTGAGAGGTTGGTCCCCCACACTGGAACTGAGACACGGTCCAGACTCCTA
>JAFRRF010000038.1 GCA_017428245.1 Bacteroidales bacterium
CCATCGAGGAGGGACGGATATGAGCCAGCCACGCAAACTCGGAGACATCATGCGCGAATACCTTCTCCAGTCCGACGATGACTTCGCCCGCGCATTCCGCAAACTGTATCAGGAACACGGCTCCCACTTCCTTGACGAAGAAGAGCCGCCCAAACCACAGGAGGAACAGAAATGAGTAAGCCCCAGAAAGCAACAGATCCAATAGCCGCTATCCACGCTGAAGCAGAAAAAGCCAGGCGTTCCGCCGACAAAATCGGCATCATGTCCATCAAAAGCGCCAACGAGTGGGTCGATGACGCCCTCACCGAACCCGACCCCAAGCGCTACTTCTACGACCTGCTGGTCGAAGGCGAATGCACCGTCATCATCGCCGCATCCAACACCGGCAAGTCCATCTTCACCACGCAGATGGCTGAGGCCGTCGCTCGCGAAAACGTCGTGCTTTACCTTGACTGCGAACTCAGTTCCAAGCAGTTCCAAATGCGCTATGTCGAGAGCGAGACCCGTGTCATCCACCGTTTCCCCGACACCCTTCTTAGGGCGGAACTCCGCCCGGAAGACATCGTGGACACCGGCCTGGAGCAGGCCATCCTCGACAGCATCGCTGCAGCAGCTGAGCAGCGCGGTATCAGGCACATCTTCGTGGACAACATCACCTTCCTCCTGAACGACTCCGAGAAAGGCGAATCCGCCGGAGCCTTCATGAAGAAGATCCTCTACCTCAAGCGTCTCTACGGCCTCACCCTGGTCATCGTCGGCCACTCCCCGAAGCGGGAGCCCCGCACCCCGATGACCCAGAACGACCTGGCCGGCAGCGCCAAACTCATCAACTTCTTCGACGCCGGAATCGCCATCGGCCGCTCCGCCAAAGACCCCACCTGGCGCTATGTCAAGCAGGTCAAGGTCCGCACTGGTGAGTACAAGTACGACTCCGACAACGTCATTCTCTACAAGCTGCAGCAGATCCAGGGCTACACGCAGTTCGTCTTCCAGGACTACGTCCAGGAATCCACCCAGCTCCGCGAGAAGAACGAGTTCACCGAAGCCGAGGACCTGCAGGAACTCATCGACCTCAAGGCCCAGAACAAGACTGTCCGCCAGATTGCCGATGAGACCGGCTTCTCTCCGACCACCGTCCACCGCAAGCTGAAGAAGGCCGAGAAACTTGGCTACCAGCCCAGCATCACCGGTTCCGTTCCGTCCCAGGATGGAGAGGAACAGGCAGAACAGGTGGAACAGCATTTACCCTTCAAGCACGACTAAGCCATGGACTTCAAGTATCACCTCCGCAAGTATGCCGGGAAATCCTCCCGGCTCACTTGCCCCAGCTGCGAGCGCCCGTACTGCTTCACGCCCTACGTGGACGATGATGACAACATTCTCGACCCCACCGTAGGCCGGTGCGACCATGAGTCCAGCTGTGCCTATCACAAGACACCGGCCGAATACTTCCGGGAACACCCTGAGGCCCGTCCCCAGAGTGAGGACTGGAGGCAGGCCCCAGACTGGTTGAAGCACGATCGACCCCGGGGCGTCCCGGGAACGCGCCACGCCATACGTCCGGATGAAGTGCGCACGATGTCGGGCCAGCCCGTTAATGAACTGCCAGCGGAGATTGTGGCCAAGACGCTCAGAAACGTGCCAAAATCGACGCTTCAGGAATTCCTTGAGACAATCTTCGGCGAAGCTACTATCGAGCGCCTGCGGGCCGATTACCGCCTTGGCGTGACCAAAGACCGCTCCGTCGTTTTCTACCAGATCGACAGCCAAGGCAGAGTGCGCACTGGAAAGATTATGCAGTACAATCCGGCCGACGGACATCGCGTGAAAAACGTCGGGGTTCCTGTCGATTGGGCGCACGCCCGCCTGAAGAAATCCGGAGTGCTGCCGGAGAGCTGGACGGTTTGTCAGTGTCTCTTTGGCGAGCATCTACTCCCTCAGCGCTCGAATGCCATCGTCTGCCTGGTCGAATCGGAGAAAACCGCCCTCATCGGCTCCGGCTTCTGCCCGCAGTACGTCTGGGTGGCCACCGGCGGCAAGACGCAGCTCGGACCAAAGCTGTCAGTCCTGCAAGGCCGAAAGGTTCTCGTGTTTCCAGACATTGATGCGACCGTCGAATGGCGCGAAAAGCTCTCCTCTCTTCCCGGTCTCAACTTCACCTTCTCCACCATCCTGGAAGACGAAGCAACCGCCGAAGATCGTGCCGCCCAGATAGACATCGCAGACTTACTCCTCCGTCAGGCGTCATGCCCGGCCCCGACCGGGCATCCCTCCGTTCCATCTGTTCCACTCCGTTCCGGAACGGAACAGCCCATCTACACCAATCCCGTCGCCCGGGAGGTCGCCAAATACTTCCCGGCCGACGTTATGCCCGAGGTCGCAGCACTCATCGAAGACCTGGACCTCGAACTCGTATCAGTAACGCAAATTCCTAATTCTTAGCACTATGTGTAAAATCATCCTCGATGCCGGTCACGGCGTCAACACTCCAGGCAAACGCTCTCCGGACGGCAGATTCCGGGAGTACAAGTTCAACCGAATCATCGTCAATGCCGTGGCGGAACATCTCCGGCTCCGTGGCTACGATGTCGAGATTCTCACACCCGAGGAAACCGACATCCCGCTACCGGAGAGAGTTGACCGCGCCAACCGCATGACCTGCCAGCCGGGCCTGCCCATTCAGAAAGTCTGCATCATCAGCATCCACGGCAACGCAGCCGGCAACGGTTCCAAGTGGATGAAAGCCCGCGGCTGGTGCGCCTACACCTGCAAGGGGCACACACTTTCCGACGAACTGGCCAACTGTCTTTACAAAGCTGCGAGGAAGCATCTTCCCGGCCAGCGCATCCGCACCGACTACACCGACGGCGACCCGGACTTTGAAGCGCAGTTCTACCTGCTCCGAAATACTTATGCTGCCGCCGTCCTCACCGAGAATCTCTTCTACGACAATCCCGACGACCTCGTTTTCCTGGAATCCATCGAAGGCCAGAAAGCCATCGTCGCCCTCCACGTCGAAGGAATCGTCGATTTCCTGGAACACTTCAGAGTATAAGACACAGTTTCTCTTACAGTCCACGCAGCGCCCCCGGTCCCACCAGATCGGGGGTTTCCTTTTCCCTCTGCCGTGTTTTTCGTAAATTTGCAAGTTGCTACGATAATTATGCACGAAAACGAGAAATACTTCAATGAACAGATATTCCAATGCGGCCTGCAGAAAATGGACTCCGTCATCGGCGAAGTTCTTGACAACTACGTCGAACGTTGTGAGACGGATGCAGGTACAGGCGGCATAACATCCGGCTTCAAAGAGCTGGACGATTGCACCGACGGCTGGATGCCCGGCGACATGATTATTCTCTCGTCTTACGCCGGTGTTGGGCTTACGTCCTTTGCGCTCAATATCGCTGTTAACGCCCACAATGCCCACCATATTCCGATTCTTTACTTCTCGATGGGCCAGAAAGCCGCTGATATTGGCCGACGTTTACTGACCATAGCCGCAGACCTTCCGACTCGCGCCATATCTCGCGGCGAGGGTCTGTCACCGGAAGAATTGGAACAATTGGAATACGTCTGCAAGGACTTGAAGGATTCGCCCATTTTCATTGATGACACGCCCCGGATTGAGTACAACAAACTCAGCAAGAAGATCCAGGAAGCAATGCAGGAAAACGACATCGCCCTGGTCATCGTGGACAACATCAACATTATGCAGCCGCCGGCCGTGTATCAGGGAATGCGCGAGCAGGAAATCTCAGCCATATCCAGGGAGTTGAAGTTTATTGCCCGGGAGCTGAACATACCTGTCATCGCACTCGCTGAACTTTCGCGCCACGGGCGGACACGCGGTTATTCTTCCTACGCCAATCCGCATCTTGAGGACCTGAAGGAATCCAGCGCCCTGGAGTACGATGCCGACACCATCATCTTCTTCTGCCCGGAAACGGAATACCTGTCCGAGGAATCATTTGACCGCTGCAAAATCAGACTGGCCAAGAATCGCAGAGGCCATACCACGGATTTCGATGTCAAATACGACCAGCTGACCGGAAAAGTCAAAGAAATTGAAGAGGTGCCGCTTGAATACGTAGATTCTCGCTTTAATGAGCCCGACGAACCAAGCGACACCACCCCCATAGAAAACCCTGAGAACGATGAATTCTAAACCCATATCACCCGAAATGGAAGATGCTATCTTCCGCCGTGACCGCTTCACCTGCCGTGTCTGTGGCGCAGAAGCCCCGTCCGTCTTCCTCCGTGCCGACTACGTGATTGATCCGGAACGCGGAGGGACCGATGAAGACAACATGGCCACTTACTGTGCTGAATGCTACAACGAGAAACACGAGAAGATGATTATCACCCCGCTGGAGATGATGCAGGCCCGCCGTGCCCAGCTCGACCAACTGATGGCATGGAAACACGACAACAATCGCCTCGGCCGTGACCAGGTGAAAATCGTCAAAGACTACATTCACAGCCGGATGTTTCAGGACTACACATTGAATCATGCCGGCGATTTCCAAATAGAGAAGCATATCCGCAACTATGGCCTGGTGTCCGTCCTGGACAAAGTGGACGAGGCTTACTTCAGCAAGATCAAGTTCAAGGACGATAAAATCACCGAGGAAAGCGCCGTCGAGTTCATGAAAGCCATCGGAGCCTTCCTGTACGTCGAGCAAGCCGGAGAGCTGGACAAAGCAATCCGCTACACGGCCGGTATTTGTCGCAACAACATAGGCCAATACTGCTGGAAGGAATGTCTCCGCCGTCTCGACGATTACGTCCGTGCCCTGGAGCCATACTATTCCGAAAACGAGATTATCTTTGACATCAGAGGTACCGTCCAGAAGCGCACCAAGTACCTCACCAACCTTCCTGACTGGCGGGCCTTTATGGACAACCACGAGCGGGAAATGCTCCTCGCCAAAGGAAAGCTCGCGTAAAATCGCTATATTTGTCAGACTAAACGAGTTTTGTATGGACGAAAGTCAGAACATAGAATACAAGAAGATCTGGAAAGACGAATACCTCAAATGGATTTGCGGCTTTGCAAACGCCAATGGAGGTCGCATCTTCCTTGGATTGGATGATGATCCGCCTCATGATGTAGTAGGGCTGGACGATGTCGACAAACTGATGGAAGACTTACCGAACAAGGTGCGCGATGTCTTGGGCATAATGGTCGATGTGAATCTCCATCACGAAGGAGAAAAGAAATACATCGAGATGATTGTCGAGCCGTACCCTTATCCGGTGAACTACAAAGGCCAGTATCATTACCGTTCCGGCAGCACCAAGCAGGAACTCA
>JAFRRF010000039.1 GCA_017428245.1 Bacteroidales bacterium
GCTGTCACCCCGGAAGGTTCCGGAACCCTGCCAGAGGTGGATGAGGATTTCCTGGAAAAGGTCGGCCACTTCGTCGCGGTCGGTCGAGAACATATAGCAGACGGTGTAGATCGTCCCCTTGTGTTCCCGGATCATCTTCTCAAATTCACGTTCAGTCATAGTCTTTCAGCTTGTTTCTGCCCATAAGACGCAGTTTCGCTCCGAAAACTACAGAATCGTCAAGAAATTTTTCAGAGAGGGTAAATATCTGCCCCCACGAAATCGATGAGGTCCTGGGGAGCGATCTTCATCTGCAGGCCGCGGATGCCGGCGCTGACATAGATATAATCATAGAGGAGGGCGCTTTCGTGGATGAAGGTAGGGAAGGGCTTCTTCATCCCGATAGGCGAGCAGCCACCGCGAATGTAGCCCGTGGTGGGCAGGAGCTCTTTCACGTGCAGCATCTCGCAGTTCTTGTTGCCCGAGATCTGCGCCGCCACCTTCAGGTCCACTTCGAAGTTGCCTGGAATCACGCAGACGAAGAAGCCGTTGCGGTCGCCGCGGAGCACCAGGGTCTTGAACACCTGCTCGATGTCTTCGCCCAGCTGGTCGGCCACATGCTGCGCGGCCAGGTCATTCTCGTCGACCTCGTAGGGAACAAGTTCATACGCGATGCCGGCCGCGTCGAGCAGCCGGGCCGCATTGGTCTTGGCCGGAGCGTTATCCTTCTTCGCCATCTTCGTGCAGGTGCAGGTCGGAATAGGTGAGGACCAGCCGCAGCACCTGGCCATAGTTCTTGGTGCCGTCGGCGATGTGGTTGCTGCGGAGGAAGAAATCGTAGAATCGGCGCTGGGCTTTTGCGAGAGCGTCCCAGCGGAGCTCCTTCCAGTGGAGCTGCGACAGTTCCAGGTCGAGCCGGACCTCGGGCCGCAGCGTGTCGGCCCAGGCCTGGAAATCCTCCTCTCCCAGAAGCGAACGGATGTTGCCCGCCACGTAGGTAAGGAGCATATACCAGGCGGCGTAGCGTATGGTCTGGTCGTCGGCGTGCCGGCAGTTCTCGAAAGCCCAGAAGTTCGCTTCCGCCTCGTTGCTGATGCCCAGCACGTGGGCGTATTCGTGTGCGAAGACGAAAGGATATTCCACGGGCGAGACGTCACGGTTGACGTGCATCTCGTCGAAGAACGGGCCGATGAAGCCCAGGACGCCAACGGCAGAGAACAAACGGTTGAACATCAGGCGTTTCGGATGCTGCCAAGGCTTGGGCTGACAGAGTCCGCATTCCGCCGGAAGGGCGGCGTACCAGGCCTTGACGTGCGCTTCCACGGCGGCTTCGTCGACCGATTCAGCGTCGCACCAGTTCTCGTTGAGCTGCCGGGCGAATTCCGTGAGGAACTCCTGGAATTCCGCCTCTTCATAGGGCATGGGCATCGAGCCGAGCCGCGTGTGGAGGTCGCTGCGCGAATAGTTCAAGCCCCAGCCTGCGTAAAACCAGACATAGATGCCGAGCAGCAGCGCCGCCTCCTTCAGCAGGCATTTCCACCAGCGCTCCTTTTTCCGGATGGCCCGTATGATCAACCAGATGAAGATGACAACGGCCAGGATGACGAGCCATTCCGTGAGCGAACCCCTGAACGGGGAGGCCACCCACGACAATGCGGCGGAGATGCCCGGGTAAAGCCGGGTCGCGTAGAAATCGGCGAAGTTTCCCACTAGCTGAAGATGCTCTTCAGGATTTCGGTCGTCACCTTGCGGGCGGCGGTGTTGACAGCGGTCTTCGTGGCCTTTTTGGCGGCGGTCCCGAGGGTGGAGGAACTCTTCTTCGTGGTCGTGCTCTTTTTCGTGGAAGTACTCTTCTTGGCCGTGCTGCTCTTGGTGCTTTTGCCGCCGATATTCTTGGCGATACGGGTGCCGGCGCTGCGGGCGAAGCTCGTGGCTGCGGCGGCGATCATCGTGCCGAGGATCGTCCGGCCGACACCGCTCTTCTTGGAACTGCTCTTGGATTTCTTTTCCTTCTCCTTTTCCTTCAGCTCTTTTTCTTTCTGTTTCTCGAGGGCCTTGCGCTCTTTTTCCGCTTCTTCCTCGGCTTTCTGCGCGGCTTCGGTAAGCATCTCATAGGCGCTCTCGCGGTCGAAGAACTTCTCGTAGTCTTTCAGCTTCTGCGGCGCGGCCGCCTGGATGTCATAGCGCTGGCCCGGCGTGATGGCGCCGATCTGGCTGAGCGGGAAGAGAATCTTGGCACGTTCGACCACGCTGGGCGCGCCCTTTTCGTCGAGGAACGAGACGAGGGCCTCGCCCGTGCCCAGGTCGAGGATGGCGTCTTCCGTCTTGAAGGCGGGATTGGCGCGGAAGGTCTGTGCGGCAGCGCGGACTGCCTTCTGGTCCTGCGGCGTATAGGCGCGCAGGGCGTGCTGCACGCGGTTGCTCAGCTGGGCGAGGACGTTGACGGGCACGTCGCTCGGCACTTGGGTGATGAAGTAGATGCCCACGCCCTTCGAACGGATGAGACGGATCACCTGCTCGATCTTGTCGACCAGGGCCTTCGAGGTGCCATCGAAGAGCATATGCGCCTCGTCGAAGAAGAACACGAATTTCGGCAGGTCGAGGTCGCCCACCTCGGGGAGAGTGGCGTAGAGTTCGGTCATCAGCCAGAGGAGGTAGGTGGAGTAGAGCTTCGGGTTGAGCATCAGCTTGTCGGCAGCCAGGACGTTCATCACGCCGCGGCCGTTCTCGACGGCGAAGAGGTCGTTTACGTCGAAGGCCGGTTCGCCGAAGAACTTGTCACCGCCTTCGCTTTCGATCTGCAGCACGGCGCGCTGGATGGCGCCGACGCTCGCCGGGGCGATGTTGCCGTACTGGGTGGTGAACTGGGCGGCGTTCTGGCCCACGAAGTTGAGCATCAGCTTGAGGTCTTTCAGGTCGATGAGCAGCAGGTTGTTGTCGTCAGCGATGCGGAACAGGGCGTTGAGCACGCCGGCCTGGACTTCGGTAAGTTCCATCAGCCGGGCGAGCAACTGCGGTCCCATTGCCGAGACGGTGGCACGCATCGGGAAGCCCTGCTCTCCGAAGACGTCGAAGAAGCGTGTGGGGCAGCCGGCGAACTGCGGGTTTTCGATGCCGAATTCGGGCATACGTTTTTCAATGAAACCACTGAGCCGGCCCGGCTGGCTGATGCCGCTCAGGTCGCCTTTCATATCGGCCATGAAACAGGGTACGCCGGCCTGGGAGAAGGTTTCGGCCAGGACCTGCAGAGTGACGGTCTTGCCGGTACCGGTGGCGCCGGCGATCAGGCCGTGACGGTTGGCCATATTGCCGACCAGGTTGATGTTTCCGTTGTCGCTGTGCGCGATGTAGAGTTGTCCGTCTTTAAGCATATCGTTCTGTTTTTATATTCTAGATGAATTTCAGGCAGCCGCCGTCGGCGGTAACGTCGAGAGTGACTTCACGGCCGAGGTAGAGGCTGTAGTTGGGGTGCTCGTGACCGCTGTCGAAACCGAACAGCACCGGCTTTTCGAGCGGAGCCATATATTCATTCACCAGGTCGAGCGCCTTGCGCTGCCATTCGTCCTCACCGCTGGTGTCCGTGAACTGGCCGATGATGATACCCTTCGCGCGCTCGAAAGCGCCGCCCTGTTGCAGGGTGAGCAGCATCCGGTCGAGATTGTACATCCGTTCGTCCACATCCTCCAGGAAGAGGATGCTGTCTTCGTCGAGATGATTCTGCCACGGCGTGCCGAGACACGATACGAACAGGCTCAGATTTCCGCCCACCAACCGGCCGCGGACTTTGCCCGTCTTGCTGAACGGGTGCGGTGCCGTGCGGTACGAGCGTATCTTGCCGAAAAGCGCCTTTCGCAGTGACGCTTCGCTGACACGGGATCCGTCGCCTGTGTCAGGCCCGATCGTGCTGGGCATAGCCCCGTGGATCGACTCGATGCCGTGGCTCTGCAACAACGCGTGGAAAACGGTGATGTCGCTGAAGCCCACCAGCCATTTCGGATACCGGTCGAAGAGACTCAGGTCGAGCGCCCGTACGGTGCGCATCGAGCCGTAGCCGCCGCGGAACGAGATGATGGCCTTGACTTCGGGATCGAGCAGGGCTTCCGTCAGATCGGCCGCGCGGTCGGCGTCGCTGCCGGCGAACTCGCCGGGAGCGCTGTCGTACAGATGCTTGCCCGTCTTCACGCGGAGACCCCACGATTCGAGCATTTCTTTCCAGTAAAGCGTTTGCCGGCTCTTCTCGCTCAGCGAGGAGGCCAGGGCCACCACGGCGACGGTGTCGCCTTCCTTCAGGTATTCAGGGCGGATGTAGGCTTTCATGTTTTTTTGTCTATCCCTCAAAGATAATCAAAATAAATGGTAAATTTGTAACAAAATGTACCGCCCGTCATGAAGAAGCTTCTCCCGAAACTGCTGGCGCTGGTGCTCGTCCTCGCGGGCGCCGTGCTCTACTATGTCTTCGACCATCGCTCCGTCGAACCCGACGACCCCGCCGCCCCCGTCGTCAATCCCGGCCGGGTGAGCACCGATGTGCCCTCGAACGTCGCCTCGCTGATGGAAGTCCCGGACCTTTCGGAATCGTACAGCCCCATAGTCCCCCACAAGGCCTATGTGTCGTCCTACAACGAGGAGACGCTGATTCCCGACTGGGTGGCCTATGAACTTACCGCCGATGAAACGGGCGGCACGGAATCGCGCGGCGGCATCGAGTTCCGTATGGACCCGACCCTTCGGGGTGTCACCCAGGCCATGCGCGAAGACTATTCCGGCTCCGGCTGGACCAAGGGCCACCTGATGCCCGCGGCCGACGCGGCCTTCAGCACCACCACGATGGGCGAGACCTTCTACTTCACCAACATCTGCCCGCAGGACGAAACCCTCAATGCGGGTGACTGGGCCTATCTCGAGAAACGCGTCCGGCAGTGGGCGAACCGCTACGGCCACATCTGGGTGGTGACGGGCCCCATCGTGGGCGAGAACCGCTACGGCACGATCGGCGACCGCGAGGTGGTGGTCCCCGACTCCTTCTTCAAGGCACTGCTCATCCAGAAGAAAAACGGATCCTACAGCGCCATTGCCTTCGTGATGGACAACGACGACGAACGCTATTATCTGAAAGACTGTTATCTGACCGTCGACGAACTGGAAACGCTCACCGGTTTCAACTTCTTCCCGCTGCTCGACGACAAGATTGAGGAAAAAGTCGAAAGCACGGTCCGGCTTTCCGACTGGGGCATCCGATAATCATGGCCGGTTTCAAAGTCAGCGAACCCGTCACAACTCCTCCTGCCGTTTTCGCGTCGGAGCTGCAGCGGAAGGTCTACGAGACTTTCGCCGCGCTCGGCATTTCCTTCACCCGGGTGGATACCGATCCCGGCATCACGATGGAAGACTGTCAGCATATCGACGCGAAGATCGGCGTGCGCATCGTCAAGACCATCTTCCTGTGCAACCGCCAGCAGACGGAGTTCTACCTGTATGTCACGACCGACGACAGGCCTTTCGTCACGCGGGAATTCTGCGGCGCACTGGGCATTCCCCGCGTCTCGTTTGCTTCCGCCGGGAAACTCTGGGACCTGACCGGCGTCCTGGTCGGCGCCACGACGCTGCTGAGCGCCGTTCTGCCGCAGGCAGCACCGGTCCATCTGGTGATGGACCGGAGTGTCGCGGATTCCGATTGGTACGCCTGTACCGACGGTACCGCCACCTGTTTCGTGAAGATCCGGACCCGGGACCTTCTGGAAAAATACCTTCCTTTCACGGGTCACACCCTGACACTGATCTGATACGGCGATGATTATCCTCATTACAGGCATTTCTTCGGGCTTCGGGCTCGCGATGGCGCGGCAGCTGAATGCTGACGGGCATACGGTTTACGGAACGGTACGGCGCGACGTGGAACAGCTTCCCGGCGTGCATTATCTTCGCGCCGACGTGCGTGATACGGCGTCCGTGCAGGCCGCCGTCGACGCGGTGCTTGCAGCGGAAGGACGCATCGACGTGCTCATCAACAATGCCGGAATGGGTATCGGCGGTCCGGTCGAATTCGCACCCGAGGCGGACGTTCAGCTGCAGATGGACACGAACTTCATGGGCCAGGTGCGATTCGCGCAGGCCGTACTGCCCGCGATGCGGAAGCAGGGGAGTGGCAAGATCTTGTGTTTCAGCTCGATCGGCGGCGTGATGGGCCTCCCGTTCCAGGGCTTTTATTCGGCCAGCAAGTTCGCGGTCGAGGGTTTCTGCGAAGCCCTGCAGATCGAGGTCCGGCGCCACGGCATCCAGGTCGTGCTCATCGAGCCCGGCGACTTTTCCACCGGTTTCACGGCCGCCCGCATCAAACAGGTCTCCGATGCCGCCGTTGCAGCCTATCCTTCGCTCCGCCAGTCCGTAAGCAGTTTCGAAAAAGACGAGCAGACAGGTCTCAAGCCGGAGTATCTCGCCCGCAAGGTCGCGAAGATCGTCCGCAGCAGACACCCGAAGTTCCGCTATGTCATTGCCACCTTCATCCAGAAGCTTTCTATCCCCCTCAAGCGCATCCTCCCCGCCCGCACCTTCGTCCGCGTGCTGTCGCTGTTCTATGATGTGAAATAGGCCGCTGCCCGTTGCAAAGGCGGGAGCGTTATTTTCTAAAAAAGCATTATCTTTACGGGAAGAAGATAATCAATCATCAATCCTATGTATTGGATCCTGTTTATCGGAGTCGCCCTGCTGAGTTATGTGGTGCAGGCCTCCTTCCAGAAAAATTTCCAGAAAGCGTCGCAGCTGCCCCTGCTCAACGGAATGGCCGGACGCGAAGTCGCGGTGCGGATGCTTTCCGACCACGGCATTCACGATGTGAAGGTCACATCCACGCCGGGCCAGTTGACCGACAATTTCAACCCTACGAACAAGACGGTGAATCTGAGCCAGGCAGTCTATGCCCAGACCAATGTGGCGGCTGCCGCGGTGGCCGCGCACGAGTGCGGCCACGCGGTGCAGCACGCCACCGGCTATTTTCCCGTGAAGCTCCGTTCTGCCCTGGTTCCCGTAGTTTCGGTCAGTTCGCGGCTGGTCCCGATCGTGTTGCTGGTGGGTATGCTGCTGATCAATATTTTCCCGCAGATCATGTGGATCGGCATCGGCTTGTTCGCCCTGACCACCTTGTTCAGTATCGTCACGCTGCCCGTCGAGATCGACGCCAGCCGGCGGGCGCTCGCCTGGCTGAACCAGGCCGATATCATCGACCCGTCGAATGCCGATGAGGCCCGGGGTGCCCTGCGCTCAGCCGCCTACACCTATGTCGTGGGCGCCCTCAGCTCGCTGGCCACGCTCATCTATTATCTCTCCATCTTTACCGGAAGAAAATAAGATTCTGTATGAAACGCATATTCCTCATTTCGCTGGCCTTGCTGGCAACCCTTTCGGCCCAGGGGCAGACCGCCCTTACCGGCAAGCGCTTCACAGAAGCGCAGCTGCTGAACGATTTCCCCGAAGGACTCGTCAAACCGGCTCCGTTCCCGACGGGTTTCGCGGCCGACGGATCGCTGCTCTATTCCGTGGGACGCGACCGTTTCGCCTGGGCTCCCAAGACCGGCGTCGCTTCGCCGGTCCCGCAGAAGCCGCGTCTCAAGGCCGCGAACATCGAGAATTTGGTGCCCGGCTGGGTCAATCCCACCTGGTCGCCTGACTCCACGAAGATCGCCTATACGCTGGACAACGACCTTTATTCGATCGACGTGCATTCCCGCCACATTGTGCGCCATACCTACGACGGCAGCGACCTGATTCTGAACGGCTATGCCTCTTGGGTATATTATGAGGAGATTTTCGGCCGTCCGTCGATGTACCGCGCCTTCTGGTGGTCGCCCGACAGCAAGGTCATCGCGTACTACCGTTTCGACAATTCGAAAGTTCCGATGTTCCCCATCTATTCGGCCAAGGGCAAGCATGGATCGCTCAACCAGACGCGCTATCCGAAGACGGGCGATCCGAATCCCGAGGTGAAACTGGGCTTCGTATCGGTGAAGGGCGGAGAGACCGTCTGGGCCGACTTCGATCCGAAGGAAGACCAGTATTTCGGCACGCCCTTCTGGAGCGGCGACGGCACGAAGCTGATGGTCAGTTGGATGGACCGTGCCCAGGACAATCTGCGGCTGTATTCCGTCACGCCGCAGACAGGCAGCAAGGTGCTTGTGTACAAAGAGCATCAGGACAGCTGGATCGACTGGATGGAAGATATGCTTTTCACCAAGGAAGGTATCTATATCGTACGCGATTTCACCGGCTGGCAGCAAGTCTATTTCCTGTCGTACGACGGCAAGCGCTTCGAGCAGTTGACATCCGGGCAGAACTGGGGCGTCCATCTGCTGAAAGTGGACAAGAAACACTTGTTCTTCACGGCCAAGCGCGAGGCCACCACGCGGGTGGACATCTACCGGATTGATTTGAAGAGCAAAGAATTGCAGCGGATTTCCTATGGGGCGTACAACTTTTCGGGTGCCGTCGTATCGGACGACGGGAAGAGCGTGGCTGCGCTGCTTTCGAACTATCGTACGCCGACACAGCTGGTCTATATCACGGTGCCTTCCAAGGGTGACGTCGATCCGGCCAAGCACGTGCAGGTCGTCTATGATTCGAAAGGCCCGAAGTTCGGCGACTATGCCATCGCGCTGCCCGAGTTGGTGTACATCACCACCCGCGACGGCGTGCGGATTCCGGCGGCGGTGACCTGGCCCGTCGATTTCGACAAGAACAAGCGTTATCCCGTGAAAGTCAACATTTACGGAGGTCCCGACAATCCGCAGGTGCGCGAAGGCTGGCGCGGCCTTTCGATGAACAGCCAGTGGTGGGCCAATCACGGTGTGATCCAGGTGACGATCGACAACCGTGCCGGAGGCCACTATGGCAAGAAAGGCGTAGAATCGGTGTATCGCTATCTCGGCATTCTGGAGCTGCAGGATTTCTGCGACGGCATCGACCATTTCCGCAAGATGCCTTTCGTCGATGAGAACAAGATCGGCGTCGAAGGTTTCTCGTTCGGAGGCACGATGACCGCCCTCTGCGTGACCGAGGGCAACGAGCATTTCCAGTACGGCATCGCCGGCGGCGGCGTCTACGACTGGGGCCTCTACGACACGCACTACGGTGAACGCTATATGGACCGTCCCCAGGACAATCCCGACGGTTACGCCAAGAGCCGCGTCATTGACCGTGTAGGCAACTACCGCGGCGATGCGACCAATATGCTCCGCCTGACTCACGGTACCGGCGACGACAACGTCCACTTCCAGAATTCCCTCCAGCTGATCGAGCAGTTCCAGAAAGACCACAAGGACTTCGAACTGATGATCTATCCCGACGGCATGCACGGCTACCGCGGCGACCAGGGCGTCCACTCCTCCCTCCAGGACTACAAGTTCTGGTACCGCTACCTCCTCGAGCAGCCCCTCCCGGAGATCCTCTTCGACTACTTCAAGAAGAAGTAGCCGCCATATCATCCTGCTGAGATCGTCCTGCCCGGGGCCTGCGTCATCGGGACGCCCGGCTTCGGCCGGGCATCCGGTTTCGCGTCATGCCTGGCTGCGGCCGGACATTCGGTTTCGCGTCATGCCCGGCTTGATCGGGCATCCCGGCCGCTCAGCAGCGCTGGTTTTCGACCCGCTCGCCGAAAAACCATAGCAGTTTCGCTATACATCGGCCGCCCTTGACATCCGTCGGTGAGCGAAATGGGGCTTTCTGCTCACGGCATCGGCTTTTTCCTGCCGTCGGTGAGCAAACTGGGGCTTTCTGCTCACGGCGCTGGCTTTTTCCTGCCGTTGGTGAGCGAAAGAAGGCTTTTTACTCACCGGGAGTATGCGGATGGGGCAGAGAGAAGGGCCGGCAGACGATGAGGACTTTCTGTCGGTCGGAGAGCGTGGTGGCGAAGGCGTGGGTGGGGCCGCCGGTAGGGATGTTGAGGCGGTGGCGGAGGGCGTCGGTGTCGAGGGGAAAGTTGAGGGCGGTCAGATCGATGCGGTCGTAACGCTGGTGAAGGGCTTTGATGGTGGCTTTGTTCCAGGGGAGAACTTCGGTGACTTCGAAGGTTTTGCCAGGGAAATCCGGCGTGGGGGTGTCGCCCGTATAAAGATGGGTGCTGGGCGCGAGTTTGGTCAGGCCGAAGCGGGCGGAAAGCAGACGGAAAGCACCGGCTTTCCGCAAAGCTTTGGAGGGCTGGAACAGATATCGGCCGATGGTGTCGGCGTAACGGACTTCGGCCTCAGGCTCTTCGTCAGGTGTGAATTCGAAGCAGATGCCTCCGTCGACGGCTGCGATCTTCGGGGCGGCTTGCCGTCCGGTCTTCATCAGCAGGAGGATTTCCTTGACTTCGCCTCCGGCGGCGACTACGTGGAGTTCCCGGATTTCCGGGAGCTGCGAAAGGGTACGGGTGATGTCGGCCATCGGGGAGATTTTGGCCAGGACGCAGTCGGCTTTCTCGAGCAGCAGAGGTAAGATTTCCAGCAGGTTGGGTTCGCAGTCGGCGATGTCGTAAAGACGCCGGGATCCGCCGCCCCGCCTGGCGGGATCGAGGTAGATGAGGCCGAAGCGCCCCGACTGGCTGCGGAGCCAGTCCACGCCGTCGCCTTCGTGGACGGTGACGTTGGTCAGTCCGAGTTCAGCGAAGTTGTGCCGGGCGGCGGCGCAGAGTTCGGGGTTGCGTTCGCAGTAGTCGACCGATGCGGCGCGTCGGGCGAGCATCCAGGTGTCGACGCCCAGGCCGCCGGTCAGGTCGGCGATGGCGGCGTCCTCCGGCACGAAGGCCTGCTTGTAGCGGGCGGTTTCTTCGGAACTGCACTGTTCGAGGGAGAGGGAAGATGGGTAGTCGATCGCGGGGTGTGCGAGCCACGACGGAATCTTGTCGCGGACCTTGCGACGGGCCTCAATGGTCCGGGCGGCCCGCCGCACGTCCACATCGGGCCAACGCTCCGCCGACAGCAGCAGCCGCGCCGGATCGTCGTCGTCGTGGGCCAGTACGAAATTGCTGAAATTTTCTTCCGTCATCACGACAAAATTACGGCTTTTTTCTTATATTTGAAGGATTAAAACCGATAACGCAATGGCAAATTATCTCGACGTGGCCAAGTCCTGGCTCAGCAACAGTTACGATGTAGAAACCCAACGGGAAGTATTGGAAATGATGAAAGGCGATCCCAAAGTACTGGAAGACGCATTCTACCGCACCCTTGAATTCGGAACCGGCGGTCTGCGCGGTGTCATGGGCGCCGGCACCAACCGGATGAACCGCTACACCGTGGCCATGGCCACGCAGGGTTTGGCGAATTACCTGAAGATGAATTTCGTGGACCAGCCGATCTCGGTCGTCATCTCCTACGACAGCCGCAACAACAGCCGCCTCTTCACCAAAGTGTCGGCCGACGTACTGATGGCCAACGGCATCCAGACCTATGTGTTCGACAACATCCGGCCCACGCCGGAACTGAGTTTTGCCATCCGCTATCTCAAATGCAAGGCGGGCATCATGATCACCGCTTCGCACAACCCGAAAGAATACAACGGCTATAAGGTGTTCTGGGAGGACGGCGCCCAGATCATCGCCCCGCACGACAAGAACATCATCGCCGAAGTGAACAAGATCACCTCGATGGACCAGGTGCTCATCGACGAGAACAGCTACCCGCAGGGCATCGGTGCCGAGGTTGACAAAGCCTTCCTCGACAGCCAGCTCTCGCTGCTGCTCTCGCCCGAAAGCATCGCCCGCCACAAGGATATGAAGATCGCCTATACGCCGCTCCACGGCACCGGCGTCCGCCTCGTGCCGGCCGGCCTCAAGCAAGCGGGTTTCGAGAAAGTGTTCCACGTCGATGCCCAGGATGTGAGCGACGGCAACTTCCCGACCGTCGTCTCGCCCAACCCCGAAGAGCCCACGGCCATGAAGATGGTGATGGACCGTGCCGATGAAGTGGGCGCCGACATCGCCCTCGGCACCGATCCCGACGCCGACCGTGTGGGCTGCGCCGTGCGTAACGACAAAGGCGAAATGGTCCTCCTTACGGGCAACCAGATCGCTACGCTGGTCTCCTCCTATGCCTTGACCCGCTGGGCCGAACTGGGCAAACTCGACGGCACCCAATACCTTGTGAAGACCATTGTGACCACCGACCTGCTCAAGGCCATCTGCAAGAAATACCGTGTCGAGATCTTCGACGTGCTCACCGGTTTCAAATACATAGCCGAGAAACAACGCGTTCTGGAAGGTCAGAAGACCTTCATTTGCGGCGGTGAGGAGAGCAACGGCTTCAACGCCGGCTCTTTCGTCCGCGACAAGGATTCCGTGATCACCTGCTGCCTCCTCTGCGAGTGCGCCGCCTGGCTGGCCGACCGCGGCCAGACGCTCTACGGCTATCTGCAGGAAATCTACGCCGAGTACGGCTACTTCAAGGAGAGCCTGCTCTCGGTCACGAAGAAGGGCAAGAGCGGCATCGAGCAGATCCAGCAGATGATGGCCGACTTCCGCACCGAACCGCCCAAGACCCTGGCCGGTTCACCCGTTGTGAAAGTGGTGGACTACAACGAACCGGAGAAGACCGGTCTCCCGAAATCGAACGTGCTCCAGATTTTCAGCGAGGACGGTTGCAAGGTGACCATCCGCCCGTCCGGCACCGAGCCCAAGATCAAATACTACTTCAGCGCCTGCGGTGCTGACGCCGATGCCCGCAACGCCTCGCTGCGCGAACAGTTCTCCGCTTGACCCCCGCCGGTTATGAGAGAAAACTACACCGAAATCGAAGAATTGTTCGCCCTGCGACAATTGCTGTCTCAATCGGAGACCATCCGTCATTGTGCCTTTCAGGCGGTCAACTTCGAAAATTGTGGATTTCCCATCGAAAACTACCGCTTCGAAGACTGCCTCTTCATGGGCTGCCACATCCCGCCGCGGATGTATTATGCGATGGACGGCGAGTGCATCGTCTTCCCGCGCGTGAAAATGCCCTACAAGGTGTTTCCCAACAAGCTCTACGACGCCAAGTCGCTGTATCTGCACTACAAGCCGGGCTATCACGAGACGTTCTACACCTGCTACGACACCATCTGCTACGAGCGCTACATGGCCCATGGCAAGGAAACCAGCGACATCAAGGAAACCCTTTGCCGCGTGCTCCACGACCATTCCATCGGCAACGCCCTCGACCAGTTCGTCAAGCAATACGACGAGAAAGACATCGTGGCCGTAATGGGCGGCCACGCCGTCAAACGCACCGACGAATCCTACTGCCAGATCGTGGAGATCAGCAAGCGGCTCACCGAGCTCGGCAAGCTGATGGTCAGCGGCGGCGGCCCCGGCGCCATGGAAGCCGTGCATCTGGGTGCCTGGATGGCCGGTCGCACGGAAGCGGAGGTTCGCGATGCCCTGAACATTGTGTCGGTGTCGCCCACGTTCCGCGATCCGGGCTGGCTCACCCACGCTTTCGAGGTGATGGAGAAGTATCCCTGCGACCCGCAGTTCCACAGCCTCGGCATTCCCACCTGGTTCTACGGCCACGAGCCCGCTACCCCTTTCGCCACGGACATCGCCAAGTTCTTCGACAACAGCATACGCGAGAACTACATCATCTCCGTGCCCAAGGGCGGCATCATCTACACGCCCGGCAGCGCCGGCACTTTCCAGGAAATTTTCCAGGACGCCGCGCAGAACCACTATGAGACCCTGGGTTACTCCAGCCCGATGATTTTCCTGGGTACCCATTACTATACCGAAGACTCACCCATTTACCCCTTGCTGGTCGACCTGCAGGAGCGGGGCAAATACAGGAACCTGATCCTCCAGATTACCGACGAGACCGACGAAGTGGTCCGTTACCTGATGGATTTCCATCGCCCTTACCGGGAATGGACCGGCGACGGGGATTAAAAGTCGCATGAACCTTTTCCAACTCTTCAAGAACATACGGCCTTTCGTCAAGCCGTATCGCTGGCTGGTTGTCATCACCCTCATCCTCACGCTGGTGGGGTCCCTGATGGCACAGGTCAACGCCATCGTGCTCGACCGCACGGTCGACGCCATCAACGCCCTGATCGGCACCGATTTCACCTGGCCGCAGGCCGCCCGCATCATGACCATCATCTCCATCGTCCTGCTGGGCAAGGAGATCCTGTCGGCCCTGATTACCTTCGCACAGAACTACTACGGCGAGCGGATGCGCATCTTCGTCTCGCGCGACCTCTCGCAGGCCGTGGTCGAAAAGGTGCTGACGTTCCGGATGGCCTATTTCAACAGCGATGAAAACGCCACCGGCAAGGTGCAGGCACGTATCGACCAGGGCGTCAGCAGCCTGTCGCGCACGGTGCAGAATTTCTTCATCGATCTGTTGCCGCTGTTCTCCACGGCCATCCTGGCCTTGATCCTGATGTTCGCCGCCAACGTGTACGTGGGCCTGGTGGCCCTGGGCATCGTGCCGGTGTATTTCTGGATCACGTACCGGCAGGCCCGGCGCCTGAAAGGCTGGCGGCGCGAGATGCGCGGCCACCTGGAAGCCAAAAGCCAGGGCATCAAGAACATCATCGATTCTATCAACGTCATCAAGAGTTTCAACCGCGAGAAGATCGAGGCGGGCAAGCAGCTCGACATTCAGAACCAGGTGACGGAGAACCAGATGAAGACCCGCAAGGTGGCCTTCTATTACAACGGCCTCAAGAGCTTCGTGCGGCAGGTCGGTACGGTGCTGGTCATCATCCTGACGGCCTATCTGGTCCTGAAGGAGTATCCCGGCATGACGATCGGTAAGATCATGTACCACGTGATGCTCTTCAGCAACGTCATCGCCCCGATCACGCAGCTGCAGCGTATCTTCGACGACGTGAACGACGCACTGATCTACGCCGAGGGCTTCTTCGGCATCCTGAACTCCGAGAAAGAGGTCGAGCCTACGGGCGACTACAAGCCCGAGAAGATCCACGGCAAGTTCGAACTCCAGCACGTAGACTTCACCTATCCCAACGGCAACCAGGCGCTCTTCGACGTGAATATGGTCATCGAGCCGGGCAAGATCACGGCACTGGTGGGCTTGTCGGGCGCCGGCAAGAGCACCATCGTGAACCTGCTCGACAAGTTCTACGAGCCGCAGACGGGCCGCATCCTGCTCGACGGGGTGGATCTTCGCGAGTATGACACCAAGTACCTGCGCGACAATATCGGCCTGGTGCTGCAGAAGAACCATATTTTCGACGGGACCATCGAGGAAAACATCCTCTACGGCAATCCGAACGCCACGCACGAGGAGGTGGTAGAGGCGGCCAAGAAGTCGTTCCTCTACGACCAGATCATGGAACTGCCGAAGAAGTTCGAGAACAAGGCCTCCGACCTGTCGGGCGGCCAGCAGCAGCGTGTGGCCATTGCCCGCATGTTCCTCAAGAATCCGCCTATCATCTTCCTCGACGAGCCCACGGCCAGCCTCGACGCTATCGCCACGGAGCAGATCAAGAACAGTATCGACGCCATCAAGAAAGACCGCACGGTGATCATCATCTCGCACAGCATCTCCCAGATCATCGACAGCGAGATGGTCTATGCCCTGAAGACAGGCCGTGTGGAAGAGTCGGGCCACCCCGACGAAGTCTACAAGAAAGGCGGTATCTACAAAGACATCATCGACGCCTCGGCCCGCAGCCTCAACATCCAGAAGATTGCCCGGACCATCGGGGCGGATGACGACGATGATTGAAGGGATGAAGACCTACGAAGAGAAGATAAACTGGCTGTTCAACCAGTTCCCTTCCTACCAGAAGGTGGGGAAGGTAGCCTATAAGCCCGGCATTGAGACGATGGAGGCTTTCGATGCGGTGCTGGGGCATCCGCACCGGAAGTTCCGTTCCATCCACATAGCCGGCACCAACGGCAAGGGCTCTACGAGCCATATGCTGGCGGCGGGCCTGGCTGCCTGCGGTCTGAAGGTGGGGTTGTATACTTCGCCGCATCTGGTGGATTTCCGCGAGCGGATGAAGATCGTGGAAGGGGATTCCTTCCGGATGGTCCCGAGGGAGTTCGTCGAGGCTTTTCTCGATCGCTGGCAGGACTTCTTCACGGAGAACAAGCCGTCGTTTTTCGAGATTACGACGGGGATGGCTTTCGACTTCTTCGCAGCCGAAGCGGTCGATATCGCCGTCATCGAGACCGGTCTCGGCGGCCGGCTCGACTCGACCAATGTCATCACGCCGATTCTGAGCATCATCACCAATATCGGTCTGGAGCACTGCGAACATCTGGGCTATACGCTCGAAGCCATCGCGGGAGAGAAGGCGGGCATCATCAAGCCGGGTGTGCCCGCGGTCGTCGGGGAGTTCCTCCCCGAGACACGGCCGGTGTTCGAGGCGAAAGCCACTGCCTGCGGCAGCCCTCTGACTTTCGCCGTCGAAGCTCCGCCGTGCCTGGAACTGAAGGTGTCCGACCTCGATCTGCCGGGCGATTACCAGGAACGCAACCTGTGCACGCTCTCGGCTGCCGTCGGTGTCTTGCAGCCGATGCTGTCGCTCGATCTGGCGGCCTTCCGAACCGGCGTGTGCGCAGCTGCCCGTCGCACCGGCCTTCACGGCCGCTGGGAGACGCTCCGCGAAGCCGATCCGGTCGCCGGCAAGGCGAAGATCATCTGCGACACGGGCCACAACGCCCACGGTCTCCGTTGGGTGGCAGAGCAGATCGACCGCATCTCCTGCGATTATGGGAATGTGTTTTTCATCCTGGGCCTTGCCCGCGAGAAAGACCTTTCGGCCATCATTCCGCTGCTGCCCCGCAACGTGAGCTACATCTATACCCAGGCTTCGAGCCCTCGCGCCCTTCCGGCCGTCGACCTGGCCAACACGATGTCCGACTGCGGCCTCCCCGGCCGTGTCGCCCTCACCGTTGCCGACGCCCTCGCCCTGGCCGATGAAAAAGCCTCCGACAAAGATCTGATCTTCATCGGAGGCAGCAATTTCGTGGTCTGCGAAGTGCTCTGAGCCTTTATTCCGCAAACACTTTCTTGACGAGCTCGACGGGATTGCCGGCGGGCTTGTCTGCGAATTTACCCGGGCGTTCAGCCCACCAGGCGTACTCGAAGTCCTTCATCTGCTCCAGCAGGGTGTCGTAGCGGGCGCCTTCGAGTTTCTCGCCGGCGGTGAGGGCTTCGTCGACGGCCTGGAAAAACATCTCCCAGCGCGGCTTGTAGTAGGTGCCGACCAGGCCGGCCCAGGAACGGTCGGCGTAGTCGGTCAGCAGGTTGCCGCGGTCGCCCCAACTCGTGAGCAGGTTGCGGGCATTGGTCTCGAAGTAGTCGGCTTCGTCCGGCGTGGCGCCCCAGGCGCGGGCGTCGGCTATCCATTTGCCCACCAGGAAATACGGCTGTGAGGACAACAATCCGTCGAGCGTGTCGAACGTGGCCAGCAACTCGTCTTTCAACGCCGCCATCCGTTCCTTGTCGCACGCCTCATAAGCTTCGTTGTATTCGGCGAAACGCTGCTCGAAACGGTTGCTCAGATACTGCCGGGTCAGATTGACCAGGTCGAATCCGTACGACGGGCCGTTTCCTTCCGCAGCGAGCAGATGCCCGATCACTTCGCGCAGCTTCTCGTTCTCATAGTTGAAGCGCACGCTGGAGTGATAGGAACTCGAGCGGCCGAACGACGGCCGCAGGTTCATGATCGGACTGTGCCCCGGGACGGAACGCTGGATATAGATTTCTTCGAACAGTTCTTTCCATGCGGCCCGCGCTTCCTCGTTGTCCACGCCGCTGCGGGTCCGGGCCAGTTCCGCGGCCCAGGTGTCCAGATCCCGGTGCTGCGGGAAATCCCAGGCTTTCTCGAAAATGAACTGGTACATGAACGGGTTGCAGTCGAAGCCTTCGAGCGTGGAGCCGAGACCCTGGAAACTGGGACCGGCCTCGGCGAAGGCGCCTTCGATCAGGCTGCTGATTTCCTTGATGTTGCCGGCCAGGAAGGTGTTGCCGCCGAAGTTGCCCAGGTAGCACCAGATGAAAGGGATGCCGTAGTAGCTCTGTGTCTTGCGCCAGACTTCCATCCGCTCGCAGTAGTAGTCGAGCAGGATCGATTTCTCGGCGGGGTAGGAGGTCAGGAATGCTTTCACGCGTTCGTCGGAGTCGTTCTCGAACCAGTATTTCCGCTCATTGTAGAACAACCAGGTCATCTGGAGCCAGGTGGCTTCGGGGTCGGCAGCGGCGAGCGATTCGTACACGCCCTTGCTCACGCGGCCCAGATAGTCGGGCTCCCAGCTTTTGGGAATCATCTCATTGAAAATGTCGATGCCGTAGACGTGGTCAGTGCCGTAGACGGCCACTTCCTTTTCAAGGAACTTCTGCTGGATGACCGGGAACAGCTTGTCTTCCGGATCGAGGAACCAGGGATAGTCTTCCAGCGCGAAGCCGGCCCAGTCGCTCATCCGTTCGATTTTCGCCTCGGGATAGACACGCTGCAGTTCCGGCGGGACGTGTCCGGCAAAGGCCGGGAGCACAGGTTTCATATTGAGCTCCCGCTCGCGGGCCACGATCTGTTTCTGCAGGGCCTCCTGTCCTTCCAGCCAGGATTTAGGAAGCGGACCGCCCCAGCGGTCGATGTTGAGCATCCGGTGCCACGGCAGGTGGGCGGGACCGGTGAAGTAGCTGCGGACTTCTTCATCGGAGAGACCGAGTTCAGTCCAGACCTGGTACCAGATGGATTCCTGGCCGGTGATGGCCAGCGGCAGGTTGATGCCGTTGAGGGCCATCCAGTCGATGAAATGTTCCCATTCCTTCCAGTTCCACCAGGGCATCGTGTAGCCGTAGGTGCAGTAGTTGAGGAAGAAGCGCTTCGGCACGCGCGCGTCGTGCCGGACAGGCGTTTCCACGCGCGGCAGGGTCTTGGGCATCGTGCCTTTGTCCCAGGCGAACCAGCCGATATTCACGTGGCAATAGTACTTCAGGTAGTAGTTGAGGCCCACGGCCATCGAGTTGGCGTTGTTGCCGCCAATGGCGATCTTGCGGCCCTCCTGTCGCAGCGTGAAGAAATCGGCCGTATCGGCGGGCAGGGTCTCAAAGACGAAATGGCCGGCCGCGTCGGGAATGACGCGTGCAGCCAGCTCCGCAGCGGCTTTGGCGTCGGGCGTGCCGTCGGTATTGGGTGCGCCGCATCCGGCCGTCATCAGTGCCAGGGTGGCCAGGGAAAGAAGGAAGAAACGTTTCATTTGAAAAGATTTTCGATTTTTTCGAGGATGCCGGGATCGGAGGCGTTGCCGATGAGGCTGGGCTTCAGGTAATGGCAGGCGTGCTCACGCTGGAAGCGGGCCTGACCGCCGCCGGTGATATTCAACATGGCTACTGCATCGCGCGGCAGTTTGCCGGCTTCAAAGGCGTTGATCATACCCTTAAGGGCGACGGCCGCTGCTTCGTGGATATCGATGCCTTCGGTTTCGAGGAAGAGCTGCTTCATCGCTGCGATGTCGTCGTTGGTGGCGCATTCCATATCGCCGCCGGCGTCGAGGAGGGCGTCGTAGACGCCGCCCCGCAGGCTGTACGGCGGCCGGCGGTTCGAGAGCACCTTGGCGTCGATCATCAGGGCTTTCCTGCGGGCGTCCTCGTCGTCCATCGGCAGGAGCGGCCGGCTGCCGGCTTTCCAGGCGTCGTACATCGGCAGGAACGGGACGTTCTGCGAGGGGAAGAGTTTCATCTTGTGGCTGCCGAACCGGCCGTCTTCGATCAGGCGGAGGTTCGCCTCCCACGCGGCAATGGTGCCGGTGCCCGATCCGATGGCCTGGAAATAGGCGTCGGGGATGCGTCCCAGGACCTGCGCTGCGGAAAGCACGGTGGTGGCCATTCCGTCGCGGCGGGCGACGTTCTTGGCGCCGCCTTCGGCGAAGAACAGCGGCGAAGTGCAGGCCACATCACCCAGGGCGATGGCATCGAAATAGTCGGTACCTTTCGGCGAGCAGATGAGTTTCACGCAGTCGTTGAGCGGTCTCTCGAACCAAAGTGCATTGATGTTCTCTTCCGGCACGCTGAGCAGGAGCGGGATGTTGTTTTCGGAACAGACTTTGGCGAAGGCACGGGCCGTGTTGCCGGCCGAAGCGACCACCAGTACCCGTTTTTCTCCGTCGGGGATACGGGCGCACACGCTGTAGGCTTCGGTTTCCTTGAACGAGCAGGTGCTCATCGCGCCGCCTTTCTCGGGCCACCAGCCGGAGAAAGCGATGTACAGGTTCGGCAAGCCCAGTTTCGCCCCGAGCTTCTCGCTTTTATAGGTTACGGTCGCCGCCGAGCCTTTGAGCATCCGACGCACCGGCATCCAGTCGGCGAACTTGTAGATGCCCCGCTCCTCGGGACCGAATTCAATCTGTTTCTTATCGTAGATGGCACGCACCAGCGACGGCTCCTTGCACTCGGGATCCGCCAGCGTCCACCCGCCGTCCTCGAAACGCCGGCCCGTCGCCACCGTTTCCAGAATGTATTTCGTGGGCTTGAACTCTTTCATCTTATTTAGCATACATGTCTTTTATCTTTCAAAGTTAGAAAAAATCGGACGGAAATCGGCTGCTTGTTGTATTTTTTATAAATTTGCAATAACATCGCTCAAAGTTTTTTTATGATGAAGAAAGACAAAAGATACTATGTCCGCCCCTTATCTGAGGCGATAGAACTGGATGCTCCTGTGGTATTACAGGTCATTTCCGGTACGGGCAATGAAGGAGTTATCATTGATGAGCCGGGCAACTGGCAGGAATAAAGGTGGAAGTTATGAAAAAAATAATGAGTTATTTCGTAGCCGCCATCTGTGTCGGATGGGGTGCTGTGTCCTGTGTCGATCCGATTGTGATTGATGATTCCGCCCGGAATCAGGAGGAAACGAAACCCGATTCCGCGGTTGACTCAGTAAGTTTTACTGTGACATTGGAGCAGGGCGAAACCAAGACGCTTCTGAGCGAAAATGAAGTTTTATGGAGCCAGGGCGATGAGATTCGGGTGTTCAATGCGCAGAATAATATGGGCAAGGTGTTTACTTTGAATGATGAATCCGTCGGAATGACAACCGGAACCTTTTCCGGTCCAGTTTTGGATGGTGACGGGCCGTTCTATGCGGTCTATCCGGCTTCGGCTGCTACGTCCCTTACCTCGACAGCGGGTGGTCCTGCCATTAGCCTGACGGTTTCGGATACGCAGGTATATGAGACGGAATGGGATACCTTCGGTGTCGGCGCTAATCTGTCGGCGGGTACGACATCGGTGTTGAGTGAAGGTTTTGCATTCAAGAATTTGTTCGGAGTCCTCCGCTTGAAGGTCGCCAATGCGGCTTCAGTCAGTTCGATTGTTTTGTACTCGAAAGGAGAATCCGATGTGCTCAACGGCTCTTTTTCTCTCTCATTTGAGGAAGGAGTGCCCGTTGTTACGCCAGTTGAGAATCAGTCTGCAGAAGCCTGCCAAAAACTGACGCTTGCCTGCGGAGCAGGATACGAATCGAACCGGGAATTCTTTCTGGTGGTTCCTACCGGAATGCTGGATGCCGGAATGACGATAGAGCTTTATGATTCTCAGGGAAAAGCGCAAGTCAAGAATGCCGGTGCTTATTCGGGTCCCGATCATTTCATCAACCGATCCCATCTCCGCCCGATGCCCGAATTCGCCTATACACCTCAGTATCAAGCTCCTTTTTTGTTATCACAAGTTGACGCTGGTGCTTTTACCGGCATTTTATATAATAGTGGTGGATGCGTTCAGACTTGTGCTCACAATGAAAATTCCGGCCAGTACGTTTATAAGACAGAGACCGGTAATACAGGTACTCGATACGTTCGTATCCAGAACTGGGATGCCGGATTTGCCCTTGGTTTGACGACCCCTTATGGCCTGAATGCCGGAGAAACTGTTGCGGTAACAGTACAACCACTCGGCTCCGCAGGGGTTGGTGCGGTAACCAATGCTTCGATGAAAGTCCTCAAGCGTGTCCATAACCGGGTATGGTTTGCCGATGCAGTTGCAGGCAACGGATACATTATGATGTTATTGGAGGAATAATTTATGAAGAAAAGAATCATATTCCTTGTGCTGGTATCTTTGTTTTGCAGCCTGTCGCTGCAAGCCTCGCCTGTGTCTCCGGAAAGAGCACTGAAGATTGCCAAGATGATTTTTTCGGCGCAACCTTCCACAAAAGTCGGCGGTGGTGACATTGAATTGATATGGGATGGTGAGGAATTTGCCACGAAATCGAGTCTGCCTCCGGCATTTTATGTGTTTGCCCGTGCCGGCGGCGGCTTTGTGATTATCGCCGGTGATGACAATGTCCGTCCGGTTCTGGGTATTTCACCGGACGGCCGGTTCGAAACGCAGAATATGCCGGAAAATGTAAAATGGTGGATGGACTGGATGAAAGCTTATGTCCGTTCTGCCAGGACTCAAGCGCCGGAAGTGAAGGAGTTGTGGACCCGGTTTGTCGGTACCAAGACAGATGCCTCTATTTCCGGAGAAGTAAGCGACAGGGTAGAAAAACTGACCCCGGAATGGGATCAGGGGAACAACGATGGCTACCTTTTCGGCAGTAATGTTTTTAATGCCTATTGTCCTAAAGTAGGGGGTGTGTTGACGGTCACCGGATGTGTGCCTGTCGCGCTTGGCGAATTGCTGACATATGAGAGTGGCCAGTCTGGTGTCGTCGTACCGGTCAACGCTTCCGGTAATGTCGGAGGGTATTCGGTACCGGACGGCTTTGTCGCTCCTGCTGCGTATTCCCTGGAGGCAACCTATGACTGGACAAGTCTCCGTACTTTGACGGACTACCAGAGAATTCGTTCTGCTTCGTCAACAGTGCGGGATAACCTGGGGCGGCTTTTGGCCGATTTGGGCGCAATCGTGGAGGCGCAGTACTCCGTGAGTGGTACGGGTACGGTCAATGAAACTATTATCGGCCATATGATCGATCATTTTGGCCTGAACAAGGCTGCCCGGCTGGAGCGTTCCTCCGATTATAATCCACGGCAGTGGGAGTCCCTCCTTCGGTCGGAACTGGATCAGCGCCCTGTCCTCTTCTCAGGCTTTTCTGCCAATAAAAGTTCCGGACACACATTCCTTTTGGACGCTTACGGGACTTATGACGGTGCGACTGTTTTCCATGTGAACTTTGGTTGGGCTGGATCCAATAACGGTTATTATTATTGTACAAACCTGTCTTCTTCGAACGGAGACTTTTCTTACCATACTCAGGCTTTCTTCGATTTCTATCCGGATCCGACATCCGAGCATATATATCAATTGAAGACAAGATACCTGACTTACGATGATCCATTCGTTTCTAACGGATGGTTTCGCATCGGGTATTCAGTCAAGAATTGTGGTACGACAACCTACGATGGGAAATTAAAGGCGGTTCTAATTGATAAGAACGGTGTGGAAAAGACGGACATGGATCATTATTTAAATGGGGGCTGGGATGCCACGTTGGTCGTAAATGATTTGATAGTAGGGAGTTGGACAAATTGGCAAATGTTAGTGAAAGTTCCTAACGGAACGTCTCTGGACTTTGGTGACAGAATTGTGCTGTACTGCACGACTGATTTTGGGCAGACAGTTTTTGGTCCTACTCGGATTGATCCAACAAGTTCTTCTCTCATTGAACTTCCCGTCATGCCTACTGCTTTCATCAAAACTAATGCATCGTATGCGAAAAATGATTGGTTTGATTTTGTGTTGATTAATCATATGTCTACTTATGACGGAGCGGTATGGACTATTACCGATCCTGATGGCAATGCCGCAACGTTGTTGCAGTCGGATCGCGAATTCCAGTTGACTAAAGCGGGTCGATATAAGATTGAAGCGGCTGTTGCCCCCACGCTTGGCGCTGATGTCACTGAAACCATTGTAACCTACATAACGGTAGAATAATTCTAACAATCTGCTTGCAAATCTCTTTCTGTTCCGCAGCGGAACAGAAAGAGATTTTTGCGTTTGGGGGTTGATTTCGCCGGGTAGGCGCAAAGGTATCGGCCTGGGACTGGGCTCAAAGGCCGATTTCGATTGAGTTTTTTGCGCCAGGGCTTGATTACGGCAATAGGCGCAAGGATTGAGGCTGAAAACGGCGGCAGAGGGTCCTGCGGGGAGGGTGCCTTTGCGCCTGTTTGGCGGGCTCGCGGAGATGGGGCGCCGCGAGCCCGCCAAACAGGCGCCGCGACTACCTCCGGGGGAGGCGCTGTGGCTACGCCAGATGCTCCGCGAGGGCCTGGGCGAAGTCGACGACAGGGACGGAGGCGTAGCGGTCGAAGGTCTTCAGGCAGAGCGGGCAGGCGGTGACGATCTGCTCGGGGTTGTTGGCCGTCAGGTTGTCGAGGGCGCCGCGGGTGATGGGCTCGCGGTCTTCATAGCGGAGCGTCAGCGAGCCGACGGAGCCGCCGCAGCAGACGCTCTCCACGCGCTCCTTGGCGGCGGGGACGAGTTGGCCGACGGCACGCAGGGCCTGGCGCGGTGCGTCGTAGATGCCGCAGCCGCGGCCCAGGTCGCACGGGTCGTGATAGACCAGGGTCTGGTGACCGTTCTCCAGGCGGAGCCGTCCTTCGGCGATCAGCCGGTTGAAGTACTCCGTATAATGCATTACCTCCACGTCGATCAGGTCGTAGTGTTCTTTGAAGATCCGATAGCAGATGGCGCAGCTTACCAGCAGGATGTGGGCGCCGCTGTGCTCGATGAGTTCGCGGTTCTTTTCGATGAGCTTGCGGGCCTCTTCCTGGCGGCCGCTGAGCATCAGGGGCCGGCCGCAACAGATGCTGCCGTCCTTGTCCATCAGCTCGAAGTCTACGCCGGCGTGCTGCAGGACCTTCTGCACGGAACGGGAAATGACGGGCGTGAGCGAGCTCATACAGCCGGCATAGTAAAGCACTTTCTCGTCGCCGACCTTCGGTAACGGCTCGACGGCTTCCAGATAGTTGAAATCTGCCGGTATCCGGTTGTTCTTCCGCTCCTGTGAACTGCGGTAGGCGAGGCGCAGGCCGCAGGCGTCCATCTGCACCTGGCAGAGCGCGGCGCATTTGCCGCACATCAGGCATTTCTCGGCGATCTCCAGCGAGCGTTTGGCGTTGCGCCGTTTGAGGTTGCGCACGAGATAGACGGTGGCGTCGCTCACGTTCTTCTTCTGCACGCCCATCGGGCAGGCGTCGATGCACACGCCGCAACTCGGGCAGGAGTAGAGCATCGCCAGCGAGAAGCCCTTGCGCGTGTGGCGTACCGGCAGCCCCGCATTGCGCATCGGGATCAGCAGGATCTCCGCCGGGATGTGCATATAACGCGTGAACGGCAGCACCGTCAGGAAAGTGCCCAGCGCCAGGGAGTAAAGCCACCAAGCCAAGGTGAAGTTCTGTGGATTGCTCATAAAGTTCCGGAGCAGCCAGTTGATGGGGACGGTCATGAAACTGCCGCCCGCCACGCCGGCCGTGAAACCCTCGGCGATCCAGCGCAGCGGGAAGATGGCCCAGAGGCTGTAGAGGCCGATGCGGTCGGTGAGGGTGAGTTTCGTGGTGCGGCGCATTCCCACGATGCGCGAACGGAAACGCTTGATGATGGCGATGGTGATACCGCTCAGGATGATCAGCAGGAAGAAGTCCATCAGGAAGAAGAAGAACGAGCCCTGCAGCGTCGTGTTCTGCTCCTCCATGAAGTAGCGGAAGAAGATGGGGTAGTAGAGCTTGTGCAGCCGCTCCGGAATGTAGAGGATCGTCTCGATGTGGCCGATGACGATGATCATGAACCAGCCGAAGGCGATGCTCGAGTGCATATAGCCCAGCACCTTGTTGCGCTTCCACAACTTGACGTGGAAGAGGCAGTCGCAGAACAGGTCGCGGATGTTCTTCACGATGGCGGTGGGCGTGATCAGCGAGAGGGCGAACTTGCGGCGGTCGGCGGGCGAGAGCTGCACCAGCACCTTGATCAGCGACAGGATGCAGTAGCCCAGCACGAAGGTCATTCCAAAGACGAACGGCAGGACAAAGGGATCGTAGGCGGCCAGGATGCGTTCTTTCATCGCTCTTCCTCCACTTTATAAACTTTGCCGATGCTCAGGATCAGGTGGCGCGTGTTGATGCCCCGCGGGCAGACCAGCAGGCATTTGCCACAGAGCATGCAGTGCCGCAGCATCGGGAGGGTCTCCTTCTCCCGGCCCCGCTGGAGCGAGAGGATCACGCGCCGCAGGCTCATCTCCGTGAACACGCCCGCCGAACAGCTGGCGGTGCAGGAGCCGCAGGCGATGCACTTGGCCACATCGGGTTCGAGCCGATGGAGTTCCTCGAACGCCGGATTCTCGACGTTCTCAATCCTGAGGGTGGAACTCGGGGTCAGTCCGTAGCCGAAATCGATCATTTCTGCGGGGCTTTGAGATAGCGGTCGATGGCCAGGGCGGCGGCCGAGGCTTCGCTCATCGTTTCGGGGATGGTTTTGGGCCCGGTGGCGGCACCGGCGAAGAACACGCCTTCGCGCGATGAAGTGAACGGGCTGACGATCAGGCTCTTCGGGAGGAAGAAGCCGTCTTCGCCCGTCTGGATGTTCATCATCCGGGACAGTTGCTGGGTGCTGGCGGAAGGGGCCATGCCGGCCATCAGCACGAGCATGTCCATCTTGATCTTCATCGGTTTGCCGAACAGTGTGTCCTCGGCCTTGACGAAGAGGTGTCCGTCGAGATCTTCCGACACTTCGGAGACGCGGCCGCGCACGAAGCGGATGCCGTGTTCCTTCTGGGCCTTGAGATACAGGTCCTCATACTTGCGGCCGAACATGCGCAGGTCCATATAGAAGCAATAGACCGTCGCTCCCGGGAACTTTTCCTTGAGTTCGCAGGCCTGCTTGACGGCCGTCACGCAGCACACCTTCGAGCACTGGCGGTTGCCCGCCTTCTCGTCGCGCGAGCCTACGCAGTGGACGAAACCGATGACCTTCACATCGTCGAACTGGGGCGCCGCCCCGCTCTTGAACCAGGCCTCCAGCTCGGCGTTGGTAATCACGCGTTCGTAGATGCCGTAGCCGTATTCCTCCTTTTTCTCGGCCTTGAACAGGTCGAAGCCCGTGGTCAGCAGGATGGCGCGGACCTGTGCGGAGAGACCGTTCGAGAGTTTGACCACCCAGGTATCCTTAAGGCGGTTGATCGACAGGACCTCCGTCTCGGTGAAATATTTAATGCCGCCCAGGTCCTCGAGCATCGGGTCGAGGAAGGTGCGCGCCTCGACCCCGTCGGGGAAGAGGCGGTCCCAGCGGGCGAGATGGCCGCCCAGGACGGGTTCCTTTTCGATGAGTATGGGCGTGTAGCCCAGGTCGCGCAGCCTGCGGGAGGCTTCGATGCCGGCGGGTCCTCCGCCGATGACGACGACATTCTGGCTCATATCAGCAGCATTTGATGTTCATCGGGAATTCCGGCCTCTGCAATTCCTTGCCGTTCAGTCCCTTGTATTTGTCTTCCGGTTTGTAGGGGATGCCCATTTTGTCGAGCAGTGGCTCGACGGCCACTTGATGGGTCTGCAGGCCGAGGTCCCACGGGTCGTAACCCAGCACCAGGCCGGCCACCTCCTCGTAAGTGAACACGGGAATGCCGTAGCCGTTCTGGCCGTAGGTCTTGCCGGTCTGCTCGGCGATGACGTACTGCCAGCGGTCGAGGAAATAGGGGCAGCCGGGGCAGTTGGTGATGATCATGTCGGGTTCGAAGGGCTCCATGCTCTCGAATTTCTTGTGGGTGTTCGACATCGAGTAGCCGCGGTTGGCCTTGACCAGATACTGGCGGAAGCCGAAGCCGCAGCAGTGGCGCCGCTCCGGGTAGTCGATCACCTCGCCGCCCCACGATTCCACCATGCCGGCCAGCACGTAGGGGTACTCGGCGCCGCCCACGCCCTTGGACGGGAACATCTTGGCGTAGTGGCAGCCGATGTGCTCCACAACGCGCAAGGGCTCACCCGTCTCGCGGTTGACGAGCCGGAACTTCGCCCGTTCGGCGATCTCGTTGCGGAACTTGTAGATCAGGTCACTGGCGTGGGCCAGGTAGGTCGGGATCTTGAACTCCCGCCGGGTGGCCTTCCAGAGGTTCTCGCGGATCTTCGCCTCGAGTTCGGGGAATTCGCGCCAGTCCTCGATGACCTCGGAGTAGAGGCCGAAACTCGTGATGCAGCTGCACACGTAGTTTTCATAACCCGCCTCGGTCATCAGGGCGAACTGCCGGGCGATGATGGTCATCATCGTTTCCTGCGGGATGGCTTCGCTGTGGTAGGCGATGCCGCCGCAGGTAGTGTGGTGCGGCGTCTCGTAAATGTCCTTGCCGAGCCGGTCGCGGAGGATCTCCAGGAAGGTCTTCTCGGAGGCCGGGAAGAAACTCTGGCGGATGCAGCTCCGCACGTAGAACCAGTGGTCGGTGGGTATTTCTTTCTGGTACTCGGACCAGATGCGTTGTTTTCCTTGGTAGATCATAGCGCGTCAGTCTTGGGGGTTGAGGTGGCAGGTCGAAGTCTGGTTGAAGGCCTGCGCTTCGTACTCTTCCATCGAGAGCCCCATTTCGGCGGCCTTCTCGCGCGATTTCTCTTCGACGACTTCCATCCAGCGGGTGGCGCCGGTCAGGTCGAAAATGGCCTTCAGTTCGTCGAGCGACTCCTGCGGGATCTTGCGCAGTGCGCCGGGGCCGACCTGGCCCAGGTGCGCGCCGAGGCGCTCGTACACGTCTTCCATATGGTCCTGCGTCCATTTGCCCACCGTGCCGTATTCAGGGTGCTTGTCGTATGCGAAAGTCTTGGGATAGACGCAATAGCCGTAGTTGAGGACGTTTTGCTGCATCGCGTGCATCAGTGGGAGCATCTGGCGGCCCTTTTCGCTCTCTGCGAAATAACCCAGTTCGATGGACAGGGCCCGCAGGGCCATGATCACCAGACCCGGCGCGTTCTTGCGCGGGCAGCGCGTCACGCAGGAGAGGCATTCTCCGCAGTACCAGATGGTGTCGCTCTTGAGCAGTTCGATGATGGCATCGTCGTCGCGGCTCTGCACGATGGTGACGATCTTCTTGGGGTTGTAGCGGTAGAATTCCGCCGCGGGGCAGATGGCGGTGCAGGTGCCGCAGCTGATGCAGGCCTTGAGCCCTTCCTTAATGCGGTAGTCCTGTGCGAGCCGGTCGTAGATCTTTCCCATTATTCTCCTTTGCAAAATGTCCTTACAATGTTGAATCCGGCGTCCACCAGGTTGATGTCGGCATCCTTGCCCTCGGCGATGGAGCCCTTGCGGTCGTAAAGACCCAGCAATCTGGCGGGCGTGGCCGCAGCCATCCGGAGCACGTCTTCCACCGGGAGCCCGGTGTGGAAGACCAGGTGGCGGACCATCCCGTCGAGCGGGGTGGTGGAAGAGGCGAAGGAGGTACGCGTCTCGTTCATCGAGATGCCGTCCTCCACGTGGAAGGTAACGCCGCCCGTGTGGACCACGGTGCCGGAAGGCATTCCGGCGCAGAGGCAGGCGTCCGAGACGACGAGCATCTTGTCGGGGCCCTTGCAACGGTAGGCGATGCGCAGCAGTTCGTCGGGCAGATGGAAGCCGTCGCAGATGGTTTCGGCGTACAGTCCGTCGAATGTCAGGCCGGCCTCGACCAGCCCGCCGATGCGGAACGGCCCTTCCTTGTGCGTCTGCGACATCGCGTTGTAGAGATGGGTGACGCTCGTGGCGCCGCGTTTCATCCCTTCTTCGGCCTGGGCGATGACGGCCTGGCTGTGGCCCATCGAAATCTGGATGCCCAGGGCTACGATGCCGGGGAAAAAGTCGAGATTGTGCCCATATTCCGGCGCGATGGTCGTACGGGTGATCACGTCGCGGTATTCCTCGTAGATGCGCACGTTCCGTTCATCGATGGGGACGATGTTCTCCTTGGGCTGGGAACCGTTGTAAGTCGGGTTGAGGAATGGTCCTTCCAGATGGGCGCCCAGGATATCGGCTTTTCCGGGGGCGTTGAGCCGCCGGACCTTGCGCAGGGAGTCGAGCCCCTGTTCGAGGTCGGGTAGGGAGAGTGCCATCCAGGTGGGCACGATCGTCGTCACGCCGTGCTGTTGATAGAAATCCCGCGTGCCCAGGATGGAAGCTTCCGTGTTGTCGTTGATGTCGTGTCCGCCGCCGCCGTGGACGTGGGTGTCGATGTAACCCGGCACGGCGCTGAGCCCGCGCCCGTCAATGCACACATTGGCGGAAGCGCAGACTTCCGGCCGGTGCTCCGGCAGGATGCGGGCGATCCGGCCCTCCTCCAGCAGCAGGGCGCCGCCGCGGACCAGGCCTGTTTCGGCATAGATGTCGAGGTTCTGGATATAGGTCGCCATTGTCAAAATTAATCCGTAAAAGTACGAATTTTGTCAATATATTGTTACCTTTACACGATTATTTGCTTATTCCGAACATGCTCTATAATTTCGACAAAATCGTGGATCGACGCGGCTCAGGCGCCATTATGACCGACTGCCTGCAGGCGCGTTACGGCCGCGACGACCTGCTGGCCCTCTGGATCGCGGATATGTATTTCGAGACGCCGGAGCCCATCCGGAAAGCCCTCGAACGGCGCCTGGACCATCAAGTGTACGGCTATTCCATCGCCCCGGAAAGTTACTGGCAGTCCATCATCGACTGGGAGCAGCAGGTGCATGGCTGGACCATCGATCGCACGCAGCTGACGTTCATCCCGGGCATCGTCCGTGGCATTGCCTTCGTGCTGCAGTGCTTTACGCAGCCCGGCGACAAGGTGGTCGTGCAGCCGCCCGTGTATATGCCTTTCCTCAATCTCCCGCGGGCGAACGGCCGGCAGCTGGTCTACAATCCGCTGGTTTTCGACGAGGTGGCGGGCACGTACCGGATGGACTTGGAGAACCTGGAGGAGGTCTGCAGGAAGGAAGCGCCCAAGGTGCTGATCCTGTCGAATCCGCACAATCCGGCCGGCATCGTCTGGCCGGCCGCCGACCTGACCGCCGTCGCCGACATCTGCCGGCGCCATGGCGTTCTGGTGATCTCCGACGAGATCCACGCCGATATGACACTGGGAGCTCACCGTCATTATCCCTTCCCGACGGTATCGGAAGCGGCGGCCGAGGTTTCCATCTCCTTCGCGGCGCCGAGCAAGACCTTCAACATGGCTGGTATCGTGAGTTCCTTCTGCGTGGTCTCCAATCCCCGGATCCGGGAGAAGTTCTACGGCTATCTGGAGGCCAACGAACTCAACGGCACGATGTTCCTTTCGACCGTCGCCACCGAGGCGGCGTTCACGCAGTGCGGCGCCTGGCGGCGCCAGATGCTCGCCTACGTGAAGGACAACGTCAATTTTGTGTGCAACTTTCTGAAAGACAATATCCCCGGCATCGTGGCCATCCGGCCGCAGGCATCGTTCCTGGTCTGGCTCGACTGTCGCGGCCTCGGCCTGGACCACGATGCGCTGATCGACCTGTTCGTGAACAGGGCGCGTCTGGCGCTCAACGACGGCGAAGCCTTCGGTCCGGGCGGGGAAGGACATATGCGTATGAACGTGGGCGCTCCGCGGGCAATGATCGCCGAGGCGCTCGGCCGGCTGAAGGAGGCCGTCGGAACCCTGTAACATGAAACCGTTCAAGGAATGGGGCCTGCTCCCCAAGGTGCTGATCGCCATAGCGCTGGGTATTGTCTGCTCTTTGTTTTTTCCGGATGCTCTGACCCGTTGCTTCATCACATTCAACAGCATCTTCAGCAATTTCCTGGGCCTGATCATCCCGATCCTGATTCTCGGCCTGATCGCCCCGGGTATTTTCGAACTCGGCAAGGGGGCGGGAAGACTGCTGCTCATCACGGCCGGCATCGCCTATCTTTCGACCGTCCTTTCAGGCCTGTTCTCCTATGGGACCTGCCGGCTGACCTACCCCTCTCTGTTGGGCGACGCGGCCGTTTCGCTGGGCAACATCGATATGGCTGCCAACGACCTGAAGCCCTATTTCACCATCGAGATGCCTCCGGTGATGAGTGTCACTACCGCGCTGGTGCTGGCCTTCATCCTGGGCCTTACCCTGATCAACCTTCACGGTGATACCCTGCGCAGTGCGATGCTCGAGCTGCGTGAAGTGATTTTCGCCATCATCCGCAAGGTCATCATCCCGCTGCTGCCGCTGTTCATCTTCGGCATTTTCCTCGAGATGGGGGCGGAGGGGAACGTCGGACCCGTGCTGGGGATGTTCCTCAAGATCATCCTGGTCATCTTCGTGATGCACGTCACGGTGCTCGTGCTTCAGTTCTGCATCGCGGGAGCCATCGCCCGGAAAAATCCTTTCAAGGCGCTTGTCACGATGCTTCCGGCCTACGTGACGGCCCTCGGCACCCAGTCGTCGGCCGCCACGATTCCGGTGACCCGTGCCCAGGCCATCAAGAACGGTGTCGATCCCGACGTGGCCGACTTCGTGATTCCGCTCTGTGCGACGATCCATATGTCGTGCAGTATCCTCAAGATCGTGGCCTGCGCCTATGCCATCTCGCTGAGTATGGGCATGGACGTGAGTTTCGGCACGTATATGGGCTTTATCCTGATGCTGGGCGTGACGATGATCGCGGCGCCCGGCGTACCGGGCGGCGCCATTATGGCGGCCCTCGGCCTGCTGGCTTCGATGCTGGGCTTCGATGCGAATATGCAGGGACTGATGATTGCGCTCTATATTGCGATGGACAGCTTCGGCACGGCCGGCAATGTCACGGGCGACGGCGCCATCGCTTTGATTATCGATAAAATCAAGAGTAAGAAATGAAACCGGCAGGTTTTCTGAATATCGCCTTGTGCCAGCACGATATCGTGTGGGAAGACGCGGCTGCCACGATTTCGCGTCTCGATGCTCCGTTGCGGCGTTTCTGTGCGCTGCACCATCCCGACCTGCTGGTGCTTCCCGAGACCTTTTCGGTGGGCTTCACGATGAATCCATCCGTCGTCGAACCCGTCGACGGCATTTCCGCCACCTGGCTCCGGCGTATCGCCGCGGAATGCGGCACGGCCGTGATCGCATCGGTCCCGACCCGCGTGAGCGGGTCCGACGGGAATGTGCGGCATTGCAACCGCTGCTGGTTCATCACGCCGGAAGGCGAGACCTGGCATTACGACAAGCGGCATCTGTTCACGCCTTCGGGTGAAGGCGCAGCTTTCCGCCCCGGCGAACGCCGCTGCACGGTAACTTATCTGGGCTGGCGGATCGAGTTGAACGTATGTTATGACCTGCGCTTCCCGGTGTGGAGCCGTAACGTGGGCAACGGATACGACCTGCTTGTGAACATCGCCAACTGGCCTGCATCACGCATCGATGCGGCCCAGATCCTGCTGCGGGCCCGGGCTGTCGAGAATGCCGCGTACGCCGTTTTCTGCAACCGTATCGGCAGCGATGCCCTGTGCGATTACGACGGAAAGTCGATGATCCTCGACTATGTGGGGCACAGCATCGCCCGCAGCTGCCGCACCGGCGGACTGCGTTTCTTTACCGCCTCCCTGCCGATGGCCCCGCTGGCGCATTACCGCGACCGTTTCCCGGTCAGCAACGACTCGGATTCTTTTGAAATAAAATACTAAAACCTTCATAGACAGATGAAAAGAAATGTCTTGAATATCGCAGCCATCCTGATCGCGCTTTTCGGCGTGGGTTTCGGCATCGGCTGCCTGATTTCCCTGCTTTCTCCCAAAGGCACGCTTGCCGACGGTGAATATACTGTGACGGTCTGCTCGACCACCGACGTCCACGGAGCCTATTTCGACTCCGCGTATGTCGATAACCAGGCCGCCAAGACATCCCTGGCGAATGTATCGTCGTACCTCAAGGAATTGCGTGCCGGCGGCGTCCGCCCCGTGCTTATCGACGTGGGCGACAATCTGCAGGGCGACAACGCGGCCTACTATTTCAACTATGTGGCGACCGACGTGCCGCACATTTATCCGCGCATCGCTTCGTATCTGGGCTACGATGCCATTGTCGTGGGCAACCACGACATTGAGACCGGTCACGATGTGTACGACCGCGTGGCTTCTGAGCTGACCGTTCCGTACCTGGCCGCCAACGCCGCCTTCGACCGCGATGAGAACGGCGTTGCCGATATGGACGAAAATCCGAAGAACAAAGCAGTTACCGACTCCTATTTCAAGCCTTACTGCGTTGTTGAACGAGATGGTGTGAAGATTGCCGTCATCGGCATGACCAACGCCAATATGAAGAGCTGGCTGTCCGCTTCCCATTGGCACGGAATGGATTTCCAGGTGATTTCCGAAATCGTCCAGGGACTGGTGGATGAAGTCATAGCCAAAGAGAAACCGCAGCTGGTGGTCCTTGCCGTCCACTCAGGCACGGGCTCCGGCGAAACGGCCCGGGAGAATGAGGCTCTTTATCTGGCTTCCAGCATCCGGGGCATCGATCTGGTGCTCAACGGGCACGACCATCGGCCGCTGGCCAAGGAAGTGGCCGGCCCCGAGGGCGAGGTCGTCCTGCTGGATGCCGGTACCAAAGCCATGGTCGTGGGCCAGGCCGATTTCACCCTGACCGTCAAGAACGGAAAGGTGGTGAGCAAGGCTGTCGACTACAAACTGGTCCCGATGGACAAGTATCCGGCCGATTCCGACTATGTGGCGGCGTTCAAGGACGATTTCAACGCGGTCAAGGCCTTTGCCAACCGACCGATCGGACATCTGTCCGACAATATTTTCCTGGCCGATGCGCTGGACGGTCCCTCGTCGTACATCAATCTCGTCCAGACGGTCCAGATGGCTGCCTCGGGTGCGGATATCTCTTTCGCGGCTCCGTTGTCCAACAGCGGCGTGGTGCCCGAGGGCGTAATCGAGTTCCAGGACCTGGTGTCGATCTACCGTTTCGAAAACCAGCTGTATGTCGTCGAAATGACCGGGCAGCAGATCAAGGACTACCTGGAGTATTCCTACGACAACTGGGTGAACCGTTCGGGTCCTTCCTACAACTGGGATTCGGCCGACGGCATCGTGTATGAAGTCAGCAAAGGCGCACCGGCAGGAGAGCGGGTGAAGATCCACTCGATGTGCGACGGAACTCCGTTCGATCCGGCGAAAACCTACAAAGTCGCGATGACTTCGTACCGGGCCAGCGGCGGCGGCGACATGCTTGTCAACGGCGCGAAGATCAATCCCGCCGAACTGGTAATCGTCGACAGGATGAAAGACATCCGTTCGCTGATCGGCGACTATATCGCAGCGCATCAGGAAATCGTGCCTTCCGTGTCGACCAATTGGAAATTTGTGAAATAATCATTAAATTTGTCCGATAATTGTTTTTATGGGACAGGATTTGGCTACACGGTTGACTGCCAAGGTCGAGGAACTCATTTCCAGATATGAGACGCTCGACCGGGAGAATGCCGATATCAAAGCCAGGCTGGCCCGCTATGAAAAGGAAGCAAGTAAAAAGGACACCAGAATAAAAGAATTAGAAAAACAGATTACTGACTTACGATTGAAAGAAGCATTTCTGGGGACCGCCGGGGACCGGACGCAGGCCAAGCGTACCGTGGCCCGGCTGATCAAGGAGATTGATGCGTGCGTGAGTTTGCTCAACGAATAACGGCGGAGACGATGAAACAGCGGATCACATTGAAGATTGCGGGAAAGGAAACGCAGCATCTGGTAGATGCCGAGCGGGAGGAACTGATCCGTGCCGCCGCCGACCGGATCAACAAGGAAATCGATGCCATGCGTTTCGATTTCCGGGATCAGAACCTGAGTGACGTGTTGAGTATGATCCTTCTGTCGGAAGAGACCAGACTCCTTGAACTGGAAGCCAGAAGCAGCCGGGAAACCCAAAACGCGCTCCGTCGTCTGGAAGAACTCGACGAGAGCCTCGGAGAATATCTTAGCCGTTAGTTTTGCTCTTTGCCAAAATCAACATTAAAACATCAACCGAGCCTACTCGGTCGTCAAAGACAGGCCTGGGTGACCCTTCGGGGGATTCTATTTTTATAGGACGTTGGAAGTCTGCGATAAAACCGGAGCTCAAATCTTATTCATTAAGATTTTCGATAGACCAGGACTAACGGCTTTTTTCCTTTCGATTGTAAGTATTGCGTGACAATTTACACTCAATATATTTACAATTATGTTATCCTACATCATTACAGCGATCATTGCGGCGGGACTGGGCGTTCTCGGCACCGTTCTCGTACGCAACGTCATACTGAAGAACCGCAGGGACGAGATCATCAAGGCTGCGGAAGCCGAAGGAGAGGCCATCAAGAAAGAAAAGATTTTCCAGGCCAAAGAGAAATTCCTGCAACTTAAAAGCGAACACGAGGCCTACATCAACGAGCGCAACGCGCACGCCCTCCAGCTGGAGAACAAACTCAAACAGCGTGAACTTGGCCTGAACCAGCAGAACTCGGAGATCGGCCGCAAGCAGAAAGAGGTCGATGCCATCCGGGAAAACCTCAAGAGCCAGATGGAGATTGTGGGGAAGAAACAGGAAGAATACGAGAAACTCCGCGGCAAAGTCATCGAGAAACTCGAGGAAGTGGCCGGAATGACGGCCAGCGAGGCGAAGAACCAGCTGGTCGAGAACATGAAGGCGGAGGCCCGCACGGAAGCGATGTCCTATGTCAACGAAGTGATGGACGAGGCGCGCCTGAATGCCGCCAAGGAGGCCAAGCGCATCGTCATCAACACCATCCAGCGCACGGCGCCTGAGACGGCCATTGAAAACGCCGTCACGGTGTTCAACATCGACAATGACGAGATCAAGGGACGCATCATCGGCCGGGAAGGCCGCAACATCCGCGCCCTCGAAGCCGCGACCGGCGTCGAAATCGTCGTGGACGATACGCCCGAAGCCATCCTGCTCTCGTCGTTCGACCCTGTTCGCCGCGAAGTGGCGCGCCTGGCCCTCCACCAGCTGGTGGCGGACGGCCGCATCCATCCCGCCCGCATCGAGGAAGTGGTCGAGAAAGTGAGCAAGCAGCTCGACGACGAAATCATGGAAACCGGCAAGCGCACTTGCATCGACCTGGGCATCCACGGCCTGCACGTGGAACTCATCCGGCTGATCGGCCGTATGAAGTACCGCAGCTCCTATGGCCAGAACCTGCTGCAGCACTCGCGCGAAGTGGCCAACATCTGCGCCACGATGGCATCGGAACTCGGACTCAACACGAAAGCGGCCAAGCGTGCCGGTCTGCTGCACGATATCGGCAAGGTCTGTGAAGAGGACCCTGAACTGCCGCACGCCCTGCTCGGTATGAAGGTGGCGGAGAAATACAAGGAAAAACCCGACATCTGCAACGCCATCGGCGCCCACCACGAGGAGATCGAGATGAATACCCTCATCGCCCCGCTGGTCCTGGTGGCCGACGCCATTTCCGGCGCCCGCCCCGGCGCCCGCCGCGAAGTCATCGAATCGTACATCAAGCGCCTGAAGGATATGGAGGGTATCGCCCTCTCGCACCCGGGCGTGACCAAGACCTACGCGATCCAGGCCGGTCGCGAACTGCGCGTCATCGTCGGCGCTGAAAGCGTGACCGACCAGCAGTGCGAAGAACTTTCGACTGAAATCGCCAAGAAGATCCAGGATGAGATGACCTATCCCGGACAGATCAAGATTACCGTCATCCGCGAAACCCGCGCCGTAGCCTTTGCCAAATAGCCATGGAACCCAAGAAGATCGATATCGAAATCAAACCGGAAGTGGCCCAGGGCCGCTATGCCAACCTTGCCATCATCACGCACTCGTCGAGCGAATTCATTCTCGATTTCGCCCAGAACATGCCTGGTCTGCCCAAGATGCAGGTCGGCAGCCGGATCATCATGACGCCGGAACACGCCAAGCGGCTGCTCGGTGCCTTGAACGATAATATCCGGAAATACGAGAGCCAGTTCGGAGAGATCCGTCTCCCGATCAATCCGATGATGATGCCTCCGATCAAGTCGGACGCTGAGGCGTAAGACCATCGATTCATACTGAAACCAAAAACCATTACTTTGCTAATGAGCACCTATCCGCATTACCTTGAGCGCCTTGAGGCCGCGACCCGGAAATTCTGGGACAAGCCGGCACTCAACAACATCGGGGGCGAAACTTTCAACTACGCCCAGATGGCCACCCAGATCGAGAAGTTCCACCTGGTATTCGAGAAACTCGGTTTCAAGAAAGGCGAAAAGATCGCCATCTGCGCCCAGAACGGCGCCCGCTGGGGTATGGCCTACCTGGCCGTCAATACCTACGAGACCGTAATCGTCCCGATCCTGGCCGATTTTACCGCCGACAGTGTCAACCATCTTGTGGACCATTCCGACAGTATCGCCCTGTTTACGAACGAGGCGAAGTGGAAGAAACTCGACATCGGTCAGATGCCGAAGGTCCGGCTGGTTGTCGACGTGGATACCTGGAAGGCGCTCTGGACCGCCGATCCGTCGGTGCAGGAGATTTACGACCAGATGGATGCCCTCTTCACGGAGAAATATCCCCAGGGCTTCGGCCCCGAAAACGTCCATTTCCCGACCGACAACTGGGATGACCTGTCGACCATCAACTACACCTCCGGTTCAACCGGAGACCCGAAGGGTGTGATGCTGACCTACCGCAACTTCTCCGCGAACGTCGACTACAGCCAGCGCAACGTGCCGGCCGGCGACAAGATGGTTTCGATGCTGCCGATGGCCCACATGTATGGCCTGGTGATCGAGTTCATCTATCCGCTCTGTAACGGGACATCCATCTACTGGCTCGGAAAGGCTCCGACGCCCGCTGCCCTCATGAAGGCTTTCGCCGACGTGAAACCGTATCTGCTGATTACGGTGCCGCTGGTTATGGAGAAGATCTACAAGTCGAAGGTGAAACCTACCCTCGACAAACCTGTCGTAAAGTTCCTGCTGAAGGTTCCGGGCATCAACAATATCATCTACAAGAAGGTGAAGGACGGCCTGGTGCAGGCCTTCGGCGGCAATGTCCTGGAGTTCATCATGGGCGGTGCGGCGCTGAACCCCGAGGTGGAGAGGCTCTTCAAGCGCATCAAGTTCCCTTACCTGGTGGGTTATGGCATGACCGAGGCCTGCCCGCTGCTCGCCTATGAGCATTGGACCAAGTATGTGGCCGGGTCCTGCGGCAAGTGCGTGGACGTGGCCGAGGTCCGTATCGATTCAGAGGACCCGCAGCACGTGGTTGGCGAAATCCAATGCCGTGGCGAGAACATCATGATCGGCTACTACAAGAATCCCGAGGCGACGGAAAACGCCTTTACGGACGACGGCTGGCTGAAGACCGGAGACCTCGGAATCATCGACGCCGAAGGCAATATCTTCATCCGCGGCCGTTCGAAGAATATGATTCTCGGACCTTCGGGCCAGAACATCTATCCGGAGGAGATCGAAGCCATAGTCAACAATCAGGAATATGTGATTGAAAGCGTGGTGGTCGACCGCGGCGGGAAGCTTGTCGCCCTGGTATTCCTGGATGAGCAGGCGATTGCCAAGGCGCTCCTCGACGTAGAGGCGCGTTCCGACATCCCCGAGAACATCCGCACCGGCGCCAACCGCCAGCTTCCGGCCTACAGCCAGATTTACAAGGTCGAACTGATGGACAAGCCTTTCGAGAAGACCCCGAAGATGTCGATCAAACGGTTCCTGTACAAATAATACCAGACGGCGCACAGCGCTGCTGGGCATAGCGTTTTCCGCTGCTGGACCCAACATTTTCCGCTGCAACGGACGCAGCTGACTATCAGCCACTTGTGTAAAGTGATCCCCCTCAAAACGAGGGGGATCATTTCTTATAAACTGCTATGAATCAGCTGCGTCCGTTGCAGCGGAAAAAAAACAGCTTGTTACGGAGACCAGCGGTACAATTTTTATTGCATCTGTGAGTAAAAAGTTCGTTACCAGATATACGTCCTGCGATCCCTCGGCAGGTAGATGAGGTTGTTGCGGTTCACGTCGTAGAGTTTGTACCAGAGGTCGGTGTTCATGACGACGCCGTTGACGCGGAGGCGGGCGTGAGAGTGGATGTCGGTCTTCTGCAGGATGCTGAATTTCTTGTCGTCGTACTGAACACACCAGAAAGCGGCGAAACTCTCGTAGAACTTCCGGAGCTGGTCGTCATAGACTTTGCCGAAATAGCCCTCCTCTTCCAGACGGGCCTTGTAGGCGTCCAGGACCGTCAGAAAACCGCCTAGGTCGGCGATGTTCTCCGTCTGTGTGCGGTTGCCGTCGCCATATTCGCCCGGAGCGCGTTCGGGATCCAGTTCCAAGTGGTTGTAGCAGTTGATAATATTCTCACGGCGTTCTTCGAATGCCATCTGGTCGGCTACGGTCCACCAGTTGCGCTTGTTGCCATACTTGTCGTATTGGGATCCCTGCGTATCAAAGCCGTGGGTGAATTCGTGGCCGATGATCGAGAAGACGGCATACTCGTAGGCCTGGCTCATGTTCTGGACCAGGATGGGCGGAAGCAGCATCGCTGGATAGATGAAGATGCAGTTCCCTGCGGGATAATACATGGCGTTCACCAGTGTGAGGTCTGCGGGGGCAAATTGTCCGTTGCTGTCGATTATTTTCGTGGTAAGCTGGTAACTGAAAAGGTCCGTACCTCCCAGCAGATGGGCCTTCAAGTTGACCGTATTGCGGTTGTTGCGGTGGATCGCTTCCAGCAGCGTTTCACAGTCAGACAGTTTGCTGACACAGTCCATGTACCACTCGTCCGGGTAGGCCACGAAGAGTCCGTAATGGTCCAGCTTGTCCAGTGCGTTGCTCTTTGTCGTTTCACTCATCCAGTCAGCCCGCTGGATCCTCTTGCGCAGCGATGCCTGGATCTCCTTGGTGATGTTAACGTATTTCTCCTTGAATGTGGGAGAAATATACCGTTCCGCCAGATGATAGGACAGGGTATAGTTCAAGGTCGTCCTCGCAAGCATCCGCAGATTGTCTTCCGTGGCTTGGTGCTTAGCCATTTCCTCCTGGTTCACGTAGGACTCGTAGAAGCCAAGGGCATCCGTCATCAACTCCCAGAGTTCGTCGAGTGATTTGGTTTCCATCATTGCCCAAAACGGTTCAACCTCGGGCAGGGTGACGAACTGCGACGGGTCCAGCCCCATGCCCCGGATGATTAGGGTTTGCGGAGAGTTGTCTGCCTTGGTGACGGTCAGGGATACCATTTCCTCCGGATTCAGCTCCATCTGGGTCTCGGAGAGATTCACCGGCGGGACAAGGAACCCCATCAGTTTTCCTTCTTTCAATAATACGCTAAAAGTGGGCATGATAAGCGTCGACCAAAGCTCGATGCCATCTGCCATCATCTTGCCCATGGTCGTGTAAGCCTCTTCCTTCGTGGCCGGTTTCGGGAACCGGGCTTTCATGGCGTCAAAATAGGCCTGGGACTTTTCCGGCTGATCGAAAGGATGGTCCATCAATTCATAAAAACGGCCGATATCCGGTACGCTCTTCTTGAGTTCATCCACACGCTGGTCCATAATGTCTTCCGCATCATAAAGCGCGCCGATCGAACCCGAAGCGGGAATCGGATGCGACTTGAGCCAGGATCCATTGCAATAATCGAAGAAACTGTCTCCGGGCTTGACGGAGTGGTCCTTATTGGTCTCAATTTCAGGCGGCAGCGGCAGCGGATCCTCGGCGGATTCGGGGAAAAAATCCACGCAGGAAGTCAGAAGAACCAGGATAAGGCCGCAAAAGAAGGTTTTGAAAGGAACAAACATTTATGAGTTGGCTAAATGAATACCCTACAAAAGTAGATATTATTATGAAGATTTCCACCAGACTGTATTCAGGGTCGCTACTTTTTGCGCTGCAATGTACGCAATTGATAATCAGGCGTAATCTTCTGTGCTTTTTCGAGAAATCATCGAATAAATGCGTAATGCGTTGAATTACAGTGCAGAACAAATTGCTCTTTTGCAAGCCCTGTTTTAGGGGTTTTGTGTTACTTTGCGGTTAAGAATCACGATTGATTACGTGATTTGGTAATTTGGTATTTACTCATTATATTTGTGCTTGAAGGATGCTTGTTGAAACGGATGATGAGAATCTGCTTCTCCTATATCGTGAGGGACGGGCTGAGTGCAAAGCGTATAAAAGGCTCCCCAAAGGAGTTGTCGAAGGTTTCGTAAAGGCCGTCAACTACATGAAGTTCGCTAAGGACATCAATGAGGTGATGAGGATCGGAGGATTAAACTACAAAAGACTTCAGGGGAACCTGAGGGATTATGAATCCGTTCGATGTAACGGTAGATGGCGGCTCCTTTTTAAGAGTCAAGTTGGAGAGGGCGGAACGATTATTACAAATGTCAAACTCATTAAACTGTCAGACCACTATGATGACCTATGATTTGAGCAACGCGGCACCGCACATGGCGATTCCGGTTGGAGAGTATA
>JAFRRF010000040.1 GCA_017428245.1 Bacteroidales bacterium
ACTTCGCCAACCGTGGAGCCGCGGTACTGGCGCTCGGTGATGGCCACTTCATAGATGAAGGTATTGGCGACGGGCCGACGCCGCAGGAATCCTTTGTTCTCAAGAAATCCTACCTGCGTGGCCACCGTCTTATAATTGGGGCGGGGTTCGGGAAGGCTCTCGACCAGGTCGCGGATACAAAGATCACCCTTCTCCCAAAAGATGTTCATCAGGGCCTCTTCTTTGGCTGTCAGTCTCTGTTTCATGGTTCGTTCAGGATGGTTTCTACAGCAAAGGTAGACAAAAAAATGATATCTCCTAATAAAATTAAGAGAATATTTAAAAAAAATAAGATATGTGCGCAAATTATTTAAGCGAAGCCGTCAAAGTGTCCGCACTGGAGACGGCCTGGAGGCTGTCTATCGCAGGTGTCTTGTGTACACGGGCCTTGCAGCGTGGGGTATCCGCAAGTAGGGCTCGAAATATGAAGTCTAGGGGTGATTCTGCGCGGACACTTTGGCGGAAGCGATAGAGAGCGGAGCCGCAGGGGGTGCTGAAACAATGGGAACTCGATGACAACAGCGTCTCTGCAGCGCTAGACGTTTTTTCCCAGGTCGAAGGCGGCCTGGAGTTTGGGGTTGCCGGCGATTTCTTTGGGGCCGTTGACGCCGCCGCAGAAGAGATGGGCTTTGAGGGTGGATTTTTCGAAGCAGTCGATCCAGCCCTGGAGGCCGCTTTCGGCACGCAGGGGCGTTTCTTTTTCGTCTTCGGCGGCCGTGGTCAGGAGATAGACTTCGCGGAAGCGGTAGTCCTTGGGATACATGGCGTTCATCCGGTCGATGAGGGTCTTCATCTGGCCGCTCATTTCATAATAGTAGATCGGGGTGGCCCAGCAGACGACATCGGCATTCAGGACACGGTCCATGATGGCCGGGACATCGTCCTTGAAGACGCAGGCGCCGGTTTTCTGGCACGACAGGCAGCCAATGCAGAATTTGATCTCTTTGCCGCGCAGCGAGATGAATTCTACTTCATTTCCCGCGGCTTTGGCGCCTTCGGCGAACTTTTCCGCCAGGGCGTGGCTGTTGGAACCCGGGCGAAGGCTGGTGGATAAGACGACGACTTTTTTCATAATGACAATGTGACTGTGATATTACCTTGTCCCGCTTTCAGGAAGGACTTCAATTCATCCATAGTTCCGTATTCGATCTTGCCGATACGGGTATAGCTCCAGGAGTTGCTGCCATAGAACAGGACAAGCTGATTGCCGCTGTACAGGATGACATCGCCGGCCTGGGTTGTAATCTGTGCGTTGCTGGTCGGAAGCGTCCGTCCCAGATTGCCCACCTTTTCGAAGCCGCCATAGTCTTGGGCTTCATAGGTGATGGGCGCCGTACGGAGCGCTGCTACCAGGGCTTTCGTGGCGTCATTGTTTTCAATTTTCACCGGGAGCGTCTTCCCGGAGACGGAAATCTTGATTTTGTCGGGCATCGTTTCAGCGGGGTTGGTGTCGGGCGTGATTGCCATCGGCGTCTCGGGATCTTCCGTCAACTCCCCGCAGGAAAAGAGGACGGCGGAAAACAGGACGATGAGACTGATGGCGAGTGTTCGAAACATGCTGCAAAGGTAGGTCGTCGACCGGAGAGTCTGATACCGATTTTTGTCGAATATCTACCAATATCGCAGGTTTTGCCCGCCGACTAACCGTTATTGGTAATCAACGTACCTTTTTTGTCGAATTTGAGCTCTTCGTCGCCGGATACGGCAAGGGCGTAGCCATAGCGTTTTTTCTCGATTTTGACGATGGACATATCCGGGAAATGGCTATGGACATGGTCGGCGATGGAAGTCGGAATCAAGGCAGCCGGTACGGCGGATTGCTTGCAGTCGATTTTCTCCCATTTGCCCTTGGCATTGAACCTGATTTCGGTCCCGTCCTGCAGGAAGACTTTAAACTTTTTATTCAGTGGTTCGGCACCTTTTTTTGCGTGTGAAACCGTCGCTCCCGGGAAGTACTTGTCGAAGAAGGCTCCGGTGGCGGCCGGGAGCTTGTCCGTGGGAATCATGATTTCCTTGAGCGACACGATTCCCGTCAGGACAAGCAGGGAGGTTATAAGCAGAATGAGCATGGCTTTCTTTTCGGATTAGGATGGGATGCTTTGTAACGATCGGATGGACTTGGCGACATTGATCAGATGGTCGGCCATGCGTTCGGCATTGGAGGACAATTCCAGATACTGGGCGCCCACGGAGGCCGTGCAGATGCCTTTTTCCATCCGGGAGATGTGTCCTTCTTCCATCCGGTGGGTGTAGTCGTCGATTTCCTCCTCGATGACATTGGCCCTTTCCAGGGCGGCGAGGTCTTCATTCCGATAGGCCTCCATGGCATTGGCGTACAACTGGTGCAGCAGTTCCTTGAGCTGGCTGATTTCATACTTGGCATCGTCGGAGAACTGCTGCTGGGAAAGCGCCAGGGCATTGGCATATTCTACGATATTCTCGGCATAATCGCCGATTCTTTCCAGGTCCCGGATGCTCCTGTAAGTGCCGGAAAGGTACGTCCTGTCTTTTTCGCCCAGGCCGCTTTTTCCGCTCAGGCGCACGACAAAACCGACCAGTTCCCGGTTGATATAATTCAACTGACGTTCATCGCGTTCGAACGCGGATTTCTCCGCGAAATCCAGGTGGACCGCCATATCCAGGCTCCGGTCGGTATTCTTCAGGGCAATGTCAGCCATACGGAGAATCTCCTGTTTGACCTGCGAAACGGCCACGGGCGGGGTCCGGAGCATGTTCTCATCTACATAGCGGAGCGAGAACTCTGCCTCATGGGGAAGCGGTTTGTCCGGAATCAGCTTTTTGACGAGCCTGACCAGCGCGCCGGTGAGCGGAAGCATCAAGGCAACCGTTACCGTATTGAAAAACGTGTGGAACATGGCAAGCTGCTCCTGCGGAGCCGACGGAAAGAGCTTTTCGAACAGGCTGCCGTACGAGATATCGAACCATCCCAGCGCCCAGGCGGCCAGCAAGAACAGCGCCACACCCGCGCAGTTGAACAGCAGGTGAATGAGGGCCGTCCGTTTGGCGTTGGTGCCGCTGGTGACGCCGGCGATGACGGCCACCACGCAGGAGCCGATATTGGAACCCATGGTCAGGAAAATGCCCTGTTCGATGCCGATGAGCCCGGTGACCACCATAGCGAGTGCGATGGACGTCATGACCGAGGAACTCTGGATGATGGCGGTAAACGCGGCCCCCAGGAGAACCAGCAGCAGGGGATTGCCGATGCCGGCGAGGAAGGTCTTGACCCCTTCCAGCGCGGCAAACGAGGCCATGGATCCGCTCATCAGCTCCAGACCCACGAAGAGCAGGCCGAATCCGGCCAGGATTCCGCCCATCGTCTTGAAACTGCTTCGCTTGGAGAAGATGCCCAGGAACGCGCCGACGCCGGCCAAAGCCGAAAAGATGACGCTGGTGGACACGGAATTGCCGCCGAACATACCCAGCGCCACGATTTGCGCCGTGATGGTGGTACCGATGTTGGCACCGTAGATGATGGTAGCTGCCTGGGCGAGGGAGATGATGCCGGCATTCACAAAGCCGATGGTCATGACGGTCGTGGCGCCGGAACTCTGGATGGCAGCTGTTCCCAGGGCGCCGATGCCCACACCCAGCAGTTTGTTGTCGGAGGCCTTGGCGAAAAGTCTTTTCAGCCGTTCAGAGCTCGCGGCCTCCAGATTTGAACTCATCATCTGACACGCCAGGAGAAATACGCCGATTCCTGCGAGGAGTGTCAGCAAAGATGTAATAATTGCTGTTATTTCCATATATGAAGTTTTGAAAGTATGACTTGATTTCCTCGGAGAGAAGAAACCGGCCTATAGCCGAAGCTTTCGGCAAGTCAGCCAATGCCTTTCAAAACTGAAACGGGACGGAAAGCGGGATTCCGCCACAACGGGTTCAAGACCGGGAACGATGACAAGGGATTCCGCCGCCGGCTGAACCTTTTTCTGCTCCTGCCGGGTCGTCTGGATAACGGCTTCTTCCTCAATGTCGTAGGTCTCTTCCACGCAGACTTCCTGCCCGGAAGCGTTGTGCACAAATGGGGAACTGTCCGGCTGAAATGCCAGCAGCAGTATCAGAGAGAGCATCCATAAGCGCAAGGCCTGCATCGTCAAACTGTTCCGTATTATCACAACAAAAGTACGAATTCTTTGACGTATCTGCAAACCCGGTCGCCTTCAGTGGGGAAGCGATTGATTTAATGTGTATATTTGCGTAAAGTAAGTTGTACGCTATGAAGAAGTTGACCACAGTTTTCCTTTTTGTTCTGCTCTGTGCCGGATTCGTGCTGAATGCGCAGGTTGTTGAGCTGGCCCGGGCCGTGATTCCCGACAGACAGGTTTCGCTGGCCGATTTCGGCGGGGTGCCCGACGGCGTGACGTCCAATACGGAGGCGTTCCGCAAGGCCATCGCGGCGCTTGACAAGCAGGGCGGGGGAACGCTGGTGGTGCCGGAGGGCATTTTCCTGACCGGCCCCATTGTCCTGAAAAACTGCATCGATTTGCATCTGGAACGGGGTGCTGTCATCCTGCTCTCGCCCGATAAGCGGGAGTTCCTGGAAAAAGGAAAAGTGCGCCCGGGCATTTCGGCGTCGAAACGCCACGACGTGCGCATTTCGGGCACGGGAATCATCGACGGCAACGGCGCCTGGTGGCGGGCGGTGAAGCGGAGCAAGGTCAGCGACACGGAGTGGAAGGAGTTCCGCAAGATGGGCGGCACTGTGACCGACGACGGCACTTTGTGGTATCCTTTCGGCCTGAAGGCCTTTCCGGATATCGCCGGTACTTATCTGGAACAGGAGAAGATGCGGACGCATCTGGTGCGTTTCACGGATTGTGAGCGTGTCTGCGTGACGGGCGTCACGATCCAGAATTCCCCGAAATTCCATCTGGTGCCCCAGCACTGTACGGACGTGACCATCGACGGCGTGACGGTCCGCTGCCCGTGGAACGCCCAGAACGGCGACGGCATCGACCTCATGCAGTGCCAGCGCGTCGTGGTCACGCGCTGCACCGTGGACGTGGGCGACGACGGCATCTGCCTGAAGGGCGGTGCGGGCGAGAAGAGCCTGGCCGCCGGCCCATGCAAGGACATTCTGATCGAATACAATACGGTGTTCCACGCCCACGGCGGCTTCGTCATCGGTTCGGAGTTCTCCGGTGGGATGGAAAACATCACCGTGCGCCACAATACGTTTTGCGGCACCGACACGGGCCTCCGCTTCAAGAGCGCGCCCGAGCGGGGCGGCAAGACCCGGAACATCGTGATCCACGACATCCAGATGACGGACATCCGCGACGAAGCCATCGTCTTCCAGACTGACTACGCCGACCGGCCGGCCGGCTTCGACAGCAACCAGCCGGCGCAGACGCAGAACTTCCTGCCGGATTTCTCGGACATCCATATCTCGCGCGTCGTCTGCCGCGGCTGCGCCACGGCCGTCCGGGCCTCGGGCACGCTGGCTACGGTCCACGACATCACCCTGGAAGACTGCACGATTTTCTATAACGAAAAAGCGACCGTCATCGACGATCCGCGGATGGTTCGGATGGACAACGTCCGCTTCCTCACATTCTGAATCTTTACAAGCATTGACCTATGAATAAGACTGCCCTCATTACCGGCGCCACCAGCGGGATCGGCGCCGCTTGCGCCCGCAAATTCGCGGGAGCCGGATATCGCGTGATTATCACGGCGCGCCGCGCCGAACAACTGGCCGTGATGGCCGGCGACCTGCAGAAGGAATTCGGCGTCGAAGTGCTGCCGCTCTGCTTCGACGTGCGCGACCGGGATGCCGTCAAACGGGCCCTCGATTCGATTCCGGCCGCCTGGCGCGACATCGACGTGCTGATCAACAATGCCGGCCTGGCACTGGGCCTGGAGCCCGAGTATGCCGGCGATTTCACCGATTGGGAGACGATGATCGACACCAATGTCAAGGGCCTGCTCTATATGACGCGCCTGGTGGTGCCCGGGATGGTGGAGCGCCTGAAGGGCCATATCATCAACATTGGTTCCGTGGCCGGTGACGCCGCGTATGCCGACGGTGCCGTGTACTGTGCCACCAAGGCGGCCGTGAAAGTGCTCAGCGACGGCCTCCGCATCGACCTGGCCCACACACCGGTCCGTGTGACGAACCTCAAGCCCGGTCTGGTGGAAACCAATTTCAGCAACGTCCGCTTCCACGGCGATACCGAGCGCGCCTCCAATGTGTATAAGGGCATCCAGCCGCTGACTGGAGACGACATCGCCGACGTAGCGCTCTACGCCGCCCAGGCGCCCGCGCACGTGCAGATCGCCGAAGTGCTGATCCTGGCTACGCACCAGGCCAGCGGCAGCGTCGTGTACCGCAACTGAGATGCCCGGTCAAGCCGGGCATGACGCCTGACTATAGCAGAAAAAACAACGCTACGCCGAGCATAGAGACGGCCACGCCCAGGAGCTCCTTGGGTTTGACTCTCTGTTTGTGGATAATGGCGTAGGGGAGGATGATCAACACGGGGGTAAGTGCCATCAGCGTGGACGCGATGCCGGCACGTGCATACTGGACGGCCATCAGGGAGAGGGAGACGCCCACGACGGGTCCGAAAATCGTGGTCAGGACGGCACTGCGGACACCTTTATGGTCGCGGCGTGTCACCTCGAGGAAATGGCGGCCCTGACGCTGGATCAGCAGCATCATCACGAATCCCAGTCCGCCGACCAGGGCACGGATCATCGTGGCTGCGAAGGGCATCATCGTGCCCATCGAATCGACCGCATCGGCGGGCAGCGCCGCTTCATAGTGCTCCATGCCCACCTTGCTCAGCACCAGGCCTACGCCCTGTCCGGCGCCTGCACCCAGGCCCAGAAGGATACCCTTGATCGGTAGGGTGAAATGGACTTTCTGCCCCTGCCCTTTGGCCAGGATGGAAATCGCGATACCGCTGATGGTGACGGCCATGGCCAGGATGGAGCGCCAGGAAAGCGTCTCGCCGAGCATCGCCCAGCCGGCGATGGCCGCCATAGGTGGCGCCAGCGTCATGAACAGCTGCCCGAATCGGGCCCCGATGATCAGATAGGAGTTGAACAGGCAGTAGTCACCGAACAGATAGCCCACCAGGGCGGACAGCGCCAGCCAGAACCAGGTCGGCCAGTCCGCATATTTCGGATAGGGGGCACCGATGGTGAACCAGAGAATCAGTGCTAAAAAGACCGAACCCAGAACCAGACGGATGACATTGACGCTAAGTGACCCGAGCCGGTGGCTGGCATCGTCGGCAAAAAGAGCCGTCGCGGTCCAGCTGACCGCGACGAGCAAAGATATGATTTCTCCTAAATGTGCCATCGTTGCAAGGCACAAAGGTAAACAGAAATCGTGATGTTGTTACTTCAGATACTCGAATTTTGAGCCCCGGCTGGCTTCGCCCGAAATCTTGGCGCCGTCATTCCTGACCCGGAGCGTGGAAACGCCGGAGAGGGAATACTGGAGTTTCTCGGATACCGAAAGTTTCGCTTTCGAAGCTCCGGAAAGTTCGACGGTGGCCCGGGCGGTCTTACCCATGCATTCAAATTTGCTTGCGCCTGACAGTTCGAGGTCAAGTTGCCGGCTGTCGCCGGTGAGCGTAAGTTTGGATGATCCGGAGATATCGGCGTCGGTCCCGTTGTATTTTCCGTCGAATTGTGCGCTGGAAGCTCCGGAGAGCTCGATGTCGAGCTGGTCGGCATCGCCGCCGAAGCGCAGTTTGGAAGCGCCGGAAAGATCGATGTCCAACTTGTTGAAAGCAGCTTCCACGTCGCCCTTGGAGGCTCCGCTGATTTCGATGGCCAGTTTTTCCCCGCCTTCAGCCACGAGCCCGTTGAGTTCGGTCGCGCCGGCAAGGCTTACATAAAAGTTCTCCTGTCCGCCGAGTACCAGCCGCCCCGTCGTATTGACTTTGGAAGCGCCGCTTAGCTGGAGCCGGGTCAGTTTCGGCACGGAGACGCGGGCAAGGAGGGAACTGTTCTCGTCACTCAGTTTGCGCTGGATGTCATTCGGCAGTTTTTCCAGGTCGAGACGCACTTTCTCGCCGGTCTTGGTGATTTTAAGGTAGGGCTCGATGAAGTCGGGTACGTCGATGCTTACATCATAGCGGTTTTCGAAGGTCAGTTCCACCTTGAAGACGTGGGATACGGAAAGCACGGTGAAATCGCGGAAGTCGTAGGTATGCGTGTAGCGGTTTTTCGCAGCGGCCGGCTCCGCGAAAACGGTTGCCAGCATCATGGCAAACGTCAGGAAAAGGAGTGTTGACTTTTTCATGGGAATTACTTGTTTTTTCTGTTCAATTCTTTCTTGAGTTGTCCGGCTTCGTCGAGGATGCCGCCGTAGTAATCCTTGAGGACGGCGGTCTTCTGCTTATCGGGCATTTCCTCGGGAAGCTGGTCGTACAGGGAGACGGTCTCGTCGGTCAGTTCCTTCAGGACGGCTTCCTGGTCGAGCGTTTCTTCGCCGGTATTGGCGGCCAGCAACTGATAGAGTTCGCTGACCTGTTCCAGATACGCGGTATAGACCGCTTCGGGTGACTGGGCTGCCCAGAAAGGGGACCGGCTGCGGGAACCGAGCCAGAGCACAGCCGCAAGGCAGGCGGCAAGAGCCGTCCAGCGGATAAAGCGCGTACGTCGTCTTGTCCGGACAAGCCGGGGCTCGAGTTTCGCCTGGAAGCGTTCCTCGTGCCCTTCGGGCAGGTCATACAGGTCAAATCGGTTTTCCATCTTCTTTCAGTAATGCTAAAAGCTTTTGTTTTCCCCGCAGAAAGTGCGATCGCAAGGTCGTTTCCTTCAGTCCGGTGTAGGCGGCGATCTCCTGGTAGTCGAGGCCTTCCGCCAGGACGAGCGTGGTGACCAGCCGATAGGGCTCGGGCAACTGTTGCATCGCTTCCAGGATTCGGGCGGCCGGAACTTCTGCCGGAAGCTCCGGTTCCGGTTCCCCGGCCGTCTCGAGGGCATACTCTTCCAGGAAGAGTGCCTCGCGCTTGCGTTTGCGCAGCCGGTCGATCGAAGCGCGGATGCAGGTGCGGGCCAGCCAGGAGGAAATCTGTTCCGGCATCATCGGGCGGAAGGGTTGTGTCACGAACTTGAGGATCGTATCGTGCATCACCTCTTCCGCATCCTCGGGACTTTGGAGGATCCGGCAGCTCATATTGAAGAGCCTGCGGCTGTGAGCCTGGTAAAACGCTGTGATCTCTTTCCGGGTCATTCTGTCTATATAACGACGGATGAAACGCTTTGTTGCAATTCCGCCGTCAAAATTACATATTTTGTCGTATCTTTGCCGCCGAGTGGCGGGAGGAATCCGCCGCAAGTGTGCTTGGTACCACTATAAAAACAAGTGAAAATGTCTGAAAATCAAAAAGTTGAACGGCGTTCGCCGTCGATGGTCTATGTTTGGTTGGCCGTCACTTTCTGTGTCTGTCTCGTCACATCCAATCTTTTTGTCCCGCGTCTCTGGCAGGTCGGGAACTGGCCGCTGCAACTTTCCGGCGCTGTCGTCATCTTCCCGATATCCTACATTATCAATGACCTTCTGACTGAAGTCTATGGATACCGCAGGGCGATGATGGTCATCTGGATGGGCTTCGTGCTCAGCGCTTTCGTCGCCGTGGCCGCGCAACTGGTCAGCTGGCTTCCGGAACCCATCTATCCGGAAAGCAAGGAAGTCGCCTCGAGTTTCGACCGTCTGTTCGGGCTTGTCCCCCGTACCACTGTCGCGTCGCTGCTCGCTTTCATCCTTGGTTCACAGATGAACGCTTTCGTGATGTCGAAGATGAAGGTCGCTACGAAGGGCCGGGGATTCGGCTGGCGTGCCATCCTTTCCACACTGGCCGGCGAATTGTCCGATTCCATCATTTTCTACCCGCTGGCTTTTGCCGGCGTGATGCCTGCCCGGGCCATCCTGTCGATCATCCTGACGCAGGTTACGGTCAAGACCCTTTATGAGGTACTGATCCTTCCGTTGACTTCGGTTCTGGCCCGCCGTCTCAAGAAGGCGGAAGGAATCGATACCTATGATTATGATATTTCCTATAATCCCTTTATTTTGAACGAGGATGGAAACCGATAGAAAAAAAGAGGGTCTCAGCGCCCTGGGCCGCGAGACCACATATCCTTTTACCTATGCGCCGCAGGTGCTGGAATCATTTACCAACCAGCATCCCGGCAATGACTACTGGGTGCGTTTCAACTGCCCCGAATTCACTACGCTCTGCCCGATTACGGGCCAGCCCGACTTTGCCGAGATCCGCATTTCCTATATTCCCGACGTGCGGATGGTAGAGAGCAAGTCGCTGAAACTGTATCTGGGCAGTTTCCGCAATCACGGCGGGTTTCACGAAGATACGGTCAATACGATCATGAAAGACCTCATCGCCCTGATGGATCCAAAATATATCGAAGTGACGGGTTTCTTCACGCCGCGAGGTGGTATCTCCATTTATCCCTATGCCAATTACGGCCGTCCCGGCACCCGCTACGCGGAACTGGCTATGCAGCGCTTCGCCAACCATGAATAATTGAGAAAAAATTAATCGCCATGAATAAAACCGTTGTCCGTACCCTTTTGTTCCTTATCCTTGCAGCCTTCAGTACGGCTGCCTGCAATTGGTTTGACCCCATCGAGGATGGAAAGATTCCGCAGGGGGTGATCTTCTATACGGGCTGTCCCGTCGTATTCTATTTCGTCAATGAGGATGGCGAAGATCTCGTAAACATCGAACGGCCTGCGACCTATCCGGCGGTCTTCCGTGTACCGGCCGGTGAAGATGACCAGGACCGGGCGCGGCAGACGATCCAGACGATCCGCCGGTCCCAGGTGGACTACTATGTCTATAATGAAGGAAGCAACTGGCTCTGGAAAGATTCTGATGAGCAGAGAATTGCATTCCAGACCTACCTTTGGGGCAAGACCGTCAATACCGATGCCAAGATTTACGTCTATGGCAGCCAGAATGCGGCGGCCGACTCCTTGCAGATAAAATACAAATATACGACCGCGGCCGAGAATCCGGACCTGGAAGGTACCTGGGGCGTCGACGTCCTGTCGATCAAGTACAATGAGGTCGAGGTGTTCGAAAACAATGAAACTGGGAAGGTTTTTATCGTAAAACCTTCCCAGGGTGAGACTTCCGTCAAAGTGGGCAGTCTGGACTAACTGCCTTATCTGACTTTTACGACAGCGTTCATGCCGACCGTGATGGCCTGCTCATTCATCGGAATGAGGTTGTGTCGGCGAGGCGGCAGGGATTTCTTGAGGCCCTTGAGGACGTTTTCCATCGTGACGATGGGTTTCATCTTCAGGAAGGCGCCCAGCACCACCATATTGTAGGCTTTTGCGTTGCCCATCTTGGCGGCTTCCTCCACCGCGTCGATGCGGCAGACGGTGATATCGGTCCGTTCAGGATGGCGGGTGATGCCGTTGGTGTCGTAGATGAGCAGTCCGCCCGGTTTCACCTGTTTCTCGAATTTGTCCATCGACTGCTGGTTGAGGATGATGGCCGTGTCAAAACGGCTCAGGACGGGAGAGCTGATTTTATTGTCACTCAGCACGACGCTGACGTTGCAGGTGCCGCCGCGCATCTCCGGGCCGTAGGAAGGGAGCCAGGAGACTTCCTGGTCCTGCATGATTCCGCCGTATGCGAGGATCTTGCCCATCGAGAGGACGCCCTGTCCTCCGAATCCGGCTATGATGATTTCTTCTTTCATTGTCTTCTTGGGGTTTTAAGGTCCGACTATCTGTCCTTCATATCGCCGAGCGGGTAGAACGGGAACATGTTCTCCTCCATCCACTTGTTGGCTTCCACCGGGGAAATCTTCCAGCCGGAGTTGCAGGTGCTGACGACCTCGACGAAGGAGGTGCCTTTCTTCATCATCGAGTTCTCGAACGCTTTGCGGATCGCCGCTTTGGTCTTGCGGACCGCGGCCGGATTCTGGACGCTCTGGCGCGTGACGTAGCAGGTTCCTTCCAGTTGGGCGAGAAGTTCGGTGATTTTGAGGGGATAGCCGTTGAGTTCGGCCTTGCGGCCGTACGGCGTAGTTGCCGTCACCTGGCCCAGCAGCGTAGTCGGGGCCATCTGTCCGCCGGTCATGCCGTAGATCGCGTTGTTGATGAAGATGATCACGATGTTTTCGCCGCGGTTGCAGGCGTGCATCGTCTCGGCGGTACCGATGGAGGCGAGGTCGCCGTCGCCCTGGTACGTGAATACGTATTTGTCGGGGTTGAGGCGCTTGATGGCCGTGGCCAGGGCCGGTGCGCGGCCGTGGGCGGCTTCCTGCCAGTCGATGTCCAGATAGTTGTAGGCGAACACGGAGCAGCCTACCGGGCTGACACCGATCGTCTTGTCCTGAATGTCCATTTCCTCGATGACCTGGGCCACCAGTTTGTGGACCACGCCGTGGGAACAACCAGGACAGTAGTGCATGATGTTGTCGGTCAGAACCGACGATTTGCCGTAAACTTTGTTTTCAGGCTTGATGATGTCTTTGATATCCATAGTCGTCCTGGTTATTTGATGAATTTGAGGAATGCTTCGTAGATTTCATCGGGGGTGGGAACCACGCCGCCCTGGCGGCCGTAGAAACCCACGGGAACGCGTCCGTTTGCTACCAGGCGCACATCCTCGACCATCTGGCCTGCGTTGAGCTCGACCGACATGATGCTCTTGAGCTGAGGTACGAGGGCGTCGATGGGTTTCTTCGGGAACGGGAAGAGGGTGATCGGCCGGAGCAGGCCGAGCTTGATGCCGTTTTCACGGGCCATGTCGACCACGTTCTCACAGATGCGGGACATACATCCGAAGGCCACGATCAAGTGGTCGGCGTCCTCTGTCTTATAGGTGCTGAAACGGACCTCCTTTTCTTCGATTTCCGCGTATTTCTTCTGGAGCTTGATGTTGAAATTCTCCATTACCACCGGGTCGAGGGCCAGGGATGTGATGATGTTGCGTTCGCGGGTCTTCGGTTTGCCCAGGGTGGCCCAGGAGTCGCAGGTGGCGCGCACTTCCTCGTCGGTGCGGCGAGGTTTGGACGGACGGAATTCCACTTTTTCCATCATCTGTCCGATGACGCCGTCGGCCAGGATCATCGCCGGGTTGCGGTATTTGAACGCCAGCTCGAAAGCCTGGTCCACGAAATCATACATATCCTGCACCGATGCGGGGGCGAGGACGATCAGGCGATAGTCGCCGTGGCCGCCGCCCTTGGTGGCCTGGAAATAGTCGCCCTGGCTGGGCTGGATGGTACCGAGACCCGGGCCGCCGCGCATCACGTTGACCACGAGACAGGGAAGCTCGCTGCCGGCGAGGTAGGTCAGACCTTCGCACATCAGGCTGATGCCCGGGCTGGAGGAGGAGGTCATGACTTTCTTGCCGCATGCGGCACCGCCGTAAACCATATTGATGGATGCTGTTTCGCTTTCTGCCTGGAGCACTACCATGCCGGTGGTCTCCCAGGGCTTCTCCTTCATCAGGGTTTCCATCACTTCTGACTGCGGAGTGATCGGGTAGCCGAAATAGCCGTCCGCGCCGCTGTTGATGGCTGCGTATGCAATGGCCTCGTTACCCTTCATCAAGACTTTTTCTGCCATATTGTCGAAAGATTAGATTTTTACGCGATAGACTGTGATGACGGAATCGGGACATACGGTGGCGCAGCTGGCGCAGCCGGTGCATTTGTCCGGTTCTACCATGTGGAGGAAATTATAGCCCTTGCTGTTCACCTCGTGGGAGAGCGCAATGACTCCGAATGGACAGTTGACCACGCAGACATTGCAACCCTTGCATTTCTCCGTGTCAACGACAATAGTACCTTTTACTGCCATGGTGTTCTGATTTATTATTGGATTTGCTGATTTTAAACGAATTTATTCTTGTTCGTCTTGCAAATATAAAAAAAAGTTGCCAAAACAACAAGTGGCAACTTTTAATTTATAGATTGGGAAAAAATCAGTGCTGGATCGACATCAGGCGTATATAGTTGAGCATGGATTTGCTCCACCGGGAGTCCCCCGGCAACTGATAGCGGGCATTGCCGTTCGGGTCGGGCGTGAAGTTCGTTTCTCCGGTGGGCGTGAGTTCAACCCATCCGCGCTCCGACAGATTGAAGAGTTCGTCGCCCTCGACGGCCTGGATCACGGCCAGGGGATCCCACATTTTCTGGAACTTGTCTTCATTGAGGTATTCGTAGATCCATTTGATGGGATGGCTGTCGGTCCAGTCCATGTCGCTGATGATGGTCTCGGCGCTGTAGTAGAGCGGATCGCCCACTTCGCCGGGGGAGAACACGATGTCGATGTCGCGGGGGAGGTCCCGGAAGAACCGCAGGGAATAGTCGATGGCCGCTGTGAAGTTGTAGTCGTGCTGGTCGGATTTGCCGAACACGCCGCCCATCAGGTAGATGGCCTTGACCTTCTTCTGCAGCAGGTCCAGGCCGTTGAGCGGCGAATACTCGTCAGGTCCGGATTCCATGAGCCGCGCCAGGCTGGTGACGAAGCCCACCGAGGCGATGGTTACGGATTTGTCGGGCTGCGCGGCGAGCAGCTTGCGGTACAGCTTGTAACCTTCCATATAGCTGCCTTCGTCGCCGACGGTGCGTTTGAACAGCGGCTCGGCGTCGGTGTTCCGCGCATAGGCCAGGTTGTGGTAGGGGATGAACACGCGCGGCGCCTCGACGCCCTTGGTCTCCAGACCGATGGGGATGTCGGGATAGCCGTAGTAGTTGTTGAGTACGTCCACGGCGTCGGCGTTGGCGCGGTCCATGCGGTCCACGATTACTCCGAGCAGGGTGCAGCGGTTCATATCCATATAGCGGTAGAGCATCATCAGGGCGAAGAGATCGTCGGTGGAGGAGCCCATGTCACAGTCGTAGATGACGCGGATGTCCTTCTGTTCGTAGTTCGATTTGACGTGGATATCTTTCGATACTACGTACACGCTCTTCTGGCCGTTTTCGCGGGCGAAAGCCAGTGCGGCTGCGAGGCTGTCTTCCGGGAACGGGCGGGTGCTGTCGAAGTAGTAGGTGCCGTCTTCCGGGATGAAACTGCCGCCGACCAGGCCTTCGTGTGCCTTGGCGTGCTTGATGATGGCCGGAATACTCTTGCGGTCGGTGCTGTTCTGGGTGGCGCCATAGGAGACCATAATGCCTTCTTTTGGCTGGCTCAGGTCGCTGAGCTTCAGGGTGAACCCTTCAGGGTTCATCTGTCCCATCGCCCAGATGACGGTGGCGAGTTCTTTATCGGTGAACTGCTGCTGGGAGAAGGCCGGGAGCGTGGCGGCCAGCAGACAGAGGGCGAGGATCGTTTTTCTCATGGCGGTTTAGTGTTGGATGGACATCAGGCGGATATACTTGAGAACCATATCGCACCAGACGGGATCGCCGGGGCGCTGGTAACGGGCGTTGCCCTTGGGGTCGGGCGTAAAGATTGTCTCGGCCCTGGGCGTGAGGGTAACCCAGCCGCGCGGGGAGAGTTCATAGAACTCGTCGCCTTCGACGGCCTGGATTACGGCCTGCGGGTCCCACATCTTCTGGCCGGTGTTGCAGTTGAGGAACTGGTAGGTCCATTTGATGGGATGGAAATCGGTCCAGTTCATATCGGAAATGACCAGTTCGGGCCGGTAGTCGAGCGGGTCGCCCACTTCGCCGGGGGAGAACACGATGTCCACTTCCTTGGGCAGCAGTTCGAAGAACTTGAGCGAGAAGTCGATGGCCTGGGCGAAGTTGTAATCGGGTTCGACAGCTTGGCCGAACACGCCGCCCATGGCATAGATGCTCTTGACCTTGGCCCGTACGAGTTCCACGCCGTTGAGCGGCGAGTATTCGTCCGGACCGGATTCGAGCAGGCGGGCCAGTGTGGTGACGAAGCCAACGGAGGCAATCGTCACGGAACGGTCGGGCTGCGCGGCGAGCAGCTTGCGGTACAACTTGTAGCCTTCCATATAGCTGCCCTGGTCGCCGACGGTGCGTTTGAACATCGGCACGGCGTCGGTGGTGCGTGCGTAGGGGAGATTATGGTAGGTGATCCAGACTTTCGGGTCGGGAGCTCCCTCTGTTTCGAGACCGATGGGGATGTCGGGATAGCCGTAGTAGTTGTTGAGCACGTCCACGATATCGGCATTTGCTTTGCCCATGCGATCGACGACCACGCCGATCAGCTTGCAGCGGTTCATGTCCATATATCGGTAGAGCATCATCAGGGCGAAGAGATCGTCGGTGGAGGAGCCCATGTCGGTGTCGTAGATGATACGGATGTCCTGCTGTTCGTAATTGCTGCGGATATTGATTTTCCGGCCCAGGTCGTAGACCGTGTGCTGCTGGTTTTCGCGGGCGAATGCCAGGGCGGCGGTCAGGCTGTCTTCGGGAAAGATGATGGTGCTGTCGAAGTAGTATTTGTCCTCATCCGGATCGTACCAGCCTCCCACGATGTTGTTGTGTTCATGGGCGTGTTTGATGACAGCCGGAAGGCACTTCTTGTCGAAACTGTTCTGAGTGGCCAGATATGAGACGGCCAATCCCTGGGTGGGTTGACGCAGCGAGTCGAGACTGAGCGTGAAACCGTCGGGATACATCTGGCCCATCGCCCAGAGGACGCTCACCAGTTCCTTGTCAGAAACTCGCGGTTGAGTTTGGGAAAAGCCCGCCATAGGCAGGGCGAGCATCGCGAATAATAAGAGAATCTTTTTCATTGGTTTCCGTTTATGATATACAAATATAATAAAAAAAGCTATATTTGCGGCCGGTTTCGGTGTCCGTCGCCTCGACCGGGACGGACGGATGAAAAGGGAATCCGGTGAAAGACCGGAGCAGACACCGCTGCTGTAAGTCCCGCAAGCTTTGCTGACAGTCAAGGGCCACTGCTCTCCGGAGCGGGAAGGCGTCAGGAAAGGGACGAGCCAGAAGACCTGCCGGAACCGGCTCCGAAGGCGCTTTCGGGTAATAAGAGCGTACGGGAAAATGAATGTAGCACTGCGTCTGGTATTGTCGCTGACCGCCCTTTTGGGAACCGTGTCCCTTTATGCCCAGGATTCCCTGGCCTTGAAAGGGACGCTGAACGATACGCTTGTGATCCGGAACGCCACCGTGACGGCCAAGAGCCGGGAGCAGAAGCTGCGTGAAGGCGCTTTCGCCGTGGGTGCGCTCAACATCCGTCTCCAGGCCAGTACTCTCCAGTCGCTTACACAAGCCATCGACCGGTCCTCCGGTATCCGCATCCGCGAAGAAGGCGGTGTGGGCAGCGAGTTCGACCTGTCGATCAACGGTATGTCCGGCAACTCGATCCGCTACTTCCTCGACGGCATGCCGCTCGATGCCAAGGGCACCGGTATGACGCTGGCCAATCTTCCCGTGAACATCATCGAGCGCGTGGAAATCTACAAAGGTGTGATTCCCGCCAGCTTCGGCAGCGACGCCCTGGGCGGCGCCGTCAACATCGTCACGAACCGCAGCCGCCGCAACTATCTCGACTTCTCCTACGGCATCGGCTCGTTCCATACCCACAAGGCCGATTTCAATGCCCAGTACACGGGTAAGAAGACCGGGTTGATCTTCAAGCCCGTCATCAGTGCCAACTATTCGAAGAACGACTACCTGATGCACGACGTGAAGGTCCGCAACGAAGAGCATACGGCCTTCGTCATCAAGGACCTGCCGCGTTTCCACGACGATTACCTGTCGCTGTTCGGCCAGCTGGAGGCCGGCGTGGCCGACCGCAGCTGGGCGGATGCTTTCTTCGTCTCCGCTTCCGTATCGAAAGTCGACAAGGACATCCAGACCGGCGCCACCCAGGACCGCGTGATCGGCATGGCGGAGCGCCACACCCAGTCACTCAATGTATCGGCCCGCTACGAGAAGGTAGACTTCCTGACCGACGGTATGCAGTTCCAAGTTTCGGCTTCCCATACGATGGACCATTCGCAGACGATCGATACGACCTATCGCCGCTATTATTGGGACGGTTCCTACATCGACGGCTCCTACAGCGAGATCCGCAGTCGCGGGAAGACGCTTCGCCACTATCGCCGCCCGTTGACCGTGGTGCGCTCCAACCTGTCGTACCGGCTGGCCGAAGGCCATGAGCTGGCGCTGAACTATGTGTTCAACCGTTCCGGCAACCGGCAGACGGATGACTGGGACTCGGATTTCGTTCCGACCGATGACGTGCTGGCCAAACACATCGCCGGTCTCTCATACGACCAGTCGCTGCTATCCGGCCGCCTGAACAACGCCTTTTTCGTCAAGGACTACGTCAATCACCTGAAGATCGGCCAGAATGAGATTCCCTCAACTACGGGGGCGAACGTCGTCCAGGGCTCCGATACGCAGAACTATATCGGCTATGGACTGGGAACGCGCTATCTCTTCTTCGACCCGCTGGCCGTCAAAGGTTCTTATGAGCACAGTGTCCGTCTGCCGATCGCGCGCGAACTGCTGGGCAACGGTTCCACGGTCTATCCCAACGTGGCGCTCAAACCGGAGATCAGCGAAAACTTCAACCTGGGACTGTTCGGTACCGTCGACCTGGGCGGCGGACATTCGATCGCTTATGAGGTGAACGGTTACGTGAGGCTGGTGGACAATTATATCCGGGCTACCGTCACGGAGACCGAAAGCATGATGCAGTATGTCAATGTGGCGGCCGTCCATATCAAAGGCGTGGACGGGGAGATCCGTTACGACTGGGCCGGGAAACTGCACGTCGCGGCGAATGCCAGTTATGATGACAGCCGCGATATGCGCAAATATACGCAGTCCGGCGACCTGTCGGTGACCTATCGGAACCGGACGCCCAACCGTCCGTGGACGTATGCGAATGCGGAAGTGTCGTACTCGTTCTACGACGTGGGGCTGCGCGGCAGCCGCCTGCGCCTCTCCGCCGATTACCAGTGGGTGCACTGGTTCTACCTCACCTGGGCCGCCTTCGGCTCGGCTTCGTCCAAATCGAAGGTGCCCACGCAGCACATTACCAACGCCTCGCTGCTGTATTCCTGGCACAGCAACCGTTACAACGTGTCGCTGGAGTGCACCAATCTGTTCGACGCCCTGGCCTTCGACAACTACATGCTGCAGAAGCCGGGCCGGGCTTTCTTCTTGAAATTCAGATTATTCCTTTAACAATAAAAAAAGAAAGATATGAAAGAAATGAAAAAAATGCTGCTCATCCTGACCGTCGCGATGGTCTCGATGATGACCATGGCCGTCAGCTGCGAAGAACCCGAACCGGAGCCGCAGCCTGAACCGGAAGTCCTGAAGGACTACAACTTTGACCTGTTCGTCTGTGCCGTCAAGCACGGCGGCATGTCGCAGAACAAGAACGGCACGTATGTGCGCAGCGTCACGGCCCTGACGGCCGACCAGCCCCGCGTTGAATTCACCGGCAAGGGTGTCGACATCACGCAGAACTACACGCTGGAAAGCATTACCCGCGGCAAGTATTACTATCAGGTGCCGCAGAAAGCCACCGGCGGTTTCGTGAAATTCCACATCGAACGCAATGCGGCCGGCGAAGAAACGATTGTCGAAGACGCGGAAGTCCCGTTCAAGGACAATGTGTATTCCGCCCGCAAGTATACGCACGCCTGGATCGGCGACAGCACCACGCTCGTCATCGTGGGTACGGCCAACAAGGCCACGAAGGTCATCTGGTCGAAACTCAATGAGTCGAACCTTGCCGTCCAGAGCGAAGGGACGCTCGACCTCAAGCTCCCTGAAGGATTCAACGCCTTCTCCACCGCCGGTCTGCTGACCTATCGCAAGAGCGACAAGAAACTCTATTATTTCTATCTGACCAAGCGGGAAGCCGGTCAGTCGGATGCGGCCACTTCCGTAACGAATATCGCCGTCATCAATCCTGAGACGATGCAGTTGGAATCCAACACCGCCGTTCCGTCGGCCGTGATGGAGGAGACCGCCGGCAGCGCCTATGGTGAGCTGATGCAGAGCATGATCATGTACGACGAGGCCGACAATATGTATGTGGCCGGCATGATTACGGTAAATGGCCAGGAAATGGGTATCCTGCGCCGCATCCCCGTGGGCTCCAAGACGTTCGATACCTCTTGGAACGGGTTCCCGAACCCGGAAGGCAAACTTCTGACCGTCCAGTATCTGGGCAACGGCAAGGCTTTGAGCTATTCGCGTGATGAGACCCTCGGCACGAAGATCGACAGCAAGAGCCACTTCTACTCCATCATCAATCTGGCCAACGTCTCCCGTGAGCGTGTGAAATTCAACGGCACTGACCTCCAGTATTGCGGCGGCCGCTTCTCGCAGCGCAGCGTGGTGGTCAACAATAAGGCCTACATCGGTGTCGGCGGTGAGGTCGAAGGTGAAGCAGAGGCGACCTATCCGACCATTTACATCTACGACTGCAAGACCGGCGTGGTGGAGAAAGGCGTGGAACTCTCGAAGGGTTTCTGCTTCGACATCATCCGGGCAATGGACGTGAAATAAGCGCCTGTGAAGCCCCGGTTCCTCATCGGCGCACCCGCCTCCGGCAGCGGCAAGACCACGCTGACGATGGGCGTCCTGCGGGCCCTGCATCGGCAGGGCCTGCAGGTGCAGCCCTTCAAGTGCGGTCCTGACTACATCGACACACGCTTCCACGAGGCGGCTACGGGCCGCGCATCCGTCAATCTCGATACCTGGCTTGCTTCCGGGGCCCACGTCAAGGAACTCTTCGCCCGGTATGGTGCGGATGCCGACGTCTGCGTGGTCGAGGGTGTGATGGGGCTTTTCGACGGATACGACCGTTCGGCCGGCAGCAGTGCGGAAATCGCACGGCTGCTCGACCTGCCGGTCGTGCTGGTGGCCGGCGCCCGTTCCACTTCCTATACGCTGGCGGCACAGCTCTACGGCATGCAGCATTTCCGGCCGGATCTCCGCTTCGCGGGTGTGATTTTCAACCAGGTGGGTTCGCCGCGCCACGAGCGCCTGCTCCGCCAGGCCGCCGAGGATGCGGGCTTGCCGTGCCTGGGCGCGCTGCCCCGTTCGCAGGAGCTGGAGATTCCGTCGCGTCACCTCGGCCTTCGGCTGGGGGATGATGCGGAAATGCTTGCCTGGACCGATCGCGCCGCGTCGCTGGTGGAACAGCACGTCAATCTGCAGGAACTGCTTGACCGGACGACCGCGGAGTTTCCCGCGCCGGTTCCCAATCCAGTCCCGCCGCTTCGCTGCGCTGCGCCGCTGCGCCTTGCGGTGGCCCGCGATGCGGCTTTCAATTTTACCTACCGGGAAAACCTGGCCCGTCTGGCTCAGGCCGGTACCGTGACGTATTTCAGTCCGCTCGCGGGAGATGAACTCCCTGAAGCGGATCTGGTTTATTTTCCGGGCGGATACCCCGAACTGTATGCGCCCGAATTGTCCCGGCAGACCCGCCTTCGGAAGCAGGTCCGGGACTATGCCCTTTCAGGGTGCCGCATCCTTGCCGAATGCGGCGGAATGATATGGCTCACGGAAGCCATTGATTGCGTGGAGGGAGGCTCCTTCCCGATGTGCGGTGTACTGCCATGCGCCGCCACGATGGAAGGAGCCCGGCTCCACATGGGCTACCGCCGTCTCGAAGACGACCGGGGCCGTACCTGGAAAGGACACGAATTCCACTATTCCTCCCTGGTCTGCGCGGAAGGCATTCCGTCGATGGCCCGGCAGTTCAATGCCGCCGGCGAAGCGGTCGATACGCCGCTGTTCCGCGTCGGCAACGTCATAGCCGGCTATACGCACCTGTACTGGGGTGAATCGGATATTTTGTATCTTTGGGACTGATATGAAAAAATGGTTATCCCTGCTGTTGCCGGCCTGCGTGCTGCTGCTGGCCGTTTCCTGCCGCGGCGGTGCGCCCAAGGCGGGCGTTTCGCCGGTTGCGGGCCGGGCGGGCGCGGTCGCGCCCACCTACGCCGAAGGTTTTCGCGTGAGTTACACCGATGCCGGCTGTCTTGTCGACATCCAGGATCCGCAGCGGGAAGAGAGCCAGTCGTTCCATTATCTGCTTGTGCCTGCCGGCTCGAAACCCGCACAGGTGCCGGAAGGCTATACCGCGCTGGAGGTACCCGTTTCGCGCATCGTCTGCATGACGTCGCTGCAGCTCTCCAATTTCATCTGCCTCGGTGAGCTCGACCGCGTGGTCGGCATCACCAGCACCCGGCATCTGTTCAATCCCGAAATGAAAGAACGGCTCGCCGACGGCCGTACCGCGAAGATCGGCATCGAGGGCAATTTCGACAACGAGGTGATCCTCGGTCTCGATCCCGACCTGATTCTGATTTCGCCTTTCAAGCGCGGCGGCTACGAAGCGCTCAAAGGCGTTGACATCCCCCTGATTCCGCATTTGGGCTATAAGGAAACCACGCCTCTTGGACAGGCCGAGTGGATCAAGTTCATCGGCCTGCTGACCGGCGAGGAAGAAAAGGCCAATGCGGTTTTCGCCGGCATCGAGGAACGTTACAATGCGCTGAAAGCCCTGACGGCCAACGTGGCCGAACGGCCCGTCGTGCTCAGCGGCGAACTGCATGGCGGTAACTGGTATGTGGGCGGCGGCCGCAGTTTTCTGGCCCAGATTTTCCGTGACGCCGGCGGCGCCTATTTTCTGCCCGACGATGAAAACTCCGGCGGTCTGAACCTCGATTTCGAGACGGTCTACAGCCAGACGGCGAACGCCCGCTACTGGCGCATCGTCAACAGCTATAACGGCACCTTCTCCTACGACGCCCTCAAAGCCGAGGACGCCCGCTATGCCGACCTGAACGCCTTCCGCGAAAAAGGCGTGGTCTATTGTAACATGCGTGAGAAGCCTTTCTATGAAAACATGCCGGTGCAGCCCGACGTGGTGCTCGCCGACCTGATCCATATTTTCCATCCGGAACTGCTCCCGGCCGACTATCAGCCGGTCTTTTACGAATTGCTTCCATGAAACGTTCCGTCGCCGCCGGTATGATCGCGCTGGGAGTGTCCATCCTCCTGCTGTTTTTCCTGAACCTGCTGTTGGGCTCGGTGTCGATTCCGGCCGGGCAGGTGTGGAAGGTCATCTGGGGCGGGGAAGCGTCCAATCCGATATGGGGAAATATCGTACTCAAGTCGCGGTTTCCGCAGGCGCTTACGGCCCTGGTGGCAGGCTCCGGGCTGGCGGTGGCCGGTCTGCAGATGCAGACCGTCTTCCGCAACCCTCTGGCCGGTCCTTCCGTGCTTGGCGTCAGCTCGGGTGCCAGCCTGGGCGTGGCGTTCGTGGTGCTGCTCTCCGGGCGGCTTGGCGGCGTTGCCCTGAGCCATCTCGGCTATATGGGCGAGGTGGCCATGACCGTTTCGGCCATCATCGGCGCCCTTGCCATTATGCTGCTGATCGTCTGGGTGGCGCAGAAAGTGCGCGGGAACGTCACGCTGCTGATCATCGGCGTGATGATCGGCTATGTGGCCACGGCCATCATCGGCGTCCTGAAGTTCTTCAGCGCTGAGGAAGACGTACGGGCCTATGTGGTGTGGGGTCTCGGCAGCTTCGCCCGCGTTTCGGGCGGCCAGGTGATGACGTTCGTCATTATCATGGCAATCCTGCTGCCGCTTTCCTTCCTGCTGGTCAAGACGCTGAATCTGCTGCTGCTCGGCGACGGCTATGCCCGCAACCTGGGCCTGAATGTCCGGCGGGCGCGGATGTGGGTTATCGTCTGCGCGGGCGTGCTGGTTGCCATCGTCACCGCTTATTGCGGCCCGATCTCTTTCCTGGGCCTGGCTGTGCCGCATCTTTGTCGCGGCATATTCCGCACGTCGGACCACCGTGTGCTGATGCCTGCTTCCCTGCTGGCCGGCGCCGCACTGGCCTTGCTCTGCAATCTCATCGCCCGGATGCCGGGCTTCGAAGGGGCGCTGCCCGTCAATTCCGTGACGGCTCTGATCGGTGCGCCGGTCGTGGCGGTCGTGCTCTTCAAACGGCGGAAGGAGGATACCGGGGAATGAAACACGAGGAAACCATCCGTCTTTCGGGGCTCGCCATCGGTTATCCCGGCAAGCATTCGGTCAAGGTCGTGGCCGAAGGCATTACCCAGTCTATCCACAGCGGAGAGTTGACCTGTCTGCTGGGCGAAAACGGCGCCGGCAAGTCCACGCTGTTGCGCACCCTCTCGGGTTTCCTTCCGGCCTTGTCCGGCGAGATCACCATTCTGGGCAGGCCGTTGCGCGATTATCGTGAAAAAGAGCTGGCTACCGTCATCGGTGTTGTCCTGACGGAAAAGACCAATCTCCAGAACATGACGGTCACCGAACTGGTGGGGATGGGGCGCAGCCCTTACACCGGATTCTGGGGCCGGCTGTCGGCCGAAGACCGCCGCAAGGTGGACGATGCACTGGCGCTGGTGGGCATCGTCCCGCTCCGTGACCGTATGGTCCAGACCCTGAGTGACGGCGAGCGTCAAAAAGTAATGATCGCCAAGGCCCTGGCGCAGGAGACGCCCATCATCTTCCTCGATGAGCCCACCGCCTTCCTCGATTATCCGAGCAAGGTGGAGATCCTGAATCTGCTGCATCGTCTCTCGTGTGAAATGGGCAAGACGGTATTCCTGTCAACCCACGACCTCGACCTCGCCCTTCGCGTCGCCGACCGCGTCTGGCTGATGACCAAAGGAGGCACCGTCAAGACAGGCGCCCCTGACAACCTTCTCGTCGACCGGCAAACCGGCCGCTTCCATTTCGAGCAGTAGACGTCTCTGTTATCGCTAGCGGGGAAGCCCCTCCACGGAGTTTTTGCGGGAGGGACTGTGCGGTTTGCCGTAGCGGATGTGGAGGGGCTTCCCCGCTGGCGATCAGCGCTTCTACGAAGCCGCTTCCGCTATTGCATCTGCCGCAGTCGGACGTCGATGTCCGGAAGCAGCGACGGCAGTTCGCTTAGGTCGGTGTCGCCGAAGTGGTAGGGGATGAGGACTTTCGGATTAATCATCTTGGCGGCATTGACGCATTGCTCGACAGTCATCGTGTAGGGCTGGTTGACCGGGAGGAAGGCTACGTCGATATCTTTCAGTTCGGCCATTTCGGGGATGTCTTCGGTGTCGCCGGCAATGTAGATGCGGAGGCCGTCGATGGTCAGCACATAGCCGTTGCCGTTGCCTTTCGGGTGGAACCTTTCGCGGCCCGGGGTGGTGTTGTAGGCGGGGACGGCGTCGACGGAGATGACGTTGGCCAGGGCCTGGCTGTTGCCGTTGGAGAGGTCTTCGGCCGTGCCGAGCTTTTCAGCGGCGGCCGCATTGGCGAGGATCCGTGTCTGGTCGCCGGTGAGGGCCGCGATGGCTTCGGCATCGAGGTGGTCGCCGTGTTCGTGGGTGATTAGAATGAAGTCGGCCTTCGGAAACTCCGTGGCGTAGTTGGTGGTCTTTCCGTGCTGGATGACCGGGTCGATGTGGATCCAGAAATCTTCGAAGTGGATGGCGAGGGTTCCGTGCTTGATGAGGGTGATGTCGGCCGGCTCGCCACTGTCGGTGAGGAAACGCTCGACTTCGTAGCCGGCAGGGGACACTTTCGTGCCTTGCTCGACAGAGGTCTGTTCAGGCTGGTCAGGTTGTTCGGGTTGATTGGCTTGCTTGGATTGCTTGCAACCTAGCGTGAGACTCGCAACGGCTACCGCGGCGAGCAAGAGGGTCAGTTTTTTCATAATCGGCTTATACTATTCAAATACAATAATTTGCGTATCATTCGGGACGCAGGCTCCGGAGACGGGCCAGGCTGTTGCCGATGGCTTCTCGCGCTTCGGGTTCGGTTTCCGTGCGGTAGAGCGTCTCGACGTCTTTCATGTAAGAGAGATAGTGGATGTCGGCGATGTAAGCGGCCGCAGCGACGCGCACCGAAGGATCGGCGTCAAAGAGCAGACCCTGGACCCAGCGTTTGGCGTCCCAGGAAGAATGGGCTTTGAGCCAGTCGAGGGCCGCGCATTTCTCGGCAGCGGTTCCGGTGAGAAGCGTCTTGAAACAAGCCGCCTCCCGGTCGATGTCATCGAGGGTCATCAGACACTCCCGGTCAACCAGCGAAGCGTCCTGGAGGGCGGGATCCGACGCGAAACGCTGCGTAGGCGCATCTTCGCCCAGGGTCCAGCGAACCATCCGGGAAATCATCCACATTTTACCTGGCGTGGCTTCGGGGTGGGCGATTGAGCAGAACACCCGCCCTTCGCCATATTCCGTTCCCAGGAAGAAGGGGCGGCCGACGGTCATGCCGACAGGCGCGTCGCCCTCTTCGTGGACGTCGCTCCGCATCGTCGCGAATTCCGTGTAAGTGCCCACGGGGACAAGGACCGGCCCTTCGTAGTACATGCAATACAAGGTATCGAGGGCGGCATATTCGCCGAACAGTTGCCGTCCTTCGTCCGTGAGCGTAAAGGCCACGTTTCCGTGCCCGCGGTTGTCGTGTTCGATGTCAATGGCGCGCGCACCGCTCAAGGGGAGGCTGGCGTTATCGGGCCTTTCGGAAAAGAAGTAAGCCCCGGCGCAGATGCCCACCGCGCCGCCGCCACGGGCAACGAAGTCTCTGATGCGTGCAAGGTTCTGCGCGCCGAGATTGAGATATTGCCGGCTTCCACTGCCTCCTGGAATGACGATGGCGTCCAGGGAATCCAGGACACCGGCGGCGATGTCGGCGGTTGTGATTGTGCGTGCTTCCAGGTCCGGGTCAAGCGAACAGGCTGCGAGACTTTCCCAGATGCAGGTTTGCGATCCGCCGAATCCATCGAAGACCCCAACCTGGTATCTTTTCGGCGAATTGTGGGTGCAGGCCGTGCAGAACAGTATGAAAGCCAGGGAAATAAATGCGATTTTCTTCATATCGTAAAGATAAGAAAAAAAACTATCTTTGTATTAGGTAAAACAGTTGTCCATGAAAAGAACTGTGTTTGTGCTTTTGTTCCTGTTCGGCTTCTTCTCGTGCCGGGCGCAGGTGCAGTCTGGTGCCTGGTCTGGTGCCATTGAGATTCAGGGAACGTCTTTGATGCTGGTTTTCAACCTTTCAGACGATGCATGCACGCTTGACGTGCCTGACCAGGGGGCCAAAGGCATCCCGGCTGTGGCTTCGCTGACGGCCCTGGGAGCGCTCCATGTGGAGGTTCCTGCCATCGGCGCTTCCTTTGAAGGATTCCTTCTCGGCGGGAAGATTGTCGGAACGTTCACGCAGCGCGGATCGACTTTTCCGCTGACGCTGGCGCCTGGCGCTCCGCAGCGTAACCGCCCACAGACTCCTGAGCCGCCGTTCCCTTATGTGACGGAAGAAGTGTCCTTCTCCAACGGCGATGCCGTGCTGAAGGGAACGCTCGTCCTGCCGGAAGGGTGCAATCGGCAGACACTGGTGCTGTTGATGGTTACCGGCAGCGGCTTGCAGGACCGTGACGAGACGCTCTATGAGCACAAGCCGTTCGCCGTCATCGCAGACTATCTGGCCCGGCAGGGGATTGCTACACTCCGCTACGATGACCGGGGCTTCGGCGAATCGACCGGTGATATCGTGAACTGCACGACAGAGGACTTGAAGAATGACGCTGCGGCCGGTCTCGCGCTGTTGCGCCAGCGCTTCGACCGCGTAGGCGTCCTCGGTCACAGCGAAGGCGGCACGATCGCACTGATGCTGGCCGCCGAAAAGAAAACCGATTTTATCGTGAGTATGGCCGGTATGGTTATTTCCGGCCGTGAAACCCTCCTCGCGCAGAATCGCCATGCCCTTCGTCAGGCTGGGATGGATGAAGCGACGACCGAAAGCTATTGCCAGGCATTGGAGGCTACCTTTGCCGCCGTAAACGACGGTCGGCCGATGCCGTCTCCGGCCTCCTTCGATATTCCCGCAGTGCTTCAGCAGAATCTCGCCGCCGTCCAGGCCCAGTTAAACCTGCCCTATCTGCGCTATTTCGTCAAGCTGGACCTGACCTCCCGTCTGGGTGAAATCGTTTGCCCGGTCCTCGCCCTGAACGGCACTCTCGACACCCAGGTTGATGCCTGTGCCAATCTGGAAGCCCTCCATCGCGGCCTTCCCGATTCTACCCACCATCTGGTATGCACCTCCTGCGAAGGCCTTAACCATCTTTTCCAGCACGCTGCCAGCGGCGAGGTTGCAGAATACCCGCAGATCGAAGAAACCATCTCTCCCGATGTCCTGGAACTGATTGCCGGCTGGCTCGCCAAACTCGCCCGCTGAATTGCTTTCGGACGCGGTCCGGGTTGGTAAAAAGGGAATCATTTTTTATCTTTGCCGAAACCTAAGGCTTTTTCCAGATGGATTTCAGAGTAGGAAACGGATACGACGTGCATCAACTGGCCGAAGGGCTGCCGTTGGTGCTGGGCGGGGTGAAGATTCCCCATACGAAGGGCTGTGTGGCCCATTCCGACGGCGACGTGCTGATCCACGCGCTCTGCGACGCTCTGCTGGGCGCGCTCGCCCTGGGCGACATCGGCCAGCACTTCCCCGACACATCCGACGATTACGCCGGCATCGACAGCCGCATCCTGCTCGCCCGCGTGGCGGCAATGGTCCGCGAAAAAGGCTGGGAAATCGTGAACGTGGACAACACGCTCCTGGCCCAGAAGCCGAAGATCGCGCCTTTTGTCCCCGCTATGCGTCAGGCCCTCTCCGACACGCTCGGCCTTCCCGTCGAGGCCGTTTCCGTCAAAGCGACCACTACCGAACGCCTCGGCTTTGTCGGTCACGAAGAAGGCGTTGCCTCCTTCGCTACCTGCCTCCTCCGCCGGGGGTAAAGGGGAATCAGATTATTTCTTGTCGTCGTTGCGGGAGGCCTTGCCTTGGAAGATGCGGACTTGGAGCTTGTCGCCGGAAGGGGTGTAGGTACCGGATTCCTTGAGTTTGACGACGATGACGCCATTGGCGGTGTTGCCATACTTTTCGTAGGCTTGGGCGCCGTTCCCTTTGTAAACATCAATTCTTTCGATGGCTTTTGTGTCGAGGCTTTGGAAAACGGTGGCCGGGACGGCTTTGTTGTCGATGATATAGAGGGGCTCCGATCCCCGCTGGGTCCGGATCTGGTGGATCCGGATGACCTGGCCGTCTTTTTCGACGGTCGTGATGTCATAGCCCTCGATTTTTTCACCCAGGAGCTGGCTGCCGTCGAAGTTTTCAACGGGCTGGTTGTCGATGACGTAATGGTTGAGGGTATCGGCCGGAGCGTTGGAAGTTATGGGGGCGCCGGCGTTCAGCAGGAAGGCGCAGAGGGCGGTAAACAGGAAGTGGGTCATTTTCGTGTCAGTTTTGAGGGTTTTGACAGGCGAGCAGGGACGTGGTCCCTTCGTCCTCGTCGTAGGTCAGGATATAGGAACAGATGCTGCCGTCTTTCAGATGGGCGGTCAGGATGGCTTTCGAGCCGTCGGGCCGGGCCTCGATCGATTCGATGTCGTTGGGGCTGAGCTGCATGATCTGCCGGATGCTTTCGGCGATGACAACG
>JAFRRF010000041.1 GCA_017428245.1 Bacteroidales bacterium
ACGGCCGATGCCATGGCCTGCCTTGAGGTCGAAGTGCAGGATTTCCTCGTAGGTGTAATCGCTGATGGGACCGCTTCCGGTCGTACAGCGGTTCAGCGTGCGGTCGTGGCTCAGGACCAGTACGCTGTCTTTGGTGAGTTTAAGGTCGATCTCCACCACGTCCACGCCCATCCGGATGCAGGATTCGATGGCCGGAAGGGAATTCTCGGGATAGTTCCGCCAGTCGCCCCGGTGGGCGACCACTACGACATAGTCGGAGGAAGGATCGTGAAGGATGTTCACGATCTGGGCGGCTCTGGAAAGCGGCTCAGCCTTGGGTGTGCATGCCGACAGGCCCAAAACAGCCCAAAGGGAAAGAAGAAGGATTCTGCGTATCATCGTTCAGTGGACGTGCGGGGGCATGTAGCGGAGGGACAGTTTATACTTCGTCTGTCCCTTCCTGTCAGTGTAAACGTAGATTTCGTCGACCTCGATGCGCTCCTGTTCGTGGAGTGAGTAGAGATCGGGGAAGTGCTCCTGGAGGATGGCTTCGATCTCTTCGTGGTCGGAGATGACGGTGGCGCCGCGCGGCGGAAGGATGCCGCAGGACGACGTCGCCAGTGTCAGCGCGAGGGCCAGGCCGAATGTCAGGAGGCGTTTCATATCGCTTTCCCCTGCAGATAGACCTGCCGGATGTAAGGCGTGTGGTGCAGATAGGGAATCTTCGTCAGATTCCAGCCGGGGTGGGTGAGGATCAGGTTGGCGCGCTTGCCGACGGTGATCGAGCCGCACTGGTCGCTGACGCCCATCGCATAGGCGCTGTTGAGCGTCACGGCATTGAATGCCTGGGCGGGTGTCAGCCGCATACGGATGCAGCCCAGCGCCCAGATGAAACGCATATCGCCCGAGGGCGACGATCCCGGATTGTAATCGGAAGCCAGCGCAAGGCCCAGACCGGCGGCAATATAGTCTTTTGCCGGGCCGTCGGGGATCCGCAGGAAGAAAGATGAGCCGGGCAGCATCGTCGGCATCGTGACGCTGTCGTGCAGCGCAGCGATCTCGGCTTCACCCGAATGTTCCAGATGGTCGACCGAGAGGGCACCGTATCTCACGCCCACCTGCACGCCGCCACTGACGGCCAGCTGGTTGGCGTGGATCTTCGGCCGCAGGCCGGCCCGCAGGCCGGCTTCCAGCACGCGGGCGGCATCTTCCACGCTGAAGAAACCCTTTTCGCAGAAAATGTCCACGAAATCGGCGTAACGCGCCGCTTCGGGCATCATCCGGCAGACGGCTTCCACATAGTCGTCGTGGGTGTATCCGCGACCGACGGCGTGTGCTCCCAGGAAAGTGGCCTTGATCAAGGCCGGGGAAGACGACTTGATGCGGTCGATCACGCGCAGCATCTTCAGTTCATCGACCGGATTGAGTCCGTAGCCGCTCTTGATCTCGATGGCCCCGGTTCCCTGCGCGATCATCTCGCCGACACGTTCCATCGACTGGCGGAACAATTCGTCTTCGGATGTCTTGTGAAGCAGGTCGGCGGAGTTGAGGATGCCGCCGCCGTTGGCAGCGATCTCCTCGTAGGAAAGGCCGCGGATCTTGTCGAGGAATTCACCGTCGCGGCAGCCGGCGTAAACGATATGGGTGTGGCTGTCGCAGAAGGCGGGCATCAGGAGGCCTCCTTCACAGTCGATGGTCTCGTCAGCGCCTGAGGGCAGCGGCGAAGCCGCGTCCCCGAAGGCGGCGATGCGGCCCTCGTCGACCAGCAGCCAGGCGTCGGACAAGGTCTCCACCCTGTCCATGGCAGCGCCTTCCTTGCGGCGGACGCCCGCGGGCACGATGCCCGCGAGCGTACCGATATGCGTGAACAGCCGTTTCATTTTCAGATATATTGGTTTTCCCTGATGAATTGTGCGGCGCGGATGATCAGGGGATGCATATACACATCGATATCCAGGAACGGGACGACGGCGCGGAACTCTGCGTGAATCCGTTCGAGCAGCGGTGAGCTGTGTGCGGGGCGGCGGAACTCCAGGGCCTGGGCGGCGTTGAACAGTTCGATGGCCAGCACGGTCTCCACGTTGTCGATGATGCGCACGAGCTTGGTGGCGGAGTTGGCACCCATACTCACGTGGTCTTCCTGTCCGTTCGACGAAGGGACCGAATCGCACGAGGCGGGCCAGCACAGACCTTTGTTCTGACTCACGATCGAGGCGGCGGTGTACTGCGGAATCATGAAGCCGCTGTTGAGACCCGGGTTGGGAGCCAGGTAACGCGGCAGGCCGCGATAGCCGTGGATGAGCAGATAGACGCGGCGCTCGGAGATGCTGGCCAGTTCCGAGAGGGCGATGGCCATCGTATCCATCGGGATGGCGATGGGCTCTCCGTGGAAATTGCCGGCCGAAATGACCATATCCTCATCGGGGAAGATGTTCGGGTTGTCGGTCACGCCGTTGATCTCGTTTTCAATGACCCACTGCACGTAGGTGAGGTTGTCTTTCACCGCACCGTGCACCTGCGGGATGCAGCGGAAGGAGTAGGGGTCCTGTACGTGCTCCTTGGGCCGGCGGATGAGTTCGCTGCCTTCCAGTACTTTCAGGAAGCGTTCGGCCGTGGCCAGCTGCCCTTTGTGCGGGCGGATGCGGTGGCTCAGCGGCAGGAACGGTTCGATGCGTCCGTCATAGGCTTCGAGCGACATGGCACCGATCAGGTCGGCCCATTTGGACAGGCGTTTGGCCTGGATGAGCGACCAGATGGCGTGCGCACTCATGAACTGCGTGCCGTTGAGCAGGGCGAGACCTTCTTTCGACTGCAGGCGGATGGGCTCCCAGCCGAATTCTTTCCAGACTTCGGATGCGGGACGGACCTGTCCCTTGTAGAGGACTTCTCCCATCCCGATGAGCGGGAGGCAGAGATGGGCCAGGGGAGCCAGGTCACCGGAGGCGCCGAGCGAACCCTGCTGATAGACGACGGGCAGGATGTCGTTGTTGAACATGTCGATCAGCCGTTGCACGGTGATCAGCTGGGCGCCGGAATGGCCGTAGGAAAGTGACTGCGCCTTGAGCAGGAGCATCAGCTTGACGATGGCCGGCCGCACGGTTTCGCCGGTGCCGCAGGCGTGCGACATCACGAGGTTGTGCTGAAGCTGGGACAGGTCTTCGGCAGGAATGGTCACGTTGTAGAGGGAGCCGAATCCGGTGGTGATGCCATAGACCGGCCGGCCGATGTCTTCCATTTTTGCGTCGAGGTACCGGCGGCATTTTTCGATGGCCGCTATGGCCTCATCGGAGAGGGCGAGCTGCTCGCCCGTCTCGACAATCTGCTGGACCCGCTCCAGCGTGAGGTGGTCGTGTGATATATGATGCATAGGGAATGGCTTTATTTCAAAACGGATTTGATGAGTTCCTCGTCGGCGAGGTAGGGTAGGGTGACGCGTAAGGACGGGGTGCGTTCCATTTCGCGGCGGATGGCTTCCATCGCGCCTTCGTTGCGCGCCCAGCTGCGGCGGGCTATGCCGTTGTTCACGTCCCAGAAAAGCATCTCCCGGATGTGGCGGGCACTGTCGTCGGAGCCGTCGATCACCATGCCGAAACCACCGTTGATGACTTCGCCCCAGCCGACGCCGCCACCGTTGTGGATCGATACCCAGGTGGCGCCGCGGAAGCCGTCGCCGATGACGTTCTGGATGGCCATGTCGGCCGTGAACTGCGAACCGTCGTAGATGTTCGAGGTCTCGCGGAACGGGGAATCGGTGCCGGAGACATCGTGATGGTCACGGCCAAGCACGATGGGCGCCGTGATCTCACCGCGCCGGATGGCTTCGTTGAAAGTCAGTGCGATCTTCGTGCGGCCTTCGCAGTCGGCATAGAGGATGCGGGCCTGCGAACCCACCACCAGGTGGTTGCGCCCCGCCTCCTCGATCCAGCGGATGTTGTCGAGCATCTGCCCGCGGATGGAATCCGGGGCCGTTGCGGCACATTCGCGCAACACCTTCACCGCCAGTGCGTCGCTCTTGGCCAGGTCGTCCGGATCCTGGCTCATGCAGACCCAGCGGAACGGACCGAATCCATAGTCGAAATAGAACGGTCCCATGATGTCCTGCACATATGACGGATACCGGAATCCGCCGTCGGGCTTGAGGATGTCGGCGCCCGCACGCGAACTCTGCAGCAGGAAAGCGTTGCCGTAGTCGAAGAAATACATCCCCTTTTCCGTAAGTTTGTTGATGGCCGCCACCTGGCGCCGCAGCGAAGCCTGGACGGCCTCCTTGAAGCGCTCCGGCTCGGAAGCCATCATCCGGTTCGATTCCTCGAACGAATAGCCCACGGGATAGTAGCCGCCCGCCCACGGATTGTGCAGCGAGGTCTGGTCGGAACCCAGGTCCACGTGCATTTCTTCCGCGGCAAGCCGCTCCCAAAGGTCCACGACGTTGCCCACATAGGCCAGCGAGACCACCTCCTTGGCGGCAACGGCCTTGCGGATACGGGACGTCAGTTCGTCGAGGTCACTGTGGAGTTCATCCACCCAGCCCTGGTCGAACCGCTTCTGTGCCGCCAGCGGATTGATCTCCGCCGTGACGCTCACCACGCCGGCAATGTTGCCCGCCTTCGGCTGAGCACCCGACATTCCGCCCAGGCCGGCGGTCACGAAGAGTACGCCGCCCCGGTCGTCGCCGTCGAGACCCCGCTTGCGGAGTTGCATCCGCGCCGCGTTCATCACCGTGATGGTGGTGCCGTGCACGATGCCCTGCGGCCCGATATACATATAGGATCCGGCCGTCATCTGGCCATATTGCGAGACACCCAGGGCGTTGAACTTCTCCCAATGATCCGGTTTGGAATAGTTGGGGATCACCATACCGTTGGTCACGATCACGCGCGGTGCATCTTTGTGCGAAGGGAAAAGACCCATCGGGAAACCCGAGTACATCGCCAGTGTCTGCTCTTCGGTCATCGTGGCCAGATACTGCATCGCCAGACGGTACTGGGCCCAGTTCTGGAATACGGCCCCGTTGCCGCCGTAAGTGATCAGTTCGTGCGGATGCTGGGCTACGCGGGGATCGAGATTGTTCTGGATCATCGCCATGATGGCCGCTGCCTGCCGGCACTTGGCCGGGTATTCACCGATCGGCCGGGCATACATCGCGTAAGAAGGGCGGAACCGGTACATATAGATGCGGCCGTAGGTTTCGAGTTCGCGGGCGAACTCCGGCGCGAGCGTCGCGTGGTGCTTTTTCGGGAAGTAGCGCAGCGCGTTCCTGATGGCCAGCACCTTTTCTTCGGGCGTCAGGATGTCTTTGCGTCTGGGTGCGTGGCTGACACCGGTATCGTAAGGCCTGGGTTCCGGAAGGATGTCCGGAATACCCTGCAATAATTCTTCTTGGAAAGTCATAAACGTCATACCCGGCCCGGCCGGGTACCTCATTATTGATTGATGTTATTGTTGACGGCTTCCAATACCTGCTCTTCAAGCGCTTCGGCTTCCTTGAGGATTTCCGCCGCACGGGCGATCAGCGGCTTGGCGGGAGCCGGGTCTTTCAGGCCGGAAGCGTTGATGCGGACATTGAGTTCGGCGCCGCGGCAGGCGGCGCGGGCGGCGAGGGCCGCCACGCCGGCGTCGGAAGCGGAGGCCGGGTTGCCTTTGCGGGCCATTTCGAGGGCGAGCGGCAAAGCTTTCAAAGAGGCTTCCATCGTCTTGAGCGGAACGGATGCGGCGTAAAGCGTGGCTTCCTCGATGGCGGCGGCGCGGGCTGCTTTCTCTTCGTCGGTGCCCTTCGGCATTCCGAAGCAGGCCATGATCTTGTCGAAGGCGGCGGTGTCTTCGTCCACGAGGTCGAGCAGTTCCTGCATCACGGCCTGACCGGCTTCGGCCGCGTCGGAGAACTCTTTCCAGCGGTCGTCCCAGCCGCGTTTGTGGGCGGAGAGGTTGGCCACCATCGTGCCGAGGGCGGCCGCAAGGGCGCCCATATAGGCCGAGATGGATCCGCCGCCCGGGGCGGGCGATTCGGAGGCCGTTTCACGGGCGAAGCCCTCGGCGGTCATCCGCACGAGGCGGTGCTTGCGCGCTTCCTCTCCTTCATCCTGCATCAGGAATTCGATGACTTTCTCTTTAGGGTCGAACGGCTTGAGGTCGTCGAGCGACATCGACTTGACGGCGATCTTCAGGATCTCGCTCTCGTCGATGCCCAGCGAACGCTGCTGGCGGGCGAGGTAGAACTTGCCGGCCTCGAGCAGCACTTTCTTCGGCACCAGGCCGACGATCTCGGCGCCGGTGACGCGCAGGCCGCGGGCAGCGGCGGCGCGGGAGACTTCCTCATAGGCCACGTGGAGCGGCGTGGCATCGATGTCGGTTATGTTCATCGACACCTGGGCAATGCCGTATTCGTCGATGTACCAGCCGATGGCCTTGCAGCCCTTCAGCGTGCCGGGGATCCATATCTGTTCGCCGTTTTCGTCCTTGAGCAGCTTGCCGGTGAGCGAGCCGCCTTCGCGGGCCTTGCGGCCTTTCTCGCGCACGTCGAAGGCGATGGCCATCGCCCGGCGGGTGGAGGTGGTGTTGAGGTTGTAGTTCACGGCCACCAGGAAATTGCGGGCGCCAATGTTCGTGGCGCCGCAGCGGGCCACGGTGTCGTTGTAGGTCTCGGGGCCGAAATCGGGGCGGCGGGCCGGATCGGCGATCTTTTCGGGGAGCGCTTCGTATTCGCCGGCGCGGCAGACCGCGAGGTTCTTGCGCTCGGGCTTGTAGGCCGAAGCTTCGTAACAGTAGCACGGGATGCCCAGTTCTTCATAAAGACGCTTCGCCAGCTCTCTCGCCAACGAAGCGCACTCTTCCAGGGTGATGCCCGCCACGGGGATGAGCGGAAGCACGTCCGTCGCACCCGAGCGGGGATGGGCGCCGTGGTGATGTCGCATATCGATGAGTTCCTGCGCCTTGGCGGCGCCGCGGAAGGCGGCTTCGCAGACTGGGCCGGGCTCGCCGACAAAGGTGACGACGGTGCGGTTGGTGGCTACGCCGGGATCCACGTCGAGCACCTTGACTCCCTCGACGGAGGCAATGGCGGCTACGATGTTGTCGATTACGGATTTATCGCGTCCTTCGCTGTAGTTGGGGACGCATTCGACGATTTGTTTCATATTGACAGGTTTATGCGTTGTTTCATTAAGATTCGGTTCGAAATATCAAAGGTACGAAGAAAAGTGCAATTCCGGAAGCTTTTCATTCTTGCAGTTTGTCGGAAGGTCGGGGGAGCCAGAGGGCGGATTTCCCGTGGATGCGGCATTCCCGGCCTTCCAGGACCGGATCGTTGAATCCGGCCGGGGCGATGAAGACGCCGTCGGATGGGATACGCTCGCCTTCGGCCAGCACCACGACATTCCGGCCGAGATAGACGTCCATACTTTCCGGCCGGCGAAGGCCTTGGACATAAACGTGTTCTCCTTCCGGAACATCGCGGCAGACCGCACGGTATCCCAGGAATTCATTGGCCTGCGGCAGCAGGGGCGACAGGAAGAGGAGCGTGGCGAGGATTGCGACCGAGAGGGGACGGGTGCCGGCTGGTCCGTCTTTGAGGCGCAGGATACGGATCGTTGTCCACAGTCCGCCGCAAAACAGGAGAAGTCCCGCCAGGGAAACCAGCGGACTTTTTGCGAATCCATACGGCGAGAGGGCCGGGATACGGTTGAAGGTCAACGGTAACACGGCCAGAGCCAGTCCGGCCAGGGCAAAGAGGGCGGCCGGTACGGCAAGCGAGCGCCCCATCCAGGGTTTCCAGCCGGTACGACGGATATAAAGCGGTAACAGATATACGACGAACGGGAAAACCGGCAGCAGATAAACGGGCAGTTTTCCGCTGGCACAACTCAGCAGGACGAGGGGGATGAAAAACGCGCAGCGGAACAGCTTTTCCATCATTCCGGCCTCCGTGTGCGGTGCCGCGGTATCGCCACGACGGAAAAGGGAGGCGATGGCGGCGGGTACGGTCAGCAGGCACCAGGGCAACATAACCGGCCAGAGGAAGACAAGATAATACCAGAACGGGCGTTTGTGCGCAAAGGCATTGACCGTCCGGTCCACGGTCTGGTGAAAGAGAAGATTGTGCAGATAATCCGCTCCGCCGTCGAGCCAGGCCCCCGCGAACCAGACGGCGCAGCAGCCGCCGACCAGCAGCAGGAAACGGCCGCCCAGAAAACGCCCGATATGCAGGCGGGGTTCATCCGGCAGATGCCGCTTGCATGAGAGAATGCAGGCCAGGATGACGACAGGCGGCATCAGGATGCCTACCGGCCCTTTGGTGAAAAGGGCCAGGAACGTGAAGAGGGCAAAGAGCCAGGGCCTGTCGCGGTACCACGCGTTCAGTGCCAGCACGATGAACAGCACCATCAGCATGTCCATCCGCAGAAAGAAACTCAACGCCAGCCAGTATCCGGTCGTGCACAGCATCAACGCCAGGGCGGAGCGTTCGCGGGGTGAAACATCCCGGATATTGCCGTATACCCAGCGGTCCATCACCAGCGTGATAAGGGCGGCCGGTATGAACGAGAACAGGGAAAGGACGAAAAGGCAATGTTTTCCGAAAACCAGGCGGCAGAGCATCAGCAGCCAGAAGTAGAGCGGCGGCTTGTCGGCATAGGGCTCGCCCTGGTTGGTGAATGCGAATATATGGCCTTCCCGCAGGGCCTCGTCGGCGATGCTCAGATATCGGAGTTCGTTGGAGGGCGTGACGTCGCGCAGGACCATCCAGGGTGCCAGGCAAAGGAACATCAGGACCAGCACCACTCCTGCGGGATATTTGTCAAACAGTTTCCCCATCGGGAACTCCGGCCCTTCCTCGTTATTGGATGAAACTGGCGAAGTAGCCTGCGAACAGGACGTTGGTCACGAGGTATCCGATCACCGTCGAGACGGTGACGCAGATCAGGCCAGGCATCATGAAACTATGGTTGAGCAGGTATTTTCCGATGACCGTCGTGCCGGAACGGTCGAAGTTGACCGTGGCGATGTCGGACGGATAGTTCGGGATGAAGAAATAACCATAGACGCTGGGCAGCACGCCGAGCAGCACGGGACCTGCGATGCCCAGTTCGTAAGCGAGCGGCAGCATCGCGACCACCACGGCGCCCTGCGAGTTGATGAGCACCGAGACGATGAAGAACACCAGTGCGATTGCCCAGGGATAGTTCGTCACCAGGCCCGTCAGCATCGCTTTCATCTCGTCCATATAGTTGCCGAAATAAGTGTCGGCCAGCCACGCGATTCCGTAGATGGCCACGACGGCCACCATGCCCGACTGCCAGACGGCGCCGGCCACGGCTTTCTTGGGCGAGGCTTTGCAGAACATGATGTTGGCAGCCGCCGCCATCAGCATGATGATCTGGATGCAGATGTTCATCTTCGGCAGTTCGATGGCCTGGGCCACGGTACGGCCGTCGGATACGTGGACCATCTGGCAGAAGGCGAAGGCCACGATGATCAGCAGCGAAGCCAGGAAAACGAATACCGAAGCTTTGGCTTCCCGGGTGATGACCTTGTCGAGCGTCGTCGCGGTGTTGCCGTACATATACTGGTACTGCTCCGGGTCGGCCTTGCGGCGCTGGAATTCGGGATCCTTGTCAAGATCTTTGCCGCGTTTGTAGGAAGCGAGCGCCGCGCACATCAAGCCGCAGATGCAGGCCGGAATGGTAACCATCAGCACCTGCGGGATGGTTACCATATAGCCGTTGGCGTTGGAGATCGTGACGAAGGCCACGACCGCTGCGGCGATCGGGGAGCAGGTGATGCCAACCTGCGAGGCGATGGACGCCACGGCGCAGGGACGCTCGGGGCGGATATTCTTTTTCAGTGCGATGTCACAGATGATCGGCATCACGGTATAGACCACGTGGCCGGTTCCCACCAGTACGGTAAGGAAAAAGGTCACCAGCGGGCCGAGGAAAGTGATGTGTTCCGGATGCTTCCGGAGCATCTTTTCGGCAATCTGGATCATCCAGTCCATACCGCCGGAGGCCTGCAGCGTGCCGGCGCAGGTGACGGCTGCGATGATGATGTAGATTACGTCGGTGGGCGGAGTGCCCGGCTTGAGGCCGAACCCGAAGACGAGGATGGCCAGGCCGATGCCCGAAATGGCGCCCAGCGCCAGCGAGCCGTAGCGCGAGCCTACGTAGAGCGCTGCCAGGACGATCAGCAGCTCGATGATCATAGTGAAAGTCATAGGTCGGTGATGTCAAAGGTTGTAACTATCAAAGATAGGATTTTTCCCCTTTTTTTGCAAGTTTTCCGCTTGCATTGAACCGGATGTATTTTGCGGCGAAGGCGCTCAAGGCTGTGACAAGGAGACCGGAGGGGACGATAGCCCATGCGGGAACTTCGTAAATGCCGGCCAGGTGCAGGACGATTCCGCCGTAGGAAATCAGTACCCACTGGATGAGATAGATTGTATTCAGGTGCCGGGACAGATATTCGGCCGTGACCGCCAGGGGGGCGTGAAGATGCCGGTGGATGTGGTAGCAGATGGACAATTGCAGCGCGATGACACACAAGGTCCATAATGATACGGAAAAACGCTGGACATAATAGATATCCCCGGCCAGCGCGAAATTGTCGAGGAGATTCCACCCCGTCAGTTTCATCCCGGTGCTGATGGCCAGGAGCCCGGCGACTGAAAGCAGGGCCAGGCGGTTATACATCGCGCGCTTATCCCGCACGGTCTGCAGGAATTCGCCGAAAAGGACGCCGAAGGCAGGGTACACGAACCAGAGCGATAAGGGAAAATAGATGTTGGGGCTGGAATAAAAAACCAGGCCGACGGCATACCGGGCAACGGCAGGCAGCGCATCGAAGCTGTGCAGGAGTAAAGTCCCGACGCCCTGGAGCAGCAGCGCCGTCACTACAATACCGAAGCGGCCGGCCTTCAGCCGCGTAAGAAGCGCCATCAGCAGGAAGGCCATTCCGGCGAAATGGAGGATATCCACCATTCCGAGCGTATCCGGAATCGCCCAGCCCTGCCAGGGACTTCCACGCAGGGCTGAGAGGAGGTACGGGATGGTCCATATCACCAGATTCAGCAGATATGCCACCAGAAGCAAACGCAATCCGCGAAGGGCGAAAGCCCGGGGAGTGCGGTGACGGGTATAGATCATTCCCACACCCATCGCGAACATGAAGACCGGCGCCGCCAGCGGCCCGCCCAGGAACTCAAGGATTCCGCGGAACAGATTGTCGGGCCGGACGTCGTAGTCCACGCCGCTCATCTCCTCATATATGTGGATGATCACCATATAAGGGATGGCGAGCGCTTTCGCAACGTCCAGCTCGCCCTGTCGTCCTGTATTGATCCGTTCTTTCACTTCAAGATATCCCGGGCAACGATCCGGTAGTGGGGATGGTATGCTTCTCCGAAGGCTTCGCTGTGGTGCAGGATTAGATTCCCTTCCGCCATCAGGGAATCGATGGCTGCGAGGTCCTGCGCGGCGTCCGGAATGTCCGGGAAGTGCTTTCGGATGACATCGGCCACACTGCTCCATTTCTCTTTCCACTCCGTTTCCGTGAGCACGGTCCCTTCGTTGGCGCTGCGGACGAACGCATCCAGCAGCGTGTCCGTATCGACAAGACCGTCCAGCACGACGGACAGGTCCACACGCACATAATTGCCCTTGTCACCGACCGGGACGTAGCGGAGTTCCGGCTTTCCGTACAGCCCGCTGTCAAGGTCGCGCCTGTATTCATCCAGTTCCGACAACAGATAGGCCCTCGCCCGTTCCGAATTGGGAATCAGGTGGCCGGGGCCCAGATTGTCCTGGCAGAAACTCTTGTAGATGTCCTGCACGCGCGATTCGGGATACTGCTCCAACTGGCGGGAAATAGCCTCCCGCGTCGGGTCGCCCTGGCATCCGGCGACGACCATCCCCACTACCACTGTCAGGAAAAAAGCGAGTGTCTTGCGTGTCTTCATATCTGCAAAGATAGGATTAATTATGCTCCGTTGGTTCCATAGTAAAAATGTCCTGATAGGTCCTGATATCCCGTTTGGCCATCAGGAAGCGAAATGCTTCTCGTTGTAGGAAACCTCTGTGCACGTCATTATCCTTCCAGTCAATATTGTGCGTGGCATATTCGGTCACTCCGTTATATAGATCCCAAACATCAACACCTGATTTCATCTCCCTGAGCCAGTTTTACAGGAGAGACGGCATAGGCGTTGCCGCCCAAATGGAATGTGAGTTGATTTCAACTTGGATCTCTGGATTTTGAGGTCGATTCGATTCGTCCGTCACATCCTTGGGGTCATTGCTCTTTTTCGTGTTGTCGTCAGTTTTCATGACTTCCATTGTTTTTGGGTATTAATGTCTTCTCATATTGAAAGAACCACATCATTGATTGAGACTACCTCTTGTGGTGACACGGCTGCCTTGAAACGGCGAACTCGTGCATCGAGATCGTTTTGAAGTTCAAGATACTCTTCTTCGTTCACTTCAATCTCCACAGTAGCGGAATCTATGTGTCGCATGTGGCTCCCGGGCAGCTTCTTCCAGGAATAACTTGCCGATAACTTGCATTTCCTCAGTTCTGTGGTTTTCATGCTTATGGGGAATATAGTTACAAATAATGAGCATATCCTATCGGAGTAGGTGCGACGAAATATGAGTCGCCATAGACATCATTCAAAATCTGAAGAACTTGCTCCATTTCTTCTCGAGTAATTGTATCATCACACTCATACCAGGTGTCACCGACACGGAAGTACTTAAAACTATTCTGTGATGAATCATCAGAGAGTTCGACTGGACGTCCAAATCGGGTGGTCTGATTACTTGTGGGGTCATACAAGGCAATGCCATCCGATAACGGCCGCCAAAGGTTGGAAAGCCGTATAAGATCTTTATCAATTGCCCTGACAAAACGAAGTGCAGCCCCCAAAACCGATGCGGGATGATTGCCATACGGCTGATTAACAAGCATTTTCATATTATAATTATCTTTTAAAACCAGAAAAAAAGGAACTCAACAACCCGCCGGCGAGGCCTGCAATTAAAAAAGCGATCAGTAGCACAAAGCCTATTATTCCAGCCAGACCAACTATCAGATACTCACCGACGGTTATCAGAACAGAGAATACCGTATCTATGTGCAGAACAATAAGAATCGCTGCCAGCGAAATGAGAAAAGTCTTAATAAAGATCTTCATAACGAGTCGTAGCTTATTAAATGCTTTTAACGAGTTCACTCCATCCCGTAGCAGACATATTCCCCGGAGTCAGATAAGCGCACTGCTTGCTATTAAGCTCTAGTACTTTTTGATAATGTTCAAGTCGGGGAACCCTTTTGAACCAATATGATTTGCATCGCATTAAAACGATGGTCTTACCGGAATCAATGGCATCTTCAATCATTTCATTTGTATATCGATCCGAAGGCAGTGCCCCGATTGACATAAAATCATTTACGTGTAAAGTATGATAAGGGAATGCTTCTATACAGAAGACATTTGGCATGGCCTTAATCGCACGCAGGTGTCTTGTGCGATCTTTCCAGTATTTGTAGCCCGGATAGGGATTTCCATTCGCGTCCACGATGGTTTCCGGAGTTCTCAGCCAAAGGAAATCAGTATTGATGTGCAATAGCTCATCTTTGATCTCCTTCTGATAGGCTGGAGTGGAAATGTAATTCAAGTCAATGGCGTTGGCAAGAGGATTGCCGCTCAGAATGTAAACCGGTGCGTCCGGATTTCCGTGAAAGGGTTCCGGAAGGGTCTTTTTTTCAATCTTGGATGACTTACGTGACGGAAGACTGGCGATCAGCGGTTTGTCACAGTCGGCGATAGTGTCATTAATGGTAATGTTCAGCCATGGATTAGGAACAGAATGCTTCATAATAGTGTTTTTGATGGTTATGCATTAATTGGTTGCCTATTCTTACCCTTTTTCAAGAGACAAAAATAGGCGGCATTTCCTGAACCAGAAAATAACTATGCCAGAACATGGCATATCAATCAAATAATGCATTCCGCTTCATAGATGATATCAACTACCACCATGATCACCAAGGAATTGACCGACAGATACCAAGCAGCCTCGACTTACAGTCGGCTGCTTGATATTGCGTTATAATGTATCTACTCTTCGATTAGTGTTAAGAGTAAGCACGCGTTTAGATGGTCAAATCGACTTGTAAATTCTTAAGTGCATCGATATATTGGTTTTGCACCAATTCCGCACATTCATCGGCTTGTAAATGCCGAAATAGAGCATCAATAGTGTGCTTTAGAACGGATTTCTCATTCTCTTTAGGATAAAAAGGGCTCAGCATGGAAACCGCCCGCTGTACATCAGGATCGTCAGAAGATATTTTTCCAGATAGAAATGGGTAAACGCCCAACAGCCCTTTTTGTGTGTCCGTTTTGAAAATATATTCACCAAAACCATATGCGGCATAAAGGCCCACACCCTTCTGCTTTTCTTCAACAGTTCGCAACTGCCACTTGAAAACATCCTGAAATTCAGACTTCTCATAGTCAGCATAAGGATCTTCAAACTGACTTATTCTTTCTAGAAAACAAAGAGTCGCATATTCCACAAAAGCCTCATCTATTTCAGGAATGCATCTTGGCCGGCAACCACTGCAGAAATAATTCCAAGCATGGAAAAGTTCATGCACGAAAGTTGCCTCCAACGCTTGGTAGGGGTGCTTGTCTTTACGAATATTACCCCAATACAAAACCACCTTGGGTTTAGGTTCGTGCAGAAATTCGCCATATATTTTTGTCTCAACAATCCCTCTTTTTTCAATAATAGAATCCAGTTCCTCAATTTGATTACGCAAAGCCCTTTTCTCAGGAAACTGGTATTCCTCAGTCAATCCTTCAAGCAAATACTCAAGTTTTTGCTTCCTGTTTTTTAAAATTACAACACTGAATTCTTCTTTTCTGATTGGCGCATCTTCAGAAAAATACACGTCATAATGCTCAGAAAGGAGCCTTTCGAAGTCGAGTATGAGAGAACAAGAAGGGAGTCCGAGACGGAAGCCTCCAGAGGACATGTTTGACTGGATTACTTCTAGATTCTTCTTTGGAAGGCCAAGTTTTTCTTCATAGTGGATTGTACCATACATGGGATTATGTTGTTATTGGATTAACGCTGGGTAGCATTGATTGAATAAATCGCCTGCATCATTTTAATATACGAAATCATTTTTTTCCTTAGGGCTTCCGGCTCAAGCACCTCAATTTGATTAATCTTCGAGAAAAGTAATTGTTCGAGTTCCAGATCGTCAGGATTCAACATAAGCTCGAAAACTGAATGCCCATCCGCTTTCTCTATCTCTTTCTGACTGTGGTGAAGGGGAGCAGAACGCCAATAATAGACTTGTTCTCCGAAAACTCTGACTCGGACAGGCTGGATCTTTCCCGAGTTTACAATTACTCCCACGGACGAGTCGAAATAATCTTTGCCGCTAAAGCCCTTCGGATAATGAAAATGCTCAATGGCAGGATCAGAAGGATCCTCGACAGCCTTCAGTCTTTCATCCATTGCCAGGACTATCAATTCCTTCTCTCCTTTTTTCCTGCCCAGCAAATACCATCTATGGTTGAACATCTTTAGGCAATAGGGCTCGAACAAATACTGTGTACTCTCTGCGTTAAATTTCTGATAGGTTAGTTTGATCCGTAGGCCTTTATTCATAGCCCGCGTAATCTTGCGCAAAAATTCGTTATCCGGCTCTGCAACCTCCTCATAAATAATCCGGTCCTTTAGGGGATCATACTCCAAGATGGTATTGTTCAAGGATAACTTTGACAAAAGCGATTGTTTCAAAAGTGACATTTTGACCCAACTCTGGGGGTTGATTTGCCAGGCAGCGTCTCTGTAGTAGATTTCGATGTCAAATATCTCTTTGATGGCCTTGATATGGTTATGGAACGTCCTTAATGGAAGTCCCTTCTTTTCCTCCTCTTTCTTCAGACCACCACTCTCATCTTTCCATATATCTGAAATCTCCTTAAAGGTCATTCCCTCATGACTCTGAAGAAGATCAATCAGCCAAACATACCTCTTGAAGTCGTTATATGCCATAGTGCAATGATTATGTGACAAATATAGCTTTTATCCGACACTATTCCTAAAATAAAAGCTTTGGTCGGAGACCTCGGTTTGGAACTATGAAAGATTCATTGTAACTTTATAATCGTATTATTTTGGGTTTACAGTAATGGACTACTCTTCTTTCAGTAAGACAAAACTTTGGATGAATATTGTGTGCGGTGTGATTTGTTATTCCTTGTTTGTTTCTGAACTTTACTCCGGCATTCATGGTCATTCAAAATACACCGGTTGTCTTGTGTTCTTGTATCTCGCGGCAAACTGTACCTTCCGGGTCTTTTCCTGGGGCAAATTGAATGGGAAAAAGAAAGGTGGAGTTGATGAAGAATCCTTTCTAAAAGAAGAACACCGCCAAGGAATGCGTATTTCCATTTTCAGCTCTGCGACAGCCGTACCTGTTATGCTGGTATTTGTTGTAGACAGCATTATCAGGAATACTTCTCCTTTATATACGGCTTTTCTCGTTCTCTGTACGGTTTGTTTCGCCGTGTTGTCAATTCTGAACATCCGCAGCCTCAGGCAATTCAACAGGCTATAATAAGGTCGGGTGTAATCGTCAGCCGCGGTAATCGGCTTATAGGAATATGGAAACGACAGTTGGCGCGCTTGGTCTGCCCGTTTGGAGCAGACTGAGCGCGTATGGATTTGTAAGATGCTGATAATCAGTTCCGGAAAGCGGCCCCGCGTGCTTGACGATTACACTAGGGCAAATCGGTCGATATTTTGATGTAAACCGATCGGAGATCGGATTAATTATCGGACTTTTTTCAGTATTTTTGTAAATGTCGAAAACGTAGAGGTTCCAGATATGGCAAAGTTTATATTGAACCGTCCGGATGACTTTCTGACCCAGTCGCGGGGGCGGATTATCGGCACGACACTGATCTGGTTCGTCATCCTGATGGGATGTGCGATTGTGCTGAGGGTCGCGTGCATGGCCGCATATATGTCGCAGGGTATCAATCCGACGGAATTGACCAAATTCGGCGGCGACCCGACCAATTATATGGGGCATGCGTCGTGGCGTATCCTGTTCCACCTGATGATTATCGCTCCGCTTGCGGAGGAGGTGATGTTCCGGCTGGGACTGGCTTTCAAAAGGAAAATGGTCGGCCTGTGGCTGGGTCTGCTGCCGGTGGTTTGCGCCTATTATATGCATCACTGCAGGGTATGGTACGTTCTGCTGGGGCTGGTGGCGTTGGGTGCTGTCCTGTTCTGGCTGGTCTGCCGCTTCACGACGGACGAACAGTGGAAAGACTGGCGGAAAAAGTTCATCATTCCGGCCATGTGGGTTGCCGCCATCGGCTTCGGCCTGCTGCATTTCAAGGCTTTCTCGGTATTGAACTGGCAGGTGTTTCCGTTCGCGCTCGCTACGGTGCTCGTCCCGTTCGCCGGCGGCTGCGCCATCACCTACGCCCGCGTCAACCTGGGCTTCTGGTGGGGTGTCCTGCTTCACTGTATCATCAACATCCCGCCTGTCCTGCTGATCGCCTCCTCGATGCTTTAGCCCGCATATTTCAAACGCAAGGTTTTGCGGTTTCATGCATTTGATAGGAAAACGGAACCTATGAAGAAGTACTTGAATCTGATAGTCTGCGCGGTGCTGCTGGTAGCTGGGCTGAGCAGTTGCATGAAATTAGATATCAACAAACTGGAAGGGACCTGGACTGAGCAGTACGACCCTGCGGTCTTCGCGATGGATGGCTCGGTGACGTTTACTTTTGACGGGAACGGCAACTATCATCTTCACACCTATGATGCGCTGTCCGGCGAATCAAACGACCGTCGCGGTTACTATATGTTGGACCTTGAAGAGAAGAATACCATCACCTTCAACCCGATGATGTCGGACTTCACTAACGTCACATACAGGATTATCAAACTGACTTCCCGGGAGATGGAATGGCAGAAAGTAGGGACGGCCCCCAATCCTGGCACTTGGGCGTCCGACTATCTGCATTTCGTTCGGGACAATTCGATAGGATGTTACTAGGCTATAGTCGCTGATTCGGAACCAAAGCCCGCCTCAGCGGGCCGCGGCAAGGCCGCGAGGGGTCCGGGGATGTGCCCCGGAAGACACAAGTGCCGTCAGGCACCTCCAAAATAAAAACGAGGCCGCTCGCGGTCTCGTTTATTTTGGAGGTGCCTAGCAGAATTGAACTGCTCTAACTGGTTTTGCAGACCAGCGCCTAACCTCCCGGCCCAGGCACCATAGGGAATACAAAGGTAGGGATTTTTTTTGATATGCCAACTTTTTTTTGCTGCCACCCTCGCCAGACGCTCAAATGCAGCCGGGAAGGCCGGGCGAAAAGGACGATTCGAAAGTCATGCGCCGGCCGTCGGCCGGATGGCGGAAACTGAGGTAGGAAGCGTGGAGCATCAGCCGGTCGGCTGGAGCGCCGCCGTAGAGGCGGTCGCCGACGATGGGGCGGCCAAGTCCGGCCGGATGGGCGCAGTGGACGCGGAGCTGGTGGGTGCGGCCGGTGTAGGGGATGAGTTTCAGGAAAGCGCTGCCGTCATCGCGGAGACGGAGCACTTCGTATTCCGTTACGGCAGGTTTTCCGCCTTCTGGATCGACCATCTGCCGGGGCCGGTCGTACCAGTCGGGGGCCAGCGGAAGTGAAATCTTTCCTCGTTCGCCGACCGCGAGGCTTCCGGCCCCTGGGATGTCGGCACCGGATATCCAGGCAAGGTAGGCCTTTGTTACCTCCCGTTTCTCGAATTGCTGCTGAATGGAGGCCTGTGCTTCCGCCGTTTTTGCGAAGACCATCAGTCCGGAGGTGTCCATATCTAGCCTGTGGCAGGCAAGCACCTGCAGTCCGCGGCAGTATCCCGTCAGCCAGTCCTGCAACGAGCGCCTCGGTGGAACGCCGGGAACCGGACGCCCCGGAACGGCCAGCATTCCGGCCGGCTTCTCGGCCACAATCAGCGTGTCGTCCTCATAGCGGACGACCGGGTCGGCCAGTTGCCAGTGCGCATCGCTTTCAAGCGGATTCGGCTCTACGTCGAGGCCCTGCAGCATATAACCGAGCAGCGGGCCGCATTTGCCGGTGCAGGCCGGATAGAAGGCGCCGGCGCGCCGCACTTCGCGGGCGGGAGATGCGCCGTACCAGAATTCTCCGATGGAAAGTGGCTTAAATCCGTGCAGCAGGGCGTATTGAAGCAGTTTTGGAGCGGCGCAGTCGCCGGTTCCGCCGGGCGGAACGAGGCCCCGGTCAGCGAAAATCTGCCGGATGGAGCGGCTTTCGCCGCGTCCGTTTCGTACGATGTATTGCTCGAAGAGCCAGTCCTGCAGGCGGCGCGACTCTTCCGGCGATGCACTCCGGATGTCTTCGGGTTTCCAGGCGAAGATCGGCGGCACAAAACCTTCGACGAAGGCGCTTCCTTCGGCTAGTCCGGAGAACGCATATAAGAACCGGGATGCCCGGTCGCAGCCGGGAATGACGCTGGTGTCGGCAACCTCGACTTCGAGGATGCCGAGCATTTTGCCTTCGGCAAATAACTCCCGCAGGGAGGGGGTGGCATCGATGTGCGCGATCAGGGAGCGGGCGGCTTCCACGATCGACGGAGAAGGGGAGTAGCAGAAGGGGTTATTCAACATAGAGGACCAGTCCCTTGAGGTAGGCCCCTTCCGGGTGGTAGATGTTCACGGCATGGTCGGCCGGCTGTCCCAGCCGGTCGATGATCCGCACCCGGCGGCCCGTCTGGGCGGCGGCGCTGAAGACGGCCAGGGCGAAGGCTTCCCGGTCCACGACCTGCGAGCAACTGAAAGTGAAGACCAGCCCGCCCGGCGCGACGGCGTCGATGGCGGCGGCATTGAGCCGCTGATAGGCCCGCAGGGCGTTGGCCAGTGCGCCGCGATGCTTTGCGAAGGCCGGCGGATCGACGATCATCAGGTCGTAGGCATCTTTGGGCGCAGCCTTTACGAAATCGATGGCGTCGCAGCAGAGGGCGCGGTGCGGGGAGGATGGTCCGAAATTCAGTGTGACGTTCTGTTCCACAAGTTCGATGGCGCGCGCGGAACTGTCGACGGAATCGACCGATACGGCGCCTCCGGCCAGCGCATAGACACTGAAACCGCCGGTGTAGCAGAAAAGATTCAGAACGCGCCTTCCGGCGGCGTAGCGTTCCACGAGCGACCGGTTCTCCCGCTGGTCGAGGAAGAAACCGGTCTTCTGCCCGGTCTCCCAGTCTACCAGGAAGCGGTGTCCGTTTTCAAGCACGGTGTTCGGGCAGAGGGAAGCGGCCCCCCCGGCCTGGTACAGGTAGCCGTCGCCCAGGTCAAGATTCGCCTTGAAGGGTGCCGTGCCGGAACTTTTGTCGTAAACGGCGCGCAGCGAGCGGCCGTAGACGGCTTGCAGAGCCTTGGAAATCTGCTCTTTTGCGCGGAACATCCCTGCGGAATGCGCCTGCATCACACAGACGCCGTCGTACCAGTCGACAATCAGTCCCGGGAGTCCGTCCCCTTCGCCGTGGACGAGCCGGTAACAGTTCGTCGCGGCCGCATCGGCCAACCCGAACGCCCGCCGGGCGTCGAGACAACCCTGCAGACGTTCCGTCCAGAAAGCGGTGTCCGGCCCGCCGGCCGGCATATCGTCGGTGAAACTGAGCATACGGACGGCGATCGACCCGATCTGGAAGTGCCCCCAACCCAGGATTTCTTTTGCCGAGGAATAAACGGCCACGGCATCGCCTTCGGCCGGATCCGGTCCTTCAATGTCACCGACCGCCCCCGAGAAAACCCAGGGGTGGAATCGCCGCAGCGATTCCTCACGGCCTTTTTTCAGATAAAGCTTTGTCATCGTCCTGCTTTTCTGGGAAGGGCTTCCTGCGGCGAGGCAAGCAGCGCCTTGTACATCCGGACACAGATCCAGGCGTCGGTCGCAGCGTAAAGCAACTGTGCCTCGGAGAGGGGATCGGCCTCCCAGTTGGAGCACTGCTGTGCTTTGGAGACCTTGCATCCCAGGATGATGGCGGCCATCTTGCGGACGCTCTTTTCCTGGATGCCGTATTTCCCGCCGAAGGACTGCAAATCCATGAAGCGGTGGGGTTCGAAATCGCAGTAGTGCTGAAGTCCGTGGATATCTTCTCCGACGGCGGCACCGATCTTCGTAATGAAGGGTGAAGCCAGGATGTCGGCGATTTCCTGAGGAAGGCCGAGACTGTGGAGGCGGAAGAGGAAGGCCTCCGTCTCGCTGGAGAGCTGCAGCAGGGCGGTATGGTGACGGGGCTGGTGGGCCTGGAACACGGGTTTGGTCTCCGTATCGAAGCCGACCAGGCGCTGGGTGCGCAGATGTTCGATGGCGAAATCGAGTTCCGGTCCGGGACCGGAGACGACGGTGATCCGACCGGGGAATGCGGCCAGCTCAAGCGGTTCTATTTCTTCGGGCGTGATGGTTTCTTTGTACATCAAGGCTTATTTGAGCGAGGGCGCGATCAGTTCGTACGAATAGGGGAGCCGCTCCTCGATACGCTGCAGATTGTTCTTGTCCAGATTCTTGAGCGAGAAAGGGACCTGTTTGGTGCTCTGGTCTTCGGTTCCGGGCTTGCGGCCGTATTTGAAATCGTGGGTGAGCATGCCTTCCTGCGTCAGGCAGGTGTCCTCAAGCAGGTTGCTCGGGACGGAAATATAGGCATCGACCCTGGTGGGCGTGATGCGGTAGGCCAGATTGCCGTCCTGCCGGAGGGTGTTGTAACATTCGATGGCGACATAGACGGCCGGATCGATGAAGGTGATTTCGTCGGCGATCAGGTCGCGGTAAGGGTAGCGTCCGTCTTCCCGGTAATCCCTGAGTTCGGCGAGCGTCTCGTTGAGGGTCTCAAGGTAGAAGGGGTAGTGGGTGCAGCCCAGGATGATGGCCCGCAGCGGCGTGCCTTTTCCGCTTTGGCGGTGGCGCTCCAGGAGGGAGACCATATTGTAGCGGGCGTAATTGTCGGCGCTGTTGAGCTGAAGCGACGCATAACCGCCGCCCGGATTGCGCCGGGCCAGCATCTTGTTGTCGGAGAAGTCGAAGTTGTAGGCCTTAATCAGTTCCTGCCGGATGCTTCCGTCGGCTTCGCCGAGCGCGGGGCCGCGGTAGTTGCTGCTGGGTACGAACAGGAGCGGGTTGACGTAGTCGGGATCGGAGTCCACGGCTTCGGCGAAACCGTAGCCGCTCTGGTTGACGATGTCGATGGGCGTGGTGATGCCCCGCTCTGCGATTTGAGCACGGAGCGTGCGCTCATAGGCTCCGGTGGCGATGGTGCCCGGCGTGGCCAGCACGCCGATGGCGAAGGGAGCGTCGCCTTCTTTGATGTCCAGCTCGTCGAGCGTTGCGCTCACGCCGGCGTCGATCACACCGATGACCTTGACGCCGGTGCCGGACTGTTCCAGCATGGAGCGGATCAGGTCGAGCCCGAACGCGGTGGCAGTGTTACAGGCCACTACGATGATCTTGGCCCGCGGCTTCCGGCCGGCAGGCCGCTCCTCGATGGCGTTGGTGAAATAGTCGTCGTCCATCAGGAAGAGGGCGTCCTTGAGCACAAGTTCCTTCAGATAGTCGCTGTTGCCTTCCGCCTCGTAATTGCCGTAGGGCATGTTGGCCTGGTCGGCCAGGTAGATGAAATGCTCTCCGGCGAAGTCAAGGATGCTGTCACGTCCCGCAGATCCGGTGATATTGTCGAAAGAATCGAGACTGAGCAGTTTCTCCAGCACGGTCAGACCGCCGGTACCGGAATCGAAAATGCCGATGGGGAGGTTCCGCATTTCGGCGGGATATTCATTGAATTCGACGTAGAAATTGGATGCGGTGTCGTACAGTGCCTTGTTGACAACAACGGGGTTGTCGGCGGGCAGTTCTTTCTTGTGGCAGCCAGCAGCCGCAATCCCCAGTATCAGGAGAATGAGCGGCAGCGTGACGGAAAGGGTCGGGCGGTGCATTTTTTTGTTTCTTTTAGACGGCAAAAATACTAAATTTGTAAGACATATTGAAATCGGATATGAAAAAGCATTTCTTGATTGCGTTGATGCTCATCCCGTTGATGAGTTTCGGCCAAAACCGGGTCCAGACCTACATCGACGAACAGATGAAGACGGACTCCCTTCTTATCAATGCCGTAGTGGGAATCGTGGCCGTGGACGGCCAGGACCGCGTGATCGCCTCCTGGAATCCCGATATGCCGTTGCTGACGGCCTCCACGATGAAGACCATCACCACCGGCCTCGGATACGAGGTGCTCGGCCCCGGCTACCGTTTTGCCACGCGTGTCGCTTATGACGGACGCATCGAAAACGGTGTGTTGAACGGAAATCTCTATATCGTGGGCGGCGCCGACCCGACGCTGGGTTCGCGCGATACGATCGCTTTCCCGATCGATTCCATCTTCGGCGTCTGGGCCGATGCCGTGCGCAAGGCGGGCATCCGGCGCATCAACGGGCGTATCGTGGGCGACGACCGCATCTATGAAGAGGAATCCATCCCTTCCGGCTGGTCGTACGGGAACATCGGCTACGATTACGGCAGCGGTACGTCCGGCCTGTCGTTCTGCGAGAACCTGACCTATTTCGAGATTGAGGCGGGCAAGGAAGTGGGCGATCCCGTCCGCATCACGCCGGTCGGCCCGTATTCCCCCGATATGGTCTATATCAATGAGGTAACTACGGGCGAGAAAGGCGATGGCGACAATACGGAGTATTACGCCTCGAGCCTCACGCCGGTCGGCAAGTTCGTGGGGACCTACGGTGTCGACGCCCAACCGCGCGAACTGGTGCAGTCCAACAAGTACGGTCCGGCGACCTGTGCGGCTGAATTCGCCGCTTTCCTGCGGGAGCGCGGGATCGGGTGCAAGGGCATCTCCGACGTGCGGCAGATGGCATACGACTATTCCGTCCCTCCGCAGGAATCCCTTACCTGCATCGCGGAAACCTATTCGCCGGAGCTGCGCAAGATCGTCAAGGTTACCAATACCATCAGCAACAACTTCTTCGCCGAGACCATCTACAAGATGGTGGGCAAGGCCCTTGTCGAGCGGGAGACCGGTAAGCCCTGCACGGGCATCTCCTACAGCCGGGCGAACCGGGCTATCAAGGCCTATTTCAAAGAGCGCGGCGTTTCGACCTACGGCTATACGCAGGACGACGGCAGCGGCCTCTCCCGCCAGAACTACGTGTCTCCCCGTTTCTTTACCCGCTTCTATGCGATGATGGCCGCCAGCCCCAACTTCCGGGAGTATATGGAAACCTTCCCGGGCCCCGGCCGGCCGGGCACGCTGCAGGGTGTCCTGCGAAAGGCCGATCCGGCTCTCAAGCAGACCATCTACGCCAAGAGCGGTTCACTGTCCAGCGTGCGCTGCTACGCGGGTTACGTGGATTCGAAGCGCGGCCTGATCCGGTTCGCGATCCTGGTCAACAACTATGACTGCCCGACCAGCAAGGTGCAGCCCAAGATTGAAGGATTTTTGGAACAACTCGCCAAATATGGCGCTAAACAATAACAAACCTAATCATTTACCATAATGCTTACACTATCCAAAAAGGCGCAGGCCATGCCCGCCTCTCCCATCCGCAAACTCGTTCCCTTTGCGGATGCCGCCAAGAAACGCGGAATAAAAGTCTATCACCTCAATATCGGTCAACCGGACATCGAATCGCCGAAAGAGGCACTCGACGCAGTGAAGAACAACCAGCTGAAAGTGGTCGCCTATGCCAAGAGCGGCGGCAACGATTCGCTCCGTGAAGGCCTTGCCCGTTATTACAAGGGAATCGGCATCGACGTGGAGGCTGCGGACATCAATATCACCAACGGCGGCAGCGAGGCCCTGCAGATCGCCCTTTCGGTGACCTGCGATCCCGACGACGAGGTGATCGTCTTCGAGCCTTTCTATACCAATTACAACTCCTTCGCGCTCCAGAACGACGTGAAGCTCGTGCCCATCACCACGCATATCGAGGACGGTTTCGCCCTTCCTCCGATGAGCGAGGTGGAGAAACGCATCACTCCGAAGACCAAGGGTGTGGTGATCTGCAACCCCGGCAACCCGACGGGCTGTCTCTATTCAAAGGAATCGCTCCTGGAACTCGGTGAGATCGCGAAAAAATACGGTCTCTTCATTTTCGCCGACGAGGTGTACCGCGAATTCTGCTATACCGACGCGCCGCACTTCTCGTGTATGCACATTCCCGGACTGGAGCAGAACGTCATCCTGCTGGACTCCGTGTCGAAGCGCTACAGTCTCTGCGGCGCCCGCATCGGCTATCTCGTGTCCCGCAACAAGGAAGTGATGGCCGCCGTAATGCGTTACGCCCAGGCCCGTCTCTGCTCGCCTTCCTACGGCCAGATTGCCGCGGAAGGAGCACTGGATGCGCCGGCCGCCTATTTCAAGGCTGTGCGTGACGAGTACATCCATCGCCGCGACGTGCTGATTGACGGCCTGCAGAAAATGAAGGGCGTGGTGGCTCCCCGCCCGATGGGCGCTTTTTACGCCGCCGCCCAGCTGCCGGTCGACGATTCCGAGAAGTTCGCCAAGTGGCTGCTCGAGGAGTTCAGCTATAACGGCGAGACCGTGATGGTGGCCCCGATGGCCGGCTTCTATGCCACGCCGGGACTGGGCCGCAACCAGATCCGCCTGGCCTATGTGCTCAAGGAAGAAGACCTGCGTCACGCGCTGGTCTGCCTGGAGAAGGCCCTCGAAACCTATCCCGGCCGGGTGTGAATCGAATCAAACCAATCTTACGATATATGAAGAAATTATTAATCATTGCGCTGATGGCGTTGTCCTGCTTCTCGTTGTCGGCGCAGAACCGGGTGACCGGCAAGGTCACTTCTTCGGAGGATGGAGGCCCCATCCCCTTTGCCAGCATCGCGGTGAAGGGAACGATGACGGGCACTTCGTCGGACGCCGATGGTAACTACGTCCTGCAGGGAGTGCCATCCGGAGCCACCCTGGTGTTCTCCTCCATCGGTTTCAAGGATCTGGAGGTCCTGGTCAGCGGCCGGAACGTCATCGACGCCGTGCTTGTTCCGGACGTGGATGTGTTGGAAGAGACCATCGTCGTCGCATATGGCTCCGCCAAGAAGATCAGCTCGGTGGTCGGCGCTTCGACACTCGTCAAGTCCGACGCTTTCACCAAGATTCCGGCGGCCAGTGCCGGTGACGCCCTTCAGGGAAAAGTAGCCGGTCTGCAGGTCTATACCAGTTCCGGTGAGCCTAGTGCAACGGTCTCGATGCGTCTGCGCGGTGTCAATTCGATCAATGCTTCGAATACGCCGCTGTTCATCCTCGACGGCTCGCCGGTAGATGTCTCTATCTTTACGGCGTTGAATCCCAACGATATCGAAAATGTGACGGTGATGAAGGACGCTTCCTCCACCGCCATTTACGGTTCCCGTGCCGCCAACGGCGTCGTGTACATCACGACCAAGAGGGGGACCGGTGAAAAGCCGACCGTGACGGTCAGCGGATCCTACGGTATTTCGAATCTGGCGCAGTTCCCGATGCAGCTGATGAACGCCGAGGAGTGGTTCGCCTTCCGCGAATTGGCTGACCCGAGCCTCAAGGAAAATGCCCAGTTCCAGGAACTCAAGGACTTCCGTCTCAAGAACCATATCGAGACCGACTGGCGCGAATGGATCCTCAACGAGAATGCCCCGACCTGGAAGGCTGACCTGAGCGTTTCCGGCCGGAGCCAGCGCAGCGACTACTACTTCTCGCTGGGCGCCTTCAACCGCCAGGGTATCGAACCGTATTCCGATATGGAACGCTACTCGATCCGCTCGAACGTCAGCAGCAAGATCGCTTCCTGGCTGAGGATCGGCGTCAACCTGAACCTGACCTGGCAGTCGCATCATACGGCAGGCTATTCGACGACGAGCACGGGCTATTACAACCCGATGAACATTGTCGCCTGGGGACTCCCGTACGCCACGCCGTATGAGATCATCACCGACGAAAACGGCAATTTCAAGGGATATGGCGAAGAGCCGGACTACATCACCGACCTGGGTATGTGGAACTATTTCCGCCGGATGGAAGCACAGCCGACGAAGCGGACGAACGCCCGCCTGCACGGCAACCTCTTCCAGGAGATCACTCCGTTCAAGGGCTTTACCCTTCGTGCCGTGCAGGCCATCGAGGGATCGGACTACCGCTATACCGGCAAGGTCCTGCCCAACAAGATCAATCTGGCGACCGTCACGGAAGAATCGTTCGAGCGCTTCTACCGCCTGACTTCCACCAACACGGCGGAGTACAAGTTCGCGATTGCGGAAGACCATCACTTCGTGCTGCTGGCCGGCCATGAATCGATCTACTCGAACGACGAGTACTTCTCCACCTGGACGAACGGCCAGACCGACGAACGCCTGACCAACGTCAACCACGGTACGCAGGCCAATCTCCCGTCGTACACGTTCTCCGAAGTGGCCTACAACTCCTTCTTCTCCCGGCTTTCCTACGATTATGCCGACAAGTATTTCCTCGACGCGACCTACCGTATCGACGGCTCCTCGCTCTTCGGCGCGAACCGCCGCTACGCCAGCTTCTGGTCGGTGGGCCTGATGTGGAATATCGGCAAGGAGAAATTCATGCAGAATGTCGACTGGATCGACAACCTCCAGATCAAGGCCTCCTATGGTACGATGGGTAACTCGGGCATCAGCAATTACCTCGCATACGGTCTGACCTCCACGGGCCGTCTCTATGACGGGCAGACTTCCTGGTATATGGCTTCGCTGAGCAATCCGAACCTGACCTGGGAAACCCTCGAGGCACTCAATGCCGGCATCAACGGCCGTCTGTGGAACCGCTTGAATTTCAATGTGGAGTTCTACAACAAGAACACGAAGGACATGTTGATGTACATCCCGTACTCCTACATTTCCGGCTTCTCCGGCGGTTGGGGCAACGTGGGTTCGATGCGCAACCGCGGCGTCGACGTCGAACTCAAGCTCGACGTGGTCAATACCCGCGACTGGTATTTCGGCCTGGGCTTCAACATGAACTACAACAAGAACGTCATCACCGAACTGTATGACGGCCGCGACGAGTTCGTGGACGGCAGTTCCGGCCTGAAGTTCCAGGTGGGCCACGCCTATGGCGAATTCTTCCTGGTGGACTTCGCCGGTGTCGACCCGGCCAACGGCAAGTCGCTCTGGCGCAACGCCGACGGTTCGCTGACCAGCACCTACACGGAGAGCAACGCCGTGTTCCTCGGCAAGAACCGTTTCGCTCCCTGGTCGGGCGGCGCCTCGGTCGATGCCAGCTGGAAGGGCCTCTCTTTCAACGCCACGTTCTCGGGCGTGTTCGGCAAGTATATGGAGAACTACGACCGCTACTTCGTGGAGAACCCCGCTTTTGCCGACGAGTCGAACATGACCAAGCGTATGATGAATATCTGGACGACGCCCGGCCAGATCACCGACATCCCGAAGGCCGGTGAGGCTGTCCGGCACGACAGCCGCTTCATCGACAATGCCTCGTTCGTGCGACTGAAGAACGTCCAGATCGCCTATGAATTCCCGAAGGCGCTGATGAAGCGCACGGGCTTCATCGGCGGTGCGAAGATCTATGTGTCCGGCCGTAACCTGCTTACCTTTACCAAGTATACAGGTTGGGACCCGGAAATCGACGCTATCACGGCTATGGGTAACTATCCGAACACGAAGCAGTTTGTCTTCGGCGCCGAGTTGACTTTCTAATCTGGGAGGATTCAATATGAAAAAGATATTATTCAGTCTTTGCACCCTTGCAATGATGCTCGTGTCGGCCTGCAACCTTGATCTGAAGCCGACCAGTTCCATCTCGACGGACGAAGCGCTCCGTTCGATGGACGATGCCCAGAAACTTCGCCGCGACCTTTATATCACGATGCGCAACAGCCTGACTTCGGGCGCTCCGGTCTACCTGATGGAGCTGATGTCCGATTCGTTCCACGGCTCCATCACCTATGGTAACCGCAACGGCGAGTACTACAAATGGGAGATGCGCTCCACGTTCGGCAATGTCGAGTCCCTTTGGGAGAGCGCCTATTATCTCGTGATGCTGGCCAATTTCCTGGAAGAGGGGATTCCCGCCCTTCAGGCGGAAGCCACCGCGGCTGAGAAAGCGCAGTACGACGTGATTCTGGGAGAATGTGCCTTCTCCAAGTCCTATGCGATGTTCATCCTTACGGAACTCTTCTGCAAGAACTATTCGTCCAACGCCTCGAGCGACTACGGCGTGATGCTGTCGGACAAGACGTTTGCCACACCGAGCGAACAGGCTACCTATGTGGGGCGCAGTTCGCTGTCCGAGACCTACGAATACATTGAGCGTAATCTCGCCAAGGCGGAACAGTTGCTTGCCTCCGTCACGGGTTCGGAAGGATCGATCTATCTGACGGTCGATGCGGTCAAGGCAATGGAAGCCCGCGTGGCCCTGACCAAGGGCGACTACGCCAAGGCGGCCGGCCTGGCAGCGGCCCTTTGCGACGGCGGACGCTATCCGCTGCTCAACACGCAGGACGATTTCACCGCCCTGTGGACCAACGACAGCGGCAAGGAATGCATCACCCAGTTCTGGTCGAGCATTCTTTCCAATGCCAATACCAATGACTATGGCTACATCCAGTTCACCGGCGGTCTCTATGCGCCGAACTACATTCCGGAGAAATGGATCGTGGACTCCTACGACAAGAACGACCTCCGTTTCACGACCTGGTTCCGCCGCACGCAGGTGAACCTGGGCAATTTCTCGGGTACGGTCTATCTCTGCTTCAAGTTCCCCGGCAACCCGGAACTGATGTCTTCGACAGGCGCATCGACCTATACGCACAAGATCAAACCGTTCCGCATCGCGGAGCAGTACCTGATCGCAGCCGAGGGTTTTGCGCAGGCAGGCCAGGCCGAGCAGGCCTGTACATACCTGAACCGCCTCCGTGCCAGCCGTATTCCGGGTTATGCAGACCGTCACTACACGGGTGAAGAACTGATGACCCAGATCAAACTGGAGCGGGCACGGGAACTCTATGGTGAAGGTTTCCGCTTCAAGGACCTCAAGCGCTGGAACCAGGGCTTCGCCCGCAGCGAGGCGCAGGACAAGAACCTGGTCATCGATGCGAACAGCACCTATACGGAGCTGATGAGCCGCGATGCTTCCGATCCGTTCTTCGTGTGGCCCATCCCGCAGGCCGAGATCGATTCCAATCCGCAGATCCGCGGTCAGCAGAATGCCGGTTATTAACAGTGAAAACAGACCGATATGAAAAAGTTACTTATATCCATATCCGTATTGATGGCGGCGCTCTTCGCCCTCGTTTCCTGCGAGCAGACCAGCTACATCTATGAGCCGACCAACGAGTGTCTGACGTTCAGTTCCAACGGCGGAGCCTGGCTCTTTACCGACGAGCCCGTGATCGAGTTCCAACTCGTCCGTGGTGTGATCAATACCGACCTGACGGTTCAGCTGAATCTCAGCGGCGACGGCCTGTTCTCGCTCGAGACGCCGGCCCAGGTCCATTTCAGTCCCAACGAATCGACGGCGACAATCCGTGTCGGCTATGATGCCGAACAGGCCGAGGAGGGCGAGTCCTACAGTTTCACGGTTTCGTTCGACGAGGCGAAAGTCTCGCCGGCCGGCTGGAACGTTTTCGCAGGCACCTTGACGATGCCGGGCGGTGACGATTCGGAATTCGTGGACTATGCTACGGTCGAATTCTATCAGGGCAAGATGAATTCCAGCGTCGAACTCTACGACGAGCAGTACTCTACCCTGCAGGTCTCCAAGTTCGACAAGACCAAGTACCGCATCGTCAACGCGATGAACTCGGGCATCGACCTCGACTTCACGCTGGGTTCCGACGGCGTGGTCTATCTGCTCAACGAGACGACGTTGTGCCCGTACGACGAGGAACAGTACATCAAGGTCCCGAGCACCATCGAGTACGAGGGCGAACTGGTCACCTTCTGGATCGACCCGAACCCGAAGTACAACAAGGTGGACGCCAACATCGGTACCGGCGAGTACACGATGGACCTGACGGATGACGGCGGTACGTCGATCACCTGGTATGTCTGGATGGAGACCGCTTCGCGGGGCATCCTGACCTTCGGCGACGGCGACGACGGCTGGTGGCGTATGTACTACGACGTAGTCAACCTCAACCCGCGTCCGAACCCCGACCTCGATTATATGAAGCTGGGCAAGGTGGAGTTCTACCAGAGCAAGATGAATGCGAGCGTCACCTCCGAGAAGGTGCTGCATTCCCTGTTGCTGGTCAACAAATACGACCCTGCCAAGTTCCGTATCAAGAATGCGATGAACTCGGGTATCGACCTCGACCTGACGATTTCCGCCGACGGTGTGGTCTATCTGCTCAACGAGACGACGTTCTGCCCGTACGACGAAGAGATGTACATCAAGATCCCGAGTACGATCGAGTATGAAGGTGAAAGGGTGACCTTCTGGATCGACCCGAATCCGAAGTACAACAAGGTGGCCGAAAACATCGGTACCGGCCCGTATCTGATGGATATGACGCCCGACGGCGGTACGTCGATCACCTGGTATGTCTGGATGGAGACCGCTTCGCGGGGCATCCTGACCTTCGGCGACGGCGACGACGGCTGGTGGCGTATGTACTACGACGTAACCGAAGTCTATTACTAGCGATGGGAAGGATTGGCGCAAAGTTCTGGGCAGCCTGCCTGCTGCTGGCGGCGCTCCTTTCCTGCACGCCGGAAGGTGAACGGTATCTCTGCAACTACCGGGTTGCAGAGATATCGACCACCGACAGTACCGTCCTGGCCGGTTTCGCGGCCAGGAACGGGCTGTCGGACGGCGTCCACCGCGACCTGATGAGCCATTGCCTGGTGCTTCAGAAGAACGGCGAAAAGATCTGCATCATCTCCAACGACCTGATGGAGGTCGGCATCGAGACGGCCGACGAGATTCGGAAAGCGATTTCCGAACAGTCGGGCCTGCCGATGGACCACATCCTGATGCACTGCATCCACACGCATTCCGCACCGCGGACCGGCGGGTGGTGCGCCGAGGAAGGCAAGCCCAACTACGCGTACGCGCAGAAGGTACGCCGCGTGGTGGTGGAGAACGCCGTGGCGGCGATCACCGACGATGCGGCGTTCCGTCCCTTCGAGATGGAGTACGGCCAGGGCACGAGCGATATCAACTACAACCGTTGCGACAAGGACGGCTTCTGCAACAAGGACGCCTACGTGCTGAGGCTGGTTGACCCGAAGAGCCGCAAGCCCATCGTGTCGATGGTCAATTATTCGTGCCATCCGGTGAGCCTCGGCCCCGGCAGTTACAAGGTCTCGACCGATTTCCCCGGATTCTCCTGCGATTCGCTCGCGAAGGCCTGGGGCGGGGAAGTGGTGCACTTTACGTCCGCCAGCGGCAACGCCGACCCGGCCTACGGCATCAAGAAGGATGTCGAAGCCGCCGAGCGGAACGGCTGGCAACTGGCCACCGACCTGAAAGACATCTCCTTCCGGAAGATTCCCTTCGACGGGAGCTTTACCTTGAAAACCAGCCGGATCGACTTGCCGTACCGGGCCGACACCATTACGGTCGACCTGATCCGTCAGCACGTGGCCGAGGTTACGCAGTGGAAGAACACGGTCTCCGCCTCGTGGGTGGATGATGTGAACTACTGGGCCAAATACACCATCGAAGACATCGAGGCCGGCCTGGTGGAGAACACGCTCCCGTTCTATGTGGAGGCGGTCAACCTGGGCGGCGTCGTGCTTTTCTTTACACAGGGCGAACCGTTCATGGAGTATAAAGTGGCCCTGCGCGAACGTTTTCCGGATACCCCGCTGCTGTTCATCGCCTACACCAACGGCCAGAATTCCTATCTGCCGAGCAAGACGGCTTTCGAAGACACGAGCGGAAAGTACGATTATGAGGTCAAACAGATGCACGTCTATATCGGCGCCCCGTATCCGCTGTCCGAGCGGATGCCCGACGTCTATCTCGACGGCATCACCGACATCGTACGGGAAGTCCTTCAGCCCGAAGAAAGCGGACTGACATCTTCTATCATCCCCAAGCCCCTTCACTTCGAAGGGGCTTCGGGTTGTTTTTCTTTCGAAAAAGGCGGCGCCGTGGCCGTGGAAGCCACGGACCCGCTTTTCCGCGAGGTCGCGGACGATTTCGCCGCGACCCTCCGGCTGCCCGTCGCTGAGGCGGGCAGCGTCATTATCCGGCAGGTGGACGGCCTCGCGACCGAGGCCTACCGGCTGACCGTTTCCCCGGAAACCGTCATCATCGAGGCTTCCGCCCCCAACGGGGCTTTTTACGGCACGCGGAGCCTGCTCCAGCTGCTTCCGCCGCAGGCTATGCAGCGCGGCGCCCTCGGCTGCACCGTGCCCTGCTGCCGCATCGACGATGCGCCCGCGATGGAATACCGGGCCATCATGGCCGACGTGGCGCGCCATTTCCAGCCCAAGGAAGAGATCGAGAAAGTAATCGACATCCTGGCGCTGCACAAGATCAATACCTTCCACTGGCACCTGACCGACGATCAGGGCTGGCGGATTGAAAGCAAGAAATATCCTCTCCTGGTGAAAGCCGGGCCCTATTATACACAGGAAGACCTTCGTGAGGTGGTGGAATACGCCCGCCGCCGCTATGTGACGGTCGTGCCGGAAGTCGAACTTCCCGGCCACGCCCTGGCCGCCCTGTCGGCCTATCCCGTCTTTTCCTATCATCCCGATTCGACGATCGCCATCGCGACCGATCTGGGCATCTACGACGAAATCTTCTGTCCGAGCGACACCACCTATACATTCTTTACCGATATCTTCGGCGAACTCTTCGACATCTTCCCGTCGAAGTACTACCACATCGGCGGCGACGAATGTCCGCCCGACGACGGCAGCCAGGCCGCTTTCATCGTCCGCATCACGGAATTCCTCCAGGCCCACGGCAAGGAGGTGATCGCCTGGGACGAAGTGGTGGACCGCGGCGCCACGCCCGGCACCATCGCGCTCTCGTACCGCGGTCACGCGCCCGGCAAGAAGGCGCTGGACAAAGGCATGCGGACGGTCTTCACCCCGAACCGCTGGTGCTACCTCGACTATTACCAGGAGGAGGGCGACGGGTATCCGTCGCAGCCGTATTTCCTTCCCCTTTCCAAAGTATATAACTATTATCCGGTCAGCGATACGGTCGCCGCGTCGGTGCGGCCGCGCATTCTGGGTGTCGAGGGCTGTCTCTGGACCGAATTCGTGGAGACGCCGGAGCATTTCGAACATATGCTTTTCCCCCGTGCCCTGGCGCTGGCCGAGACGGGCTGGACGCCCAAATACGACCGGGATTATGCCGATTTCTGCCGCCGGCTCGTGGCCGGCCTGCCGCGGCTTGACGATGCCGGCATCCATTACAGCCGGGCTTTCGAAAACGTGCTCTTCATGCACGATGATTTCGAAGAAGACCGCTACGACAACGACCGGCTGAATCTCCGGCTCGATTATCCCGATGCGGAAATCCGCTATACCACCGACGGTTCCGTCCCGACTCGTCAGTCCCTCCTTTATACGGGGCCGGCCGGCCGGATTGCGCCCGGGACGACCGTCCGGGCGCAGGGCTTCGACCGGCGTACGGGGAAGAAAGTCGGCCAACCCGTCGAAAAGACCTTCGGCATCGCCGGCCTGCTGCCGCAGCCGGAGAAAGTCGAGGTCCGCAAGGGAACCTTCCGCCTGCGTCCTTCGACCACCGTGACGGTCGAAGACGGCGACAGCAGCTTTGTGTCGCTGGTCAACTACCTGACCGGTCGCGTCGACCTGCGCGTGGCGGAGACCGCTCCCGAGAAGAACTATCTGAAGATCCGCAAAGGCCGCAACAACATCCCCCGCGAAGGCTATGTGATGGAGGTCGCGCCCGAGGGCATCACCATCTGGTGCACCGCCCCCAACGGGGCGTTCTATGCCCTCCAGACGCTGTTCCAGCTGATGCCCAACGCTGTCTATGCCGGCCGCTTCTCCGGCAAGGCCGACATCCCCTGCTGCCGCATTGAAGATTCGCCCCGCTTCGAATACCGGGGCATGCACCTCGACGTCTGCAGCCATTTCTTCGGGGTGGATTTCATCAAGAAATACCTCGATGAACTGGCCATGCACAAATTCAACGTGTTCCACTGGCACCTGACCGAAGACCAGGGCTGGCGCATCGAGATCAAAAAATATCCGAAACTGACCGAAAAAGGCTCCGTCCGGCCATATACGGTGGTGGGCGACCTGCATTCCCCGATCAACGACGGGACGCCCCACGGCGGCTTCTACACGCAGGAAGAGATCCGCGAAATCGTAAGGTATGCCGCGGATCGGTATATCACCGTGCTGCCCGAAATCGAGATGCCGGGCCACGCACGCGCCGCCATCACCTGTTTCCCGGAGTTGAGCTGTTTCCCCGAACAGGAACATTCGCTGGCTACCAAATGGGGCATTTTCCGCGACGTGTACTGTCCCCGCGAAGAGACCTTCGCCTTCCTGGAAGACGTGCTTACGGAAGTGATGGAACTCTTCCCTTCGCCGCTGATCCACATCGGCGGCGACGAGTGTCCGAAATACAATTGGGAGCACAGCGAATTCTGCCAGCAACTGATGCGACGGGAAGGGCTGAAGAACGAGGAGGAACTGCAGAGCTGGTTCATCCGCCGCATCGAGCGTTTCCTCAACAGTAAGGGCCGCAACATCATCGGCTGGGACGAGATCCTGCAGGGCGGTCTGGCACCGAACGCGGCCGTCATGTCGTGGCTTGGCGAGCAGGGCGGTATCGCGGCGGCGCGGCAGCACCACAACGTGGTGATGTGTCCGTACCAACGCTATTATCTCGACTATTATCAGGTCGATCCCACGGAAGACGCCATCTCGATGGGCCATCTGGTTCCGTTGAAGGTGGTCTACGACTATGAGCCGGTGCCGGCCGTCCTCACGGAAGAGGAGCAGGAATACATCATCGGCGTGGAGGGGACGGTCTGGACGGAATACATCAAAAATCCGGCGCGGGCCGAGTACATGGCCTTCCCGCGTGCCCTGGCCATCGCCGAGGCGGGCTGGACCCGCGGCCACGCGAAGGATTTCGAAGGGTTTACACAGCGGATGGAACGCCATTTCGCGCGCCTGGACGCCGCCGGTGTCAACTATTGCAGGAATTGGAATGTAACAGCATATCAAGATGAGACTTACGGAACAGCCTTCTAAGTACGACAACTTGGAAAAGAAATCCGTGATGGAGATCATTACGGACATCAACAACGAAGACAAGACGGTGGCCTATGCCATCGAAAAAGTGCTGCCCGACCTGGAGCGGCTCATAACGGCGATTGAAAAGCAACTGAAGGCAGGCGGCCGGATGTTTTACGTCGGCTGCGGCACCGGCGGCCGCCTCTCGGTCCTCGACGTCGTGGAACTCCCCAATACCTACGGTATCGATCCGGAAATGATCCAGACGGTCCTGGCCGGCGGTGTGGAGAACCTGGTCCTGGCCCTGGAAGAGGCCGAGGACGACATCGAGGAAGGCTGGCGCACGCTGGTGGAGAAACACCACGTCACCCCGAAAGACATCGTGGTCGGCATCTCGGCCAGCGGCACGACGCCCTATGTGCTCCATACCCTGCGGCATTGCCGGGAAAACGGCATCCCGACCGGCAGTTTCGTCAACAATCCGCAGTCGCCTATTTCGGAATACTCCGACTATCCCGTCGAGGTGATCACGGGCACGGAATACATCACGGGCAGCACCCGGATGAAATGCGGCACGGCCCAGAAGATGATCTGCGACATGATCAGTTCGACTGTCCTGATCCGGCTGGGCCGGATCGAGGGTAACCGCATGGTCAACGTCCGCCTGATCAACGACAAGGTGGTGGACCGTTCCGTGCGGATGTTCATGGAACGCAATCCATCGATTACGGACTACGATTACGTGAAGGAGATCATTGTCAAGACGGGCACTGTCAAGAAAGCGGAAGCCTATCTCAAGGAAAAAGGAGAACTATGATTCTGATTGCAGACAGCGGCGCCACCACCACCACGTGGTGTGCCCTGGACCGCGGCGCGGTCGTGACACAGTTTGAGAGCGAAGGATACAATCCCAACTACATCACGCTCGACTATATGGTGGCCGATATCCGCAAGGCCCTTCCGGCGGACTTCGACCCGCGGACCGTGGATCACGTTTATTTCTACGGTGCGGGCGTGACGGAACTGCAGTACGGCTTCGTCCGCGAGGCGATCGCGCAGGTGATGCCGGATGCGGAGATCTTCGTGGCAATGGACCTGCTGGCCTCCGCACGGGCCCTGCTCGGCCGTAAGCCCGGCTTCGCAGCCATCCTGGGCACAGGGACCAACAGTTGCCTGTACGACGGAGAGCGGATCACGCTCAACATCGATTCACTGGGCTTCATCCTCGGTGACGAGGGAAGCGGTGCCTATATGGGCAAGCGTATGCTCGTCGATTACGTACGGGGCCGGGTCTCCGACGAGGCGCGCCGTGTGATCGAAGCGTCCGTTCCCTACAACGGCGACGAAATCATCGACATCATCTACACCAAGCCGTTCCCGAACCGTTTCTGCGGGCAGTACGGCAAACTGATTCACGACAATCTGGCCATTCCGTATTTCCACGACCTGGCCGAAGATTCGTTCTGCCAGCTGTTCGAGCAGATCATCTCCCTGTACCCGGACTACCGGTCCTACGCGTTCAACTGCGTGGGCTCGGTCGGATGGTATTTCCAGGATGTGCTCCGTCCGGTCGTCGAACGCTACGGGATGCGCATAGGTAATCTGCTGCGCACTCCGATGGAAGGGCTGATCCGTTATCATCGGGAGGACTAGGCGATGGCAGGCAGAAAATACGTCCTTCCGCTCTGCTTCATCGGCATGATGTTTTTCACGGTCGGGTTCGCGACCGGCATCAACGGCTATTTTGTGCCGTTCCTGGAGAACAATCTTCACTTGACTTCTTCGCAGAGCTACCTGGTCATCGCCGCGACGTTCATCGCCTTCCTGGTATTCAGTTTTCCGGCTGCGTCCATCATCGGGAAGATCGGTTACAGGAAGACCATGGCGCTGGCCTTTTTCCTTTTCGCCTGCGCGTTCGCCCTGTTCATCCCTGCGGCGCGGCTGGCGAGTTTCGCGCTCTATCTGCTGGCCTGCTTCCTCAGCGGCGTGGCCAATACCATCCTGCAGGCCGCCATCAATCCGTATGTCACGATCCTGGGCCCGATCGACAGCGCCGCCCGGCGGATCAGCATCATGGGCATCTGCAACTCGCTGGCCCTGGGCCTGCCTTCCGTGTTCATCGCCGCGGTGACCCGCAAGAGCATCGACAGTGTCGTGCTGGCCGACCTGGACCGGCCGTTCTGCATCATCATTGCCGCCGTCGTGCTGCTGGGCGTGCTGACGCTCTTCGCTCCGCTTGAGGAAATCAAGGCGGAAGGGGAGGAACACGAGGAGGATTGTCCGTATGCGGCCGGAAAGAAGTCGGTGTGGCAGTTCCCGCATCTGGTGCTGGGCGCACTGGCCCTGTTCGTCTATGTGGGCGTGGAGAACCTGGCCCTGCTGACCGTTTTGGATTATGCCCAGGACCTGGGCCTCTCCGATCCGGAAAAGTACACCGTTTTTCCGGGTATCGGGATGGCGGTCGGCTATATCATCGGCATCATTCTGATACCCAGGTATATCTCGCAGGTGACGGCCCTTCGGGCCTGCACCTGGCTGGCAGTCGTCGACTCACTGGCGATCGTACTTGCACCGCCTTCCGTTTCGATCTGGTGCGTGGCTTTCCTGAGCCTGGCCTGTTCGCTGATGTATCCGGCCATCTGGCCCCTTGCCATCACGGAACTCGGCAAGTTCACCAAGAAGGGCTCTTCCCTGCTGGTGGCCTCCATCGGCGGCGGCGCCCTGATTCCGCTGCTTTTCGGCGCTTTGAAGGATGCCGTCGGCAGCCAGTCCGCCTACTGGATTTGTCTGCCGTTCTATCTGTTGATTATGTACTATGCCTACCGGGGCTATAAGATCCGCACAAAATGAAAAGACTGTTTTACGTTTTCCTTGTCCTGCTTTTATCGGCGGTTCCCGTCATTGAAACGGAGGCCTGCACGACGGCCATTGTCTCGGCAGGCGCCAGTGCTTCGGGCCGGCCGTTGATCTGGAAACAGCGTGACACCGACAATCCGCACAATGTCGTGCAGTACGTCACGGGTGGAAAGTACGCCTACACGGCCATATTCAACGCATCCGACAAGAAGCGCAGGAGCGCCTATGCCGGCGCCAATGATGCGGGCTTCGTCATCATGAACAATCTTTCCTACAACCTGGCCGAAGAAACCTATTCTTCCGTGGTGAACGGGCGTGTCATCTCCGAAGCGCTCGCCACGTGCAGTACGCTGGAGGAATTTGAACGGATGCTGGAGGAATGGCCGAAGCCCCGCAACATCGAGGCGAATTTCGGCGTGGCCGATGCTTTCGGCGGCGCCGCCTATTTCGAGGTGGGCGATACGAAGGTGGTCCGTTTCGACGTGGAACCGGGCGGTTGGCTGGTGCGCACCAACTTCTCGCTTGCGGGCCGGGACGGGGAGGGCTCCGGCATGGCACGCTATGAAACGGCGGAGTACCTGATGTCGCAGCACACCGGCAAGTTCACCCCGGAATTCCTGATCGACGGGCTGGGACGCAGTTTCTATAACGCGGAGCTGGGTGCCGATATGCTGGCGGCGTCGCCGGCCGGCGTGGCGGTGGACCTGGATTTCATTCCGCGCTATACGTCGGTGTCGAGTGTCTGCATCGAGGGTGTGGGATCCGGTGACGATCCAGCTTCCGCCGTACTCTGGACAGCTGTCGGTTATACGCCCTGTTGTTATGCGGTTCCGGTATGGGTGGCGGCCGGCTCAGACATTCCGTCGTTCCTTCTGCCGGAGGAAGGGTCGGAGAAAGGTTATGCCGCCGCCAATGTGCTCGCCGAAGAGTTGCTGCACTACGTCCATCCGGCCGACCGCGATGCCAAAGAGAAATATATCGATTTCCGCCGTCTGCAGCCCATCCTGCAGACAGTCCGCAAAGCAGAGGCCGTGGAGATGACGGCGGGCCGTGAACTCGACCGCCGGATGCATCGCACGGGCTTCGATGCCGATGCTGTCAGCCGCTATAACCGGGAAGCGGAAAGCCGCTTCGCCGCTTTCCGGGCCGCCATGGATCCGAAAGCGCTGGAACAGGCCTTCCAAGGTCCCGTGCGGCACCAGTCTGTGACGCCGGATATGCTGGACCGTCTTGCCGCAAAGGCGAAGGACGTCCCGGACCGGGTCGGCGACCGTTTTCTGACGCAGGATCTGTACAAGGCTTCGCTCAAGGAGGCCGTCGCCGCGGCGATGGATACGACGTGCACGTATTTTGTTCCCTCGCGCGGCATTACCGACCAGGACGAGTCGGGCCGCTGCTGGCTTTTCTCGACGCTCAACATCCTGCGCGCTGAGATGATCGCCCGCTACGATCTGGGCCCGTTCCAGTTTTCGCAGACCTTCGGCCAGTTCTACGATATCCTGGAGAAGGCCAACCGTTGCCTGGAAAATGTCATCACCCATCGCAATGAGCCGATGGAAAGCCGCTACAACACCTGGCTCTTCAACAAGCCGATCGGCGACGGCGGCCATTTCGCCAATGCGGCCCACATCATCGCCAAATACGGCATGGTGCCGCAGGAGGTGATGCCCGAACGTTTCAGCAGCACCGACAATGTGTCGCTGATGAAGACCGTCACGCGGCTGCTCCGCCGCTACGGCCTCGAGCTGCGCGATGCTTCTGCCGAAGAGATTCAGACCGTGAAGGAGCAGGCCCTGGCCGACATCTACCGCCTGCTGGTCGCCACGCTGGGCGAACCGCCGCAGGAATTCGACTATACGCTGCGCGACAAGAACGGCCGCGTGCTCTCGGTGGCGCATTATACGCCGCAGTCGTTCCGCGATATCTATATTCCGCACGACCTGGAGGCCGACTACGCCATCTTTATGGACGATCCCACGCTGCCGTATTACCGGATGTACGAAGTGGCGGAGAGCCGCAACTGCTACGAGTTTGCCAACTGGCGCTTCCTGAACGTGCCGATGTCCGACATCCGGAAGATGGGTGTCGCCTCGCTCGCGGGCGGCCGCCGTTTCTACATCTCGGCCGATACGATGCACGATTACCTGATGACTGAGGGCATCTATGACACGGAACTCTTCGCGCTGGATTCGCTGCTGGGCATCCGCACCGATATGCCGAAGGAAATGCAGGTCCGCAGCGCGGAGACCCGCTCGGTCCACGCCATCGCAGTGGCCGGCGTGAAACTCGACACGGCCGGCGAACCCGTGAAATGGGTGATCGAGAACAGCTACGGCCTGGTCCGCGGCTGGGGCGGCTACGTGGCCGCCTCCGATCCCTGGCTCCAGAAGTATCTCTACCGTCTGGTCGTGGAGAAACGCTTCGTGGACGAAGAATTGCTGAAACTCTTTGAAGGGCCGGTCGAAACGCTTCCGGCCTGGTATCCCAATTATTGATCCTTTCCGCCCTATGAAAACCCGGTTCTTTTTCCTGGCCCCCCTGTTCCTGTTGCTGGCCGCCTGCGGACAGCCCGGGACGGAGGCTCCCGCACCCCTGATCCACGCCACTTATTCGGTCTATTCCCGGCTTGTGCCCGAGGAACTGACGGTCGATCAGCTCAAGAACTACCAGTACTATTATTTCCAGGCCATGCCGTCCTGGCGGCCGGAGGAATTCGATGCGCCGCTGGAGGATATCCTCCGGGACAAGGTCGACAGTCACGTGTACGGCGATGAGGCGGAGCCTCGGATCAACCAGTATATCGGACTGATCCATGAAGCCGGCAATAAGATCTACCTGTCGTTCTCCGGCACGCGGTACAACCAGATTACCGACGATCCGGCTCGCCGCACGAAGTTCGCCGTCTATATGGCCGCCTTTGCGCGGCACCACGGTTTCGACGGGCTGGAGCTCGACTGGGAACATACCGTCACGAAAGAGACGCATCTGGCTCTGATGCAGGACATCCGCGCCGCACTTGACAGTTTCGGCTCCCTCGACGGCCGTCGCTACGGCCTGACGACGGCGCTCAACAGCGAGCACAATTATTCTCAGGAAGAAGCCGACGCCCTGTCCGCCTGCTGCGACTGGGTGAACATCATGTACTACGACATGGGCGGCGGCTGGTGGGGCAAATGCGGCACGCACAATACGCCACTGCCCGACATCAAGGCGAACTATGAGGCCAACTGGAGCCGTTTCGCTCCGGAAAAGATCCATATCGGCCTGGCCAGTTACGGATATCGCTACGATGGTCTCGCGCCGGGTGAAACGCCCCCGGAGGGGACGCGGCTTTCGGACTGTGCCGGCGACTTCTTCTATCCCGACCTGCCCGGCCTTCTGAAAGCCGGCTGGACGGAAGAATGGGACGATGAGGCGCAGTGCCCGTACTATTTCTCGCCCGACCGCTCGTCTTTTGTCTCGGCCGACAATGCGCGGTCCATCGCCGCCAAGATGGCTTGGGTGAGGGAGAAAGGTTTCGGCGGCGTTTTCTGGTGGGAGTACCACTGCGACTATATCCCTTCCGAAGGCCGTCATCTGCTGATGGACTGCATCGAGGAACCTGAACTGCCGATGTTCTGGACCTGGATGGAAGAAGAGGAAGGCCGCGACATGGAGAAAGCCTTCGCCCATATGGAGGAAGCCGGCCTGGATGCGGTGATGCTGCACGCGCCTGATGCCGAAGCCTACGAACGGTATATCGAAATGGCGCATCGTCACGGCATTGCCGTCTATGCCTGGGTGTGGACGCTCAAGCCGCCGTATGAAGACCGGGCTGCGCTGCTGGAGGCCCATCCCGACTGGTTCGACGTGAACCGGAAAGGGGAGAGCCTGGTCGATCACAAGGCCTATGTCAATTCCTACAAGTTCCTGAATCCGGCCATTCCCGAAGTGCAGGATTATCTGGTGGAGAAAGTCCGCTCAATCTGCGCCATCCCGGGTATCGAAGGCATCTGCATCGACTACTGCCGCCTGGTGGACTGCGTGTTGCCGATGTCGTTGTCCTATATCTACGGCATCGTCCAGGATGGGGAAGTCAAGCCGGAATTTGATTACGGCTACCATCCTGCGATGCTCGCACGCTTCCAGGCCGAATACGGCTACGATCCGCGCACACAGCCCGATCCCTCGCGGGATCCGGACTGGTGCCGGTTCCGCTGCGACGTGGTGACGGAGGTGGCCAACCGAATGGCCCACGAAGCCCACGCGGCCGGCAAGAAGGTGACGGCCTCGCCGTTCGCCACGGAACGGGTTTCGGAATTCATGGTCTTCCAGCGTTTCCACGATTGGGATCTCGATTTCGTGTTCCCGATGGTTTATACGGACTTCTATACGCAGGACACGCAGTTCGCCTATGATGCGACGGTGATGAACAACCGCGACAAGAATCCGCGCACCACGCTGTTCTGCGGTCTCGATACGGAACTCGGCGGACCGGCGGAAGCCATCTTCGAGAAGATGGACAACGCGTTCCGCGCCGGGGCGCAGGGCATTTCGCTCTACACGAGCGAAGGCCTGAAATCTCCGCGGCTGCGTCGGCAATTCAAGGCCTATGCCGACCGGATGCGTGCCGAACGGGCAGCCGGCAACGGCCGTGTTCCGTTCGAAGCGGCGTCTGCCGCCGATCTCGACCCCTTTGCCCATCCCGGCCTGGTAACGAATGTTGAATACGCCATCAAGCGACTGGTGGCCGGCGAGCCGGTGCATGCGGAAACCGTCAACGGCATGGCACCTGCCGTGCCGGGCAAGGCCTATCCGGTGCTCGACCTGGGGCCGTATGAGAAGCTGCCCGGATCGGAGCGGATGATGTGCTATTCCGTGACGGACCGCGCAAGCGGCAAGCAATTTGAAGTATTGTTCGTCCACGTCGGAGATGTCATCTGGGGATGGGATGTCCGACCCGTAAATCCCGCGTAATGAGAATCCGGACCTTGTTTCTCTGCCTTGCGTTTGTCGCTGTCGGGCTCTCGTCCTGCGAACGGCCGGATGACGGCCCGCGTTTCCTGACGCCGGAGGAAATCGAACGGTACAAGCACCAGCATACCATCAAGATCGAGAAATACGTCGAGTACCGGCAGGGCGACTGCCCGGTCATCCTGACCGTACCGCACGGAGGAACGGTCGTGGAGTCGTTCCTTACGCTCCGCAATACATCCAACTGTCCGGATCCGGATTTCGCTACGGACCTGGATTACAATACCCGTGAACTGGTTGACGAAATCGACAAGGCTTTCTTCGCGCGGACGGGACACCATCCTTATATGGTCATTTCCCTGATCAAACGCAACCACGTGGATTTCAACCGCCAGAAATCGTATGCGGTGCCGGCCGGCGATACGAATATCGTGATAATCTACGACGCCTACCACGCCTATATCGCGAAGGCCCGGGAGGAGGTTTCACAGACCTACGGGCACGGTCTGCTCCTCGACATCCACGGGCAGAGCCACTCCGAGCAGATCGACCTGGGCTACCTGCTGCCGGTATCCCGGCTGAATCTGTCGGACGAAACGCTTGACGGAGGAACGTATGCGGCATCTTCCAGCATCGCGCACCTGACCCGCACCAACAAGGAAGGCCTCTCTTTCTCAAAGATGCTCCGGGGCGAGAAGTCCTTCGGGGCTTTCCTTTACAGGAACGGGCTGGAATGCGTTCCGCGCCCGGGTAATTTATCACCAGGCTCCACGCCGTATTTCTATGGTGGATATACCACGCGCCAGTACGGTTCCTATGGCGGCGGGGTGGTCGATGCCATCCAGTGCGAATTCCGTTATTCCTACCGCGATACGCAGAGCGAACGCCTCCGCTGCGCCGCCGCCGTCGCCAAGTCCATCGACGAGTTTACGCAGGTTGTGTGGTAGTCAGGCCGTTCCGGAAAGGAGACAGACGAAAAAGATAATGACGGCTGTCTCTTCGTCCGGCCCGATGGCGTCGCGGAGAAGACTCAGCATTCTGGCTTTCCTTTTTTTGACGGCACTTTCCGAAATGCCCAGCATTGCGGCGATTTCCCTATTCTTGAGACCCTCTTCGAAACTCAGGTCAAAGATGCGGCGGAGTTGTTCCGGAAGGGAGTCGATGGCCAAAAAGAGCCGTCGCATCGTTTCCCGTTCGATCAGGCCGGCCAGAATGTCTTTCTCCGAAAGGTCGAATTGCCTGAGATAATTCTTCTGTGAGCTGTCCTTGCGGAGGATGCCGATCGCACGGTTGCGGACGGATGTGTAGATATAGGCTTTCAGGGAGGATTCGTCGGAGATTCTGTCTTTTACCAGATAGGTCTTGAAGATGGACTCCTGTACGCAGTCCTCTGCCAGATAGGCGTATTTCGGACCGAGGAAACGGACGGCATAGGCCATCAGCGCGGGATAGAAATCACTGTACATCTTGTCCAGTTTCCCGCTTTTGAAATCCGAATATAGACTCCTGCCGGTCATATATAGCAAAGTTACGAAAAAAACGGAAAAATAGGTCCGGTCCGGGTGTCCTTTTCGGGGGACATTGCGTTTATATAACAAACCTATCCTTTTTTATCCTATGGATATTGATCGTATTTCGGATTTGTTGCTCAAATCCCTGTCGGGGTCGATTAATGCGGAAGAGCAGCAGGCATTGGATACCTGGCGGAAGGAGGATCCTTCCAATGAGGAGACGTGGAAGACTCTTTCCGATCCTGCCCGTTTGCAAGAGGAATATCGTTTATGGCGGTCTGTGGGAACGGATTCCCCGCGCGATGCGATGCGTCACCGTATCCGAATGCTGAACCGCAAACGCCGTATTGTGCTGATCGCCGCTTCTGCCGCATTATTCCTCCTGCTGCTGGCGACTTCGCTGGTCGCGCTTCACCGGAGCGAACGCAGGTTTAAGGATCTATATGCGACCTATCAGACTCAGCAGTATATGAATTCCATCCATCCCGGCCAGACTAAGGCCAAATTGATGACAGATGATGGACGGGTTGTCGTACTGGGGAGCGATGCGACCGACAATGACGCTGCGTTCCGCACGGTTATGGCGGAAGAGAATGAGAGAAGCCGGAAAGAGAAAGCGGACAGGATTGCAATCAACAAACTCGAGATTCCCCGGGGAGGTGAATTCCATATCACGCTGGAAGACGGGACGGAGGTGTGGCTCAATGCAGAGTCTTCGCTCCGTTACCCTGAGCATTTCGACGGGAACAGAAGGGAGGTGGACCTGACGGGGGAGGCCTATTTCAAGGTCGCCCGCGAGGATGCCCGACCGTTCCAGGTCCGGATAGCCGGCCAGCTGATCCGCGTTTATGGTACGGAGTTCAATGTCATGTCGTATGAGGAAGACAAATATGTCTATACCACGCTGGTCGAAGGCAGTATTTCCATTTGTCCGGATAACGTCCGTTCGTCCGAACTGATCCTTACTCCCGGCCATCAGGCCGTCTCTGCAAAATCCGATTTCTCCACTTCCGTGCAGCAGGTCAAACCGGAAGTGGTGACCAGCTGGCGCAACGGGATGTTCGTATTCGAAAACCAGACGCTCGATCAGATCATGCGGCAGCTCAGCCGCTGGTATGATTTCTCATATGGCTTCGTGAGCGACGATGTCGCCAATACCGTGTTCATGGGCCGCATGCCGCGTTATGGCACTTTCGGCGAAGTGCTCGATATCCTCGAGAAGAGCGGAAACCTCAGTTTCCGCGCAGAGGGGAATAAAATCCTGATTTCCAGAAACAATTAATACAACCAAATACCGATCGATGAAAAACAGACTATTCATGACGGGACTTGCTGGCGTTCTGCTCCTGTTCCTCACACCTTTGTGGGGGCAGACGCAGACGTTCAATCTCCAGTATAAGGAGACACCCGTCGTCCAGGTCCTCGAAGACCTGGAGAGCAAGACGAACTACTCTTTCGTTTATCAGAAGCAGGTGCTTGCCGGTGTGCCGGACCTTACCTGCACGATGAACGGCGTAACCTTGACGCAGGCCCTCGATGAGATCTGCGGATTGCTTGGCCTGTCCTACGAGATCGTGCACCAGAATATCGTGATCCGGAAATCGGATGAAGCCGCTTCCTTCGCAAATCTGGTGTCAGGCACGGTAACCGATACGCAGGGTGAGCCGCTGGTAGGCGTTACGGTCCACAATACGTCGTCAGGCGTATATGCGACTACGGATGCGAACGGTGTCTATTCCATCAAGGCTTCTCCACGCGACCAGATAACTTATACGTGTATCGGTATGGCCACCCAGTCAGTACCTGTGAATTCCCGCAGCCGGATCAACATCCGGATGGAGGTCGACAGCGAAGTGCTCGATGAGATCGTCGTGGTGGGATACGGTGTCCAGAAGAAAAGCGATGTGACGGGTGCCGTGGCTTCATTCAACAAAGACCTGATTGAGGAGCGCCCCGCACCGAACCTGGTGTCCGTGCTGCAGGGATCCGTCCCCGGCCTGAATGTCGAACTGTACGGTTCCAACGCGGAAGGCTCGAACAATTCCACGACGATCCGAGGCAGCAACTCCATCAATGCATCCAATGCGCCGCTGATCATCCTGGACGGCTCGCCCTATTATTATAGCTGGTCGGAACTCAACCCCGACGACATCGAATCGATCGAGGTACTCAAGGATGCATCTTCAGCGGCCATTTACGGAGCCCGCGGCGCCAACGGCGTAATCCTCATTACGACCAAGAAAGGCGAGGGCTCGAAGCCGCGTGTGAACTATCACGGATACGTGACGCTGGCCGAGGCGGTCAATCTGCCGGAGATGATGGACGGCGACACGTTCTACTATTACAAGAACATCGCCGTCGGAGATTTTACCCTGACTGAGCGGAATTCCTTCCTCAGTCACGATTACGTGGACTGGGTCGGCCTTGCCCTGCGCACCGGATTCAATCAGAACCATAATCTCTCCGTCAGCGGCAAAAATGAAAACAATCAGTATTATCTGTCTTTCAACCTGACAGACAATCAGGGCATTGCCAAAGGCGATGATTTCAAGAAATTGTCCGGCCGTTTCAATTTTGAGCAGAAACTCGGGAAATGGTTGAAATTCTCGACCAATACGCAATACAACTATGTGGACCGCAGCGGAAATAATGCGGATTTTGCCGCTGCCTATTATATGAACCCGCTGGCGCAGGCCTACAATTCCGACGGCAGTCTCCGTCTGGTAACCTGGGAGAGCACGACCGATATGGCCAATCCGCTGAGTCCGATCAATGAGATCAACAGCAATATCCGCCGCTCGATCATCACGAACAACGCCCTGGATGTCTCTTTCCCGGTCAAGGGCCTGACCTATAAGCTCAATACCAATTACAGTTACGATTCCCGCCTGCAGCAGAATTACGCGGGCGCCGATACGTTCACGGGTTCGCGCAACGGCGGGGAACTCTCCATCACCAATACGTACGCGCAGAACTGGCTGATCGAGAATCTTCTCAATTATAACCGCGAGTTCGGAAAGCACACGATTTTCCTGACCGCCCTGTACTCCGCGCAGCACGAGCAGACCATCAGCTATTCGATGACCGGCGTGGGCTTCCCGAACGACTTCCTTTCTTACTGGCAGCCCAACAAGGCCGCTTCGCTGACCGGCAGTTCGAGCGAGAACTCCGAAAACCACGTCTCCCAGATGTTCCGTGCCAACTACAGTTACGATTCCCGCTATCTGTTTACGGCGACGGTCCGTCGCGACGGTTTCTCGGGCTTTGGCCAAGGAAAGAAATACGGTGTTTTCCCGTCCGTGGCTTTGGGCTGGAACGTGACCAATGAGCCCTGGGTCAAGAATTCGGCTTTCGACCGGATTTTCAATCAGTTCAAGTTGCGTCTGTCCTGGGGCAGGAACGGCAACGAGGCCATATCCGCCTATGCCACGCTTCCGACCCTGAGTACGCGCAACTATTTCGAAGACGATATGACGACTTCGTACGGGTATTATCCCACGAAACTGGAATCGCCCGAACTGGGGTGGGAGACTACTGAATCGGTGAATATCGGTCTGGATTTCGGGCTGTTCAAAAACCGGATCCACGGTACGCTCGACGTTTACGACGCCAGGACGACCGACCTGTTGCTTCGCAAGACGATTCCGTCCATCAACGGTGCGACAAGCATCTGGGAAAATTCGGGACGAACGCATTCCTACGGCATCGAACTGGGTCTCACGTCGGTAAATGTCAGTACGCGGAATTTCTCATGGGAAACCGCGCTTACGTTCTTTGCGAACCGGACGAAACTGGTAGACGTGGGTCTGTACGATGAAAACGGGAATCCCATCGACGACCTGGCATCCGGCTATTTCCTCGGATGGCCGACGAACTGTTATTACGACTATGTGTTCGACGGAATCTACCAGATCGGGCAGACGGATGAAAATACGCCACTGCATTCTCAGCCGGGCTATATCCGCTACAAGGACCTCAACGGTGACGGGAATATCACCGCGGAGGCCGACCAGATGGTGGTCGGGTCGCGGGAGCCGAAATTCAATGCCAGCCTGATGAATACTTTCCGTTACAAAGGGCTGTCGCTCTCTATCTATATGACCGGGCGTTACGGTTCTCTTTCGCCCAATTATATGTACTCGCCTTCGCGCGAAACCTATAATACGAATACGTACAATCGTCCGTTCTGGTCAGAAACCAACCCGATCAACGAGTATCCTTCCTGTACGCGTAACGGTGTCAGCAACCCGACGGGTATGCAGTACTACCGGAGTGCCGATTTCTTCAAGATCAAAGACGTCACCCTGGCGTACCGCTTCCCCGAAAAGCTGGTCGGACGTCTGCATCTGAACCGGGTCGAGATTTATGCGAATGCCAAGAATCTCCTGACACTCACCAGGTGGGTGGGTCTCGATCCCGAATTCGTGGGTTCTTCCGGCCGTCAGCGGTCGATTCCGCAGATCCGCTCCTGTACATTCGGTGTCAAACTCAGTTTCTAGCACGACTGCCTTATGAAAAAGATATTATTCCAATTAGCCATTGTGTTTCTGGCGTTGTCCGTCGTTTCCTGCAATATGGAGTTCCTGACGGAACATCCCGTGGACGAGATGTACGCCGACAATCTGCTGGTCAACTATTCCGGTTTCTACAGCATGATTTCCGCCCAGCGCGGATTGATGCGCAATGAACATTGCAAATACAGCAATACGTCCATCACGCCGAATTCCGTCTTCAACGGGGGATCCGACCTCTATTTCGGCAATCAGCGCATCAGCACGGCGCGTTGGTTCAACTGGCCCAATATGATTGTCCAGGACACGGACGGCGAGGTGTTCAGCGAGACCTTCAGCAATATGTACACCATCATCAATGTCAGCAATATGATCATAAACAGGGCTGAGAACGATGAAGACGTGGACTGGGAGGCCGGTACGGCCGAAGCTCGTGAAGCCCGCCGCCTGTCGATCATCGCGCAGGCCCGGTTTTTCCGCGCCTGGGCGTACCGTCATCTGACGTATGCCTATGGCGATGTGCCGCTCAGTCTTGAGGAAATCACCGGTTCGAACTATCGCACCAACTGGGACCGCGATCCCGTGGAAAAGGTGCGTGAGGCGATGATTGACGATTTCAAATTCTGTGTCGAGCATCTGGACTGGCGGACCGACGGCAACAATACCAAGCCGAACAGGGCCATCGCCAGCCACTATCTTGCGGAAACCTATATGGCAATGGGCCGCTATGCCGACGCGGTCGCCGTTCTCAAGGAACTCTGCGAGAACTCTCCCTACCATCTGATGACCTCCCGTTTCGGCTCGAATGCGGACAATCCGGGCAACTGCTTCATCGATATTTTCCGCAGTCCGCTCTATACCGAAGGGAATTACGAAGTGCTCTATTCTTTCCTCAACGGGGAAGTCGAGACATATCCCTACGGTTCTACATCGCAAAGCCGTATACGGAATATGTTCAAGAATTATTATTCGCTGCTTTCCGGTGTTTCCGGCCTGACGCATCCCGACTATGAAGGCAAGACGACCGAACTGTTCTGGTCGCTCAACGGCGGCAAGGGCAATGCGCGTCTGGCCGTTCCCATCGGAGCGTGGCGTCTGTATGAATGGGACGGTCAGCAGGACAAAGACATCCGTTATGACCAGTATTCCGTGTACAAGACCGTCTATTTCCTCGACAGGAACAACAAGGTCTACGAGGTCCTCGACAAAAACGGGAATCCCTTGATCAACCTGGAGCCGACCAAGGCGATGTTCGCCACGTCGGAAGGTACGATCAAGAATTATTCGCTGCCGTCTGTCAAGAAGTGGGATTTCGTCCATTCCAATTTCGAACTTGCTGCAGATGACCCGGACTACCTGAACATCGCCTATCTCCGCCTGGCCGATTCCTATCTCCTGTATGCGGAAGCCTTGATGAAGAATGGCGACAAAGGTGCTGCGGTGCAGTGGATCAACCGGATCCGTGCGCGTGCGGGTGTCTCGCTCATAACGGCCGACCAGGTGGATATGGATTTCATTCTCGATGAACGGGCCCGCGAACTTCTCTGCGAAGGGCAGCGGCGTCATACGCTGATCCGTGTCAGTCAGGAGAACGGAGGTGATGAGCGCGACGTGGACAATTATTTCAAGAAGCGTGTGCGGCGGCTCAACGAAGTGTGCGGCCAGGTCGACGGTGTCAACGAATGGGGATACAACACGGTTTCCCACGGAATGGAGGTGTACGAGACGCCCGTCCTGTTTGCCATCCCGAAAGTGTTCATCGATTCCAATACAGACATACAGATTAAACAGAATCCGGGCTATCCGAGCTATTGATCATGACCGTCCTGGAAATCATCCTTTGCTGCGTGTTCATCGGCTTGACTGCCTGGCTGCTGCTCAAGAAAGTCAATCCGCCGACCCTTCTTTTGTCGATGGGCCTGGTGATGATTGCCGTGGCGGCCGCTCTGGGCATCACGCCGGTCGGCGTGGAAAAGGGCACCGGATCCGCTTTCTTCGACCTCTTCAGGGGCGTTGAGGAGAAGTTCCAGCAATCGATTGTAAGGCTGGGCTTTATGATTATGACAATCGGCGGATACGTTGCCTTGATGAACCGTATCAAAGCGACGGATGCAATGGTGTATCTGGCGACGCGGCCGCTGGCTTTCCTGAAGGGGAAACCCTATCTGGCGGCGGTGGCGGTGATTCCGATCGGGATGCTGCTGTATCTTCCGATTCCTTCCGCATCCGGTCTCGGACTGCTGCTGGCATCCACGCTCTATCCGATCCTGGTCGGACTCGGTGTGAGCCGGCTGACGGCCCTTTCCGTGATTTCAGCGGCTACGATGTTCGATATGGGTCCGGGTTCGGCCAATGGCTTGCGTGCCTCGGAACTCATCGGGATGGATCTTGTGGAGTATTTCGTGGGGCACCAGCTTTTCCTCGTCGGACTGACGACCGTTGTCGTGATGGTGGCATACTATTTCACGAGCCGTTATTACGACAAAAAGGATCTTGCGGCGGGAAAACAGGTTTACGAAGTGCAGGCACAGTCGGCGAAGCGGCCGGACGTTCCGCTCTGGTTCGCCGTTTTCCCCGTCCTGCCCCTCGTGCTCCTGGTGGTCTTTTCCAAGTATCTGGGACTGTTCGATACGCAGATCAACGCGGCCGTGGCCATGCTGGTATGTGTGGCGGTGGTTTTCGTGTTCCTGCTGTTGTACCAGCGGAACGTTCGGAAGAGTTGCGATACGCTCAAAAGTTTCTGGGACGGTATGGGCTCCGTTTTTTCATCGGTGGTGACACTGATCGTGGCAGCGGAAGTCTTTGCCGTCGGCCTGAATGCCCTCGATTTCATCAGGCTTCTGGTGGACGGAACGACCGGGCTTGGGCTCGGCGCCGCTGCCGTAACGGTTCTGATGGCGGCAACGCTGTTCCTGTCGGCCGTGCTGATGGGAAGCGGCAATGCAGCTTTCTTCTCGTTCGGCCCGCTCGTTCCCGGCATCGCGGAAATGTTCGGCGCATCCCCGTTGGCGATGATCCTTCCGATCCAGCTCTGCGCGGGAATGGGCCGGTCCGCTTCGCCGATTGCCGCGGTCAATGTGGCCATCGCAGGAATGACGGGTGTCTCGCCGGTCGAACTGGCCCGGCGGAACCTGATTCCGATGCTCGCAGGAGCCCTGGCCCTGCTTTCTTTCCATTTTATCTTTAATTGGCAATAATCTTATCAATATGAAAATAGTACACAGAGTTTCCATTCTCCTGCTGGGCATTGTCCTGTGCCTGGCCGGCGGATGCAACAATGAGGACGCCTTGCGCGAGAAGATCTCGGTCGACGGCCTTCGTGTGCTCTCTATCGGGCAAATGAAGGATCTCAGTTCCGGGACTATCCATTTCAAGGTTACGATCCCTTCGGTCGTTATGAGTACGACGGACAACTATGACTCCGACGTACTGGTCGTCCAGGACGATACCGATCCCCGTTCCGGCATCCGGATTAAAGGTGCCGGTTCCCACGGCTTCGGCGAAAAGGTCCTTCTCAATCTTGACGGAGTCGAGATTTCGGTCAGCGACAATATGCATACGATTGTCCTGCCCGATGCATCTTTCCTCGCCCAGAACGGCGGGACGGAGGCCTTTGCGTCTGCAACGGCGACTACGGCCCAGTTCCGCAGCGGAAATCTTCAGTCGATGTATGTGGCCCTCGGCGGGTTCCAGTGTATCGACGAGGAACTGGGAAAGAAAATGACGGGTGTCGTCAAATTCCAGAACATCGGAAAGGATACGATTTCTGTCTTTGTCAATCCGTCTTCTTCGCTGGCTTCCTCTGACGTCCCCGAAGGCAGCGGTACGCTGAAAGGCGTAGTCAAATTCCAGGACGGCGAGTGGATGCTGCTTCCGCAGCAGGCCGGCGATTTCAACCTGACGGAGCCCCGGTTCCGGGTCAAATCACCCAGCAATGCTGCGGTCGTCTGGTCGGAGGGCTCCGACATCGAACGTTTTGTCTCCGAGGCTTCCACCAATGAGATGAGCGGTGCGGTCAGCCTGGATGCCGGCGGCACACAATCCGCGAACTGTTATGTCGTCAGCGCGACGGGAACATATAGCTTCTTCGCCAAGAATGCGCTGGGCGTGTATCCCGCCGGAATTCCGGAAGGGACCGTGATCTATGTCAACATCGCCTCGCTGGGCGGCAATGCGGTCGTCGCGTATGTCGATCCTGCCACGGAGGCGATTCTGTGGACCTGGCATATCTGGGCGAGCGAGACGTCGCTTGACGGTATGGCGTTCGTCAAGACGAGTACGGCCGAAGACGGCATCGAACGCGAGATCACGATGCTCGACCGCCTGCTCGGCGCGACCAGTACCGCGGCGGGCAATCCGAAGGCAAACGGACTCTATTACCAGTGGGGCCGTAAAGACGCGTTCCCCGGTCCGAATATGATCGGCGACTGGGCGGCAGACAAGGAGGCCCAGAGCGAAGAGGTGCTGGGAGGTGAAGCGACGGCCGTCACCACGGTCAATGCGGATATCGCCGTCGACTGGACGGTAGAGGAAGCCGTTATGCCGACAACGCAGGCTGCGGCAGCGCTTCCCACGACGTTCAATTCCACGCAGACCTGGACAAACACGCCGGGCGGCCAGGCTGAAACCTGGACGGCGGAGGCCGATCCCTGCCCGTACGGCTGGCACGTGCCTTCGCTCGAAGAGGCCAAGGCCATCCTGGGCGTGGCAGCCAGTACGCCGTTCGCCGGAATGGATACGGAAACTACGCTCGGTTCCGTCATCGACGGTTTCTGGTGGCCCAACAATGGTGACCGTGCCCGCAAGAACGGCCGTCTCCTGAGTCTGGGCCGCCGCCACTTCTCGTGGATCAATTCCCTTAACGGGAACAGCGGTTATACGGTAACCGTCACGGCTTCATCCCTCAACCCGGCCGGCTCTTTCAACCGGGGCAACGCTTCGGGCGTCCGCTGCGTGCGGGACTACAAAGAAGGCAGCCCCAAGGAAAACGGAGCCATCGTCTGGTCGGAGGGTGGATCACTGACCGGCATCGTTTCCCGCGCATCCACGATGAAGATTGCGGACGCCACGAATCTGGATTCCGGCGGTACGCAGAGCGCCAACTGTTATGTGGTTGCTGCGCCGGGCGTCTATTCTTTCGCCGCCAAGGCAGCCGACGGAAGTGTCCCTGAGGGAATTCCGGAAGGCACTACGATGTATGTGGAGGTCGCTGCCGTACCGGGCAACGCGGTCGTCGCCTATGTCGATGATGCGGGATCGATTCTATGGAGCTGGCATATCTGGGCGGCGGGCACTTCGCTCGCGGGTATGGAAAAGACCCGTGGCAGCGTGACGATGCTGGACCGCCTGCTCGGTGCGACCGGCACCACGCCCGGCATCCCGGGTGCGAACGGTCTCTATTATCAGTGGGGCCGGAAAGATGCATTCCCGGGCCCGAACATGATCGGCGCGTATGCGGAAGACAAGGAAGTCCAGAGTGAAGCCGAGTTGAATGGGGATGCCACGGCGGTCACGACGGTCAATGCCGACCTTGCGGTCGCGTGGAACGTGTCTGATGCGGCGGTTGCCGCAACGGCACAGGCTGCCTGTGCGATCCCGACGACTTTCCTGAGCACCCAGACCTGGAGCGATACGCCGGGCGGCGCCGCCACGACCTGGACGGCCGCAGCCGATCCCTGTCCGTATGGCTGGCACGTTCCGACGGAAGCCGAAGGCGCAGCCATCGTAGATGGCCTGGAGGCGAATATGGATACCGAAACCACGCTGGGTTCCACGCTCGACGGTGTATGGTGGCCCTCCAACGGCGATCGGGCACGCAAGAACGGCCGTCTGGTCAGTCTGGGCCGCCGCCATTTCAGTTGGATCAATTCCATCAATGCCACGAAGGAGGCCAATGCGAATTATGTGATGGCGTCCAGTTCGTCCGTTGCCACCGGTTCGTTCAACCGGGGCAATGCGACGGGTGTGCGCTGCGTCAAAAACCAATAAAGGGCTTGTATGAAGCGAAGTGTTTATATGAATGCTTTTCTGTTTACCCTTACTTTGCTGTTGGGACCGCTCTCCCTTTCCTCCTGCGGGGAGGAGGGGAGGTCGTTCCAGCGGGTTCCGGTTACGGTGACCGGGATGGATAATGTCGCGGAGGCGGGAGCCTTCCTTTTCGAAAGCGGGGCTGCCGTTCCTTCGAACATCAACCTGAAAACGACCTGCTCGAACGGAAACGGTGCGGTCACCTTCTACAATCTGGTGAGCGGACATACCTACGACCTGGCTGTGTATTCTCCCTACAGGTCCGGATACGACTTGCAGAAAGACGCGAAGATCAGTATCTCGGTTCCCTCTCGCCAGAATAGCGGTACCGGTCCCGTCCTTTTCGGCAAGACGGTATTTACGCCCAAAAACGACAAGGAACAGACTGTCGGCTGCCCGATGGAAAGGATCTCTGCGGAACTGGTCGTGGAATTGTCCACGTCCAATCCAGCCTATGAAGGGTATTCCGTCAAGAGTATCACGGCTTATGCCAACGATGGCGCGGTGCTTTCCGGTGACGGGCTGCTCGACCTGAAGGATGGTTCGCTGACGGCAGCCGTTCCGGGGGTGGTCTCTAACTCCGTCTCCTATTCGACCGACGGCTCCTTTATCCTTTCCTCTGCCGGGCAGACGGTCCGCTTGGCCACGCTCCCGGCAGCAATCAAGGGGAAACCGGTCCGGATGGAGTATGTCCTGGAGAAGGACGGAAAGACTGTCACGCTTTGCCACAATTATCCCTCTTTCCCGAATTCGCTGTCGGGCGGCCACTCGGTCGTCCTCAACGAACGGATCCTCGAGATTACCGGAAACTGGTATTACAGCAATTATCCGGGGCTTGAGTGGGAAAAGGCGACACCGGAGAGCAAGGGGTACAGTTCCGCCAAACTCGCCGACCTGACGGCTTACATCGAGAAGAATCTCTCGACCACCAGCATGATGGTGGTGGTCGACGGGAAGGTCATTTATGAATATGTCCGCGGCAACCGTACGCTGGCTGATACGGTCAAGATCGCTTCCTGCCGTAAGAGCCTGCTTTCGATGATGTATGGCAAATATGTGGAGAACGGGACCATCGACCTGGAAGCCACGCTGGAAGACCTGGGCATCGATGAGGATCCCGCCACGACCGACGGCGTCCTGCTCCCGATCGAGAAGAAAGCAAAGGTCCGTCATCTGATCACGGCGCGTTCGGGTGTCTATCATATGCCTTCGAACGATGGCGACGACCACGCATACGCTCCGCCGCGCGGCAGTCAGGAGCCTGGCACGTATTATCTCTACAACAACTGGGATTTCAATGCGGCAGGCGCCATCCTGGAAATGAAAGTGGGGAAGAACATCTATGAGATATTCCGCGACGATATCGCCATTCCCATCGGCTTGCAAGATTATTATCTGTCCGGACAACGCAAATCGGGCAACGCTTCCTATTCGAAATTCCCGGCTTACCATTTCTGGCTTTCGACCCGGGATATGGCCCGGATCGCATACCTGATGTTGAACAAAGGTATGTGGAACGGCCGTCAGGTCGTCAGCGAAGCGTGGGTGAAAACCACGACGTCCGTTGTGACGCCCCGGGCCGAGATGCACCCGGATTCCAGGCTTACCAAGGAATTCGATTACGGTTACCTCTGGTGGATTTTCTGCAAGGAATTTACCGGATACGATCCGAATGTCTATGGTGACGGCTACACGGCTACGGGTCTGGGCGGTCAGTATTTCACCGTTCTGCCGCGCCTGAACATGGTCATCGCCCACAAGGATGAGACCGGCAATATGTCCAAGTCTACATATTATAAACTTATCGGCAGGGTTGCCGCCTGCAGGCAGTAAGGAAGATGCTGACCATAATCCGAAATGCGAATGTGTTCGCGCCTGAACCGCTGGGACTGCAGGACATCCTGATCGCGGGCGGCCGGATCGAGCAGATTGCCCCCGCTGTAACATTAAGCGGCGTAGCATATGAAGAGTTCGATGCGGCCGGGCAGATCGTGACGCCGGGATTCATCGACAAGCACGTCCACGTGACGGGCGGGGGCGGCGAGTTCGGCTTCGCTTCGTACGCGGAACCTGTCCGGGCGGAAGAATTGCTTGGATTCGGAACCACGACCGTTGTCGGACTGTTGGGAACCGACGGGGTGTTGAAGGACCTGCACGGGCTGTATGCCCGTGTCAAGGCGCTGGATGTTCCGATGACCGCCTATATGTTGACCGGTTCGTATGCTTATCCCCCGAAGACTCTGACGGGAAGCGTGGACCGGGATATCGTCTTGATCGACAAGGTAATCGGTTGTAAACTGGCAATGAGCGACGACCGGGGCTCGTTCCCTACGGAGGCCGAGACAGCCCGTCTGCTCACCCAGATCCGGCGGGGCGCGATGGTGACCGGGAAATGCGGGATCCTGCACATCCATCTAGGTGTGTTGGATACATATATCGATATCATCGAGTCGATAGTCCGCAGAATGCCTAAGCTTCTGCCGCACATTTCCCTGACGCATTGTGCGCGTGACCGCGAGTTGTTCATCCGCTGCATGGACTATGCCCGCACGGGCGGGAATCTGGATATCACTACGGGCGGTTCCCGTTTCACGGAACCTTATTTGGCTGTGGCCATCGCCCTGGAGAACGAGGTCCCGCTCGACCGTATCACTTTTTCGACCGACGGGCACGGCGGAATCCGGCATATCGACCCCATAACGGGCGAAGAGACTTACGGGACCGGTCCGGTCGGCGGCAATCTGGCGGAAATCCGGAATCTGGTCGATAATGGCGTCCTTCCGCTCGGCCAGGCGCTTCGTCTGGTGACTTCCACGCCCGCCCGGGAGCTGAAACTGATGCGGAAAGGACGCTTGGTTCCGGGGTGTGACGCCGATCTTGTGGTTTTCGATTCGGCATTGCGTCCGCTGGCAGTCTTTGCGAAGGGAGCCAAAGTCGTAAATAATTTTGTTGATATGGATTAATTGTGTATCTTTGCATCCCTAAAAGAATGTTTGAAAACCGCTAAGCTAGTGATTAAGAGATAGTTAAAGGTCTATCCGCTTACGGTTATAAATTTTTAAAATTTATTTTATGTACGCAATCGTAGATATTGCAGGACAGCAGTTCAAAGTGGAAGCGGGCAAGCAGATCTTCGTCAACCGTCAGGCTGCCGAGGTCGGATCGTCCGTCTCTTACGACAAGGTGTTGCTTCTCGCCGGTGACGAGGGTGGCGTCAAGGTCGGTAATCCGTACATCGAAGGTGCAGCCGTCAATGCGACGGTCGTCGAGCACTGCAAAGCCGACAAAGTGATCATCTTCAAGAAGAAGCGCCGCAAGGGCTATCAGAAGAAGAACGGACACCGCCAGTACCTGACCAAAATCCAGATCGAAGGCATCGCGTAACTAACCATTAAAAACAAGAACGAGTTATGGCACACAAAAAAGGTGTAGGTAGTTCGAAGAACGGCCGTGAATCACAAAGCAAACGTTTGGGCGTCAAATTGTTCGGTGGTCAGTATTGCAAAGCCGGCAACATCCTCGTACGTCAGCGGGGAACCGTCCACAATCCGGGTGAAAACGTCGGTATGGGCAAAGATCATACGCTCTTTGCACTCGTAGACGGCGTGGTCACGTTCAAGAAGAAAATGGGTGACAAGTCCTACGTATCGGTCGTCCCGATGCCGAAGGCTGAAGCTTAAATCCAATTGAGCATGTATAAAAAACGGAGACCGACCGGTCTCCGTTTTTTATTATTTCTTCAGGTCGTTCGCGACGCCGCGCAGCCAGCGTTCACGGAACTTCGGGTGCAAGGGTGAAGCCGGAATGTGCTTGCCGTTGCCGTTGTCCTTGAAGCTGCCGTCGTCGTTGGTCTGCTTGATGTTGCCGTCCATATATTTGACCAGCATGCGGTTTCCGAGTTCCTTCCACTGGTCGAACAGTGTCTGCGCACGTTTGACGGAGAAGGCGGTCAGGGCATCGATGGCCTGCGGTTTGTTGCCGGCCTGGATCATCTTGAGGGCCTTGGAGTCCATCTCGTCGACCAGCGTCTTGCTTTCGTTCTCGAAGCAGTCGATGGCTGCCCGCAGTTCGGGCGCCACGCGGTCGTAGAACAGGTAGGCCAGGTGGGTGGTGCGGTTGAAGAGCCAGAAAGCGGAGGTTTCGCTGAAGGTCATCATATCGCCGTTGCCGACGGCATAGCTCTGCGGAACCTTCTTCGTGCAGACATAGATGGGCGTCAAGGCGCTGGTGGCGGAGTCGTCGACGCCGAACCAGTTGAGGGCGCCGATTTCGTCGGGCAGCCAGCCGCGGGCCTGGGCGACGAACCAGAAGCCCGTCTGCTGCGTACCGGCGGAACGCTCGAATTCATATTCCTTGCCGTCCACTTCGAAGCCCATCGGGCGCCAGCGGTAGGGGCGGCGGAATTCACCGGCACCGACATCTTCCGAGAAGTCGAAGGGCGTGCCCTCGAAGTGGTCGCGCTGGGCGTCGGCGATATCTTTCACCGTCAGTTTTTTCTTGGGACGGATGGTCAGCGGCATCTTGTTGGCCGGGTTGTCGCCGGCGGCGAAGTCGAGGTAGCGGTCGGCGTCGAAGTTCTCGCCACCGAGGATGCGGAAGGCCGACCAGGTGCGGGTTTCGCAGCCGCGGAGGGTGTCGTGGCTGGCCGGGGCGTAGGCGTCGCAGAAGCTGAAGTCTTCATCCTTGCCGGTGAAGAAGCCCATCTTCCGGGCGAAGCTGATCACGTCGGGCGCATAGATGCAGTTGTCGGGATCGTGGAGCGGGAAGTGGTGGATGCGGCTGCAGTTGGCGTGGGCCGAGATTTCCCCGTCGGGGATGCGGATGGCCACCCAGACCGCGCCTTTCTCTTTGCCCTTGCCGATGATTTCCATGATCCAGGCCTCTTCCGTGTCGGCGATCGAGAACGTCTCGCCTTCGGAGGCATAGCCGTATTTGGCCAGCAGGTCGCCGATCGTGGCGATGGCTTCCCGGGCGGTCCGGGCGCGCTGGAGCGTGAGGTAGATCAGCGAGCCGTAGTCGATCAGGCCGTCGGGATTGGTCAGCCCTTCGCGGCCGCCGAAGGTGGTCTCGCCGATGATGAGCTGGTGTTCATTGATGTTGCCGGCCACCTGGAACGTATGGGGAACCTGCGGGATGCGGCCCAGGTAACGGCCGCTGTCCCAGTCGTAAACATCGGTCATCGCGCCGGCCGGCCAGTTGGCGGCGGGCCAGTAATAGAGCTCTCCGTAGAGCTGGTGGGAGTCGGCCAGGTAACTGACCATGCAGGAGCCGTCGGCGGAGGCGCCTTTGGTTACGATGATGTTGGTGCAGGCCGACGCCTGGATGGCCGGAGCCAGCAGGCAGACGGCGATCAGGGAGAGGAAGAGCGTTCGTTTCATATCGGTTTGGATTTGTCCTACAAATTTAAGAAAAACAAAGATTGATTTTTTATATATTTGCAGGATTAACGAAAGGAATTGCCAGATGTTGACGCTCAAACTTTTGCGGGAGAACCCCGAATTCGTCATCGAACGCTTGCAGGTCAAGCATTTCGATGCCAAACAGATCGTATACGAAATCCTCGATATGGACCACCGCCGCCGGGCGGCGCAGACCGAACTCGACGCCTGCCTCGCGCAGCAGAAACAGAAAGCCGCCGAAATCGGCGCCCTGATGAAACAGGGTCGCCGCGACGAGGCTGAAACGGCCAAGCAGGCCGTCGCCGCGCTGAAGGAAAAGTCCAAGGCCCTTGAGACGGAAATGGCCGAGGCCGAGAAGAAACAGCAGGAACTGGTGGTGCTGCTGCCGAACCTGCCCTGCGCACTCGTGCCGGAAGGCCGCACCGCGGAGGATAACCTGGTGGTCAAAATGGGCGGCCCAGAGCCGCATCTGCCGGAGCACGCCCTCCCGCACTGGGAACTGGTCAAGAATCTCGACATCATCGATTTCGACCTGGGCGTGAAACTCACGGGCGCCGGATTCCCGGTCTATAAGGGCAAGGGTGCCAAGATCCAGCGGGCGCTCATTTCCTGGTTCCTCGAGAAGAACACCGACGCCGGCTATCTGGAGTACCAGCCGCCGTATATGGTGAACGCTGACTCCGGTTTCGGCACCGGCCAGCTGCCCGACAAAGAAGGACAGATGTACTTCGCCCCGCTCGACGGTTTCTATATGATTCCGACGGCCGAAGTCCCCGTGACCAACATCTATCGCGACGTGATCCTCAAGCCTGAGGACTTCCCGGTGAAGATGACGGCTTACACCCCGTGCTGGCGCCGCGAGGCCGGCTCCTACGGAAAGGATGTCCGCGGCCTGAACCGTCTGCACCAGTTCGACAAGGTGGAGATCGTCCGCCTCGAGCTTCCCGAGAACTCCTACGCCGCCCTCGACGAGATGGTGGCGCACGTGGAGACTCTTGTCCAGGGCCTCGGCCTGCCATACCGCATCTTGCGGCTCTGCGGCGGCGATATGAGCTTCACCTCCGCCATCACCTACGACTTCGAGGTCTTCTCCGCCGCGCAGCAGCGCTGGCTGGAAGTCAGCTCGGTGTCGAACTTCGAATCGTACCAGGCCAACCGTCTGAAGCTCCGCTATAAGGATGCCAATGGTAAGACGCAGCTCGCCCATACGCTCAACGGCAGCTCGCTCGCGCTCCCGCGCATCCTGGCCACGATTATCGAAAATTACCAGACTGCCGACGGCCACATCGTGGTCCCGGAAGTCCTGCGCAAATACACCGGCTTCGACCTCATCTGATGGCGGCGGCGCAACGGATCATCCTTGGAATCGACCCCGGAACCAATATCCTTGGTTACGGGGTCATTCTCGTAGATAAGAAAAGCGTCCATTACGTGGATATGGGAGTGATCGACCTGCGCAAGGAGAAAGACCACTTCCTGAAACTCAGCCGCATTTTCGAAGGGGTGGGGGCCCTGATGGACCGCTACGCCCCCGACGACCTGGCCATCGAGGCGCCTTTTTACGGGAAGAACGTCCAGTCGATGCTTAAACTGGGCCGGGCGCAGGGCGCTGCCATCGCCGCCGGCCTGCACCGCCAGATCCCGGTGTTCGAGTACGCGCCGCGAAAAGTCAAGATGGCCATCACGGGCCGGGGCGATGCCTCGAAAGAGCAGGTCAAACTGCTGATGGAGAAGACGCTCAAGACGACGCTCGACGCCAAGTTCCTCGATGCCTCCGATGCGCTGGCTATCGCAATGTGTCATTTTTACCAGCTGACCAGTCCCCTGGTCGACACAGCGTCTTCCCGCAACTGGAAATCTTTCATTGAAGCCCATCCGGGGCGGGTCAGCGGCGGCGTCAGCCCGGAAAAAAAATAAGTGAAAAAAAGGGTGTCCGGTTTTAACCTTTCGCGTACGCGCGAGTCTAAAGACCGTTGATAATAATTTGTGACAATCTTATTTACATGAAATATCGTTTTTGCAAGGCAGCCTTACTCGTGTTGCTTCTCGTGGGGGCGGCCTTCGGTGCACAAGCCCAGAATTACAATCTGAAAATCAAATTGGTCGACAAGGGAACGAAGGAACCGGTCGGTTATGCTACCGTTGCGTTGACCCCTGACGGAAAGACCGAGGTGTTCAAGTACACGCAGAGCGACGACCAGGGTGCCGCTGAGATCAAGGGCATTCCTGCCGGCAAGTACAAGGTGGCCGCAATCCTGATGGGCTATGACAACTATGAGGAGGTGATCGACATCAATAAGGATACGGACTTGGGCACGAAACAGATGAACGTGCAGGCCAATTTCCTGAAAGGTGCTACCGTGTCGGATGTCGGCAACCCCATCACGGTCAAGAAAGATACTATCACGCATAACGTGACGCTGATCAAATCGGCCGACAACGACGTGCTCGAAGACCTGCTCAAGAAACTTCCCGGCGTGGAAGTTTCCTCTGACGGTTCCATCACGGCCAACGGCAAGACCATCAACAAGATCCAGATCGATGGCAAGCAGTTCTTCCTCGATGATCCCTCGATCGCGAGCAAGAACCTGCCGGCCAACATCATTGAGCGGGTCAGCATCGTGGACAAGAAATCCGAGCAGGCCGAATTCACCGGCATCGATGACGGTGAGGAAGAGACGGTGCTCGACCTGGGCATCCGCAAGGGTATGATGAACGGCTGGTTCGGCAACCTGATGGGCGGCGGCGGTTATGACCTGCAGGGCAAAGGCGCCGTCAACGATCCCCGTTACCAGACGGCTGCGATGGTCGCTAATTTCACGGAGAACAAGCAGCTGGCTTTTATCGGCAATGCCAACAACACCAACAACCGCGGCTTCAACGATATGGCTGCCAGTGCGATGGGCGGCATGCGCGGCGGCGGATTCCGCGGCGGCCAGGGTGGTATGGGCGGCGGCTGGGGAGGCAACGGCATCTCCAGCTCCTATATGGCCGGTTTCAACGGCGGTTATACTTGGAACAACAAATCGGAAATCGTCGGTAATGCGATGTTCAACGGCAATGAACGCTATGTAGAGGAGAAGACGGCACGCGAGACATTCCAGAAAGACGGTTCCACGCTCTATACATCCGATGACGGTTTTACCCGCACCAGTACCTGGGGTGTCCGTGCCGGCGCACGCGCCGACTGGAAGATCTCAAAGAACACTTCACTGCTCTTCGAGCCGAACTTCAACCTGGGCTGGGGTGATTTCGAAGACCGCAGCACTTTTTCCACCGACCGGGGCGAGAACGGGAGCATCAGCAAGGTCAACGACGGCAGCAGCGCTTCCTTCGGCGACAGCCACAGCCAGCGGGCCAACGGCCGGATCCTGTGGCGCCAGCGCCTGGGCAAGCCCGGACGTACGATCTCGGTCAATGCGCGTTACGGAATCAACAACAGCGATATGGAGGGCTTTAACCAGTCGGTGACCCGCACCTACGATTATATCGGTGAGTCGTATATCAGCGGCGATCCCGTGTACTGGAGTGATTCCACCGTCATCGACCAGAAATACATCACCCAGTCCAAGTCCGCCAGCGCGAACGGCCGTGTGTCGTACACCGAGCCGCTGGGCAAGAATTTCTATCTGGAAGCCAATTACTCGTACAACTACAGCAAGAATACCTCGGTCAAGAACACTTACGACAAGGACGGAAGCGGCAACTATTCCGTGAAGGATGACTACTACAGCAGCGACATCTCGAACCAGGTGCACCGCCAGAATGCAGGCATCAACTTCCGCAAGCAGGAAGAAAAATACAACATCACGGTGGGCGCCAGCCTGCAGCCGCAGACTACGATCAACCAGACCAGACGGGGCGGCATCGACACGACCCTTACCCTCAAGGTGCTCAACTGGTCGCCGAATGCCCGAATCGATTTCAACTTCAGCGATTATACGATGCTCCGCATCAATTACCGGGGTCAGAGCAGCCAGCCGAGCATCAACCAGATGATGCCGGTTCCCGACAACTCGAATCCGCAGCGCGTGACGCTCGGCAACATGGGCCTGAACCCGTCGTTTTCCCACAATATGTTCGTGATGTTCAACAACACGGATATGAAGACCTACGCTTCGTTCAATGCCAACCTCAACTTCAGCTACCGTACCAACAATATCGTCAATGCAAGTTGGTATGATGGCAACGGCGTGCAATATACCGTGCCGATGAACAACGACAAGGGCACCTGGTCCACGCGGGCCTTCGTGATGTACAATACGCCGATCGGCAAGAGCAAGTTCTCGGTGATGTCCTTCACCAACGCGAATTTTTCGACCGGCGTCTCGCTGGTGGGCGATTCGAACATTGACGGAAGCGACGAGCGTTCGTACCTGAACATCGCCAACTATACGCAGAACGGAAACCAGACGCTTTCGGTCGGCGAGAATCTCCGCCTGGTGTATCGCGACGATATTGTCGAGGCTTCAGTGGGTGGCGGTACCCGCTATTCCCAGTCCTGGTATACGATCAGCAAGAACAATCATCCCGCGACGTGGACAAGCAATGTGGATGGCCGCTTCATCGCCAAGATTCCCGATGTGCTCAATATCTCCACGGATGCCCGCTATACGTTCTACAACGGCTACAATGCCGGTTACAACGATCCGAAACTCGTCTGGAATGCCGAGCTCAGCAAGCAGATCTTCAAGAACCGCTTCACCCTGGCCGTCAAAGTGTACGACATTCTGAACCAGTCGCGCAACACTTACCGGATGACGACCGACAACTACGTGCAGGATACCCAGAACAATACGCTGGGCCGTTATGTGATGGCGAGCCTGACATTCCGCTTCGGAACGTTCGGCGGACAGCGGGGCGGCGGCATGCGCGGTCCCGGCGGTCCCGGCGGTCCTGGCGGTCCCGGCCGCGGACCCGGTGGCCCCGGCGGATGGGGTGGAAGGCGATTCTAGATTTCGTCGTCCTCTTCAAGGACGTTTGAACCGGCGTAGCGCCGCCATTTTCCGAGCAGCGCCGCCATATCGGAAGGGATCTCGCTGTCGAGCGAGATCTTTTTCTTTGTGACCGGGTGGATGAATCCCAGTGTCTTGGCGTGGAGCGCCTGTCGCGGACAGAGGGTAAAGCAGTTGTCGATGAATTGCTTGTATTTGGTGTAGAGCGTTCCCTTGAGGATGCGGTCGCCGCCGTAGCGTGCGTCGTTGAAAAGCGGATGTCCGATATGGTTCATATGGACGCGGATCTGGTGGGTGCGGCCGGTCTCCAGTACACATTCGACCAGGGTAACGTAGCCGAAACGGTCCAGCACGCGGAAGTGGGTGACGGCGTGCTTGCCCAGCGTCTCGTCGGCGCAGACGCGGAAGCGCAGCCGGTCGTTGGGATCGCGTCCGATGGGCGCGTCGATGGTGCCTTCGTCCTCGGCGATGTTGCCCCAGACCAGGGCCCAGTAGCGCCGGTCTATGGTATGGTGGAAGAACTGGCGAGCCAGCTCGATCTGGGCGGCGTCGGTCTTGGCTACGACGAGCAGGCCCGACGTGTCCTTGTCGATGCGGTGGACCAGCAGGCCGAGACGCTCATCGGTCTCGCCGGCTTCCGGGGTGCGTCCCAGATAGTATGCCAATGCGTTGACCAGCGTGCCGCTGTAATTCCCGTGGCCCGGGTGTACGACCAGGCCGGCCGGCTTGTTGACGACCAGCAGGTCGTCGTCTTCATAGACGATGTCCAGGGGAATCGGTTCCGGCTTGATTTCCACGCCGCGGCGCTGATAAGGCATTACCAGCGTGATGACGTCGAGCGGACGGACTTTGTAACTGGCCTTGACGACCTGCCCGTTTACGCGGACATATTCGGCATCGATGGCCAGTTGCACCCGGTGCCGGGAGGTGTCCTGCAGATGGTCGGCCAGGTATTTGTCGATGCGCAGGGGACTCTGTCCGCGATCGGCCTCCAGCCGGAAATGCTCGAACATTTCCTGCTGCTCTTCCTCCTCGGACAGGATTTCCTCTCTTTCTTCGTCGCTCATCGTGCGGCGATCTTGACCTGGCTGGTAGTGAGTTTCAGGTGGATGGTGGTTCCCATTTTGACGGGTGCGCCGGGGCGGTAGGCGGGATTCTGCTGATAGACCATCGCGTTGAGCGTATCCTGATAATTATGGACGGTTTCGTCGTACGAAACGTTGCCCAGGTTCAGGGAGTTCTCAAAGATATTGTCGCGTGCCACGGGCAGCGTGAATCCGATCAGGTAGGGAATGTAGGTTTCGCTCTCTTCGTGCGAAAGCCCGAGCAGCAGGTCGACGGGGCTTTCAGCTTCCACTTCGGTTCCCGGAGCCACGTAACGGCCCGCAATAAACTGGTCGAGCACGTTGTTGGTGGCCAGGTCTTCGCGATAGGAGAGTTTGCCGACGGTCAGGCCGCTGGCCAGGATCTCGGTCTTGGCCTGGCGGAGAGAGTAACCCACCAGGTTGGGCATCTTGACCATCTGGGTCTGGTGCGCGTTGATGGTGAGATTGATGCAGCGGTCTTTTTTGACCTGGCTGCCCGCGGCCGGATTCTGCGAAAATACGTGCCCTTTTTCCATCCGTTTGACGTACACGGAATCGACGACTTGCGTGCGGATGCTGTGGCGCTTGGCCACGATCTTGGCGTCCTCTACCGAGAGATTGGTGAAATCGGGAACGGTAATCACCTGATTGTGGCGGGTGATGGCCTTCAGACTCAGTTGCGTGACGATGAGAAGGGCGGCAAAGAAGATGATTGCCAGCACGATATTCCTGACGATCCAGCGTCCGGTAGGTTTGTTATCCTGATCTACTTCCATAACCTGACAAAGTTAAGAAATAATCTTGTAAAAACTGTCTCTTTCCACCGCTTTCCAGCCGGCCGCCGCGGATTTTTCCTGCAACTCGCTCACGCTCAGCGTAGGATGCTGTTCCTCGGCACCGGCAAGCGAGTAGATTTTCGTGGAGTCGTTGAGCGTGCCGTCGAGATCGTCGGCGCCCCAGGACATCGCCTCCAGCGCCAGGTCCCTGCCCAGCATAGGCCAGTAGGCCTTGATGTGGGAAATGTTGTCGAGGGCCAGACGCGCGATGGCGAAGGTCCGGAGCACTTCTTCCCGGGAGACTTCTCCCAGGCCGGAAAGCTCATTTCCCTGTGAACGGAACTTCAACGGAATGAAAGCGTTGAAACCGCCGGTCTCGTCCTGGAGTTCACGCAGGGCGAGCAGGTGGTCGATGCGGTCTGCCCGGCTTTCGATGTGTCCGAACAGCATCGTGCAGTTGGTGGGGATTCCCAGGAGGGTATGGGCGGCACGGTGGATTTCCAGCCAGCGTTCTCCCGTGCATTTGTCGGGGCAGATCTGCCGCCGTATGTGCGGGGAAAAGATTTCCGCTCCGCCTCCGGGCATCGTGTCGAGTCCGGCGGCACGCAGACGCTGCAGGCAGTCCTCCAGGTCCAGCCGGTTGTACCGGCACATATCGTCGATTTCCACGGCCGTGTAGGCCTTGACGGCGATGGACCGGCCGGGCGTTTCCTTCTGCCGGGCGAATTCCTTCACCTGTCGGACAATCCCTTCGTAGTAGCTGAACGGACGCCCGGGGTGGACGCTGCCCACGATGTGGATCTCGGTCATGCCGGGTTCGAACTTCGCTTCGCAGTAGGGCAGGATATCTTCCGGTTCCATGCTCCAGGCACCGGGCTGTGCGGCGTCATCCCTCCGGTAGGAACAGAAACGGCAGCGGTGGGCGCAGATATTGGACGGCTCGATATGGAAGTTGCGGTTGTACCAGATCCGGTCGCCGTTCAGGCTTTTGCGCACAAAAGAAGACGCCGCCTGCAATTCGGGCAGGGGCGCCTCATAAAGTTCCAGCAATTCTTGCCGATGGAGTCTTACCAAAGATCTTCGGAGCTGACGGTCAGTTTCTTACGGCCGTGGCGACGACGGGCGGCAAGAACGCGGCGTCCGTTGGGCGTGGACATTCTCTCGCGGAAGCCGTGCTTGTTGCGACGCTTGCGCTGGGAAGGTTGAAATGTACGTTTCATATCGCTTGTTTTTTTATTTCAATTTTGGGAACGCAAAGGTAATGCTTTTCCGGTAAATTGCAAATTTTATTGCGAGATTATCACGATCTTTTTTTCTTCGAACCACGGGTCGCTGAACCAGTTGGAAATCTTTGCCTGATAGAATCTTGCGGGATCGATGCGGCATTGCCGGGCGCACCGGGCGATCTCCTCGTCCAGGTCACCGCCTTTGAGATAGAAAACCGCATTGCGGAATTTGCCTTTTATCCAGGGATAGAACGTGGCCAGGTCGGTGACGGCGCGCGAAACGACATAGTCGAAGCGGCCGGGCAGGGACTCCGCCCGGGCGTTGACGCATGTGACGTTTTCGAGCCGGAGCCCGTCGGCGACGGCTTGCGCCACTTTGATTTTCTTGCCGATGGAATCGCAAAGCGTGAAACGGGTCTCAGGGAAGAGGACGGCGAGCGGAATGCCCGGAAATCCGCCGCCCGTACCTACGTCGAGCACCGTGCTTCCGGCTGGGAATTCGATGACTTTGGCGATGGCCAGCGAGTGGAGGATGTGGTGGGCCAGGAGGTTGTCCATATCCTTGCGCGAAATGACGTTGATGCGTGCGTTCCATTCGCGGTAGAGTTCCTCCATCGCGGCAAAACGGGCCTTTTGTCCGTCAGTCAGGGCGGGAAAACAATCAGTCAGCTGAAGCATTGCCTGGATTCTCCACGATTTTTTCAAGCAGTTTCCTGGCCCGGTTGATGCGCGTTTTGACAGTGCCCAGCGGCAAGCCGAGTTCCCGGGCGATATCCTCGTAGGCGTAGTCTTTGATGAAACGGAGTTCGGCTACCTGGCGATAGTTTTCCGGCAGGCCCTGGATGCCCGAAATCAGTTCGCCGACCGCCTGGTCGATGATGAACTCCTCTTCCGGCGTACTGCCGGAGAGGACTTCAAGCGCTTCCCGTTCCGAAGAGATCGGAACGGAGTTGATGGAGGTGCGGCTCCGGCGCAGGTGGTCGATCGCCTCGTTCTGCGCGATGTTGTAGAGCCAGGTCGAAAAAGCGTATTGCGCGTTGAACCGGTCGATGTTCATAAAGGCCTTTTCGAAACTGCGCTGGCAGATGTCCTCGGCGTCCTCGATGACCGTGACATATTTCAGGACGTGGGCCATCAGGGAACTGTGGTACTTTTCCAGCAACAGCGAAAAAGCACCCTGGTTGCGCTGAAGGGCCATCTCCACCAGCGCCACATCTTCGAGCCTAGTGGGCTTCTCTCCAGTTTTTGCCATAGTTGCATTCTGTGATCAGCGGAACGGAAAGCGTGCAGACGTTCTCCATCTCCTGTTTGACAATCTCCACGATACGGTCGCGTTCGTCCGGCACGACGTCGAACACCAGTTCGTCGTGGACCTGCAGGACCATTTTGCTTCGGAGCCCTTCCTTTGCCAGGCGGCGGCTGACGGCGATCATCGCAAGTTTGATGATGTCGGCGGCACTGCCCTGGATGGGAGCGTTGATGGCGTTCCTTTCGGCCAGGCCGCGGGCCACGGCGTTCTTGCTGGCGATGTCAGGCAGGAAACGTTTGCGACCGAAAAGGGTCTCGACATAGCCTTTTTCGCGGGCTTGCGCGACCACGCGGTCCATATATTCTTTCACGCCGGGATAGCTGCGGAAGTACTCTTCGATGAATGCCTTCGCTTCGGTACGGGAGATACCCATGCGCTGTGAAAGACCGAAGGCGGAAATCCCATAGATGATACCGAAATTGGCCACTTTGGCCCTGCGCCGTTCCTCGGCCGTGACGGCTTCCGGTTCGATGTGGAAAATCCGTGCGGCGGTGGCCCTGTGGACGTCGGCACCGTGGGCGAAACCGGCGACCAGATGCTCGTCGCCGCTCAGGTGTGCCATCAGGCGCAGTTCGATCTGCGAGTAGTCGGCTGAGACGATCCAGCCGTCCGGATCGCTCGGGACGAAGGCTTCGCGGATCTTCATACCCCTTTCCGTACGGATGGGGATATTCTGCAGATTGGGCTTGACGCTGCTCAGGCGTCCGGTGGCCGTCAGGGCCTGGGTGAAGGTGGTGTGCACCTTTCCGGTGGCGGGGTTGATCAGGGCCGGCAGCGGATCGATATAGGTGGAAAGCAGCTTCTTGATGGCACGGAACTCCAGGATCTTGCCTACGATCGGGTGCCTGTCGGCGATTTCCGTCAGGGTCTCCTCGTCGGTCGGATAACTGTCGTTGCGGCTCTTTTTGACGCGGGGGTTGAGGTTCAGTTTTTCGTAAAGGACGACGCCCAGTTGCTTGGGGGAGGAAAGGTTGAGCGCCGGTTCGCCGGCCAGGTCCCGTGCCTCCTGCTCGATCCGGACGAGTTCTTTCGACAATACGCGGCTGTAGTCGCCCAGGATCCGGGGATCGATGCGTACGCCGGTGGCCTCCATGTCGGCCAGTACGCCGATCAGGGGCATCTCGATACGGGTGTACAGGTCCCAGAGGTGCTGCGCTTCCAGTTCTTTCTGAAGGAGTGGTGCTATCAGGCCGGCAGCCACGCATTCTTTTCCGGCCGTCTTGTCCTCGAAATCAAAGAGCATCATCTGTCCGTCGGCCTCGCTTTCAGCCAGATCGGCACCCAGGTAGGCGGCAGACAGGGTTTCCAGTTTGTGGCTCCGCTCCGGGTTCAGGAGATAGTGCATCAGTTCGATGTCGTGGAGCGGACCCTTCAGGGCGGTATTCTTCAGTCCGAAGCCGCATTTGACGAGAGTCTCATCCGAGAGGACCGGCACGGCCTCGGAAAAGGGAAGTGTTGCATAGTCGTGTCCGGAGGCCAGGGTGACGCGTTCCGCCAGCCGTACGGCGATGCAGCCTTCCTGCCGGGCTTTACGGATAACCGTATCCGCGGCCGTCTCCGTGCATTCCAGGCTTTTGTGCTGCGGTTCCGGTGCGGTCTCCATCGTCGGGATGAAGCCGCGCAGGGAATTGAATTCATAATGGTTGAAGAGTTCCGTCACCCGGGGCACATCGGGATTCCCGAGCAACAACTGATCTTCGGTCACGGGAATATCTACGTCAGTCTTGACGGTGACCAGGGTCTTGCTGAGGCCGAGGTAGGGCAGGGCTTCCCGGAAGGCGGCCTGCTGGCGGGGCGGCAGTTCGTCGAGATGCGCTTCGATGCCTTCTACGCTGCCGTAAGCAGCCACCAGTTTGCGGGCGCCTACCTCTCCGACGCCCGGGACACCTTTCACGTTGTCGGACGCGTCGCCCCAGATGGCCAGGATGTCGATGATCTGGTGCGGGTCCGAGATACCGTATTGTCCACAGATCGCTTCTTTTGAAAGGATTTCATTGTCGGCACCTCCTTTCCCCGGTTTGTATTGGAAGATGTGGTCGTCCACGATCTGTCCCAGATCCTTGTCGGGGGTCACCATATATACGTCGAAGCCACGGCCGGCGAAATCGCGGGCCACGGTGCCGATTACGTCGTCCGCCTCGAATCCGGGTTTCATCAGAACCGGAATGTCGAGAGCGTCGACGATCTGTGAGAGCGGCTCGAGGGCTGCCTTGACCAGTTCCGGCGTGGCGCTGCGGGTGGCCTTGTATTCCGGATACAGATCGTGCCGGAAAGTGCCTCCCGGCGGATCGAACATCACGGCCAGATGGGTGGGTTTCTCACGGGCGATGAGTTCCAGCAGATACTTGGTAAACCCGAACAGGATGGACGTGTCCTCGCCTTTCGAGTTGATCATGGGCCGGCGCAGGAATGCGTAATACATCCGGAAAACCAGCGCGTGGCCGTCGATCAGGTATAATTTCTTCATAACCTGCAAATATAATGTTTTTTTCGTAGGAACTCACTTCGATTTTTTTTGTTGAAAAAAACTCAAAAATTAGGTAAAGTTCTTTCGATTTGTTATATTTGCAATACATCTGAAACAATTCTTAAATCATTATGGATATTACCCCTTTGCTTTCGAACAATGCCCTGAGCATGCGCCGCTCCCAGATCCGCGACCTGCTCAGCGTCGCGACGCGGCCTGAGATCATCTCCTTTGCCGGCGGTTTCCCCAATCCTGAAACCTTCCCGCTGGAACAGCTCAAAACCATTATGCAGGACGTGCTCGACCAGGAGGGCAGCGCAGCTCTCCAATACGGCTCCACCGACGGCGTCATGTCGCTCCGCCAGGAAATCTCGAAGTTATACAAACGCGAGGAAGGACTCGACGTTCCGGTGAAGAACATTCTGATCACGACGGCCTCGCAGCAGGCGCTCGACCTGGTCTCCCGCGTGTTCATCAATCCGGGCGATGTCGTGGTCTGCGGACTCCCGTCCTATCTGGGCGCGCTCCAGGCATTCTGGTCGTATCAGGGACAGCCTTATGGCCTGCGCCACAACCGCGGCCTGGATGAGGCCTGCAACGTCCTCTGTGCGACGGGCAAGAAACCGAAGTTCCTCTATTCGATCCCTGACTTCCAGAATCCTTCGGGTGAGACGATGACGCTCGAAGAGCGCGAATACGCCGTGGAAGTGGCCAAGAAGTATGATCTGCTGATCGTCGAGGATACGCCGTATAAGAACATCCGTTTTGCGGGCGAACGCCTTCCGTCGATGTATTCGATGGATCCCGAACGGGTTATTATGCTCGGTACCTTCTCCAAGACCTTCGTTCCGGGCTTCCGCCTCGGCTGGGTGGTCGCTCCCGACAACGTCATCGACCGTCTCATCGTGGCCAAGCAGTCGGCCGACCTCTGCACCCCGGCTTTCAACCAGCTGGTCGCGGCCCGCTATCTGGCTTCCGGCGCTTACGACGAGAACCTGAAGAAAACCTGCGCCCTCTACAAACGCAAGAAAGACCTGATGATCCAGGCCTTCGAAAAGTATATGCCGGAAGGCGTGAAATGGACGAATCCGGAAGGCGGTCTGTTCCTCTTCCTGAAACTTCCCAAGCAGTATGACTCGCGCGAACTGTTCGACCTGGCCATCAAGGAGAACGTCGCGTTCGTCACCGGCGATGCTTTCCACTGCGACGGAACCGGCAAGCACACCCTGCGCATGAACTTCTCCTTCGCGACCGACGAGAAGATCGACGAGGGTGTCCGCCGGCTGGCCAACGCTATCCGCCTGCTGTACGCCAGATACGAAAACGATTAGATCATTGTGGCGAGATTGGCCGTGAAGAGTTTGACGGCCATGGCCAACAGAATGATTCCGAAGATTTTACGGAGAATATAAATGACGGTTGGGCCGAGCACTCGCTCGACCCAATCGACGTATTTGAGCACGAAGTAGACCACCACCATGTTGAGGGCGATGGCCACGATGATGTTCTGGATCGCATATTCGGCCCGCATCGATATGAGGGTAGTCAGTACGCCGGCGCCGGCGATCAGCGGGAAGATGATGGGCACGGCGTTGGCGGCCGATGCGGGGCCGTCGTTGTTGATGATCTCCCGGCCCAGGATCATCTCCATGCCATAGATGAAGATGATGATGGCGCCCGCCACGGCGAACGAGTTGATCTCCACGCCAAAGAGGGAAAGGAGTCCTTCGCCCGCGAAGAGGAAGGCCACCAGGATGGCGAACGAAATAAGCGCAACCTTCAGCGGACCGATCTTGGCGCCTTTGCTGCGCAGGTCGATGATGATGGGCAGCGAGCCCGTGATGTCGATGATGGCGAAAAGCACGATGAACGCGCTGATGATCTCTTTGAAGCTGAAACTCATTTCGGACGATTTTGTGCCGCAAAAATACAACTAATTTTCTATATTTGCAGTTTAGGAAAACAACTAAACACTTGCAATAATGAGAAAGAAAATCGTCGCCGGCAACTGGAAGATGAATACTACCGTTGCCGAAGGTCTGGCCCTGGCGAAGGGTATCGTGGAAAAAGTCGAAGAAGTGCCCGCGGATGTTACGCTGGTCGTGGCGCCGCCGTTCACGCACCTGACCACTGTGGCTCAGGTACTCGAGGGAACCCCGATCCGGTTGTCGGCCCAGAACTGCGCCGACGAGCCGAAGGGCGCCTTCACCGGCGAAGTCTCCGCCGCCATGCTGAAGGACGCCGGCTGCGCCTACACGATTCTCGGCCACTCCGAGCGCCGCGAATATTACGGTGAAACCTCCGCCAAACTGGTCAAGAAGATGGCCCTCGCTTTCGAGAACGGCCTCGACGTGATCTTCTGCGTCGGTGAGAAACTGGCCGAACGTCAGGAAGGCAACCATTTCGACGTGGTCGCCACGCAGATTTCCGAAGTGCTCTTCACCCTCACGGCCGAGCAGATGGCCCACGTCGTGGTCGCTTACGAGCCGGTCTGGGCCATCGGTACCGGTGTCACCGCCACTGCCGCCCAAGCGCAGGAAATCCACGGTTTCATCCGCAATACCCTGGCCGCACACTTCGGCGAAGAAGTGGCTGAATCCACCACGATCCTCTACGGCGGCAGCTGCAAGCCTTCCAACGCGAAGGAACTCTTCGCCTGCCCCGACATCGACGGCGGACTGATCGGCGGCGCCTCCCTGAAGGCCGGCGACTTCGTCGCCATCGCCAAGGCGTACTAATCTTCCTTTCCGGAGAACGACGGGCTCACGGCCGCCGCTTCAGGCCGGGCGTGGGCAATGTCCCGTTCAGAGACTGATAGACAGTGCGGCGGAGATCTCCCGCCGCATTGTCGCCATTATAAGCCCAGTACATGCAGCCCTTGAACCCGTTTTCCAGGGTGTATTCTGCCTTGATGCGGAGGGATTTCTCTTCGTCGAAGCCGAAGACCATCTCGCCGGTGGCGTCGTCGGTCAGGTAAGCCACCTGGGAGATACTGTGCCAATGGTAGGTGTAGCCCGGCAGCAGATGGGCTTTGGTCACGTCGACACCACGCGGGAAGCCTTCGGCACCCCGTCCGTAGAACGGCAGGCCGACCACCAGTTTCTCCGGCGGAACACCTTTGTCCAGATGGGCCTGGACGCATTCGGAGACGGACATCGAGCCAGGTTCCAGCAATTCGGAAGGATAGAGCGGTGCATTGTGGTAGGGAGCATGGCCGAGGTCGTAGGACATCACGTTGGTCCAGTCAATGTACTGATCCAGGGCCGGGAAATCATAGAACTTTCCGGAGCCGGCCGTCGCGTGGGTAAGCAGTTTGTCCGGTCCGATGGCGGCCCGGATGTCCCGCATCAGCAGCGTATAGTTGTCGATGTCGTTTTCCGAGGCCGAGATCTGGGCCACGTCTTCGCCGGGATATTCCCAGTCGATGTCGATTCCGTCGAGTTTGAATTCGTCCACGACGCGCTTGCAGTCCTTGGCGAAAGCGCTTCGAAGTCCGTCGTCGGCGCACATTTCGCTGAAATTACCGCTGCCCCAGCCGCCGATGGACAGGAGGATTTTGACGTGCGGATACTGGCGCTTGATGCTGACCAGCCGGTGCAGTTCGTCCGGATTGTCGAGGCGGACGCCGTTGAAGGTGTCGTTCACGTGCCCGAAGGCGTAGTTGATGTGGGTCAGGTAGGTGGCGTCCGGCCTTTCGTTCATCCGGAACACATAGGCCAGAAGGATCTTTTCGGCCGGGTCGCCGTGCTTGGTTCCCAGTTCTTCCTGGGTCGGGCCTTTGGCCGTGCAGGCGGCCAGGCAAAGGGCGGCCGCCAGGATAAAGAGTTGTTTGCGCATACCATTATTTGTCAAGGGGGTTTCCGTTCGGATCGTTCGAGACGATCCACTGCAGGGCGTTAATGAACAGCAGCTGTTCGGTGGCGTCGGAGAACTGTTCGTCGCCGTGGCCCATGTTGATGTAGATCATCCGGTAGTTGCGGTTGGTCCAGACCACGGGGAAATCGCCGCCGTAAACGATGTCCTTCAGGCCCATCGGGAAGTTGCGGGGCGAGAGCGACACCAGCACTTCGATGTCGGGATTCTCCCGCGGTTCCGGCGTCCACTGGTAGAATTCGGTGGCGGGACATACGTACGTGTCCGGAAGATTGCGGGTGACCGGATGGTCTTTGCGGTCCAGTTCCAGCAGAGCCGGCTGCGGCGGCCAGTTGTTGCACTTGAACACGCCGCCGCCCAGGAATTTCAGGAACCAGGGCCACTGGGTCCTGCTGTCGTTGTAGGCGGCCGCATGGAACCCGATCCAGCCGCCGCCGTTCTCCATATAGTTTTCGAACAGCGGACGGGCTTCGCGCGAAGGCGCGGCGTTGAGGGCGATGATGGCGGTGTATTCTTTCAACTGTTCGGCCGTGAAGGCTCCCAGGTTCTGGGTCGAATCGACGATGAACCCTTCGCCGACGGTCAGTTTCCGGAAAAAGGCGATGGCCTGGTGGCCGAACTGGACGTGGGCTTCTTCGGCGGAATCATCGTAGAGCAGCAGTACTTTGAAACGTGGACCGTTTTTCGCGTAGTTGGTTTCCCGATAGGGAGCGTCGGCAGGTCCGGCGGCAGGACGTCCGCAAGCGGCCAGAGCCAGGGTCAGGAGGAGAAGGAACACCTTTTTCATAAACCCGGTTTTAGATAATGCAAATATAAAAAAAAAGAGTAACTTAGCATTATGGATTATATCGCCGTACATATCAGGATCGAGCCCTTCAGCGAAGCGTGGGCTGAGATCGTGGAGGCGGAGATCGAAGAACTGGGTTTCGACAGCTTTACGGTCGAAGATCCGTTCCTGAACGCCTTCATCCCGAAAGACCTTTTTTCCGAACCGAATCTCAAGACGATGCTCAGCGCTTTCGACGGCGCCGAGGTCCGTCTCTCCCATACCGTGGAACTGGTCAAGGAACAGAACTGGAACGCCGCCTGGGAAAGTGATTTCGAACCCGTCGTCGTGGGTGACCAGGTCACTGTCCGGGCCACGTATCACAAAGACCTGCCCCGGACCCGTTATAACATTGTCATCGATCCCCAGATGAGTTTTGGCAGCGGCCATCACCAGACCACCACGATGATGATCGAGCATCTGCTGGAAGACCGCCGGCTCCTGAAAGGCAAAGCCGTACTCGACATGGGCTGCGGCACCGGCATCCTCGCCATCGTGGCCGCCAAACTCGGCGCCGCCGTGCCGGTCCACGCCGTGGACATCGATCCGCGCTGCTGCCGTTCGACCGTCGCCAACGCCCGCCGCAACCGCGTCCCGCACAAGCTCATCACCGTGTGCGGCGACGCCTCCGTGCTCATCCGCGGCCAGTATGACATCGTGCTGGCCAACATCAACCGCAATATCCTGCTGGCCGATATGGTCTCCTATGTCCGGGCGCTCAAACCCCAGGGCGGCCGCATCCTGCTCAGCGGCTTCTATACCGCCGACATCCCGATGCTGCTCGAAAAAGCCGCTTTGCTCGGCCTGACGGAAGTCTCCCGCCGCACACGCGATGACTGGGCCCTGCTTGTCCTTCAAAAAGAAACGTGGAAACTCTATGAATAAGTTTGGTTTATCGGCGCTGCTGCTGTTTGTCTGTTTCGTGGCCGGCGCCCAGCAATATGACGTGCTGGATCAAGTGAAAGCCGATCCCCGCAAGGCGGCGGGAATGGAAGGCCCGCACCGTTTCGAGGTCCCGGCGCCCACTCCCGCGCCCAAGGGCTACAAACCGTTTTATATCAGTCACTACGGCCGTCACGGCTCGCGCTATGCCTGGGATTCCAAGACCTATACGCTGCTCCACGAAGTCCTCTCGGCCGCGCACGAGGCCGGGAAACTGACGCCCCGGGGCGAGGATTTCTACGGGAAGTTCGAAGCCTTCTATCCGATTCCGCTTATCAATACGGGCGACCTGACGCCCCTCGGCTGGGAGCAGCACAAGCGGATCGCCGCCTGGGTGTATGATCAGTTCCCCGAAGTGTTCCGCAAATCCCGCGAGGTCGACGCCATCGTATCGACCGCCCCGCGCAGCATTGTCAGTATGAGTTCCTTCTGCCTGAGCCTGAAGGATAAGAATCCGAAGCTCCGGTTCTACCAGAGTTCCACGCATACCGGCCTGACAGTGGCCACGCCCACCAGCGCGCCGAAAGACCTGAAGCGCACCTTCAAGACGGATGACGTCAAATTCGAGCCGCTCGCTCATTTCAACGAGCGATTCATTGATTATGAGGGGATTCTGGGGCGCATCTTTACCGATACTTCGTTCCCGTCCCAGTTCTCGGGCGGCCGTACGGCCTTCGTCGACCAGTTGTATTCCCTCATCGGAGGCTATCACAATTACGAGCCTGAACCGCTTTTCGACGACCTGATCACGCCCGACCAGTATGCAAACCTTTGGGAGGCGCTCAACTACTATTCCTGGACCATCGACCTGGAAGCGCGCTACCAGAACATCCCCTTGCTCGAAGACATCATCGCCAAGGCCGATGCGGCTTTCGCCAACCCCGACCGTGCGGCGGACCTGCGCTTCGGCCACGACTACGTGTTCGAGGCCTTTATGTGCCTGATCAACACGAACGGCAGCGGCACTGTGCCGGAGAAAGCCTCCGAGGTCAAGTACTGGTTCCAGAGCTACAATGTCCCGATGGCCGCCACGCTCCTGTTCGTGTTCTACCGCAACAGGCAGGGCGACATCCTATTCAAGATCCTGCAGAACGAGGTTGAGGCCACGCTTCCCCAGCTGACGCCGGTCAGCGGTCCTTACTATCGCTGGTCCGATTTCAAGGCCTGGGCCTCCACGATGATGGCGGCCCATCCCGAAATTAAAGCGGAGTAAAAAATTTATTCGTACCTTTGTCCCGCTCCTCGGGAGCGGTAAACGCGGGAGTGTTGTAATTGGTAGCCAAGCCAGACTTAGGATCTGGTGCAGTGATGCGTCGGGGTTCGAGTCCCCGCACCCGCACTTGTTTTTACTGGGGCGCTGCCCCAAACCCCGCCGCTACGGCCTGCTATTTCACAAGCCTCTCGCGACGGCCTCCGCTAGCGCCTGATGGCGTAGGATTCAACAAATCATTCTTCTCCATTCGATACTTGATGTGGCAAGTGTAATCGTCAGTCTTGGTAATCATCAATAAGCGATGTTGTAACGGCAATTGGTGCGCTCGGTCTGCTTGTTTCAAGCAGACCGAGCGCATAGAATCTTTGTAAGGTGTTGAAAATCAGCGCTGAATTGCGGCTGAAAACGCTTGATAATTACACTTGGCAGGCTAAAAGCGTAAAATAAGGTTTTCGTTGTTTATCTTTTTCTTATCTTTGTGAGTATTGGAATTGATAGTATGAAAAGGATTATTTTGATTGCCATTCTCGTCTTGGGATGTTTCTCAGCCAAGGCTCAAAATGCCATTACTTATCACGGTGGTAGTTTTTATGATGCACAAGGTCAATGCCTTTCCGACAATCAGGTTTTCGATCTCATCGGCTCGGATGTCTATTATGACACATATGTCGGAGCCAGAAAGCAACTAAAAATCGGTAAGGAACTGACCTTTAGTGGTATTGGCGTAGTGGGAGCCGGTTGTATTGCTGCTTTTTTGGGTGGGTATTATGGCTCGGATGTTCTGGCTAGTTGTGGAGTTTTGGCCGCTACGGCGGGTGGCGCTTTGATTGATGCCGGTGTTCCGCTCTGGATAATCGGCAAGTCCCGCCTGCAGTGGATTGAGTCGGATTATAACAAGCGACAGTCTGCTTATACGCCGACCCTTTCTTTCAAGGCGGGAGAGTACGGATTGGGATTTGCCCTGACTTTTTGATGCTATGAAGCATCGAAGACTTTGGATTATTCCGGGCGTGTTTTTTCTGATCGCCTGTGCCGTCAACCTGTATGGCTGCGTGATGAATAATTTGACGGTGGAGCGCTATGTCAAGGGGGCGCTGATGCCCTTGCTGGCGGTCACGGGCATCGCGTATCTGGCGCAGCGGCCGTTCAATGTGCGCGTCGCGGGGACGCTGCTGCTGGCGCAGATGCTCGGCTGGACGGGTGATTCCCTGCTGATGGGCAGCGGTTTCGCCTGGTTTGTTTCGGGTATCAGTTGTTTCCTGCTGGGACACATTTGTTACATTAGCATTTTCGGTCGGACGCTCAAGGGATTGCGCCCTGTTACCTGGATTATTACTGTAATTGTGATGGCGGCCATTTTGGTCTCGCTGGTGCTGTCCATCGGCATCAGCGGTGCCCTGCTGGCGCCGATGGTGATCTATGGCGCGGCGCTGCTGGTCATCACTTTCTGCGGTCTGTGCGGCTTGGTCCGCGGCCACGGTCCTTCCCGCTGCGTGTGGTGGATGGTGACCCTCGGCGGCCTGCTGTTTGTGGTCTCCGACGGCCTGATCGCGATGAGGACCTTCGGCCTGGCGCATTTCGAGCTTCGCGGCTTCGTCATCATGTCCACCTACCTGGTCGCCCAGTCGCTCCTCTGCGCCGCCGCCGCCCGCATCGCCCTAGTCAAAAAATAATTCGTATCTTTGCACCGATAACCCGCGGGTGTGTTGTAATTGGTAGCCAAGCCAGACTTAGGATCTGGTGCCGAAAGGCGTGCGAGTTCGAGTCTCGCCACCCGTACTTGTGTTGCTGGGGCTCTGCCCCAAACCCCGCGCCTCCCGGCCTTAGTACTTTGCTGATGCTGGGAGTTGTGCATTCTTGAGCTGGGTTTAGCAAAGTACCGGCCTCCGGCGGCCGCCTGATGGCGGCTTTTATCTAGCGGCTGATGCCGCGGGGCTTTGCCCCAGACCCCGCGCTTCCTGATAATAGAGTTTCTATGCGCTGCAATGGAAACGTCAGTCAATCAGTTACTTATACAAGTTGATCCCTCCGATTTCCGGGGGGATCAACTTGCGTAATCGGCTGGTAATCAAGTGTGTCCGTTGCAGCGCTAGACGGTTTTTCCCAGGTCGAAGGCTGCCTGGAGTTTGGCTTAGCCCTCGCTACTTAATCTGAGCCTGGATCCCGTTGATATCGGTTTCCATGAGTCTCAGCCGAACGGCCTTGCGGATTTCAATGCCTTCTTCTTCCAGCTCGTAGCTGCTATAGGGTTTGCCGTAGTGCTGCATCGTGTAGGCATCGCGTACTTCGTTAACGGCGGCCCGGATGGTTGACTGCGCGTTCACGAATGCGCCGTATGGCGTTGCGCGATCGTTCTGGAGAAGGATCAGGTAGGTCTGCGGCTGGGCTTTGATGATATTGACCAATGCGGGCTGCAATGCCTCCGTTTCGATGTTCTTGTCGTCCAGGCGGAATTGGCCGCGGGCGTTGATCAACAGACGATGGGTGGTCTCCTTGCTCAGTTTGAAATCTTCCTGGACCGTCAAGCCTTTCTTTTCGGCGTTTTCACGGGTGGGCGGAAGCAGGCGGGGCGCTTCTTTTTCCTGTCCATTGCCGAAGTCACAGTTGTATCTGACCTTCAGGAGTTCTTTGCCGCGCAGCTGTTCGCGGACATCTTCGATCAGGCCCATCTTGCATTCGGGTTCGGCATCGAGGACGACGGTGTGATAATTACCGCTGAGGACGTTGGGCAGGTCTTTTTCCCAAACAGGACTGTAGCTGTAGAGGCCGTCAATCTCTTCCGGGGCGAAGGTCCTCAGATAAAGGAACAGCGTGTCGGCAACGGCGTCGCCCCTAATGATCTTGAAGTAGGCATGCTCGGTCCGTTTCTCGATGGGAGCGGAGGATTTCGGTACGACAAGGCCGACTTGCTTGTCGGTCGTTACGGAATTATCACTAACTTTGTAGTCAGTGACCGTGCGGGCGTTGGCTGCCAGGAAGACCAGCGCCAACGGCAGAAGGTAGAGGCCTCTGAGCGCCCTG
>JAFRRF010000042.1 GCA_017428245.1 Bacteroidales bacterium
GTAGAGGCCGATCAGCAGGGCGGCCACGCCGAGGCAGGCCAGCATCACGAGGGCCCAGGTATAATTGAGTTCGTCGGGGCCGGTGCCCGGGGCGTTGGTGCTGGTGAGCACGTTGCCGATGAGGATCGGGAAGAGCCACAGGCCGATGTTCTGGATCCAGAAGATGAGCGCATAGGCGGAACCGATGATCTTCTCGTCGACCAGCTTCGGAACCGACGGCCAGAGGGCGGCGGGCACAAGCGAGAACGAGGCGCCGAGGACCAGAATCGTGGCGTAGGCCACGACCGTGCCGCCGACGGCGCTGCCCTTGAACAGCGGCAGGATGAAAGCGAAGGTCAGGTGGCAGATGATCAGCAGGAGCGAACCGATGACCAGCATCGAGGCCGCCTTTCCCTTATGGTCCACATAACTGCCGAGGATCGGAGTGATGGCAACGGCCAGCAGCGGGAACACGGCGAAGATCGTCTCGGCGGTACCCCGCTTGAAGCCCATCACGCAGTAGACTACAAGCGCCACGACGGCAATCGCCATCAGGCCCCATTTCAGGCTCTTGTTCTTCTTGACGAAGTTGCTGGCGAAAGCACAGACGGCCACCACAAGCATGATGACGTACTGGACGATGGTCACGGCCTCACCGGCCCAGAAGCTGCCGGCGGCGGGTTCGGACAGGGTCAGGTTGCACTGCAGCATATTGACCGCATATTTCTGGAACGGGAAGATTGCGCTGTAGTAAAGCACGCAGAGCAGGGCTACGAGCCAGAAGCCCAGGCTGGAGAGAATCTTGCCGATATCGGATACCTTGAACGGGTCGTCCTTCTCCTCGGCTTCTCCGGTCTGCTTGTCGAGCTTCTTGTCCATAAAGAAATAAGTGATGAACATGATCAGCGCGATGCAGAGCAGCACGACACCGAACGCCACCGAACGCGAGACCTCGATCTGGCCGCCCAGTTTGGCAAAATAGGGCGAGAAAATCATGCAGGTTGCCACGCCCAGGCGGGCGAGGGCCATCTCAGAGCCCATCGCCAGGGCGGTCTCACGCCCCTTGAACCATTTGACGATACCGCGACTGACCGTGATGCCGGCCATTTCGCAGCCGCAACCGAAGATCATGAAGCCCAGGCCGGCCAGTTTCGCCGAGGCGGGCATCCCTTTGTAGAAGGGCAGGATATCGTCGATGAAGCCGGCACCCGTGTGCCAGTTGAGGTTCTCGGTAAACCAGTTCTCCAGGCCACTGCCCATAAACGAGGGGCTCACGGCGTAGTACTTGATCAGGCCGCCCGCCAGCATCACGGCACCCGAAAGCACAGCCGTGAAGCGGACGCCCATCTTGTCGAGGATGATGCCCGCAAAGATCAGGAAGAAGACGAAGACGTTGAGGAAGGTCTCCGAGCCCTGCATCGTGCCGAAGGCCTTGGAGTCCCAGCCGCGCGTCGATTCCATCAGGTCCTTGATGGGCGAGAGGATATCCATGAAAATGTAGGCGCAGAACATGCCCAGCGCCAGCAGGAGCAGCGCGATCCAGCGCATTGCCGCCGAATCCCGCAAAGTTTGTTTCACTGTTTCAGTCATATGGTTGATTTTGTATTATTTCCTCGTTTTCCGGATAACTCCGAATCTACGAAATTACGAAAAAACAAGTGAAAACACAAAAAAAGATGCCCCGGGAAACCGGACATCGGAACCGTGCCCCGGAAATCAACCTCTTGTTTTCATAAATCCAAAAATAAACGTTAACTTCGCAGGTCAAACCGAATCATAGGATATGAAAACACTCGATGTAGTTCTGGGTCTCCAGTGGGGAGATGAAGGCAAAGGCAAAATCGTGGACGTGCTCGCGGAACGCTACCCCGTGGTGGCGCGCTTCCAGGGCGGTCCCAACGCCGGACACTCCATCCACTTCGGCAATACCAGTTTCGTACTGCACTCCGTTCCTTCCGGCGTTTTCCGGGACGGATCCATCAATATCATCGGCAACGGCGTGGTGCTCGACCCCACCATTTTCCGCGAGGAATGCCAGGCTATCGAGGCTCTCGGCGTTCCGGTGCGGGAACGCGTGAAGATCGCCCGGCGGGCGCACCTGATCGTCCCGACGCACAAACTGCTCGACGCAGCCGACGAGGCGGCGCTCGGCAAGTCGAAGATCGGATCGACCCTCAAAGGAATCGGTCCGGCCTACTCCGACAAAACCGGCCGCAACGGCCTGCGCGTGGGTGACCTGCTCGAAGCGGATTTCCGGGAGAAGTTCGAAACGCTCAAGCGGAAACACGCCGCCCGGCTCGCCCAGTATGATTTCAAGGCCCCCTTCGATCCCGAGGCCGCCGAGAAGCAATGGCTCGCCGACGCCGAGTATCTCAAGACCTTCGAAATCATCGACGCTGAATACGAGACCAATGCCCTGCTGGCCGCAGACAAGGCCATCCTGGCCGAAGGCGCCCAAGGCTCGATGCTCGACGTGGACTTCGGATCCTATCCCTTCGTAACCTCTTCGTCCACCGCCTGCGCCGGTGCCTGCACCGGACTGGGCGTGGCACCCGGACACATCGGAAAGGTCTACGGTGTCTTCAAGGCCTACTGTACCCGCGTGGGCAGCGGCCCTTTCCCCACCGAACTGGGTGACGACACGGGCGAACGGATGCGCCAGCGCGGCCGTGAATTCGGGGCGACCACCGGGCGTCCCCGCCGCACCGGCTGGCTCGACATCCCGGCGCTGAAATTTGCCGTGATGATCAGCGGCGTAACCGACCTGATCATGATGAAGGCCGACGTACTCGACGGATTCGACACCGTCAAGGTCTGCTGCGAATACCGCGTAAACGGTATCCGTACCGACCGCGTCCCCTACGACGTCTATGCCGAGATCGAGCCCGTGTACAAGGAGTTCAAGGGCTGGAGCGGCGACCTGGGATCCTGCCGCAGCGAAGCGGAACTTCCCGCGGAGTTCAAGGCCTACATCGCCTATATCGAGCAGGAGGTCGGCGTCCCTATCCGCATCCTCTCGCTCGGTCCCGACCGCGACCAGACCCTAATCCGCTGCTGACGTGGCCCTTCTCGAATCCATTGACAGTCCCGCCCAGATCCGGGACCTGGACAATGCGCAACTGGCGCAGCTCTGCAGTGAACTGCGTCAGTATATCATTGCCTGCTGTGCGGAAAACCCCGGACACATCGGCGCCAGCCTTGGAGCCGTAGAAATTGCCGTGGCCATCCACAAGGTGTTCGACACCCCGCAGGACAAGGTTGTCTGGGACGTGGGGCACCAGGCGTATGCCCACAAAATCCTGACCGGCCGCCGCGAAGCTTTCAAGCAGAACCGGAAATATCACGGGATCAGCGGTTTCCCCCGACGTGCCGAAAGCCCTTACGACTCTTTCGGAACCGGTCACTCCTCCACTTCGATCTCGGCGGCGCTCGGCATGGCCGTCGCCGCGCAGCTCGAGGGGAAACACGAGCACGTGATCGCCGTCATCGGCGACGGCGCGATGACGGGAGGCCTGGCCTTCGAAGGGCTCAACAACGCCGGCAGCCTGAACGCCGACATCCTGGTCATCCTCAACGACAACCAGATCTCGATCGACAAAAACATCGGCGCTCTTCACAATTACCTGCTCAAGGTCACCACCGACCGGCGGTACAACAAACTCAAGAAGAGTGTCTGGGACCGCCTGGGTGCAGGGCGGCTCCGCGCGTGGCTGCAGAAACAGGTGAAAAACTTCAAGCGCACCCTGCTGCGCATCGACGGGGAGACGCTCTCCCTGTTCGATTCCCTCGGTTTCCGCTATTTCGGCCCGATCGACGGCAACGACATTGCCTCGATGACCTATATGCTGGGCCGGTTGAAGGAGATTCCCGGCCCGAAGCTGCTCCACGTGGTCACCACAAAAGGGAAAGGCTATGCCCCGGCCGAGGAAGACCAGACCGTATGGCACGCCCCGGGCACTTTCGACGCGGCGACCGGCCGCCGCACCGGCAAGAAAAGCGACATCGCCAAGTTCCAGGAAGTCTTCGGCACCACCCTGCTCGACCTGGCCCGCACGGACCCGCGCATCGTCGGCATCACGCCGGCGATGGCGACAGGCTGCAGCATGAACATCCTGCAGGCCGAGATGCCGGAACGGGTCTTCGACGTAGGCATCGCCGAACAGCACGCCGTGACCTTCTCGGCCGGCCTGGCCGCCGAAGGGATCCTGCCTTTCTGCAACATTTACTCCAGTTTCTCCCAGCGCGCCTACGACAATATGATCCACGACGTGGCGCTCCAGAACCTGAAAGTGATCCTGTGCCTGGACCGCGGCGGTCTGGTGGGCGAAGACGGGGCGACGCACCACGGCGCGTTCGATCTGGCCGCATTCCGGCCGGTCCCGAACCTGACCGTCTGCGCCCCGCTCGACGAAGCCCAGCTGCGCGACCTGATGTACTCCGCCACACAGCCCGGTTACGGTCCCACCGTAATCCGCTATCCGCGCGGGAACGGGCACGGTACGCCCTGGCGCGACCGCACCTTTAATTATATTGAACCCGGCACGGCCGTCAAACTGCACGAAGGACGGGACATCGCCCTGCTCTCGATCGGCGCCATCGGGTGGAAAGGAGCGGAAGCGGTCGAAAGGGCAAGCCGCGAAAACGGCATCGAAGTGCTGCACTACGACATGCGTTTTCTCAAACCGGTCGATACGGCCGCACTGGAGGACGCCTGTACGCGCGCCCGCCGGATCATCACGCTCGAAGATGGTGTCCGCCAGGGCGGCCTCTACAGCGTCGTGGCCGAGTTCATCGCCTCCCGCGGACTGGACTGCACCCTCGTCGGACTGGGCATTCCGGACCGTTTCATCGAGCAGGGAACCCCCGCCGAACTGCAGGCGGAATGCGGTTACGACGCGGATTCCGTGTATCGGACGATTTTGCAAGAAAAAAATTAAAAATATTTTGGCGTTTCATTGAAAACCCATATATTTGCAGTCCCAAACAGCCGACGTAGCTCAGCTGGTCAGAGCAGCTGATTTGTAATCAGCAGGTCGTGGGTTCGAATCCCTCCATCGGCTCTGAAGCTTTGAAACGCTGACTGAGAGTCCTGGGCAGATACCAGAGTGGCCAAATGGGGCAGACTGTAAATCTGCTGGCGCACGCCTACGGTGGTTCGAATCCATCTCTGCCCACTTTTTTTATGCACCGAAAGGAGCATGTGTGCGGAAGTAGCTCAGTTGGTAGAGCATCAGCCTTCCAAGCTGAGGGTCGCGGGTTCGAACCTCGTCTTCCGCTCGATTTTTTTGAAATATTGGCCAATGTAGCTCAGTGGTAGAGCGCTTCCTTGGTAAGGAAGAGGTCGTGAGTTCAATTCTCACCATCGGCTCCA
>JAFRRF010000043.1 GCA_017428245.1 Bacteroidales bacterium
GGGCGACCAGGTCGACCTGCAGGTCAAAGAAATCGCGCATTTTCTGCTCGCACTGGGCGATTCCTTCCAGCGTCTGGCGCATGTCATACATCACCATCATCACCATTTCGCGCTTCTCGGCGTTCTGCTTCTTGCGCTCGACGATGGCGGTGGTGCCGAAGGTGAGGATGATGGAGATCGTGGTGGCGGCCAGCGTCATCAGGAATCTTTTCAGCTGGGAGGGTTTTCCGCTTTCCTTTTTCATAACGGTTAGGTTCAAAGTTGTAAAGTTAGCATTTTTCCGAATAAAAGCTTATATTTGATTTCATAAACAAGGATTATGAAAAAGATATTGATTTCCATGACGGTAATTGCCTTTGCCTGGATCGCGGGGGCGCAGAATCCGACTGTCGTTGACCTTTCCGTGACACGGCACGGCCCGGAGAAAGGCACGTTGGTCATTATCGGTGGCGGTAAAGTCACCGACGTAATCTGGGACCGCTTCCTGGAGCTGGCCGGCGGCGAAAATGCGAAGATCGTCGTCATCACCAATGCTTCGGGACCCAGCGAAAACGGACATATGGGCACGATCGACTACCTGTCAAAACGGCTCGGCGAAGACCGGGTGACGCAGATGCATCTGACCACCATCGATGAGGCCAACGACGAGCAGAATCTGAAAGTCATTCGCGAAGCCACCGGAGTCTACTTCACCGGCGGCCGGCAGTGGCGCATCGCGGAGGTCTATCTCAATACCAAAGTGCATCGGGAACTCTTCGCCCTCCTGGCGCGGGGCGGCGTCATCGGCGGCTCCTCGGCCGGTGCCAGCATCCAGGGTTCGTTCCTCTGGCGCGGTGATACGCGCGGCCCGCAGCACCTGATCGGCGACCACACCCAGGGCCTGGGCTTCCTGAAGCTCTCGGCCATCGACCAGCATATCCTGGTCCGCAACCGCCAGCACGATCTCGACGCGTTCATCAAAGCCGCCCCCGAATTCATCGGGATCGGCATAGACGAGTCCACGGCCATTGTCGTGACCGGCGACGAATTCGAAGTGATCGGCAAATCCTACGTGGCCGTCCACCAGGCCGGAAGGGAGAAATTCTTCTTCCTCCGTCCCGGCCAGCGCTATGATTTGAAAGAGCATAAAGTCATCGTCCCGAAGCGGAACGACGAAACTGCGAAATGACGCGGGAAAAAGAGATCTACAAGGTCACGATGATTGGCGGAATCGCCAACCTGCTGCTGGTGGGATTCAAATTCGCCGCCGGCATCGCCGGGCATTCCGGCGCCATGCTGGCCGATGCCGTCCACTCTGTTTCCGACTTCGTGACCGATGTCGTGGTCCTCGCCTTCGTCGGCGTCAGCGCCCGGCCGCAGGACCGTTCGCACGATTTCGGCCACGGCAAATTCGAGACGATCGCCACGTTCTTCATCGGCTTGGCCCTGGCCGCGGCGGCCATCGGCATCGTCATCAGCGGCGCCGGCAAGTTCGCGGCCTGGCTCCAGGGCGAGAGTCTCCCCTCGCCCGGCAAGATCGCTCTCTGGGGCGCACTGATATCCATCGCCGTCAAGGAAGCGATCTACCGCTATACGGCTGCCAAAGGGAAGAAACTTGAATCGAAAGCCGTCATCGCGAACGCCTGGCACCACCGTTCCGACGCCTTGTCCTCCATCGGCGCCGCTATCGGTATCGCCGGCGCCATCTTCCTCGGAGAGCGCTGGACGGTGCTCGATCCGCTGGCTTCCATCGTCGTGGGCGCGATGCTGATCAAAGTAGCCTGGGACTTGCTTGGCCCCAGCTTCGGAGAACTTACCGAGCAATCGCTTCCCGACGAGACGGAAAAGGAAATCCTCGACCTCGTGCAATCCGTACCCGGCGTATCAGACCCGCACAACCTCCGTACCCGGAGGATCGGCAATCATATCGCCGCGGAAGTACATATCCGGCTGGACGGGAACATGCCGCTGCGCGAAGCGCACGACAAGGCATCAGCCATTGAGCGACTGTTCAGGGAACGCTTCGGCAAAGAAGCTCACATCATCATCCATATGGAGCCCTAGAGGAGCCCTGCCGCTTCTTCCGCCGCGATTACGTCGTTGAAGGTGCGGAAACCATAGCCGCGGGCCTTCAGGGTATCGATGATTTCTCCCAGATGATTGTAAGGACGCTCAAAATCCTGCTTTTCCGGATAGTTCATCGCGTGGATCAACAGAATGAGACCGTTCAGGCCCTCGTCCTCCTCCAGTTTCCAGAGACAGTCCAGCATCTGGTCGATGGTTCTGTAACCAGCCATGTCGGGCGTCGTCCAGTCAAGGTCGAAGATCGGCCCCTCGGAGGGATTGAGCAACTTGTAACCAAGTGCTTCCATATTCTCACGGGACTCGGCATTACAGGATTCATAGGGCGGGATCAACCAGTAATACTGCTTTTTCTCCAGTCCGAAACGCTCGAGCTGGGCCTCCATCAGGGCGAAATCCTTTGCAAGAGAATCGGCGCTGACAAGCGTCTTTCCTTCCTCGCAGAGCACCAGATGGGCATAGGAATGGGCTGAGAGATAGTGTTCCTCGTCAATGATGCGGCGGATGGCATCCTGATACTGCGGCTGGACGAAACAAACGCCTGTCGGGAAGAATGAGCCCTTCACGCCTTTATCCCTGAGCGTATTCAAGACCGGAACAATACCGTCGAAGTTTTCGAAATAGCCGCTGTCATTCTCGCTGTAATGTGCCGTAAAAACAAGATAGACGTTCTTTTCGTCCGGATTGACACGGCGGACAATGCCATTGTCGTCCACGACGAATACCGGAGCGGACGTCCGGGCCGGGCGGACACAGGCTGCAAGAAGGAACGCGGCAGCAATGACCATCGCCGCACGGAAAAGCTGTTTCATATCAAACATAAATGAAGCTATAAGCTATTTCGACTGATCAGCGCACGACACGCGTAAAATACGGCATCTGCCCTTCCGGAGAAGTGACGTATACCAGTATAGAACGGACACCGCCGCCATTGGCGTCTTCCCGGGGAGACTCGATGGCCTGGAAGCAATACTCGGTTCCACCGGGAATCCTGCGCCAGGAAAACTGTGCCGGAGTTGCCTTAATCATTGGATAGTCCTTCACGGCAGCAAAGAAAATCTTGGTTTCCGCTGCCCCGATCAATTCCATTTCGCTGAATTCGGCAAGCGGTTCGACACTACCGGAGACAAACCCGCTCTCTTTCAGGAAACGGTCAAGTTCGGCAGCAGCCGCATCCACGCGGACAGCCCGTACGCCATAACCCGGAAGGACTTCGCTTTCAGGCAGTTTCTTCTTCAGATCCTCTGAACTGGATTCCAGGCCACCGCTGCCGAATGTACAGAAAGGAACTACCTTTTTACCGCGGAGATTGACTTTTTCGAGCAATGAGGCGACCGGATTGGCATAGGTTCCGAACCAGACGGGATAGCCGATGAAAACGACGTCATATTTCGACACATCGGATTTAATGGGACGGATGGCAGGGAAATTACCGCTGTCCAATTCGGCCTTGCCACGCTCGACCGTAGCCTGGAAATCACCTTCGTACGGTTCAACGGGAATGACAGCCTCGATATCGGCATGCAGTTTTTCAGCCAGGATCTTGGCCACGGTCTCCGTATTGGAGGTCTGGGAATAATACAGTACAAGCGTTTTGGGTTTCTGCCCGCAGGCAGCCGCAACGGCCAGAACCACAGTGGCCAGCAGCATCCATTTCAATTGTTTCATAACCTTGATATTGAATATTTGCTATTGTCGGTATTTGAATCTGCAAATATAAGAATAATACGGGTCTGCGCTGCCCAAAGATTCTTATCTTTGCAAACATTATGGCGAAAGTAAACGTTTATCCCAAGTGCGGTATAACTGCATTGCTCCTCCTGTGTGCCCTGACCTTGAACGCGCAGGCGCAACGGGCGTCTGACTATGTGAACCCCTTCATCGGAACAGACGGAATGGGGCACACCTTTCCGGGCGCCTGTGCGCCATTCGGAATCGTCCAGCTCAGTCCCGATACCGACACGATTCCCCATAACGTAAACGGCGTCTATCAGCCGCGCGCCTATGAATATTGCGCAGGCTACCGTTACGACGATCCCACCATCGTGGGATTCAGCCATACGCATTTCAGCGGCACGGGCCACTCCGACCTGGGCGATATCCTCGTGATGCCCGGAACCGGTACGATCCTTGTCAACCCGGGTACGGAAGACGATCCCGACGGAGGCTACCGTTCACGTTTTTCGCACGACAGCGAAGAGGCAGGCCCCGGCTATTATGCCGTTACCCTTGCCGACAGCGGCATCCGGGCGGAACTCACCGCCACCCGGCGGGTGGGCGTCCATCGCTATACGTTTCCGAAAGGCAGCGACGGACACGTGGTCATCGACCTCCGGCACGGCATTTACAATTATGACGGAAAGACGCTCTGGGCCGAAGTGCGGGTTGAAAACGAGCACCTGCTGACGGGATACCGCATCACCAGCGGCTGGGCCCGTACCGATTTTACCTATTTCGCCATAGAACTCTCTCAATCCGTGACCGATTACGGATATACCGACCTGGATCCCCTCCCTTACCGTGGCGGATGGGGCAAATTCGACCAGTACCACAACTTCCCGGAAATGGCCGGACGCAAACTTGTAGCCTGGCTCCGTTTCGATACGGCTGCAGAGCCCGTGCTGGAAATGAAGGTCGGACTCTCCGCCGTAAGCGCCGAGGGCGCGCTCAGAAACCTGCGTGCCGAGACAGACGGAAAAGACTTCGACCATATCCGCGCCGAAACCGAAGCGGATTGGAACCGGGAACTCGAAACCATCACCGTGGAGGGCAGCGAAGACCAGAAGACGATGTTCTACACGTCGTATTACCACACGATGATCAACCCTTCCGTCTATATGGACGTGGATGGTGCCTACCGTGGCCTTGACCACGGCATCCATCAGGCGGACGGATTCACCAACTACACGGTTTTCTCACTTTGGGACACCTACCGCGCCGAGCATCCTTTCCTCGTACTGATGAAACCCGTGCAGGCGCGCGACATGGCCGTTTCGATGATCCGGCATCAGCAGCAGAGCGTTCACGGGATGCTTCCTGTCTGGAGCCACATGGCCAATGAGAACTGGTGCATGAGCGGCTACCATGCCGTCTCAGTCCTTTCCGATGCGATGGCGAAAGGACTCGACATTCCCGCGGCGGAAGCATTGGACGCAATGGTCAGAACCGCCGGTGTTCCCTACTACGGGGGACTGGGCGATTATATCAGGCTGGGTTACGTACCGCTGGAAAGCGCTTCCACGGCGGCAAGCAACACGCTCGAGTATTGCTATGACGACTGGACCGTCTTCCGGGCTGCGGAGCGTGCCGGAAGGCAGGATATTGCTGAAACTTTCCGGCAGCGCGCACAGAACTACCGCAAACTGTATGACCCTTCCCTCGGCTTCGCCCGGCCCAGATATGCCGACGGCCGCTGGAAAGAGCCCTTCGATGTCCGCCAGACATCCGGCGAAGGGTTCATCGAGGGCAACTCCTGGAATTTCTCATTCCACGTCCCGCACGATGTCGCAGGCAATATGGAAATGATGGGAGGCGGGAAAGAATACGTCCGGAAACTTGACGTACTCTTCGACGACGACCTGCCCGAAGTTTACTACGCCGACAATGAGGACATCACGGCGGACTGTCTGTTCGGCGGATATGTCCACGGAAACGAGCCTTCACACCATATCCCCTATCTCTACGCCTGGACGGATCAGCCCTGGAAGACGCAGTACCGGCTGCGCGAGGTGATGAACCGGATGTATCGCAATGACATCCGCGGCCTCGGCGGCAATGACGACTGCGGCCAGATGAGCGCCTGGTACCTGTTCACCGCGATGGGCTTCTACCCGGTTTGTCCGGGAACGGACCAATATGTGCTCGGCGCTCCGTATCTCCCATATCTCAAACTGAATCTCCCCAACGGAAAGACTTTCGAGATCAAGGCGCCCGGCGTCAGCGACATCAACCGTTATGTGAAGGCCGTCCGTCTCAACGGCGCGCCCTACACGAAAATGTATATCACCCACGCCGATATACTCGCCGGCGGAACGCTGGAATTCGTAATGGGAAGCAAGCCCGACAAGCGGCGCGGGCTCAATCCTTCTGACAAGCCTTATTCCGCCTCTTCTCCCTACTGGGAATAACGCACGTGTCCCGCGGCATCGCAGGTCACGGAAATGCTCCATTGCACGCTGACTCCATTATGCGTGTATGTAAAGGTGACCGTCCCGCTGCCGGCGGACGTGAAATGGAACAGCATCCCACGGCCGCTTTCATAGCCGTCGTACACGACCTGGCCACCTGCGGTCACACCCACTTCGCCCGTGACATCCGCCGTCCAGCTCCCGCCGGAGAGCGCTCTCTGCAGCGTGGCATCGATGGCATCGACGACGAACTCAAGCAGTTCTTCGTCGTCCTGGCTTTCCAGATGGAGTCCCGACAATCCGACCGGCACCGCCAGGTCTTCCGCCGAATACTGCGCCGAAGCCGTAAAGCCGCCGAAAGTGGCCGAAAGGGTCTTCTCGCCGCAGGCTACCGTGGCGGCCAGTGTTCCGGACACAGGATCGATCCAGATATCGCCTTCATCTTCATACGAAGCCTCCGGCGTTACCGGTCCGCTGGATCCGTCGCTGTATTGCGCGATGACTGCAAAACTGCAGGCAGTATGAAGTGCGCCGTCCTCCACCCGCACCAAAGCATAATGAGACCGGTCAAAACAGATTCCGGTCAGTCTGGGCCCGGGCAGATAGGAACTGACGGCCAGGTCATCGTATTTCTGTCCGTCGAGCGTACGGATCCGGATATGGCCTGAAGTCTCAGCACCTTCCGGAACATTGATCTGCAGGCGGGGCAGCGAATACGCCGTACCGGAATTCGGCATGACGCCCGTAATCGTCACGCCGGATGCCAGAAGTTCCGTATCCATCAAAACCAGATAGTTCAACGTACCCGGCTCTGCGAGTATACCCGCATAATAGGACATCCCAGCAGGCAGGTGCACAGAATCATCGGCAAATGCCAGCAAACGGGTATCGTCGAAACGGCCCGTCTCCACCTTCCATAAAGCCGCATCGCCGTCGATGAGGGCGTCGGTCAGGCGCAGTGTCACGACGTGCGCCACATTCCGCTTTACGTCGAAATTGGTCGTACTGTTCTCGCCCAAATAGAAACGGTAGGTTACGTCTTTGTCGAGGAAACTGCCGTCCTGCAGCGTCAGCCGGCCCGACAACTCCACAAACGACGGCCGCGCGGAAGCGTCGGCCGCCAGCACGTTATCCAGGCTTTTGTCAATCGGATCGGACACGGAAAGCAAGTTTCCAAAACAGTTTTCCAGGGGATAATACCGGGTTGCACCGCCACTGTTGAGCATCGCGACATCCGCCGCCGTCGCATATTCCGCCTCCGCATAAGAACCCCTGAAAGACGATGCGTCGGCAAACGGCGTCACAGAATCCGCCCCCTGGAGTTTCAAACCGGTCGCCGTGAACGCCCAGTTCGACAAGCCGGCCTGGTTGACGATGATATCGTAGCGCGACACCAGTCGTTCGAACACCACGGGAAGTGTGTAACCTCCCAGCAGTTGGGATTCCGATACCGACAATCCCGCTTCGTGCCAGGCCATCGGAAGGGCATCCGCGCCGGCCACCGCAATGGAAGGAGTCCACGAGCGCAATTCCGACTCCGTCAATACCCCGACGGCACTCCGGAAGAACGGCATATCGGCCAGATTGCCGACATTGGCCACGGCAAACCAATCGTAAGGTCGGTCAAATACGACGGAAATGCCGGCAATCATCGACTTGGTACGGCGCGTCGTCTCACTGTCGAAAAAATCGTAGCGGCAGTCACGGTAATACATTGCCGCCAGGACACCCCGGTCGAAAACCAGAAGATTCCAGTTCCGTACGGCATCTTCCGTTGTCTCGGTTACCGACGACGCACTTTTGGAAGCGTCTTGCATCGGTTTGACTTCCAGCGAAGCGGACAGAAGCGGCGCTGCCGGTATGTTTTCCGTGCAGGAGGTCGGGAGAAGCAACGGAACGGCAGCTGCCAATAACGACATAATATTTAAGAATAGGGATTTCATCATCATTCTTGTTATGGATAGAGGCTGTAAATGAATTCATCTTCCCATCCCCGGACCCGGATGCCCAGCAGGGCGTTCTGCAGGTCGATCCGGAAATCATAATCAGGCAGGTCGGCTGCCGCAGGATCGTAGCCCGCCTCAAACAGACAGCGGCCGACCGGACAACGGAAACGGTCCAGGGGGTTGACCCGGCTGCGGAACATCAGGACCAGATCGGGACGCAGCTGCCGCGGAATCCGCACCGGGAAGCATCCGCTTCCCGGCACTTCTTCCACACGCACCACATACGGTCCTTCCACAGCCGACAAGTCTGTCAGCAGGAAACCGCAGGTCGTTCCCTGTACGACCAGATCATATTGCCGCAATAATGACCCGCCTTCTCCGTCTTCAAACGAAAGGGTCGAGAATTGTTTGTGCGGCACCAGGACGACCCGGGTCTCTTCGCCGGTGCAGTCCACCGTTTCAGAAAAAGCGTACAGCGAATCAATCTGGCAGTCCGGACTGCAAGTAATCTGCTCCCCCATCGAATGTTGGGGTGAAAGTTGCCCGCTGCGCAGCAAGGCGATTACCCGGACACTGTCCCGATGGACCGTGATCTCTTCCGTTTCGGGGCAGGAAGCCAGTGGATGCTCCGCCCGCCACACGGAATCCTGTGCTTGGGCCGATACGCACACTACGGCGCCCGGAAACCTTCCCCACCCGCCAGCCCGGACCACTCCGTAATCAATGTCCAGATAGCACGGGCAGGAAGAACGTTCTTCCAGGACAGAGCATCCGGCGGGAGTCAGCGCCAGGAGGATCCACAGCAAGGCCAGCTCAAATCGTTTCATCATATTCGGCACCGGCTTCCCAAGTGGTCACCGATACGACCGCCGTCAAGTTGCCCTTCCCGACCGGCTCGTTGGGATCGTCCGAACCGGTTCCCCGGAGCGTCAGACGGACATCGTACGAAGTATTCCGTTCCAGTCCGCTGCCGTCTTTGTACAAGGTCACAGGATACCACCAGTCCTCCCCGTTGACGGTAGCCAGCACGACCAGTCGCGTCAGCGCACCGGAATAACCCGTTGCCGTATTGCCGGTATGGTCCGACGAAACATCGTTCGGAAAACTGTAGAGACAGCAGTTGCTAAAAGTATGAGCGCTGCCGTTGACGATCCGCACTGTCTCGTCTTTATACACGTGGTCTGCATATTCCAGCGGATTCACCTGGCCGATGCTGCTGATATAATCACCCGGATCGGAGGAAGCTTCCGCACCTTCATCCCGTCCGCCAAGATTCACCCAGTCGGAAGCGGAACCGCTGCCTGCCAGATTCCAGGCAGAAAGCGCGTTGATCAGAAAAACGCCCTGTACCGTCACGGCACCGGCATCCGAATATGCTTCGGGAACTTCGTTAGTCACGGAAACAAGCCGGACACGCGAAGCAAAGCGCGTGATTGAAACGGCGGCCGTGGCCGTCGATCCGTTTCCGACGGTGACTGTGCGGCTTCCGGCCATCACGAAGCCCGTAGCGTCAGTCAGCCCACAGTCGGTCAGGAAAATAAACGTTTCAGCCAATTCTTCCTCGGAAGTCACGTCACTCAGGTTATCCGCATTGGCCACGGCCCACACCGTGTAGGTTCCGGACTTGATCTGGCCAAAACTCTTGGTATATGGGAAAGATGTGAGATTGCGGTCGATCCGTTCATATCGGAACAGGGTTCCGTCATCGAAGACAAAGATCTGGAGATCGTTGATCTTGCGTTCATACGAACGCTCCGAGGTATCCGATGCCTTGGTCGCGATGACATCGTCATCGACGATCACGACCGAAAGTTCTCCCGTCGGGGCTTTCATGTGGAATTCGTTGCAGGCGGACAGTGCCAGCAGGCCTGCCGCCAGGGAAAGGAGCATACAGACTTTTTTCATGACAAATGTATTTGAAGTATAATTAGAATTCTCCGATAAAGTCACCGCCGTCCTCCCAGGGCTCGACGGTTATCACAACGCGCAGGTTGCTGTTATCCACTTTTCCGTTGGGATCGTCCGTTCCGGGGCCGCCGATGACAAACGACACGTCGTAGCTTTTGTTCCGCTCTACATTCGGAATCGTTACGGGATAATACCAACTCTGTGAATCGTCTTCTCCGTAAACAGCCTTCAGTACCAGACGCACGCACGCTGCACCGTCTGTTGCTCCGAAATGGTCATCATCGGAAAGGACGTTATTGGGAAAGGTATAGAACGGTACGCCGAACGATTCCGTCGTACCGTTCTCGACGATCCGGGTCAGGGAATGGAAAGTCAAAGCGGCATAGTCGGCATCTGTGGCCGATGTGATGAAATCGGCGGGCGCGGACGATCCGTTCCTGCCCTGCAGACGGCCGGCATAATTCACATAGACTTCCGGAGAACCGGTTCCGCCATAATCCCATACGCCAAGACCGTTCTCAAGAAACGCGTATTCTACTGAGAGGTCGCCGTAGGCCGGTGGCAGGTTGTTTTTGACGGTACCGAGCCGGATTCGGCCCACGTGCCGGAATACCGTTATTTCCGCCCGGGCTTCCGTCGTCGCTCCGGCTTCGACGGTCACGGTTTCCGCCGCTTCCCCATACATCACGAAGCCACGCTCCGGATCATTGAGCCCCAGGTCGATGGATGTCTGTTCCAGTTCATCCTTCGATTGCACCGTGGAAAGCGCGGGTGCATTGACCACGGCGACGACTTGATAGCTGCCGGCCTTGACTTTCGTAAGCGTATGGCTCAACTCGTTTTCGTCCAGCATTTCACAACGGTACAAGGACCCGTCGGAAGCGAACAGGAACAGTTGGGTGTCGTGGATGGCGGCGTCGTTCCCTATGGGATCCGTAAGAGCTTTCGAAGAAACGCCGGCATCGCTTTTTACTGAGATCCGCAGCGTTCCGCCATCACTGGCATCGGTGGCAGGAAGTTCCTGACAGGCTGCGACGGCCAGCAGGCCGCACACAGCGAGGATACAGTTTTTTTTCATTTTATTTTTGATTTATGGTAATGGTTCTTCATCACAGAACAAGCCTTCGACATCTCCCCCGTCGCCCCACTGCGCGACAGAAACCACGGCCTCCACGGCACCGTACGACTTCGGGTCGTCTTCCGGATGCTCCAATCCGTATCCGGCTATGTTGAGGTCCACGTGATAATGCGTATTCGGGCGGATCGTATCGAGCGTGACCGGATAATAGAAAATCCGGTCGCCCAACGCCGCACGCACCACGAATCTGGTGCTTCGCGGCGGCCGTCCGCCCCTGTCGTGCAGGTCGGGTGCATCGTTGGGACAAGCGTAGAATACAGGACCGTACGGTTCATCAGGCTCCAGACGGTCGTACCAGATTCCGGCAGCGGCGGGCGCAGTCCCGGAAAGACGCAAATCGGCCTCGCCTGCAACATTGGCCAGAAAAATGTCCTGCACCTCGAATGGCCCGTCAGTCAGCGTTCCGGAAAAATCTGTCCGGACCGTGTAAGACACTTTCGCCACCACACGGGACACAGCCAGGTCAACCGAAACGTCGCCCGAAACCCGGAATCCTTCCATCATCCCCACCATCACGAAACGGCCAGGCACGTTTTCCGCCAGGGTCGTTTTATTATCCAGCAGGGCATTCCGTGATGACGGCGCCTGCGGAAGATCGTTTTTGTTGGCAATTGCTACCAGATCATAGGTTTCCTCGGGCAGATAGACATCGAAACGGCCATCGGCTGAATCATAACGGCCTGCGAACTCTCCGGAAGGGTCGAAAACATAGAGAATACAACGCTCGATCCGGCTTTCGGCCAGAAAAAGGCTGTCGTCGCCTTTCGTCCGCACGACGGGGCACGACACTGCGACGCTTACGCGATGCAAAGTCACCGTTTCACCGCATTGGGAGCAGGTTTCCTTTTCGCAACCCGCAGCTGCAAAAAGGAACAGGACAATCAGAATCAGAAAACGTTTCATCGGGAAAATGTCAGCGGTTCAGGTCATATTTCCGGATCAGGGCACTGATCTCCGGATCGAGATTGCCCCGATGTACATAGGATCCGTCCTCTTCGCAGGAGCGGAGATAACAGGCCACGGCATTGCGGTCGTCGCCCTGCCGCGAATACAGGAGGGCCAGCATATAATCAACCGGAGCGCTTCGTTCCTGTTTTTCCAGGATGGCGAGGGCGCTGGCATTGTAATCCAGGCAGCTGTATGCGATGGCCGTATTGAAATCGGCATAGGGCCGCAGCAGCGAAAGGGCTTTTCTATAGTCGTGGTCGCGCAGCGCCTGCACCCCGGCCATATAGGCCGTGTCCAGCACCGGTGTATGTATGGTATCCTGCAGCATGTTCCGGCGGTGCAACCGGAAATCGAAAACCACGTTGCGCAGTTTCGGATAGAGTTCTTCACTCACGTAAGCATAATAATCGTCTCCGCGCATCAGACGTTCCCGGCGGTCCGGGTCGGAAGTTTTCCGTCGCCTCGCATACTGATCCTTCTGTCGTTCCGTCAACCAGACATCACCCGCAACCAGGCTGTCGAGCAATTCCCAGTTCTCGGGAACTGCATAACTGCAGAAACGGATTCCGGCCGCATCGGAAGCGAAGTAACGGCTCACGCTCCTGCCCCGGCGCCGCGACAATGTACCGTTCGACCGGAAGGGACCCTCCGGAGAAGCGGCAGCCGTCACAATCACGCTGTCGAGGACCAGGTCATCTTCCGCGAGCAACGCCGAAAGGGATTCCCGGATACGGGAGATTTCCGACAGATTGTCACCCAGGTCCTCCCGGACCGAGTCGTCACCCAGCCCGAAAAGCAGCTGCGCGGAAGTCCGTTGCGTTACGCGTCTGGAAACCAGCCGGTCCACATAGCGTTCACGCCCATCGACCAACGTACTGAGCGACGATACATAGAATGTCAGCGGTTCACTTTCCGGCACGGCATACACCAGCCTGTCCTGTTCACGGACCTCGCCGGAAAGGCGGATCTCGATCTTGTGGAGCTGCGGTCGCGTGGAAAGAGACTGCACGTAATGGTATACAAACTCTCCCGCCTCGTTGACCAGCAGAGTGTCGAGCCGCAGGTGCTCGGTCTGGACCGGAGCTTTCACATAACGGTGAAACATCTTCTCCCGGTCTCGGATGCGGCGTTCATTGCGGCGGACACGCATTCCGTAGGTATAATGGACAAGGGCCTGCCGCTGCGTGACACCATATTGTTCTGGATTGTTCCGCCGGAAATACAATTCAAGCTGGCTTCGGTCGATGAAACGGGTGGAATCGGTGATGATCGAGCGCAGATAACGCTCATATTGCCGGTAGCCACGCAATTGTCCTTTCCTGTATTCGAGGCCGGTAATCAGAATATCATCGAGAGGGATTTCCCCATCGGTCAGGCGCATTCTGGGATGGAAACGCACTTGCCAGCGGCCGTCCTGCAGGGCGGCCGGCACAATGATCTGGAACTCGAGCCGGATCTGCCCGCTCCGTTCCGCGACATTGCGGAATCGGGCCGTCACCCGAGCTCCCTGAAGGGTCTCGCTGGCCACCATTTCGCCAGTCGCCTCATCGCGGACGGCATTCATGATGAGCACGTCATTCCCGTTGAAATCCTGAAATACGAGACTGTCTGCCGTGGCCTGCACGATATCCAGGTTTTCAAACGGGCTCCGTTCCATCTCCGGCAGGGACAATTGCGCCGTCACCTGCTGCTCTTTCAGTTGCTGCACACGGGCGGAAGTCGCACAGGATTCGGTAAAGAAAGCCGCCAGCAACAGAAGGACGGCCGCTTGGATCGTCTTTTTCATGTCAGAATATATAGGTCAACGAAATCTGTAAATCGTTGGAAGGCAACAAGAACCACTTTGTAGCATCTCTGACCGGATTACCGTCTTCGTCCAACCGGATCCGTCCGCAGCGCGGACATCGATACTGCGTATACCAGGTCTTTCCTCCCCAAAAGCCCACTCCCAGATCCAGGTTCCACTGCTCCGAGAGCATCCGGCTGTAGCCCAGGGCGAGCCCCAGACCGGCCGCAACGCCTTCCTCGGTCTGCGCCCGACGGAGAAGCCCTCCCCGGTTGTATTCTTCCACCTGCGCTTTCATTCCGAACCACCAGGACGAATACACGCTCCAGGGCCAGTAACGGGCACCGGCCGAAAGAGTCCGTGCACGGTTTTGAAAAGCCGTACGACGTTCTGCAGAACCATAATTCCAATTGTTGTATCGGACACCCGCATGCAGGCTGGCATGCCGGCCGAATGAATACCCCGCCTGCAGATTGGCTGTCCCCAGATTCGCCCAGTCCAGCAGATTCGTGGAAAGGGAGAGTTCCTGTGCAAAAAGGGAATGGGTCAGACAAAGCAGCAGGAGCAAGGCGATGGACAGGATGATGTTCTTCATGGCGCAGTCGATTTCGCCTGCAAAACTATTACGCGAAAGCAGCGGGAAAAAACCCCGAATACAATTCCGGTCAAAGTTTTCAGCATCTCGAAAAAAGCGGGGAAAATGCAGATTTATCCGGCCGGCTACGCGACTGTCGGAAGCATTTCTTAAAAAACTGACAAAATGTCCTGCTCCGGGCGCTGGTATCTTTTTTGATTTTATGGGTCCGTTCAACGACAAAAACAAAAAAACATAACCATGACGAAAGGAAAAATCGGTGTGACAACGGAAAATATCTTTCCGGTCATCAAAAAATTCTTGTATTCCGACCACGACATCTTTATGCGTGAGCTCGTGGCCAACGCCGTCGATGCGACGCAGAAACTGAAAGCCCTCGCCGGAACGGGCGACTTCAAGGGCGAACTGGGCGACCTGACCATCCGTGTGGACGTCGACGACAAAGCCAAAACCATCACCATCACCGACCGCGGCATCGGTATGACCGCGGAGGAAGTCGACAAGTATATCAACCAGATCGCCTTCTCCTCGGCGGGCGAATTCCTGGAGAAATATAAGGACAAGGCCGGCAACATCATCGGCCACTTCGGCCTGGGCTTCTATTCGGCCTTCATGGTGTCGCAGAAAGTGCGCATCGAAACGCTATCCTGGCAGGAAGGCGCGAAAGCGGTCAAATGGGAGTGCCTGGGCGAGCCCGACTTCACGATGACCGATTCGAAGAAGACGGACCGCGGTACCACCATCACCCTCTTCCTCGACGCCGACAGCGAAGAATTCGCCCAGGAAGCGAAGATCGGCGCTCTGCTGGGCAAGTATTGCAAATTCATGCCTGTCCCCGTGTGCATGGGCAAGCAGAAAGAGTGGAAGGATGGCAAGTATGTCGATACCGACAAGGACAACATCATCAACGATACGGAGCCCCTGTGGACCCGTAAGCCCAGCGAGCTCAAGGACGAGGACTATCTCACCTTCTATAACAAGCTTTATCCGATGCAGGAAGATCCCCTCTTCCACATCCACCTCAACGTCGACTACCCGTTCAACCTGACCGGCATCCTCTACTTCCCGAAGATCAAGGACCGTCTTGAGGTCACGCGCAATAAAATCCAGCTCTACTGCAACCAGATGTTCGTCACCGACTCCGTGGAGAACATCGTGCCCGAGTTCCTCACCCTGCTCCACGGCGTGATCGACTCGCCCGACATTCCGCTGAACGTGTCGCGCAGCTACCTGCAGGAAGACGCCAACGTGAAGAAGATCTCCTCCTATATCACCAAGAAGGTGGCCGACCGGCTCGAGGAAATCGCCAGGAACAAGAAGGAAGAATTCGAGCAGAAGTGGGACAACCTGAAGCTCTTCATCGAATACGGAATGCTCACCGACGAGAAATTCTGCGAGCGCGCCATGAAGTTCGCACTCCTCAAGAACACGGAAGGCAAGTTCTTCAAATACGACGAGTACGCCGAAAAGATCAAGGAAGCCCAGACCAACAAGGACAAGAAGGTCGTTTACCTCTACTGCACCGACCCCGTGGCCCAGTACCCGCAGGTGGAAGCCGCGCACGCCAAGGGCTACGACGTGCTGGTATTCGACTGCCCGCTCGACGCGCACTTCGTGAACCTGCTGGAATCCCGGCTGAAAGACACGGTCTTCAAACGCGTCGACGCCGAGGCGATCGACCGCCTGGTGGAAAAGGACGAGCGCGCCAAGTTCGAGATTTCGGAAGACGACGCCAAGTACGTGACAGGCGTGTTTGAGGAAATCCTCCCCAAGGAGAACAAATATGATGTGAAGGTGGAGAACCTGGGCGAGACGGAAGCACCGATCCTGATCACGCAGAGCGAATTCATGCGCCGCTACCGCGACATGGCGGCCCTGGGCGGCGGCATGAACTTCTACGGCGAACTCCCCGACAGCTACAACATCACGGTAAACGCCGAGAACGCGGTGATCAAGAAGATCCTGGGAGACACCGGCGTGAAGGCCTTCACGGCCGACAACACCCTGCTCAAGCAGGTCACCGACCTGGCCCTGCTGGCCAACGGTATGTTGAAGGGCAAGGCGCTGGCCGACTTCATCAAGCGGAGCGAGGAACTTCTGGGCTGAGTTTCTTCCCGAATCCCTCGACAAGGAGAATGGTCACCAGCCTCGTCAGCACGGCCAGTGCGATGAAGTTGGTGCCCATTTCCAGCCGCATCACGATGAAGCGGGAATTCATCTTGAAATTAAGCAGAAGCATCGCCACAAGGAATACGTCGATCATATTCCACTTGTCGACCGACTGAAGTTTGAGAAACTGGCGGCCCGTTGCCAGACGCAGCGAGAGTTCGATATATTTGAGGATTGGCAGGATGAAGGTGAACACCAGGATAATGGATGCCACCAGATACTCGCCGCTCTCCCAGAACATCCGCACGGAATCAAAGAGGGTCACTTCCTGGCTTTTGAGCGGGAAGCCGAATACCTCATACTTGGTCGACATCAGCGGATAGATGAGACCGAGAATGTAAAAAGTGACCGACGCGGCCAGAAAAACGGCGGCGGCAATCTGACGATACGATAATCTTACTTTGGCCATTGCTCCACAAATATAGAGGAATCTGACGGTTTTCATCCGATTTTTTGTTAAATTGCCTTTTTATTTCAACTGCCTATGCCTTCGACTACGCTCATCCTGATCATCGCCGCCACCATCCTTGTCCTCCTGCTGGCCATTTTCGTTACGCGGGCGCTTACCCGTTCGAAACTGCTTGCGGACCGGGAGCGTCTGGAAACCATTCTGGACGTTCCGGGCCGCATCGAAAAGGCCGTCCAGAACACGGAAAAAGCCAAGGACGCCGTGATGGCCGCGCATGAGCAGGCATACAAAGAAGCGCTGAGTGCCCGCGACAAGGCACACGAAGAGTCGGTCCAGGCGATGAAAGAACAATTTGCCGAAGCCTTGGGACAGATGAAAGACCAGGCCAAGGCAGCAACCGACGAACTGCTCAAAGCCCGCCAGCGTGAATTCAAGGACGCCAGCAGCGAAGCCATCGGTTCACTGCTCAATCCCGTAAAGGAGAAGATGGACGAACTCCGCAAGGAAATGCTGGCCAACAGCGACGTCCACAAAACCGCCCAGAGCGCCATCAAAAGCGATGTCGAATTCCTGATGAACTATACCGGCCGCGTGGCCCGCAGCACGGACCAGCTGGCCGCCGCCTTCAAATATGGCAACAAACTCCAGGGAACCTGGGGAGAAACCATCCTGGAGGAACTGCTGTCCTCACAGGGACTTACCAAGGGGGTCCACTTCGACGTGCAGCCCACCTTGACGGATTCCGACGGAAAACCGGTCAGGAATGCGGACGATTCCGTGATGCGCCCCGACGTAATCATCCACCTGGACCGCAGGCGCGAAGTGATCGTCGACGCAAAGACCTCGCTGGCCGACTATGTGAGCTATGTCAACGCGGAGAACGAGGAGGACCGCGCACGCTACCTTCATGCGCACATTGAAAGCGTCAGGAAACACGTCAAGGAACTTGCAAAGAAAGACTACGCCTCCTATGTTCAGCCGCCGAAGATGTCGGCCGGCTATGTCATTATGTTCGTTCCCAATATGGGCGCCCTCTGGACCGCCCTGAATGCGGAACCCGACCTCTGGCGCTGGGCGGCGGAGCAAAACGTGTACATCGCCGACGAACAGTCGCTTTACGGGGCCATCCGCATCGTCCAGCTCACCTGGACACAGGTCAAACAGGCGGAAAACCACGAAAAGGTCTACGCCCTTGCCGCCGAAATGATGGACCGTGTAGACAAGTTCCTCGCCTCCTACGAGAGTGTCGGCAAATCGCTGGAAACCGCGATGAAGGCATACAATGAAGCCGGTAAGAAGCTCGCTCCCGGCGGGCAGAGCATCACGACGACGGCCATCAAGCTTGCCAAACTGGGAGCCAGGAAAGGCAAGCAGATTGAAAAGGCGCTCCTCGACCTGGACGAGATCCCTGTTCTGGAGGAAGGCGACCGTGAATAAATAAGAAAAGACAAAAGATATGGCAAACACCCCTACTCCCCACATCGGAGCAAAAAACGGCGAGATCGCCAAGACCGTGCTGATGGCCGGAGATCCGCTGCGCGCAAAATTCATTGCAGACAATTTCCTGACCGACTGCGTCCAGTTCAACGAAGTCCGCGGAATGCTGGGCTTCACCGGCAATTTTAACGGCAAACGCGTAAGCGTGATGGGTCACGGAATGGGCATCCCCTCGATCGGTATCTACTCGTATGAACTCTTCAATTTCTACGACGTGGAAACCATCATCCGAGTCGGTTCGGCCGGCTCCTGCCACGCCGACCTGCATCTGGGCGACCTGGTCATCGCACAGGGTGCCTGCACGGATTCGAACTACGGTGCCCAGTTCGAACTTCCCGGTACCTTTGCCCCGATCGCGGATTTCGACTTGCTGCGGGCAGCCGCAAACGCCTGTGACGAAAGGGGTATCCACTACAAGGTAGGCAATATCCTTTCGTCCGACACTTTCTATTCGGACAATCCGCACACCGACCGCTGGCGGAAAATGGGTGTGCTGGCCGTAGAAATGGAAGCATCGGCGCTTTATATGAACGCCGCACGCTCAGGCAACCGCGCCCTGGTGATCTGCACGATCTCCGACAGTATCCTTACGGGCGAAGCGATGTCCGCCGACGAGCGGCGCACTTCCTTCACGAATATGATGGAAGTGGCCCTGTCGATTATCTGATCACGAAACGATATTTGCCGGAAGGCAGTTCATAGCGACCGGGAGACTCGCCTGCCGCGGCATATTCCGAACCGAGCGTTACCTGTACTTCCGCATCTTCCGGAAGAGGAAGTGTCAGCGAAGCGGTCGTATTGGCCGGCACCGAAAAGTCGAACTGCAGGGAGCCGTCGTCCGTCCAACGCCAGCCGCTCTCAATCCGGCCATACACGGAATCATAGTGTCCTTTCACATAGGTGAACGACCCGCCGACCCGAGGCTCCAGCACGATGCTGTGGTAGCCCGGATCCGTTTCCAGCGGCCGGATGCCCAGCATATAGGAGAACATCCACTCTTCGATGGCCCCGAAGGAATAGTGGTTGAACGAGTTCATGTCAACCGGTCCGAATCCCCGCTTGATCGTATAGGAATTCCAGCGTTCCCACATAGTAGTCGCGCCCTGCATCACGGGATAGAGCCACGAAGGATAGGCGCGCTGTTCGAAAAGCCTGTAGGCAATGTTGTCGAAACCGGCCCGCGACAGCACGAGGTTCAGGTACGGCGTGCCGATGAAACCGGTCGTGAGCGTATAATCGTGTGCAGCCACGTTCTCAACAAGGTTCTGCAGCGCCAGTGACTTGTGTGCCTCGTCGAACAGTTCGGCCTGAAGCGGGACCACATAGGATGTCTGGGTATTCGCCTTGAACGAGGCATCCGCATCCCCGGCAATCCATTCGTGATACGGAGGAACATTCTTCGACTCTTTCGTAACTCCGTCCGGACCCACGAATTCCCGGTTGAAAGCCTTTTTGATCCGCTCGTACAACGCGTGCCAGCGGGCTTCGTCGGCATATTTGCCCAGTGCCGCAGCCATCTTTTCCATCAACATCGCATCGTATGCGTAATAAGCCGTATTTGTCAGCGGCGAATTGGTATGTTCCAGCGCCACCCAGTCGCCATAACCGCTGCCGGGTTGGATATCACCCACCGTACGCTTCTGCAGATAATCCATATAATGCTCCATGGATGCATAGTGTTCACGCACGAACTGCAGGTCGCCGTATTGCAGATACAACTGCCAGGGGATCACGATACCGGCTTCCATCCACCCGAGTGCGCCCCCGCCTTTCGATGAGCCGTATGGCGGCTGGCCCACTTTCGGAATGAAATCGCAATAGCTGCCGTCTTCGCCCTGAATGTCGCGTACCGACTGGAACCAGCGGGAGAAGAATGGATCGACATTCATGTTATAAGTAGCTGCACGGGCGAACACCTGTGCATCACCCGTCCATCCCATCCGTTCGTCGCGCTGCGGGCAGTCGGTAGGAATTGAAAGGAAGTTGCCGCGCTGCCCCCAGACGATGTTTTCATAGAGCCGGTTGACATCGGCGTCTGAAGTCTCGAAACCGCTGGTCTGCGGACCTACGGAATGGAGCACCAGGCCTTCGACCGATTCCAACGGAAGCGCCTTGTCAAGGCCGTGTATCTCGATATAGCGGAAACCGTGGAAAGTGAAGCGGGGCTGGAATACCTCGGCACCTCCTCCCTTGAGGATATAGTGGTCCGTAGCCAGCGCTCCGCGGTAATTATCGTTATAAACCAAGCCCTTGCGCTCTGCATAGATGTCTGCGGTAAGCGGTGGGAGCGGGTCTTCCGGCACTTCGGTCGGATAGATCATCTCGCCGTAGCGGAAAACGATCTCCTTTCCCCGTGCACCCTGTAGCCGAACCCTGGGAACACCCACCATATTCTGCCCCATATCGTAGACGAAAACACCCGGTTTCGGCTCGGAAACCGCAACGGCTTTCAGAACGGATTGCGTCTGCACCGGAGAACCGATGTAGGAGGCGATAATCACGCTGTCGGCCGGTGCTTCGATTTCCTGCGCCAACGTCCAGCCGCTGTCATCGAAGCGGGCATCGCTCCATCCTTTCACTTCCCGGCGTGCATCGTAGTCTTCACCGTTCTGGAAACTGTCACTGATAATCGGACCGCCGTTGAAAGCTTTCCAGGAACCGTCGGAAACGATTGTTTCCCGGCTTCCGTCGGCATAGGTCAGCACGATCTTGGCCAGCAATGAAAGTTCCGTACCGAACTGGTCCTGCCAAGCCGTGGCGTAACCGGTAAAATCGCTGTACCAGCCGGCGCCCAGCTGTGCACAGACCGCATTGACGCCTTTCTTGAGCAGGGGCGTAATATCGTAAGTATTGTAAAGAAAACGGAAACGATAGTCGGTCGAACCGGGGTTGAACCAGTCATCGGCCATCCGCTTGCCATTGATCTCATACTCATAGATACCGCGGGCAGTTGTGTAGAGACGCGCAGCGGCGAGCGGTTTTTCGATGCGGAAGGTCTTGCGGAGCATCGGCGCTCCGCTTTCCTCGGCCGGCGATATGATTTCAGTCTGTCCACCTTGTATGGAATAGGCGGAATCGCTCTTGTAGAGTGTAGTATGCCAGACACGTTCCGTTACCGTAAGATTCGAAAAGACGGCCTCACTGCCTTCCGGCTGCGCAAAACCCACCTTGTTGAAGCGGCCGACAGGCTTATATTCCCGGTCCGTCGCGAGGTGGATGACCACGGGTTCCTTGACGAGAAGCTGGCCACCCACAGATGGCCAGATTTTATAACCGGCCGCATAGTCGAACGAAACCACGCGCAGGCACAGGCGTGTTTCCCAGGCCACATCCCCGACAGGAAACAGTCCCGTCAGCGCTTTCTCCCAGTCGCAGGTGTCCACACCGGCAGCAACGTGATGAAGGGCAAGTACGGGCTTGCCGGCATCCCGGCGAAGCTGTGCACGCACATAGTTCGAACTGTCCAGCCAACCCATCAGAAAATCGGCTTCCCCGCTGCCGGCCGGCAGTTGAATGTCGGTTTCGATTTCAAAATGGGTACGGTACTTCGAGAAATGCGGCTGACCGCCGGAAATCCAGCGCGCATCCGACCAGCCACTGTCCATCAGGCCGGTCTCGAACCAGGATCCGGCAGAAACCGTTTCCCCTTCCGCATTGGTGACCTCTACGGTCCAGTTGTAGCGTGTACAGGGCTTGAGCGGCCTGCCACGGTAAACCACGCCCACAGACACGTCGGAAGGAAGTGTTCCGTCCGCAGCAGAATCCCACACGGTTTCGCCCGTACCGGATTCGGTCACGACAAGCCTGTATGCAGCCTGGCGCTGGGCATAATGATTACTCTCCATCTTCCAGCTGAAACGCGGAAAAGGAGTGTCCAGTCCCAACGGGGCCGTCATATAATCCACCTGCAGACCCGTGACCCGGAAGGGTCCGTCCGGCGTACGGTTACAGGAAAGCAGCAGCAGCGCTGCAGACAGAAAGGTCAACAGTCTTTTCATAGGAAGGGAGATGTCTATATTATTCGGACAGGCGTTGCACCTGCTCCATCACGCGTAGGAAGTTTCCGCCTGCAATCTGGCGGATCTCATAGTCGGAATAGCCGCGTTTGCGCAGTTCAATGATAATCTTCTGCATCTTGCCGATATCCTCCAGGCCGTCGGGACAGGTCTCGATACCGTCGAAATCGCTGCCAAGCCCCACGTGACGGAAGCCGACCAGCCTGACTACGTGGTCGATATGATCGACAATCTTCTTGTAGGACGGACGGGGCACGGCGTTCATCGCTTCGACGGTCTCGCGCATCCGCTGCTGCAGTGCCGGATCGGACGGATTTTTCAGCCACTCCACCTGCGTATCCTCTTCCGCATCGATCAGCGCGGAGACCTTGGCATTGTATTCTTTATCGAGGAACGAAGGATAGAAATTGATCTGGATCACACCGCCTTTTTCGGCCAGGGCGACGATCATCTCGTCGGTCATGTTGCGGGGATGGTCGTTGAGCGCACGGCAGCAGGAATGCGTCGCTACGACAGGAGCCTTGGAATACTTGACCACATCCCAGAACGAATCGTCCGAAATGTGGGACACATCGACCATCATCCCAAGCCGGTTCATTTCCGCGACCACTTCGCGACCGAACGGGCTCAATCCGCCCCATCGGGGTTCAGGTGAAGTGCAGGAATCGCATATCTCGTTGCTGCGGGCATGTGTCAGAGTCATATAGGTGATGCCCAGGCGGTTGAACATACGCAGCAACGACAGGTCCTTCTGGATCGGCGCCCCGTTCTCCATTCCCAGGAAAATCGAAATCAGTCCGTTCTTGGCGTTACGGCGGGCCTGTGCCGGCGTGGTGGTGAGCGCCACCTTTCCGGGATTCCGCTCCACAGCGTCAAAAACCTTGGCAATCAATTCGAATGCCCGGCGCGTAGCAGCGTCGGGATCAAGAAAATTGGAAGTGTAGATAGCAAAGAAGGAACCGTTGACTCCTCCTTTCTTCATCCGCTGGAAATCGACGTGGGTGATCGGGAACTTCCCGGGGACATAGCCCTGTTCGACCCGCCTGCCAAAGTCAGCTCCCTTGGCAAGCATCAGCGGCGCATCGCAATGGGAGTCAAGCAAGAACATAGCCATCCGGACCGGGTATTAGTTCTGATGCTTGAACGAGGATGCGCCCGTCACCTTGTCGGCCCGGATCTTGATGAAATCGGTGTCACCGAAGTAACGGCACTTGGAAGCGCCCGTCAGATTGACCGTCAGAACTTGCAGAACCCTGACATCGACGGTCGAAGCCCCCGAAGCGATGACAGAGACATCTTCCGCGTCGAATTGGCTGGCGTCGACCTTCGAGGCACGTTTGGCCGTAATGTCGAGTTCCGTCGTTTCACCCGTAAGGTCGAGACGGGAAGCGCCCGTCAGCGTCACATCGACATCGCTGGTACGCAGGCTCATCACAGCCTTGGATGCGCCGTTCATCTCAATCTCCACGGCGGGAGCCTTCATATTGAGATTGGCAATCACGCTGCCGCCCTTAAGCGAGACCGTGAACTTGTTCATCGTATTGGCAAACTGGTCGTTGCTGGTAACACGGGATGCGCCCGAGAGTTCCAGATACGTCAGCGTAGGCATCGATATCACAGCCTGGGCGATCCGGTTGCGTTCTTTCTGACGAAGCCGGAAAGGAAGCCGCGTAAAATCGAGTTCCAGCACACCGCCACGGTTCTTGACCAGAAGATAAGGCAAGAACTCTTCGGACACCTCGATTTCCACCCGGTACTCGTCGGAGTGCTCGATCGACACTTCAAAGGCATTCGTGACCTTGACACCGGTAAAGTCATCGATATCATATACTTTTTTAACGGTGCGCGCATCCATCACCAGGACGGAAAGGAAAAGTGCGGCAAAAAGGACCCAGAATCTTTTCATAACTATGATGATTTTAACGTTTGTTCTGTCAAACTATAAAAATAATAAATCTTTCCAAGTTTAGCAAATATCAGGACATTCTTTGTCTGACGGCCTCGAAGAGGACGACCGCTGCGGCGACCGAGACATTGAGGGAGCCCGTCTCGCCGAGCATCGGAATGCGGGCCCCTACCGTACATAAGCTCAACACATTGTCGGAAATTCCCTTCCCTTCCGAACCCATGACGACGACCGTGGCTTTCCGGAAATTCACATCGTAGATCGCATCTTCCGCCTTCTCGCTGGCTGCCACGATCTGGAATTCTGAATCGCGGAAATAGTAGAGCGCCGTCCGCAGGTTGGCGACCTTCGCCACCGGCACGCGCAGCAGCGCACCAGCCGAAGTCTTCACAGCGTCCGCATTGATGGCCGCTCCGCCCTTGGCGGGCACTACGATGCCGTCGACACCGGCGCACTCCGCGCTACGCGCGATCGCGCCCAGATTGCGCACATCGCTGACTCCGTCGAGCACCAGGAACAACGGGTAGGCTTTCGTGGACAAGGCATTTTCGACCATCTCCTCGAACGGCACATAGTCGATCTGCGCCAGATAGGCCACCACGCCCTGATGAGCGCCGCGGACCATATGATTGAGTTTCTCAAGGGGAACGAACTGATACGGAATGCCCCGCTGCGTCACTTCTTCGAGCAACGTACGGAACTGCTCCCCTTCCAATCCCTTCTTGAACAGGATTTTTTCGAACTTGCGGCCTTGCAGCACCGCATCCGTCACGGGATGCATGCCGTAAAGATAATACGTGTCGTTGTGATTGTCCATAAACTACCGTCGGTCTGTCTTGAAATGAAGGACGCTGCGGACGGTCATCGACTCGTCGCGGGCATCCAGTAAGGAGATGGAATAACGCTTGCCGCCGGGCGTCACGTCGAGCACGACGTGCGCGCCGTCGAAGCAAGCCGGCGCGATGTCATCGAGCCAGGGACTGCCGGCATCTTCGGCCCGGCGTTCGGCCGGGAAAATGCACGGGCAAAGCACCCGGTCGCCGGGATACAGGGAACGCGAAGCCAGGCGCTCCATCACGGGCGCGACATCGTGCAGCTGGTCCCAGACACAGGTTACCCACACCTTCGGCCGAAGGGCGGAAACCAGGGGCGCCGGCATCGAATAGTGGCCGTGATGATTGACTTTCGCCACGTGGACCGGCACACAGACCTTCGCCAGTTCCGCCTCGACATCGACCTGGGTGCCGTCGGGCTTTTTGAACGTGTCGCAAAAGTCGCCGGCCGTATAGAAACGGAAATCGCCGTAGGTAAAGACGAGACCCATGCTCATGCCGTTCTCGTTCAGCTCCTGTTCCGGCGTCTCCACGAAACCTTCATAGAGATTGGTCACCGTCCCGTCGGGGGCGGCGATGCGGCCACAGCCGCAGATATTGCGCACCGAGAACTCCGGATAGCGCGCCGGATCGTGCTGCAGGGCGATCTGTCCCGTCTCCCCCACCCGGAACTTCTCGATTTCCATACCCCGCAGCTTCTGCATCCGCTCGAAGAAGGAACGGATGTGGGCCACGATATCGCCCATATAGTCGTCAGGCATGGGCAGCGGGTCATTGTAGTCGGGCCAAGCCCGGTCGACCGCCTTCCGGAAGGTCAGGCGCTCGGCCGCCTGCGTGAAACCGCTCAGCGCGAAACTTTCCCCGTTGCGGGTGACCGTGCCGTCGTTGAAATGCGGATCGCCGGCGTGGTCGCAGTGATAATGGGAGAGCATCATATAGTCGACGACGCTCCGGTTGGGATTCACGCGCTCCACATACCGGGCGATCCAGTCACCCGAGTGGCGATCGGGCGATGGCAGCACGGGAACGGCCAGTTTCCCGCGCCCGATCGCATCGTGGTCGCCGCAGTCGAGCAGCATCGACGTGCCGTCGGGGAAGATCATAAACATAGATTCGGCAACGCCGGTGTAGATGAAATGCACCTGGAAATGGCCGTTTTTCCATCCTTTCAACGGCTTACCGGCGGCCTTGTCGGAAGTTCCGGCCGCGAAAGCCGTCTGCCAATCCGCCATCAGCGCCAGAGAAGCCAGCGCCGAGGTCTTCAGAAAAGCCCTTCTGTCCATCCCGGATCAGGGATTGATCTGACGGGCAGGCCAGCCGTAATCCTGATACTGGGCAGCGGTGAGTCCCTGATTCTTGACGAAGCAGGAAATGGCCTGGCGGCGAACCTCTTCGCGCGCGTCCGCATTGGAGAGGACAGCCGAGAAAGCTTCGTAATTGTCGCCGAAGATTTCCTTGGCGCTCGCCTCAAAGTCGTGTCCATCGGCCACCTGGTCGAAGGCGGTCACTTCATAGCCGGAATCCGTCTTTTTAAGATGCATCAGGCCCGGGTGGTTTCCGCCCGAGACGGTTTCCAGCACATCGCCGGTCAATTTATAGTTGTACACCCAGAAGTCACCCCATACGCGGATGTCATCGGCATTGCTGTCATCGCACGCAACGACAGTCACACTGGGAATGCAGTATTCTCCCTGGGCATAGGACGGTCCGACCTCAGCGGTCAGGTAGTTTTCGACAGCCTTCAGGCAGTCCGCGGCATCACACGCAGCCGTTTCGGTCTCCGCGGCCACTTCCGGTTCCGGGGCAGGGTTGGTTTTTCCTTTGCAGGAGGTGAACAGGGCCAGACTGGCAATGACAGCCAGCGTCATCGTGATAAGCGTGATCTTTTTCATGACAAAGTATACTTTAATGGTTTGTTTCAGAAGGTTACAAACTCGCCCACTCGTCCATTTTGGCGTCGAGGTCGCGCTTGAGTTCGAGGTAATTGCGGGTAAGTTCCATGATGTCGGCGTCGGCGGTCGGCGCAGCGAGGACCTTTTCGATTTCGGCCATTTTTTCCTCCAGCCCGGCAATCTGCTTTTCCAGCAGGTTCTGCCGGTTCTTCGCCCGCTTCTCTTCCCGCGACAGCTGCTTCTGCTGCTGATACGACTGTTTCGGCTTTGCCGGCTCTCCAGCGCGCGGCAGAACCTTTTCAGACCCGGTCAAGGCCGGGGCTGAAAGAACCTGCCGCTCCACCAGGCCATCCCGCGCCGGCGCAGCTTTCTTTTCAATGTCCCGGAACGATTCTGCCTTCTTGCGGCGGAGGAAGTCGTCGACGCCGCCGAGATGCTCCTTCACGCGACCGTCGATGAACTCGTAGACCTTGTCGACCAGCCCGTTGAGGAAATCGCGGTCGTGCGAGACCACGATGATCGTGCCGTCGTAGGCCTGCAGGGCCTGCTTCAGAATATCTTTCGACCGGATGTCCATATGGTTGGTCGGCTCGTCGAGCGCCAGCAGATTGTGCGCCTTGAGCATCAGTTTAGCCATAGCCAGACGCGAGCGCTCGCCGCCGCTGAGCACGGCGACGCGCTTGTCGATGTCTTCGCCCTTGAACAGGAACGCAGCCAGGATGTCACGCAGCTTCGTGCGGATGTCACCCACTGCAATACGGTCGAGCGTATCGAAGACCGTGGCCTTCTTGTCGAGGATATCTTCCTGATTCTGCGCATAATAGCCGATGTCCACATTGTACCCAACCTTCGCCTCGCCGTCGAACGGCTCGAGCTCGCCCATCAGCACGCGCATCATCGTGGTCTTGCCTTCGCCGTTGCGGCCCACGAAGGCCACTTTTTCGCCGCGGCGGATCACGAGATTCGCGCCTTTGAGCACCGTCTTCTGCGGATAGCCGATCACGGCGTCCTTCACTTCAAACACCACGTCGCCGCTGCGAGGGGCGGGCGGGAACTTGACGTGGATGGCCGAAAGGTCTTCGTCGTCAATCTCGATGCGCTCGATGCGCTCGAGCTGCTTCACGCGTGACTGCACCTGGTTGCTCTTGGTGGGCTTGTAGCGGAAACGCTCGATGAACTCCTCGGTCTTTTCGATCATCCGCTGCTGGTTCTGATACGCGGCTTTCTGCTGCGCGATGCGTTCTTTGCGCAGCTCCACGTACTGGGAGTACGGCACCTTGTAATCGTACAGATGCCCCAGCATCACTTCCACCGTGCGGGTGGTGCAATTGTCGAGGAAGCGGCGGTCGTGCGAGATCAGCACGAGCGCGCCTGTGAAACTCTCTTTCAGATAGTCTTCCAGCCACTGAATCGACTCGATGTCGAGGTGGTTCGTGGGCTCGTCGAGCAGCAGCACCTCGGGCCGGCGGAGCAGGATCTTCGCCAGTTCGATGCGCATATTCCAGCCCTGGGAGAAGGTTTCGGTCTTGCGGCCGAATTCGTCTTTCTTGAAGCCCAGACCGGTCAGGGTGCGCTCCACGGCTTCTTCCGTGGCTTCGCTCCGGGCGAGGACCAGCTGATCGTTCACTTCGTTGAGTTCGACGATGAGCCGCTGATAAGCGGCTGATTCATAGTCTTCCCGGCTCGCCAGCTCAAGTGATATTTCATCTACGCGACGGTCAAGGCGGTCGAGTTCTTCATACACCGTCATCACCTCTTCGAGCACCGTGCGGCCGCGGTGATGCTCCATGATTTGCGGCAGATAGCCGATCCGCTGGCCGGCGGTCTGCGTGATCCGCCCGGCCGTGGGACGCTGGATGTCCATGATCAGCTTGAGCATCGTACTCTTCCCCGCCCCGTTCTTGCCCACCAGGCCGATCCGCTCGCGGTCGCCGATGTGCAGGCTCACGCCGTCCAGCAGCGTGAAGCCGCCGTACGCAACGGTAATGTCGTCGAGGGAAATCATGCCGCAGCCTCCGCTTCGTCGGGTTCGTCTTCATCTTCCGGCAACTCCTTCCGGCACACCAGGATGCTGATGCCGTAGAGCAGGAAGAGCGGGATCGATGCAATCAGCATCGAGAAAGGATCGGCGGGCGTGATGATGGCCGCCAGCACGGCAATCACCAGCACGGCCCATTTCCAGCCGCTGAGCAGCGTCTTGCGCGTGATCAGGCCCAGTTGCGAGAGCACCGCCACAAGCGTCGGAACTTCGAACACGATACCGAAGAGCAGCACCGTCGAATTGACCGTCGAGATATAGGAATTGAGCGAAATGGTGTTGGTCACCGCCTCGCTCACCTTGTAGCCGTCAAAGAAGTTGACCATCAACGGCAGAATAATGCAGTAGCCCACCGCGATGCCCAGATAGAACAGGAACGAGGCAAAGAGGAAGGCGCGGCGCGTGGCCCGCTTCTCGCGCTGATAGAGCGCCGGGGCGATGAAGCGCCAGATTTCAAAGAGGATGTAGGGGCAGCAGGCAACGATCGCGCACAGGAACGTGACGCGCATATGCACCATGAACTGCGTGGAAAGCTCGATGTTGACCAGCTGCAGGCCCGTTTCCATCCCGAACCATTTGTAGAAGAAGAAATCGGAACGGGTCGGGGCCAGAATGAGGTCGTCGAAGAGGAAATCCTTGAAGAAAAAGAGCACGATAAAAGCCGCGAGCAGGGCGATGATCACGTGGAACAGGCCCTGCCGCAACGCTTCCAGGTGCTCCCAGAAGCTCATGTCCTTGGATTCGTCGAGCTTCTCCTCGGCCACGGCGCGCTACTTCTCCTCCTTCTTGTCGTCCACCTTCTTGGGTTCGTCGTCCTTGACGATCTCGGCGCGGATTTCCTCGATGTCCTTTTCGGCATCCTTCATGCCGGCCTTGAAAGATTTGACGCCCTTGCCCAGTCCGTGCATCAGTTCCGGAATCTTCTTGCCGCCGAAGAGCAGCAGGACGACCAGTCCGAGGATGACCCACTGCCAGACACCGATGACGCCCAGCGGAAGCATTACTGCAAATAAAGTTGCCATAGTTGCTGGTATTTAGTTGTTTATTATTTCTTAAGAGCTGCCAGACGCGCCTGGAGATTCTCGATCTTCGTGGTCGCATCGGCCAGTTTCTTGCGCTCTGTCTCCACGACTTTCGCGGGCGCGTTGGCCACGAATTTCTCGTTCGACAGCTTGGCGTTCACGCCGCGGAGGAAGCCTTCGTAGCGCTGGATTTCGGCCTCGATCCTGGCCACCTCGGCGGCCACGTCGATCATGCCCTCGAGCGGCACGTTGAACTCCGTGGTGCCCACCATGAACATCTCGCCGGCCCCGGAGAAGGCATCGACGGAAGTGATGTCCGAGACGAACGCCATCTTGCGCACCACCGGTGCCATGGCGGCCGGGAAAGCGCCCTTCACCTGCAGGCTCAACGGCGCTTTCGGCGCCAGGTTCTTGGCCTGACGCAGGGCGCGCACGCCGACGACCACGTCACAGGCCATGGCGAAATCCGCCACGAGCTGCGCATCGTATTCGCCGCCGAGCGGCATCTGCTGGAACATTATGGTCTCATCCCCGCCGCGCTCGGCCAGGGCGTGCCAGAGTTCCTCCGTGATGAACGGCATAACGGGATGGAGCATCCGCAGCAGCGCGTCGAAGAAGCCAAGGGTCGCCTCATAGGTCGTGCGGTCGAGCGGCTGCTGGACATTATCCACGAAAGCCGGTTTCACTAACTCCAGATACCAGGCGCAGAAATCGTCCCAGAAACACTTATATGTGCCCATCACGGCATCATTGATCCGGAAATTCTCATAATCGCGGTTTGTCTGCGCGGCCGTCTGGGCGAGTTTGGCGCGGAACCATTCCACCGCCACGCGGTTCGCTTCGCTCTGCGGCGCGTCGGCCACCGTCCAGCCTTTCACGAGCCGGAACGCATTCCAGATCTTGTTGCTGAAATTGCGGCCCTGTTCCACCTGCGTCTCGTCGAAGAGGATGTCGTTGCCGGCCGAGGTGCAAAGCAGGATGCCGAGGCGCACGCCGTCGGCGCCATATTTCTCGATCAGGCCGATCGGGTCGGGAGAGTTGCCCAACTGCTTGCTCATCTTGCGGCCGAGCTTGTCGCGGACGATGCCGGTGAAATAGACGTTGCTGTACGGCACGTCGTGCATATATTCCTCGCCGGCCATGATCATACGGGCCACCCAGAAGAAGATGATGTCGGGGGCCGTGACCAGGTCGCTGGTCGGATAGTAGTAGCTGATTTCCGGATTGCCGGGATTGCGGATACCGTCGAAGAGTGAGATGGGCCAGAGCCAGCTGGAGAACCAGGTGTCGAGCGCATCTTCGTCGTGACGGAGCTCTTCGGCCTTGATGTTTTCATAACCGGAGATCCGGCGAGCTTTCGCGAGTGCTTCTTCCCGGTTCATCGCTACGACGAAGCGCTCCTCCTCCCCTTCCGAAGTCGGGAGGTAGTATGCAGGAATGCGGTGTCCCCACCAGAGCTGGCGGCTGATGCACCAGTCGTCGATGTTCTCGAGCCACTGGCGGTAGCTGCCCACGAATTTCTCGGGATAGAACTTGATTTCGCCGTCCAGCACGGGCTTGAGTGCGATCTCGGCCAGATGCGGCATACGGACATACCACTGCTTGCACAGACGCGGCTCCACGGCCGTATCGGCGTTACGCTCCGAATAGCCCACCTTGTTGAGGTAGTCTTCCACTTTCTCCATCAGGCTGGCGGCTTCCAGGTCCTTCGCAATCAGCTTGCGCACCACGTTGCGGTCGAGGCCGACGTAGAGCGGCGACTGGTTGCTGATGGTGCCGTCGGGGTTGAAGATGTCGATGGTATCGAGGTTATGGGTTTTGCCCAGGTTATAGTCGTTCACATCGTGGGCCGGGGTCACCTTCAGGCAGCCCGTACCGAATTCGATATCCACGTAGCGGTCTTCAATCACGGGAATGACACGGTTCACCAGCGGGACGATGACCTTGTGGCCGCGCAGCCACTGGTTTTTCGGGTCCTTCGGATTGATGCACATGGCGGTATCGCCCATAATCGTTTCCGGGCGCGTAGTGGCCACCACGGCATAATAACGGCCCTGGTCGTCCTGATGCAGGACTTCACCCTCCTGGCCCGTGGGCCGGACACTTTCCTGGTCGGCCACGTAATAGCGCAGGTAGAAGAGTTTGCTGTGCTCTTCCTTGTACACCACTTCGATGTTGGAAAGGGCCGTCTGGGCCTTCGGATCCCAGTTCACCATACGCAGGCCACGATAGATGAGCCCCTTGTCGTAGAGGTCGCAAAAAACGCGAAGCACGCTCTCGGAGCGGATCTCATCCATCGTGAATGCGGTGCGGTCCCAGTCGCAGCTGGCGCCGAGGCGGCGGAGCTGCTTGAGGATGATGCCGCCGTGCTCACGGGTCCAGTCCCACGCGTGTTCGAGGAACTGCTCGCGAGTAAGGTCCTGCTTGCAGATGCCTTTCTCGGCAAGACGGCCTACCACTTTGGCTTCCGTGGCGATGGAAGCATGGTCGGTTCCCGGCACCCAGAGGGCATTCTTGCCAAGCATGCGCGCACGACGGATAAGCACGTCCTGCAGGGTGTTGTTCATCATATGGCCCATATGCAGCACGCCCGTCACGTTCGGCGGAGGAATCACAATGGTATAAGGTTCGCGGCCGTCCGGCTCGGAATGGAAGCACTTGTGCTCCATCCACCAGGCGTACCATTTGTCTTCAGTCTGTGAAGGATCGTATTTGGCAGAAATTTCCATATTGTCTTTTCGCACCCGGTTTGAACAGGCATCTTTAAACTGCAAAAATAGTGATTTTCCTCGATTTATTTTAACTTTGTAACCCTCAATCCGAAAAACAGCCATGCCGAACAAACTCAACCTCGTCATTTTCTCGTCTTCGCTCCACAACGGTGCAAGTGTCATCAACTCTAGGACCGAACTTTTCGAAGGCCTGCGGCGTTTTGCAGAACTTGACATCACCTATCCGTCGATGCTTCCCAGCCGCCGGCCCGACCTGATGCGCCAGATCGACGGAGGTTCCTGCCAGGGTTGCGACCTTCCCGATGATGCGCACAACAAAACAGTTTGTTTCATTGCCACGGGCGGGACGGAAGAGATGTTCAAGAGTTTCGTCGATGTCCTTCCACGGCCGGTCCTGCTGTTGAGCGACGGTTTGCACAATTCCTTTGCCGCCGCAATGGAAATCAAGACATATCTGTCACAATGCGGCATCGCCAGCGCCCTGTTCAACGCACCGCTTGACTACAGTCAGGATTTCTTCGACCAAATGGAGCGGGACCTTTTCGGCGGAACCGGATCGGCCGGCATGCTGGTCCCTTCCGATCCCCTGCCCAAATTCCAGAAAAATGTGCGGCGGGCTTTCGAGAAGACCGTCATCGGCTTGATCGGCAGTGCCAGTGGCTGGCTTATCGCTTCGGACATCGATCGCGACAGCGTAAGCAAAACCTACGGAGTCCGTTTCATTGACATCGACCTGTCGGAACTGGAAAAAAGCTTTGAGGCCATATCTCCCGAAGATCCCGAAACCCAGAAAGTATGCTACCGGATGGAACGCTTCCTTTCGGGTGACCGCACGCGGGAAGACCTGTGCGAAGCCGCAAGAATGTATCTTGCGCTCAAGGCGCTATGCACAAAATATGCACTGAAGGCATTGACATTGAAATGCTTCGGAATCCTGAACTCCTGCAGGACGACGGCCTGCCTGGCTCTTTCCATGCTCAACGACGAGGGCATCGTCGCAGGCTGCGAGGGAGACATTCCGTCCCTGTGGACGATGCTCTACGTCAGATATGCGTTCAACCGCCCTGCATTCATGGCCAATCCTGCTTCCTCGAACCGGAAGGAGCATACCATCGATTTCGCCCATTGCACCATACCGCTCTCGATGGTTCACGGATACAGGCTTCCCTCCCATTTCGAATCGAACTCCGGTATCGGCATAGCCGGCAGCGTACCGAGCGGACGCTACCGTATCGTCAAGATTTCCGGAAAGCAGCTCGACCAGTATTATGAGACGGAAGGCGACCTGATCATGAATACGAACATTCCGCAGCGATGCCGCACGCAGATCCGTTTCCGCTATGATTCAGAGACGGAATTCGACCGCTTTTTCCAAGTCAGTAAAGGAAATCACATAATTCTGTGTAAAGCCGCTGGACCGGAAGCCCCATCACGTTGAAATAAGAGCCTCTGATCGCCGTTATGCCCACGTAGCCGATCCATTCCTGGATGCCGTAAGCGCCGGCTTTGTCGAAAGGGCGGTAATGGTCGACGTAGTAATAGATTTCTTCGTCGGACAGGGGTTTGAAGTCGACTTCCGTCGTGTCTGAGAAGCTATGCAGGCGCTCGTTCGTGCGGAAAGCCACACCCGTGACGACGGTATGGGTCCTTCCCGACATGGCACGGAGCATATCTGCGGCGTCTTCCCGGTCGCGGGGTTTTCCAAGGATTTTTTCGTCGAGAAAAACGAGGGTATCGGCGGTGATGAGGACTTCGCGGGGCGCCAGTTCCCGATGGAAGGTTTCGGATTTATGGCGGGCGAGAAATTCCGGAATGGCGGTATGGGGCATTCCTTCGGAATAGGCCTCCTTCTCATCCTTTCCGGGCTCGACCGTAAAGTCGATATCCAGTCCCTTCAAAAGTTCCCGGCGTCGCGGCGACGCCGACGCTAATGTAAAAATATAATCTTCAAACATCAGACGTTCTTTCCCGTATGTAAAGCAGCTTGGGTGATGGCGGCGGGGTGGCTGCCTTTCCAGGGGTTTTCGGGGTCGAAGAGCCATTTGCCCTGGGGTTTGAGGACGCTTTCGATGAGGTCGCGAATGCAGCCGCGGCCGCCGGGGAAGCGCGAGACAAGGTCGGCGGCGGAGCGGACCTCGGCGACGGCGTCGGCCGGGCAGACGCCGAGGCCGGCGAGCTCGATGGCCGGGATGTCAGGAATATCGTCGCCGACGAAAGCCACCTGCTGAGGCTCCAGGCCGTTCCGCTTGCAGAAATGCAGAAGGTCTTCGGCCTTGTTTTTCGACATCATGTACAGGTTCTCGTCGCCGATACCCAGCGAGTGGGCGCGGTGGAGCAGGCTCGGCGACACGCCGCCGGTAATGAAGGCGCACGGGAAGCCGTTGTCAACGGCCGTCCGTACGCCGAAACAATCTTTCGAATTGAACTGCCTGAGCAGGTCACCGTCGGGCATCGCCAGCACCAGCCCGTCGGTAAAGACCCCGTCCACGTCGAAGGCAAAGGCCTTGATGTCTTCAAAACGTGTCATCGCCTATTCACCCAGGACCTGGCCGGCGGCATTCTTCGTATCCACCTTTTCGATAATGCGTTCCAGGATGCCGTCCGCGTCGAAGATGAAGGTCCGGCGAAGCGTCCCCATCGTCGTCTTGCCGTACATTTTCTTTTCACCCCAGGCGCCGAAATCCTGCAACATCTGCGTCGTGGTATCTGCAAGCAGACGGAACGGCAGTCCGAATTTGGCGCGGAAGCCGCTGTGCGAGCGGGCGCTGTCCTTGCTCACACCCACCACATTGTAGCCGGCGGCGGTCAACTCCGCGTAGTTATCACGGAAACTGCAGGCTTCCGCCGTACAGCCCGAGGTATTGTCTTTCGGATAAAAGTAAATGATGGTCTTGCGGCCCTTCCCGATGAAATCTTCCGACTTCACCGTATTCCCGTCCTGGTCGAGCACCTCGAAAGACGGCATCTTGTCTCCAATTTTCAACATGGTCCGGACGTTTAGCATTCAGTTTGCAAAGTTAGCATTTTTATCGCTTACGGGAAGCGAGCAGACGGACGGCATTGTCATGATAAATCTTCTGAAGGACCGCATCGGATAGTCCGATGCCCTGCATCGGCCAGTGATAGGACTGCTCCGTAAGATAGAAATGCTCATCTTCGGTCTCCAGAATCCGCCACTGGGCACGGTACATTTCCGGATCAGGGTCATTGTCGGTCCCGAACAGGATCCGATCCTGATACTTCTCGTAGAAGCGTTTGGTTGCACGCGGCGTGACGCAAGTCTCTTGATGCCGGGCGGAGATGTCGATCCACATGTTGGGATGCGTATCCAGAATTTGTCCCAGTCGGGCATAATCGTGGTTGATATTGAGCAGGTGGCAAGCGACGAAAGTCGTATTAGGATGCCGCTCAACACATTCCACAAAGGCGTTCACGATGCCGTCCAGGTCCAGGATGCCGGGGGTGGAGAGATCGATCTGCCAATGCTTGGCATTCATCAAACCGTCGTTGTGCGCATCGATGGGCTCATACATCCAAATCGGATCGCCGCTGTGGATCACGACCGGCATGCCCAGTTCACCACATTTCTCGAACAGGGCGTCGAACTTGGGATCATTGAAATGCAGACCGGGTTCCCGAAGTTGGCGGGAAAGCCGCTCCCCCATCCCTTTGTCGCTAAGCTCGCCCACGCCGCCAGCGCCTTTTGAGAAGCAGCGTTCCAGTTCCTTCACGGCAGACGCAGGGAAATCCGGCTGATCCCAGTTCGACATATCGAAACCGCAGAACAGTTCAAATTTGTCGGAAACACGCGTAAACAAGTCATACAAGCGGTCAAACTCTTCGCCATA
>JAFRRF010000044.1 GCA_017428245.1 Bacteroidales bacterium
CCGCTATTACTTCTTCGCCGGCTTCCCGCAGGGCTACAATGAGCCGTACCTGAATTGGGATTTCAGCCTGACCAAGAACATCAAGGCCTGGGCGCTCCGCTTCAGCATCTACGACATCCTCAATCAGTCGCGCTCGACGGGCCACGTCGTGACGGCCAACTATGTGGAAGATTCGATGCATAACCAGACCGGCCGCAGTTTCATCTTCTCCGTGAAATGGAATTTCGGCAAGCTCAACGCCGCCAAGAGCCGCAATGCCGAAGGCCTCCGCCGCGACCTGGACCGGATGAATTCAAATTATCTGCTGCGATAGTCCGGTCACTTCCTCCGGATGGAGCGCACGAGATAGAGGACCGGGAAGATTTCCAGACGGCCGATCATCATCTCCAGCATGCTGGATACTTTGAGCAGCGGTGGGAATGCGGCGTAATTGCACATTGAGCCGACGTCGCCGAATCCCGGGCCGACGTTGCCGATACAGGCCACCGAGGCAGTGACGCCGGTGGTGAAGTCCAGGCCCATGGCATTGTTCAGCGTGGCGAACGCCACCACGATGAGCAGGTAGCAGAAGATGTAGCCGAAAGCATCGCTGACTTGTTCAATCGATTTGATCTTGCCGTCCACGCGGATGCTCGTTACGGCATTGGGTGAAACGGTCAGTTTCACTTTCCGTTGGAGACCCTTGATGGCTACGATGGCCCGGTCGATCTTGCAAGGTCATCGACCAGGCAAAAGTGGTGCTGTACAATGTGGAACAGCTTGTCCAGATGACCCGCTCGGAAAAGGAATCGCTCGCCGGCCCGCTCCGAATCGCGCTCATTTCGACGGTCGCTCCCGTATTGGTTCCCGGTCTTTTCAAATACTTTGGAGAGAGATATCCGTCCATCTCGCTCCAGATGGAAGAGATGCTGACCGATACCGTGCTGGACAAACTCCGGAAGGCGGAGGTGGATATGGGCATCATTGCCGGGTCGGTCCGGAATCCCGGCTTCCTGGATATTCCGCTCTATCACGAACGTTTCCTGGCCTATGTATCGCCCGACAATCCGGCCTATTCCCAGGAGAACATAAGTACGGAAGCCCTTTTCAGCCAGCCTCTGTGGATTATCCGCGACGGTCTGCGGCAGTTCGATCCCCAGGATCTGAAAAAAGGCGATTTCACCTATGACCGCTACTTCGAAGGCGGCCGGGTCGGCATCCTCATCCAGGTCGTCAACGATAACGGCGGCATCACCATCGTCCCGGAGACCCATACAAATCTGATTATGTTCAGCCAGCAGAAATGTCTCCGTCCCATCGTCGACCCGACCCCGCAGCGGACCATCTCCCTCGTCGTCCGGGCCGACTTCATCCACGAAGCCAAACTCAACGCCGTCGTCGACGCCGTGCGCCACATCATCCCCGGCGAACTCCTCGAAACCGCCATCCGAAGGGGGCACCTGACGCTTTGAGACGCACCAAGGAATAATTATTATATTTGTCAGCCATCTGATTCAAACACACCGTCGCCATGAAACACTTGTCCTTCTTGCTGCTGACCGTATCCCTGATGATGCTTTTCCCCTCCTTCTGCCTGACCGCAGAAGATGATGCCGCCGAACCCCTCCCCGTCAGGGGCCTGGCCATCGAAGCGCCCAAACCCGCCGGGCTGGATCGTTTCCTCACCTTCGTGGAAGAAGAACTGGCGCCGGCCCACTTCAACCTGCTCATCCTGCGGGTGGACTGGAACTACGCCTATGAATCGCATCCGGAACTCCGGGACCCCAATCCGCTGACCCGGGAAGATGTGAGGAAGATCGTAGCGGTCTGCCGGAAGCACGGCATCCGCGTCGTGCCGCAGATCAATCTGCTGGGACATCAATCGTGGGCGGAAACGACCTATGCACTTTTGCGCGAGTATCCCCAGTTCGACGAAAACCCTTCCGTCAAGACCGCGAACTACAAGCCCTGGCCGAACCCCGACCGTCTCTACTGCAAAAGCTATTGCCCGCTCCATCCGGAAGTGCACGACGTCGTCTTCGCCGTGGTGGATGAGCTCTGCGATGCCTTCGAGTCCGATGGCTTCCATGCGGGAATGGACGAAGTGTTTTATCTGGGCGAAGCGGAATGCCCCCGCTGCCACGACCACGACAAAGCCGAACTGTTCGCCGGCGAAGTGACCCTGATCCACGACCATCTGGCGGAGAAAGGCCGTCAGCTGATGATCTGGGGCGACCGTCTGCTTGACGGCCGCACGACCGGACTCGGCGAATGGGAAGCCAGCTACAACGACACCTGGCCGGCCATCGACATGATCCCGAAAGATGTCTTCATCTGCGACTGGCACTACGAACGGGCCGACCTGACCGGTGTTTATTTCGCAATGAAAGGCTTCAACGTCGCTTCCTGCGGTTACCGGAATCCCGACGTCTGCCTGCAGCAGATCAGCGACATGGCCCGCTTCCGCAAACAATCCGCTCCGGAGACCGCTTCCCGCCTGCAAGGCTACATCCATACCATCTGGTCCGACGCCAACAGCTTCCTCAACCGCTACTACACCCTCAAGTCCGGCAACGGCGACGGCACCGTCCGTCCCCGCGATGACGCCCGCGCCCTCCGCGCCGTCATCGCCGCCTTCTCCCAAACAAAGCCTGAGGCCAACAAATAGGAGCGTCTAGCGGCCGTTGTATCTTGGTCTTACCGGCCTTTTATCCTGGTCCCATTCTTTTCGCGCCGCTTTCTTTTTTGTGCCGCCACCTCTTTCGCGCCGATGGTCTGGCAGCGAAAGGGATGGCGGCGCCGCTTGATCCCTTTCGCCGCCAAAAACTGGCGATTAAGGCTGAATAGTGGCAACGAAAGGGATGAGATAGATAAATGATCCCTTTCGCTGCCAAACAATGGAATAAAGGAATCGGTCTCTGACCCATATATCTCGCACTAATTACCTTTATAGCCAGAGGCACCGCTTCAATTGGGCTTCCGTGGTCCTTTTCCGACGGCGGGACCAGAGGTTTTTCCAGAGCAGATCGTAGAGCCAGATCCGTTGCTGCCGGGACAGTTCGTAGAGGGTGGCGCCTTTGAAGTATTTGGGCAGACAGGCATCGTCGATGACGGCACATAACTCCAGGTCCGTAATCATGTGCGGATCATAGCGTCCTTTTTCATTTTGCAGCAGCCGGCCAATCTCTTCAGGAGAATAGCCGGGTTCCATAATGGCCATCGTGATAATGGGCGTGGTGGATTCTTCTTGTTGCTGTTCTTTTACCGACATTTCATCGCCGATCTTGTTCATCTGGTATAGATAATTCCGCGGAGTGGCGTAGAAGGATTCCACCTGAGCCGTATCGATAACGTCTTCCCGCAGCAGCTGCCCGCTCGTATCCATCCTGTATTCTGTCGGAATGTTGATTCCTTTGGGCAGATACTTATAGCGCTGGTCGTCAGGCATCAATGCCACCGGTTGCCGATGCCCGAAGTCCTGTTGGAAGAACACGCCGGCTGAACAGTGCCGGTACCCGAAAGGCGTCTGTGAAAGTCCGTGATGGAGACCCTGCCGGTTTACGTAGTTCAGGGCAGCCACGGTATGGTGGAATCCTTCCACCTCAAGCGAAAAGGGGCGCCTTTCGCCCAGGCTTCCCCGTCGCTTGTATTTCGTATTGAAAAACCGGGCATGCGCATAGCGTGTCCGCCGGATGACTTCTTCCGGACAGTCTGTCTGAACCAGTTGATGGAAATGGGTGGTCAGGAAACCTTCTGCCAGCAGACGGGAATCTGTTTCCAGGATGGCAAGCGCCAGGGCATTGAAGCCGCGACACAAATCGGCTTCACTCCGGAACATCACTTCATTGTGGGAAGAGAGACAGATGTGATAGGTCTTTCTCATGGCATTTCGTTTTACTACAGTTTCACAAATCTTTCGCACGTTTCGTTCGCCACGGCCCGCCGCACCGACGAAATGCTTTCCTCAAAGATAGGGATTATTTGCTAACTTTACTGCATATAACGCTGCCATTATGAACAAGAGAATCCGCCTCTTCGAGGAAATCATAACTGCTGTCTTGCTGCTGGTGACACTTTTCCCGCTAGTACACTATGGCGAACTGGCAGGGATACCCGTTCCCAAGCATTTCTTCCATGGAGAAATTGACGCCTGGGGAGACCGGACGGTTTTCTTATATCTGGCACTCATCGTGTCCTTTCCGGATTTAGGTTGACTCAGATTGAGTCTATCCCTGATAGAAGTTGACTCTGGTTTACGTTATTACTGGTTTAGGTTGACTCCCGTCTTTTGGTTGTCTTTCCAGGTCTTATCCCGTTCAGGGGTTGACTGAC
>JAFRRF010000002.1 GCA_017428245.1 Bacteroidales bacterium
CCTGAAGACAAGCAAGATCGCCTGCTGGCTGGCGCTTGCCTGCCTGGTGGTGCCGATGTTCGGCTCCTACTTCTTCGACGACATGTTCTCCACCGTGTCGCAGATCTTCAAGAATCCGGAGATGCTGCAGCTCGGCTGGAATTCCCAGCAGTTCGGCTTCTATGCCGGCGGCTATTCCTTCCTCTGCGTGTGGGGCGGCCTGATTATCTGCGGCATCCTGCTCGACAAGTTCGGTGTGCGGCTCATCGGTTCCGTCTTCGTCGGAATGATGGTGGTCGGCGCGGCCATCGTGACCTGTGCTATCTCTTCCAAGAGCCTGACGCCCAATTCTTCCCTGACGATCGCCTATGTCGGCTGCATGTTGTTCGGCCTGGGCAGCGAGATCGCCGGCGTGGCGGTCACCCGGTCGATCGCCAAATGGTTCAAAGGCAAGAACGTGGCCCTGGCCATGGGCCTGCAGCTGGCCATCGCCCGTATCGGTACGGGCCTGGCGATGCTGCTCTCGCCGGTACTCGTGCTCAAAAACCATATGGAAGGGACGGTATACACCCTTTCGGAAACCAACAAGCCTGCCATCGTGGGCCTGTCCCTGCTGTTCATCGGCATGATCCTCTGGGCCATCTTCGTGGCCATGGACGCCAAGTATGACCGCCAGGAAGGCATCGTCTCCCAGCGCGGCGAAGTGAAGGAGGAAGACAAGTTCAAATTCTCCGACATCTTCAAGGTGCTGAGCAACCCGCGTTTCATCATGATCGCCCTGCTCTGCGTATTCTTCTACTGCTGCGTCATCAGTTTCAAGAAGTTCGGTACTTCGATCATCATCCCGCGCTTCGATCTCGACCCCTCCACGGCTTCCGTGATGATCTCGATGATCGCTTTCGCGCCCGTGATCTTCACGCCGCTCTTCGGCGCGCTGGTCGACAAGGTGGGCAAGGCGACGACCTGGATGATCCTCGGCGCAATCCTGGTGTTCTGCGCGCACCTGATCATCGGTTTCGCACCCGGCGTGCATTTCTACGGCTATGCCGCCATCGTGCTGCTGGGCATCGGCTATTCGCTGGTCCCTTCGGCGATGTGGCCGACCGTTCCGAAGATCATCCCCGAGAAGAACCTGGGAACGGCCTATTCGATGATCTACTGGATCCAGAATATGGGCATGCTGCTCGTCCCGATTTTCGTAGGCCGCATCATGAAGAACTATGCCGACAAGAAGGAGGGTCTCGACGCCGCTACGGCCGAGATTCTGGACAAGGCGGCCGCCGTCCACTCCGAGTTCATCTTCGTCTCCCTGGGCATCGTCGCCATCACCGTCGCAGTCTGCCTCTTCTTCAACTCGAAGAAGCACCCCGAACTGAAGATCGACCGGCCTTCGAAGGAGGTCGCGTAGCGAACAAGGTTCAACACAAAGAAAGCCGTCCTTTTGGGCGGCTTTCTTTGTGCTTTGGAGGGCAAGGTCAGAACGGCAGGTCGTCGGTTCCGTCGTCGTTCAGGTCGGCGGGATTGACCATCGGCGTGGTCTGTTGCGGAGCGGGGGCGTGGTGCGGTTGGGCCGGGGCGCCGTAGGACGGCTGGTTGTAGCCCTGCTGGGGCTGGGGCTGGCCTTGCGGCTGTGCCGGAGCGCCGGGATTGTCGCCGCGGCGGCCGAGCAGCTGGATGGTGTCGGCCTGGATTTCCGTCACGTAGCGTTTCTGACCGTTCTGGTCGTCCCAGCTGCGGCTGCGGATCTTGCCTTCCACGTAAATCTGGCTGCCTTTGCGGATATAGTTCTCCGCCAGGTCGGCCAGCTGCCGCCAGGCGATGATGGTATGCCATTCCGTCATTTCGCGGGATTCGCCGTTTCTGTCGCGATACCTTTCACTGGTTGCCAGCGTAATGGTGGCAACCGATGCGCCGCCCTGAAGATGTCTGATTTCAGGGTCCTTCCCTACATTTCCGATGAGTAATACTTTGTTGAGTGCCATAATGTCTGTAAATTTTCGCTAAAAGTACGGATAATCTTCAATTCTTGCAAATAAAAAGTTTCTGAAAGACGGAAGGACGCACCGCCCGCCGTGCTCGGGCCTGTCGTGCGGGTTAGGGTTTGAAAGAGGGCGGTGCGGCTTCCGTTACAGGGATCAGTACCGCCGGTCGATCCGGTGGAGAGCCGCTTCGTGTTCACGGCGCAGGCGGGCGGCCTGTTCGGTCAGGAAGCGCTCGAGCGGAACGGAGCGGTCGAGACCGAGTTTCCGGCGGATGTCCGCCCGCCGGTTGTAGAAGGTCTGTTCGTGGTCATAACCGAAAACCTTGTCGATGCAGATCGGGTCCAGGCCGAGCGTGATCATCCCGCAGATGGCAATCTCGTTGCGGTTGAGTCCGGGGTAGCGTTGTTCGAGCCAGGTCAGGAGCCCGCAGTCGTAGAGATTCGCCAGGATCAGGAATTCATCTTTGACGGCGCGCCCTTCTCCCCGCGGAGCGGTGAGGATGCGGTTGAGCCGCTTGGAGAGCATATGGACGCTTTCGCCACCTTGTGCGGAGGCATTTGCGATGTCGGAAAGCAGGTCTGCCAGATGACGGGCGGCCGGTTCGATTCGGTCGCGGTCGGAGCGGACCAGGTTGAGCAGGGTCCTCAGGTCAGTGTGCTGCCGACGGAGCCGGATGAAAGCAAGGATAAGCAACCCTGTTTCCAAAAAAAAACAGGGCAAGAAGAATATTCTCCATATAAGTTATTTCGTTAGGGCACAGCAGGCCTTGACACGCACGGCATCGGGTTCTATCCCGGTCATCAACTGGTAGCCGGCGATGGCCTGTTCGCCCAGCCAGTCCATTCCCGAGATGTAGGTGGCGCCGGCCGCCTCGCACATCTCCCGCAGGCAGGGATCCTTGTAATTGGGCTCCACGACCACGCGCCCTTCGAGCGGAAGGCGGTCTACCAGGTCTGTCCGCAGAGGCAGCGTGTAGATGAGGATATCCATCTGGCCGGCCAGTTCCGCGGCCTGTTCCAGCCGGACCGGAATCATTCCGCCGCCCGTAAAACAGAATTCGCGTGCCTTGCGGAAATCGCGGTTGGCCACCGTGACCGACATCCGCAGTTTCAGGGCGGCCAGTGCGGCAGCTTTCGCGGCTCCGCCGCAGCCGATCACCAGCACTTTGGTCCGCTTCCCCGGCTGGGCATAGGGAGCGAGCATTTTCTTGAGTGCCCAGAAATCGGAATTGTAGCCGTAAATCTTTCCGTCCTTCTTTTTCAGGATGTTGACTGCATAGAGTTCCCTGGCGATGGTGTCGGCGATATCGACTTTCCGGAACGCGTCGCCTTTGAAGGGCGCCGTGACGTTGACGGCTTCGTAATCCTTTTCAAAACGGCGGTAGGCCCGTTCGAAATCATCTTCTTCAATCAGGTCGTAGGTCATCTCCGGGTTGTCCGGATAGGCGGCCCTGAACAGTTCGGGGCTCTTGCTGTGCGCGATGGGGTAGCCGATCAATCCGTATTTCATAGGCTTGTGTTTTGCTGTTTGCGCTGCCGGACGGCTTCGAAGGCCAGGATGGCGGCTGAAACCGACACGTTGAGGGAGTCCATTGCGCCGGCCATCGGGATGCGGATGTGCGCATCGGCCCGATTCCGCCAGAAGTCCGAGAGACCTTTGTCTTCCGTGCCGAAGACCAGGGCGGTGGAACGCACCATATCGGTTTCATAGTAAAGAACGGAATCCTGGAGCTGGGCCGTCAGGACGGCGATGCCGCGGGATGACAGCCACGCAAAGGCTTCTTCCGACGTGCAGGCGACCGTGGGAACGGAGAACAGGGCGCCCAGGCTGGCACGGATCAGGTTGGGATTATACAGGTCGGTGAGCGGGTCGCAGACCAGCACCGCATCGACCCCTGCCGCGTCGGCGGTTCGCAGCACGGCGCCCAGGTTGCCGGGCTTCTCAACGCCTTCCAGCACCAGGATGAGCGGGGCGGGCGAGGGCCGAAGGTCTTCCAGATGCATCTGGCGAGCCCGCATTACGGCAACGATGCCTTCCGTACCCTCGCGGTAGGCGATTTTCTCGTAGAGGCTGCGGCTGACGACGAAATCGGCCGTCGCGGTGTCGGTTTCGCCTTCGCGGACGAAAACCGTCACGGCTTCGAACCCGGCCGAGAGGGCCCGCTCGAATTCGCGGCGCCCTTCTACGACAAAGAGCCCGCGGGCTTTACGCTCGCGGGATTTCGTCTCAAGGGCGAGGAGCTCCTTGATCTTGGGATTCTGCGGGGATGTGAGGATCTCCGCCATCGTGTCATTCGGCTTTTTCTTCCTTGGGCGCCGTTTTCTCGGGCCGCATCTGCGGGAAGAAGAGCACGTCCTGGATGGTGGCCGAATCGGTCATCATCATCGTCAGGCGGTCGATGCCCATACCCAGGCCGGAGGTCGGCGGCATGCCGTATTCGAGCGCCCGGACGAAGTCCATGTCGATGTACATCGCCTCGTCGTCGCCGGCGTCTTTCAGGCGGACCTGGTCGTTGAATCGCTCCAGCTGATCGATCGGATCGTTGAGCTCGCTGTAGGCGTTGGCCAGTTCCTTGCCGTTTACGAAAAGTTCGAAACGCTCGGTCAGCGCCGGATTCTCGCGGTGGCGCTTGGTGAGCGGGCTCATCTCCACGGGGTAGTCGATGATGAATGTGGGCTGGACGAGGTTCTTCTCGCAATATTCGCCGAAAATGGCGTCGATGAGCTTGCCCTTGCCCATTTCGGGCTTGATCGGGACGTTGAGCTTCCTGCAGGTGTCGCGGAGCTGCGTTTCGTCCATCCCGGCGATGTCCACGCCCGCGTATTCCTTGATGGCTTCGAGCATCGGGAGCTTGCGGTAAGGCGCCTTGAACTCGATCTCGTTGCCCCAGACCTCGAATTTCGTCTTGCCGTTGATGGCGATGGCGATCCGTTCAATCATCGTTTCGACGAACTTCATCATCCATTTGTAGTCCTTGTAGGCTACGTAGATTTCCATACAGGTGAACTCGGGGTTGTGGGTGCGGTCCATACCCTCGTTCCGGAAGTCCTTGGCGAACTCATAGACACCCTTGAAGCCGCCTACGATCAGGCGCTTGAGGTAGAGTTCGTTGGCGATGCGCATATAGAGCGGGATGTCGAGGGTGTTGTGGTGGGTGATGAACGGACGGGCCGTGGCGCCGCCCGGGATCGACTGGAGGATGGGCGTCTCCACCTCGAGGTATCCGTGTTCGTTGAAATAGTCGCGCATCGTGCCGATGATCTTCGTGCGTTTCTCGAAGATCTCCTTCACGTGCGGGTTCACGATCAGGTCGACGTAACGCATCCGGTAGCGGAGCTCGGGGTCGGCGAAGGCGTCGTACACTTCGCCTTCCTTCTCCTTGACGATGGGGAGGACGCGGAGCGATTTGCTGAGCACCGTCAGGCTTTTGGCGTGGATGGACAGCTGGCCTGTCTGCGTGATGAAGGCATAGCCCTTGATTCCGACGATGTCGCCGATGTCGAGGAGTTTCTTGAAAACGGTATTGTAGAGGGTCTTGTCCTCGTCCGGGCAGATCTCGTCGCGTTTGACATAGACCTGGATGCGGCCGCGGTCGTCCTGCAGTTCGATAAAGGAGGCTGCGCCCATGATGCGTCGGCTCATCATACGGCCGGCAATGGCGATATCGTTGAAGTTCCCTTTCTCAGGATCGTAACCGTCTTTGATTTCCTGTGTCGTGGCGTTGACGGGGAATTCGGCGGCAGGATAGGGGTTGATGCCCAGTTCCTGCAGTTTCTGCAAAGAGGCGCGGCGGTTCAGTTCCTGTTCGTTGAGATCAGTGATTTCCATCGGGTATAATTTTTCTTCCAGCTAAAGTTTTCAGTTCAAAATACAAAGTTAGCATTTTTTTGCAGAAAGGCGGACAAATTTATTATCTTTGCAAATTAGGCGAAGAGTTTTTATGGGTATTGAAAAGAAATGGGTCGTCAAGGAACCGGGGAACCCCGCTTCCGTCCGCCAGCTCGCACAGGAACTGGGGATCGACCAGGTTTTGGCCAACCTGCTCGTGCAGCGTGGCATCGATACCTTCGCCAAGGCCCGGGAATTCTTCCGCCCCGACCTGGGAATGCTCCACGACCCGTATCTGATGAAAGATATGGACAAGGCCGTGGACCGGATGGACAAGGCCATCCGCGACCACGAGCGGATTTTCGTCTATGGCGACTATGACGTCGACGGAACCACGGCCGTCTCGCTGGTGTATTCTTTTTTCCGCCAGTTCGACACCAACATCGAGTATTATATTCCCGACCGCTATGATGAAGGCTACGGTGTCTCCTACAAGGGCATCGACACCGCCCGCGACCACGGCTGTACGCTGCTGATCACCCTCGACTGCGGCATCAAGGCGGTGGAGAAGGTCAAATACGCTGCAAAGTTCGGCATTGACACGATCATCTGCGACCATCATCTCCCCGATACGGAACTGCCGCCCGCCGTGGCGGTGCTCGACCCCAAGCGGGAAGACTGCAATTATCCCTTCGACGACCTGTCGGGCTGCGGCGTGGGCTTCAAACTGGTGCAGGCTTATGCCAAGCGGCACGGCATTCCTTTCGAGGAATACCAGACGCTGCTCGACCTGCTGGTCGTCAGCATCGCGTCGGATCTCGTGTCGGTGACGGGCGAGAACCGCGTCCTGGCCTACTACGGTCTCAAACAGCTCAATGAGAACCCGCGCAAGGGCCTGATTCCCATCATCAAGCTTTCCGGCCTGGAGAAGCACCGCATCACCATCGACGAGATCGTCTTCAAGATCGGCCCGCGCATCAACGCGGCCGGCCGCATGGAGAGCGGCCGTACGGCCGTCGATATGCTGACGGCGCGCGACGACCAGGAGGCGATGGAGATCGGCGACGCCATCAACGAACACAACAACGACCGCAAGAAGATCGACCGTGAAATCACCGAAGAGGCGCTCAAGATGGTGCGCGACATGCCCGACTTCGCCGAGCGGAAATCGACCATCGTCTATAATCCGTCGTGGCACAAGGGGGTGGTCGGAATCGTTGCCTCCCGTCTGGTGGAAGCCTATTACCGGCCGACTATCGTGATGACCCGATCGAACGGTTTCATCACGGGCAGCGCCCGTTCCATCGCCGGCTTCGACCTTTACGATGCCATCGAGAGCTGCGCCGACCTGCTCGAGAACTTCGGCGGCCATATGTATGCGGCGGGCCTGACCATCAAGGAAGAGAATTTCCCGGAGTTCTGCCGCCGTTTCGAGGATGCCGTGGCCGTCCGTATCAAGAACGTGGTGATGACCCCCACGGTCGATATCGACTCCTATCTCGATTTCAATCAGATCACGCCCAAGTTCTTCCGCCTGCTCAAGCAGTTCCAGCCCTTCGGACCGGGCAACCAGTCGCCCGTATTCATTACGGAGAACGTGTATGACAACGGCAATGGCCGCAAGGTCGGCAGCGCCGACCACGGCGACCTCAAGCACCTCAAACTCGAACTCATCCAGGAGGACGAACCTTACCACCACATCTCGGCCATCGCTTTCAATCTCTCCGAGCATTTCGAGCATATGCAGGCCGGCAATCCCGTCGACATCTGCTACTCCATCGCCGAGAACTACTACCGCGGCATCGCCAACATCCAGCTCCGCGTCAAGGACATCAAAGAGAAGGAACTGTTCTGATTTTTTGCGGGGCGTAAGCTGTTTTCTTGTATTATTGTCAGATCGTTTCCGGCAATTAATACACAAATCGATGGATAAGAAAATCTTTATTATTGGCTGCCTGGTGGCTTTCGCCGCTTTGGCATCGGCTTGCGGGGAGAAGATCCCGGCCAATGAGCTTCGCCTTGAAGCGCAGCTCGAATGTCCGTATGACAGCGTGGATGTCATGACGGTTCAGTATGGTTCCACGGCCTATGAGATGAAACGGGAAGCGCTTCAGGACGGCCGTCTTGTGATGACCCTCCCTTTGGAAGAACCCGTTTCGGTAACCCTTCGGATGCCTGGAGACTATTTCCACATGGGCATCAACTTCCCCGGCGTGCCGGGTGAAAAGGTTGTCGTCAACGGAAGTTTTGAAGACTATGCCATCGGGGGTACACGCTTTTACAAGGAATACGCCGAGGTCAGCGACCTGACCAAGCCCGCCATGGTGAAACTGGGCCAGATGCGGGAAGACATTGAGAATCTCTTTGCCGAACTGATCAAGGACCGCGAGAAGAATGCAGACCGGATCAAGGAGGAAAACGAGCGATATAAAGCCGAGTACGAGGCAGTTTATAGGGATTTGAAGCAGAGGGCGTATGATTATGTTTCCGCTCATCCCGACAAGGATGCTTCGGTTGGGCTGCTTCAGTTGATTGGCGAGGATCAGATAGAGCATGTTGTTGCATCTCTCGACCCGAAGGTCGCGAACGGCAAAATGAGGCCGGTGATCGATGCGCTCCGCAAGCAAGCCGAGAATGAACGGATCCGTCAGGAAGCGGTCGAATCGATCAAGGAAGGCGTCGAGGCCCCCGACTTCACCCTCCCGGACATCGAAGGTAAATCGTTTACCCTTTCGTCGATGCGCGGTAAATGGGTAATCCTCGACTTCTGGGGCTCTTGGTGTGGCTGGTGCATCAAGGGTATTCCCGATATGAAGAAATACTATGAGAAGTATGCCGGCAAGTTCGAGATCGTTGGCATCGACTGCCGCGACACCAAAGAGAAGTGGAAAGGAGCGGTCGAAAAGTACGAACTGCCATGGCTCCACGTTTACAATGCCGACGCCGACGGTACGCCTGACAAATATGCCGTACAGGGCTACCCCACGAAGATCATCATCGACCCCGAAGGAAAGATCGACAAGATCGTCATCGGCGAAAGCGAAGAATTCTACAAGTATCTCGATACGCTGTTCGGAGAATAAGCGCTACACGAATTCTTCCGGCGCGATGATTCTGGGGCTCGTCCAATCGGGGACGAGCCCCGGCTGTATATTGAAATGTTTGGGATTATGGGTGACAAGCAGGTCACAGTTGCCTTGTGCGGCGCAGACAGCTTGCAGGGTGTCTTCGAAGTCAGGCCCTGAAAGAAGCAGTGCTTTGTCCAGGATTGCCGCATCCATCGGGAGAACATCCACCAGGATTGAAATTTGTTTCAGTGTTGGAATCAGGATGTTCTGATTCAGCGTCTTGCGGAGGACATAGGCAATATTGGCCATTGAGAGAATGGAGGTGTGCAGGGATACTTTACCATCGGATCCGGCTTGAAGAACTTCGAGTGCGGACTGGTAGCCGGGACGCTCCAGCAGGATATCCAGCAGGATGTTGGTGTCGAGAAAGAGGCGGGGATTCATTTCGACAGGATGTATTGGAGCCGTTCGTCCGATCCGGCCTCTTCGTTCTCGATTGAATTCTTCACTACGCCGACCAGACTCAGGATTCTTGGATCGGTTACGCCTGCCGGAACGGCCGGCTGCCGGCGTTCCGCTTCAGCTTCCAGCAGGTTCTCAATGAATTTTTTCAAAGACACACCTTCTTTTCGGGCCTGTTGTGAAAGGGCCGTAAAGACCGGCAGGTTCAAATCAATCAGTTTTCGCTTGGTGGAAGAAGTATTCATATATATTTTTTGTGCAAATATATATATTATTTGGAGATTAATCAATAACCTGACAATTAATCGGCGGAAATTGCTATATTTGACAAAAGATCCGACTCAACTATGAAAAGACTTCTGCTGATTACCCTGGCGGTGCTGGCCGCCTGCTGCCTCGACGCTTCCGCTGCCCGCCCGAAAGCCAGGCACGTTATCTTTATCGGCGTGGATGGCGTATCGACGCCGGCTTTCAAGGATCCCGTCCTCCTGGGCCGGATGCCCAATATCTGGATGATGATGAACCAGGGAAGTTATACCTTGGAGAAACGTTCCGTGATGCCTTCATCATCGGCTATCAACTGGGCTACCATTTTCAACGGCCTGCCGACCGAACAGCACGGATACGGCAATTGGAATTCTTCCAAGCCTGAGATTCCGGCCGTTCTGGACAACGGCCGGGGGATGCCCCCGACCATCTACACGCTTCTCCGCGAGCAGCGGCCGAAGGCCGAGTCGGGCTGCGTGTACAACTGGGACGGGATCGGACCGTTGATCGACACGGCTGTGATCAACTACCATCTGTATGATCCGGGGTATCACGAACCGGAAGGCTATACGATGGAGCGTTACACGCTGGAACGGGCCGTGGAGTACATCAAGTTCCATAAACCGGTTTTCTTTACCTTTTACATCGGCGACGTGGACGAAGTGGGACACCGTGCCGGCTGGGAATCGCCGGAGTATTACGACTGTCTCGTCGAAGTCGACCGGATGGTCGGCCTCATTTTCCAGGCGGCGATGGATGCCGGGATATTCGACGACACGATCTTCGTCTTCTCGTCCGACCACGGCGGTTCCGGCAAAGGCCACGGGAAACTGGAAATGGCGCATCTGGAGACGCCTTTCATCCTGTTCGGCAAACATATCCGCGAAGGATATATCCTGGAAGAGCCGATGATGCAGTACGATCTGACGGCGACACTGGCCTACGCGCTCGGACTGAAGATCCCGAAGGCCTGGCGCGGCCGGCCGATGAAGTCTATGTTTAAATGATGTCCGTTATGGCGACGCGGTTTGTTATGGCGGCTGTATGCCTGGCCACCGTTGTGCTTTCCTGCGGCAGGAACGCTTACACTATCGACGGTATCTTCACGACCGACGACGGGACGGAGGTCTATCTGATCGACCTGGACCGTAGCGACACGCTGGGCGTGACTTCGGTTCAGGACGGCAGGTTCTCCTTTACGGGCGATGTGAAAGAGCCCTGCTTCGTTTATGTGGGCCGCGAAAAGACGCGGGTCTCCCTCATTCTGGAGCCGGGCACCGTGACGGCCGACATCGACGAACGGACCACCGGCGGCACGCCGATGACCGACGCTTACAACGCCTTCCACAAACGTTTTTACGCATACAAGCGTGACCAGCGGGCCGAGAAGGCCGCGCTGACCGATTCGGTCGTCAAGGCCAACCCCGACAATCTCCTGGGCGCCGTTGCCCTGGAAGATCTCGCCCACGTCGATACGTCCGCCTTCCTGACGCTCTACCGGCAGACGGTCACCGACCGGGTCCGCGATTTCTATCTGGTCCGAAAAGCCTTCGAGTCGATCGAACTGCAGAACAGGACGGCTGTCGGTCAGCCGTTCACGGACTACACGGTCGTCGGCGGCAATCCCGACGGCACGGATGTGAAACTTTCCGACTATGTGGGCAAAGGCAAGTATATCCTGCTCGACCACTGGGCTTCGTGGTGCGGCCCCTGCAAGGCGGAGATGCCGTATATCAAGAAAACGTGGGAAGCTTTTGCGGGCGACCGCTTCGACGTGGTGAGCGTCGCTGTCAGCGACAAGCGCGACGATACCGTCGCCGCTCTGGCCAGACTCGACATGCCCTGGCATCAGATTTTCGATGCCCAGAAGATTCCGGGTCAGTTGTACGGCATCAATGCGATTCCCCACCTGATCCTCTTCGCGCCCGACGGCACCATCCTGAAGCGTGGCCTGCGGGGAGAGGATATCTACTCGACAATAGCTGAAATCCTAAGCGAATAGCCTGCTGAGCGTTACAGCGAGCGCAGCGAGACGGCGAAGCCGCCCGAGCGGGCCATCCGCAAGTTCAGGACCGTGGAGGAATCCACGGTCTGTTTCGTGATGGTATAGGCCTGCGGGTTGGTCTCGAAATCGGCGTCGGGCGCATCGGCGTAGATGGTGGCTTCATATTGCAGGCCGGGTTGCAGGAAGTCCAGTTTTACGGAAAACTCCCGGGCGTTCTCGTCGGTGATGCCGCCCACGTACCATACGTCGTGCAGGTGACCGTCCTTGTAAACGAAATCATATACGCTGGAATGGCCGCTGAGCCGGCCCGAATTGAGCGTAGCCGTTTTCGGATGCCGGGCCGTGATGATGTAGGCGCCGGGCTCGGCTTCCAGGTACAGGCTCTTGTCCCAGTCGACGGCCACGTCCTTGATGAACTGGAAGGCGTCCATAAAGCGGGCGTAGTTTTCGGGAAGGTCGGCCGCCATCTGGAGCGGCGAATAGAAGGTCACGTAGAGGCCCAGCTGGTTGCAGAGCGTGTGCCGCATCTTCTGCGGGTCATCGGGGTTGACCTTTGCAATGTCCATCTCGAAAATACCGGGCGTGAAGTCCATCGGGCCGCCCTGCTGCCGGGTGAACGGCAGGATGGTGGTGTGGCCGGGCTCGATGATGCTCCGGAACTCATTGCCCATGGCGCTCTCGTTGCCGATCATGTTGGGCCAGGTCCGGCACAGGCCGGTAGGCCGCACGGCTTCGTGGGCGTCGACCATGATGTGATGCTTCGCGGCCTCGACGATGGCGTAGTGGTAGTGGTTGTTGATCGGCTGGCTGTAGTGGTGCTCGCCGTAAGGGATGATCGCGCCCACGTAGCCGCTCTTGACCGCATCGTAGCCGTATTGGTTCATCAGCGTATAGGCCTGCTCCATCCAACGCTCATAATTGAGCGTGGACGAGGAACTCTCGTGGTGCATGATCAGCCGGATGCCTTTCTGGTGGGCATACTGGTTGAGCGCGGGCAGGTCGAAATCGGGATATGGGGTGAGGAAGTCGAAGACGAAATCCTTCTGGCAGCCGTACCAGTCTTCCCATCCTATGTTCCAGCCTTCGATCAGCAGGGCATCGAAACCGTTCTCCGCGGCAAAATCGATATACCGGCGCACGTTTTCGTTGTTCGCACCGTGCCTGCCGTGCGGCTTGGCGTGCTCATAGTCCGTCACGCCCAGCTGGACCGAAGGATAGTCGCTCGTATAGGACCAGTGGCTCTTTCCGGTAATCATCTCCCACCACACGCCCATATACTTGACGGGATGGATCCAGCTTACGTCGTCGATCGCGCAAGGCTCGTTGAGGTTCAGGATGAGCCGTGACGCCAGCACTTCCGGGGCACTTTCGCAGACCATCACGGTACGCCAGGGCGTCTTGCAAGGTGCCTGCAGGCGGCCTTTCACGCCTTCCGCGTCGGGCGTCAGGTTGGCGCGCAGCACGTGGTCCTTTTCGCCCCAGTCGAGGTGCAGGGTGGGGTAGTCGAGCGTGGCGGCTTCGTGGATGTTGAGATACAGGCCTTTGTCGGTCTTCAGCTGCAGGGCGGTCTGGACGCCCGTGGGAGAAGACTGGACCCGCGGCCAGCCTCCTTTCGCGCGCACGGAATCGCTCGCGGTCCGGACCTCGGACAACCTGGATTCCGTAGGGCAGAATTCCTGGATGTCATAATCACCCGGCACCCACCAGGCCGTCGGATCCTCTGTCAGGGCGAATTCCGTCAATTCTTCCCGGACCTTGAAATAGGTGAGTTTGTTCTCAAGCGGGAACTCGTAGCGGAAACCCAGGCCGTCGTCATAGAGCCGGAAGCGGATGTCCATGGCCTCGCCCGATTCCTTGCGGAGATTCACCAGCAGTTCGTTGTAATGATTGCGGATCTGCGCTTCTTCGCCCCAGACCGGTTCCCAGGTCTCGTCGAAAGAATCGAAGGAGGTTCCGCATAGGGTGAATCCCCGGTCCAGGCTCTCCCGTTCGAGGAGAGCGAATCCCAGGCGGGAGGGCAGGATGACAGCATCGCTGTGGCGGGAGAGGCTGTACTCCGGCACACCGTCAACCAGTGCAAACTTCAGTTCCAGCCTCGCGTCCGGACTGAGGAGCACGATGGCGTCGGCAGGCAGGTTCTCGTTCTTGTGGGTGCAGGCGCCGAGGAGGAGCAGCGCAGTCAGAGTCAGCAGGAGACGAAAAGTTTTCATAGTGATTGGATGAGGGTGGACAAATCTGTGATGACCTGTTCGTAATCGGTTGATTCGATGGGGAATATAATGTCGGCTGCGGCAGCGTACAGGGGCCGTCGCGCATCGTACAGGGCCCGGATGCCTTCAGTCGGCAGGCCTTTGACCACCGGCCTTTCGGCGTTTTCGATTTCCCGGAGGATGATGTCGAACGAAGTGTCGAGCCAGATGAGCGTGGCGTGCTCCTTCAGCAGATGCAGATTCTCCTCGCGCAGGATGGTACCGCCGCCGAGGGCCAGCACGGTATCGTGTTCCGCCGCAAGCGCCTCGTCGAGCATCTGCGATTCAATCTCGCGGAAGCGCCCCTCACCGCCGGCAGCGAAAATCTCCGCCGGCGTCCCGTGCCGGGCCGCAATCAGCTCGTCGAGATCCACGAACGCCCACCCGAGCCGCTCCGCCGCCGCCCGTCCGAACGTCGTCTTCCCGCTCGCCATAAATCCTGTCAGTGCTACAATCATGTGGCAGATAAATATCTGGTTTTCAGTTAATTCCTGAAAATCGTGTGCGTAAAAACGCGCACACGATTCTTTGTATATCGCTGATAATCAACGCAGTAAGCGCCACGGTCTAAAACAACGTCGGTTCGGTAGGGTTGCTCCAGTTCGGCTCGGCGGGGGTTTCGGTGCCGATATCGGGGACTGATGCCGTGTCAGGCTCTTCAGGGGTGTCAGGCTCTTCCGGCAGTTCGGGCTCTTCTTTCACCAGCGGTTCCACGAACTGCACGGACTTGACCTCCAGCGAAGATACCTTCTTTCCCTTGGCACGGAAACCCTTCTTGCCGATAAACTGTTCCACGTCGATCCGTTCCGGTTCCCTGCCGGCATTTTTCCCCTTGAAGGTGACCTCCAGCTGCGGCCAGCGGTCTTCGCTCAGTCCCAGCATCTTCGAACCTTTGCCGTCGGCGATGTAACTTACTGCTATGCCGTTGTTCGGCTCGAAACAGAAACGTTTGATATAGAATGCCTTAGCCGGTCCGTCGTAATACAGGGCGGAAAATACCTTCTCGGGATCGAACTTCTCGACCCGCATAATGTCGCCCTGGAAATGCGTACTCAGGTCGAAACCGGTCGTATAATAGGAACCGTCCTTGCACAGGACCAGGATCTGGTCGCCTTCCGAGAATTCGCCCAGATACAGGCCGCGGCCCGCATCGTTGAGACGGTAGATATCTTCGTCGAGCCAGATCTGCTTGCCGGCGAGCGTGGATACACCCTTGGCCTTCAATGTGATGCGCTGGATGGAGTTCTTGCTCGTGACCACGTTGCCCCGGGACGTGCGCCCCTTGATGGCCAGATCGGCGAAATTGTACTCATCCACCAGTTTCTTGAGTTTCGGACGCGGCCGGTACTGGACGCGGAGCACCTCCGCCTCGCCGTTGCTGTTGGCCGTGAACCAGAGTACCGTAGAACCCGGCTTGCCGAGGGTCAGGTCGTACTCCTTGTCGCGCGTGATGCCGGTGATGGCGAAGCGCTTGGCATAATACACGCCGCCCGGTTTTCCGTCGCGGTACACCACGTTGTAGACCGTGCGCTCGTCTTTCCGGTTGAACACGGCCGCGTGGATGATGTCTTTCCCGATGAACGCCTTGTCCTTGACCTTCGTGACCAGATACTTTCCGTTCTTCATGAAGACCACGATTTCGGCGATGTCCGAACAGTCGCAGATGTATTCCGCCCCGTCGATCTTCTTGGGATCGGTGCCTACGAAGCCGTCGGCCTTGTTGGCGTAGAGCTTGGCATTGAGGGTGATGACCTTCTCGGCCTGGATATTCTCGAAGGTGGAGATCTCGGTCTTGCGCGGGAAACGGGCGCCGTACTTGCGCTTGAGCTGCTGGAAGTAGCGGATCGTGAATTCGGTCAGGTGCTCCAGATTGTTCTTCACTTCTTCGATGTCGGCCTCGATGCCGCGGATTCTCTCCTCGGCGGCCTTGATGTCGAAACGGGAAATCTTCCGCACCGGCTTTTCAACCAGTTTGGCGATGTCTTCCGGCGTGATGGGCCGCCGCAGCAGGTGCTGGTACTTGCCCATCTCGCGCTCCACGTCTTTCAGCTGCTCCTCCCAGGAGGCTGCGTCGTTCTCGAGGATGCGGTACACCTTCTGTTCGAAGAAGATCTTTTCGAGGCTCGACCAGTGCCAGTCGCCTTCCAGTTCGTCGAGCAGGATCTGCAGCTCCTGCTGGAAGAGATCGCGTGTGTGCGAGGCATTGTAGCGCAGGATCTCGTCCACACCCATAAAATGCGGCTTGCGGTCCATGATCACGCAGGCATTGGGAGAGAGGGCGATCTCGCAATTGGTGAAGGCATACAGCGCGTCGATGGTCTTGTCGGGCGACACCTCGTTCTGGAGCGTGATGTTGATCTCCACGCCGCTGCTGCTCATATCATCGACCTTCTTGATCTTGATCTTGCCCTTGTCGTTTGCCTTGATGATCGAGTCGATCAGGCTCTCGGTCGTCTGGCCGTACGGGATCTCGGTGATTGTGAGCGTACGCTTGTCGGTCTTGACGATACGAGCGCGGATCTTGACCTTTCCGCCGCGCAGGCCGTTGTTGTAACGCGAACAGTCGATCAGGCCGCCGGTAGGGAAGTCGGGATAGAGTTCGAAGTCCTTGCCGCGGAGGGCCGCGATGCAGGCGTCGAGCAGTTCATTGAAGTTGTGCGGCAGGATCTTGACCGCCAGGCCCACGGCGATGCCGTCGGTGCCCTGTGCGAGCAGGAGCGGGAACTTCATCGGCAGGACGACCGGCTCCTGGTTCGTCCCGTCGTAGGAAGGTACCCATTCCGTTATCTTCTTGTTGAAGGCGACTTCGAGGGCGAACTTGCTCAGACGGGCCTCGATATATCGCGAAGCGGCAGCCGCGTCGCCGGTGAAGATGTTGCCCCAGTTGCCCTGGGTGTCCACCAGATATTCCTTCTGGCCCAGGCCCACGAGCGCGTCCTTGATCGAGGCGTCACCGTGCGGGTGGTATTTCATCGTGTCGCCCACGATGCCGGCCACCTTGTGGTAATGGCCGTCCTCGACTTTGTGCATCGCGTGCAGGATGCGGCGCTGCACCGGCTTGAGACCGTCTTCGATATGGGGGACGGCGCGGTCGAGGATCACATAGGAGGCATAGTCGAGGAACCAGTCCCGGTACATGCCGGAAAGCTTGTATTTGTTCTCGCCTTCGGCAACCAGTCTGTCGTATTTGCCGAAGGCGGTCTCGTCGACCGAATCTTCGTCAACGATCTGATCCGCGTCCTCTTCTTCGGGAATCTCTTCTTCCAGCTCTTCCAGTTCGTCGTTCTCGTCGTCTTCTTTCATTTCACTGAATCCTTTAGTCAAGTATGTATCCGAATTGTCTGAGTTTCTTCTTGTCTTCGCGCCAGTCGGGCTCCACCTTCACGAAAACCTGCAGGAACACTTTCTTCTGGAAGAAATGCTCCATTTCCAGCCGGGCCTGCGTGGCCACGCGTTTGAGGGCGCTGCCGCCCTTGCCGATGATGATCGCTTTCTGGGAGTCGCGCATCACGTTGATCACGGCGCCGATGTCGTAGCGGACCTCGCCTTCCTTGAACCGTTCGATGACGACCTCGGTGCAGTAGGGAATCTCCTTGTCGTAGTTTTCGAGGATCTTTTCCCGGATGATTTCCGAGGCGAAGAAGCGCATGCTCTTGTCGGTGAACTGTTCCTTGTCATACCACGGCGGGCTGACGGGCAGTTTGGCCAGGATCGCCTCGAAAATGTTCTCGAGGTTGAATTTCTCCCGGGCCGAGGCGGGGAAGATCTCAGCGTTGGGCACGAGGGCCTTCCACTCCTCCATCAGCCCGAGTACGGTGGCCTGGTCGCTCAGGTCGATCTTGTTGAGTACGATGAGCACGGGGCAGGTGAGCTGGCGGAGTTTCTCGACATAGGCCTCGTTCTTGTCTTTTTTCTCCACTACGTCGGTAACGTAGAGGATGATGTCGGCGTCGCCGATGGCCGTGTCCACGAAGTCGAGCATGCTCTGTTGCAGGGCATAACTGGGCTTGAGGATGCCCGGCGTGTCGGAATAGACGATCTGCCAGTCCTCGCCGTTGACGATGCCCATGATGCGGTGGCGCGTGGTCTGTGCCTTGGCCGTTACGATAGAAAGATTCTCGCCCACCAGGGCGTTCATCAGTGTCGATTTGCCGACATTCGGGTTGCCGATGATGTTGACGAACCCGGCCCGATGCTGTTTCGGGGTCTTGTTTTCCGCAGCCATTATTCGAAAGCCCCCATCTTGAGCAAAGCGATCTCTTTCTCTTCGAGGAAGCGCCAGGCGCCGCGGCGCAGGTTCTTCTTGGTCAGGCCGGCGAAGTACACGCGGTCGAGTTTCTTGACCTTGTAGCCCAGCGATTCGAAGATGCGGCGGACGATGCGGTTGCGTCCCGAATGGATCTCCAGGCCCACCTGGCTCTTGTCGTCATCCACGTAGGAGAGAGCGTCGGCGGCAATCGGACCGTCCGGCAGTTCGATGCCGTCGAGAATCTTCTCGAAGTCCTCTTTCGTCAGGTTTTTGTCGAGGGTGGCGTGGTAGATCTTGCGCACTTCGTGTTTCGGGTGGGTGAGTTTCTCTGTCAGGTCGCCGTCGTTGGTGAAGAGCAGGACACCCGTGGTGGCCTTGTCAAGACGGCCTACCGGGAACACGCGTTCCGGGCACATGGACTTGGAGATGAGGTCCATCACGGTCCGTTCGGCGTGCGGATCGCTCATCGTGGTGACGAAGTCCTTGGGTTTGTTCATCACGAGGTAGACTTTCTTTTCGCCCCGGATGCGCTGGCCGTTGAAGCGGACGTCGTCCCTGGACGGATCGATCTTCGTGCCCAGTTCGGTGACCTTCACGCCGTTGACCGTCACCTGGCCGGTCTCGATGAACATGTCGGCTTCCCTGCGGGAGCAGATGCCGGAGTTGGCGATATACTTGTTGAGACGGACCGGACCGTTTTCTTCGGCAGGGGCCGCCGCCTTGGCCCTGGGCTTCGGCGTATATTTCTTCTGATAGTCCGGCTTCCGGTCGTATGGCTTGCGGTCGTATGGCTTGCGGTCGTAAGGTTTCCGGTCGTCTTGTTTCTGGTTGCCGGATTTTGCGTAAGCGGGTTTGTCGTCTCTGCGACGATAGGAGGTCGGCGCGTCGGACCGATTCTCATCGGTGGCGCGGGCGCCGTATGATCTGCGCTGCGGACGGTTTCCGTCGCTGCTGCGCTTCGTGTAGGGGCGTTTGGAACGCGGTTTTTCTTCCATGGGAAACTTTCGTGTAAAATAAGTGCATATTATCCTGCAAATTTAGTTTAAACCGCGAAATTTTCCTATTTTTGAAAGTCAAATCTTTTGGAGGATCTGTGATGAGAGATGTTTTCCGTTTCGCCCTTGATGCTGTTTTGGCCAATCGCCGCCGCGCGCGGCTGACCGTTGCCATCATTGCCGTCGGCGTCGCTTCGCTGGTAGGCATCCAGACTGCCGTGGCCGTGCTGGCCGACCGGGTGGTCGGCAGTTTCGGCAAACTGGGCGCAGGCTTGTTTACGATTCAGCCGAAAGAAGATGCTCCGCCGATTACGCTCCGGCAAGCGCAGGATTTTACTGCTCCGTTTCGCTCTGATATTCCGTTGCTCTCGCAGAAAAATGCTCGTTCAACGGAATATCACCCGCTCCACTCCGCATCCTCCGTCTGGTCATTGCGCAATAAGCGGGCGCAGGTGCGAAGCGGCGGGGCGGCTACCGATCCGGTGGTCCGCGTGATTTCCTGCGATGCGCAGTATCTGGCCTGCCAGGGCCTGGAACTGGCCGCCGGCCGTAATTTTTCGTCCCGGGAGATCGAGGAGCGGCAGCCCGTGGCCCTGCTGGGCGACAATGTCCGCAAAAAGCTGTTCGGTGACGGCGACGGGGTAGGTGAGATGGTCAGCTGCGGCTCCGGCCGCTACCGCGTGGTCGGCGTGCTCGACCGGCAGGGCGCCCTGTTCGGGACGAATCTCGACAGCGCCGTGCTGATCCCTCTCGACGGGGCGGTCTCCGGCTGCTGCATCACGGTACGGGTGCCAGCCGGTATCTCACAGGTTGCGGCGGTGACCGAAGCCGGCCGCCAAATGGCCGCCGTGCGCCGGCTGCCGCCGGGTGCCGGGCCCGATTTCGACATCGTACAGGCCGACGGCGCCCAGGAGATGGTCGCCTCGCTGCGCTCCAAATTGTCGATGATCGCCCTGGCCATCGGCCTGATCACGATGCTGGGTGCGTCGGTAGGTCTGATGAACAGTATGCTGGTGTCGGTCAAGGAGCGGACAAAAGAAATCGGCACGCGCCGGGCGCTGGGCGCCAAAGCACGTGCCGTAGAAATGCAGTTCCTGATGGAATCCGTCCTGATCGGTCAGGCCGGTAACGGCTTCGGCGTTCTGCTGGGGCTCTCGCTGGGCGCCCTGGTAGCCCGGGGGCTGGACGGCCGTTTCGTCGTTCCCTGGGCCTGGCTGCTTGCGGCAACGGTCCTGTCGGTGGCGGTCAGCCTTGCATCAGGTCTTCTGCCGGCCCGCCGCGCCGCCGCCCTCGATCCCGTCGAGGCCTTGCGGAGTTTGTGATTTTTTTTCTACATTTGTTTTCGATAAACCGAATCCAATCCTATGAAAAAGACCCTTTTACTCTGCGCGGCATTGCTGACTGCGCTGACGGTTTGCTCCTGCAAATGCGAGGAGAAAGCTGCGAAAACGACGGGCGTCGACAACGAGACGATCCAGACCATCATGAGCCGCAAGAGCGTGCGCTCCTTTACCGACCAGGCCATTCCGGATGAATATATGGAGGCTATGCTGAAGGCCGCCATGGCCGCCCCTTCCGGCTCGAATATCCAGCCCTGGCACTTCGTGGTCGTGACCGACAAGACGCAGTTCGGCCGCATTTTCGAGAACAATTTCAATTTGAAGACCTTCAATTCGGCCGCAGCCGTCGTAGTGTTCTGTGCTGATACGACGGTCACCCGTCCGCCGCGCAACAACCCGGACGGCGACCCCGTGACCCGCCCCAACGGAACCTGGCGCGACGATATGGGCGCCTGCACCGAGAACTTCCTCCTGGCTGCCGAATCGCTCGGACTCGGCGCCGTATGGACGGCTTCCTATCCCGACCCCGTCCGTTTCCTGACCATGAAACGTGAATTGGGCCTGCCCGACAATTTCCTGCCCTATTGTGCCGTGGCCGTCGGCTACCCCGCCGGTGACGAACAGCCCAAGGACAAGTGGAAGCCCGAGCGCATCCACTACAATCAGTGGTAGGCTGTGGCGGATAGGTGTTTGATAATCAGCGATATCCTAAAAATCGGTTGCGTCAAAATACGCAACCGATTTTTTCTAAGCAGCTGGCTGATAGCTAGTTGTCTGCCACACAAAAGTGTCAGATGATCTCGAAAGTGCCGGCCGGAGCCCAGCCCTGGCGGCCGTCGGCGATTTCTACTTTCGTCCAGTCGCCGACATTGTCGAGGAGACGGACCTTCGTGCCTTCGTGGAGGACGAAGACCGTACTGCCGCCTTCCGCCGGCGATCCCTTGACGGAGCAGACCGGCGTGGTGACGATGGCGCTGTCCTGCCGCGTGACGGCACGTTTCTGCTGCAGCGAGAAAACGAAGGTAAAAATGGCCAGTGCGAAGGATACGCAGGCGAGGATGAACGAGAGGCGGCGGAAAGCCGGGGAGGCGCCGTGGCGGAATACGAGCAACAGCACGCCGACGATGGCTGACAGGGCCAGCGTCAGCCACGCCCAGGCGTCAGCCGACAGACCCTGCCGCAGGTTGCGGAACCAGGAGATCAGGATGAAGTCGGGGACCGCGTCGATCTTGTCGAGCGTCAGCTGCTGTGAGATTGCCAGGTTGTTCGCCGCATCGGAATGGGAGGGATCGAGTTTCAGCGCCCGTTCATAATAGAGGATCGCGTGGGCGTTGTCGCCCAGTTTGAAATACGTATTGCCGATATTGTAGAACAATTCGGCGCTCTGCAATTGTTCCCCCTCGATCATCTGGTAGCAGTTGAGGGCGTTCTGCCACTGTTCGGCGGCGTAGGCCTCGTTGCCTTTCTGCCAGAGGCCCGCCACGTCGTCCTGTGCCCGGGCGGGTGCTGCCGACAGGAAGAGTCCCGGCAGCAGCAGAAGGACGGCGACGCCGGAAACCTTCTTCCCGGCCGGCTTCGGATTGTGAAGCTGGCCTTCGATGTCGGAAATGACCTTCACGGCCTCGTTGTATTCGTTTTCCATCTGTGTCTGGGCGCTTTCAGGTGCGTAACGGGCGAATTCGCAACGGTCAAGCAATGCGTCGAAAGCCGATACGGTCTCGTCGCGGACACCCCGCTCGCGGAGCGTTCCTCCGATCGTCTCTTTCGACAGGTCGGCCGCAGGAATCAGCAGTTTATCGGAGACATAGCCCAGCAGGGCTTTGTGCAGTTCTTCGTAATAGGCTCCCGCCAGGTTCTTCTGGAGATAACCCTCGGCGCTCTTGAGCCGGGCGCGTGCCATCTTGTTCGCACGGCGGTTCCGGTTGCCGGCGACGTCGGCGCGGCGGGCCTGACGGCGCCGGAGCAACGCTCCGGTCAGGCAGCAGATCAGCGCCAGGGCGGCCAGCAGGATATAGAACAGCGGGGATCCCGCAAAGAAGGCGTCCTTTTTCCTGAAACGGCCGTCACCCAGGGCGATGTAGCGGAAGTCTTCGCTCAGGCTGCGGACGGTCTGCCGGTTGGAACCGGCCACCGCCACACCCCCGCCGGCGATCTCTTCGCCCTTTTCGATGGTCACCGGAATATCGCCCGTAGAAGTGGTGACATATTTCCCGTGGGTATTGTCGTAGAAGGTGTATTCGATCGAGGGAATGACGAAGTCTCCGTGGCTGCGGGGAATGAACGGATACTCGAAGGTCTTCGATCCGCTCGTGCCGCTGGCCGAGGTCTTGTCGGTGCTCTTGAGGTCGTACACCTCGAAATCGGGCGGGAAGTTCACCTTGGGCGCTTCGAGCATCGAAAGGTTGCCGTTGCCCGAGATCGTGACGATCAGCGAGGCGGCCTCGTTCGATTTGATGCCTTCCTTGCTCATCTTGGCGGTGATCTTGAAGTCACCCACGCCGCCGGCGAACGAGGCCGGGGCTCCGGCAGGCAGGTCGCGCACCTTGACCTGCAGGGTGGGGGTGCTGACCCGTTTGCGGATGGTCTGGTACTGGTCGAAGAAATCGTCGAAGATGGAGAGCGGGCTGCCTGAAGAAGTGCGTACGCGCACCTGGCAGACCATCTCGGCCGGATCGATGGTCAGCGTGCCGCTCTGCTGGGGAATCAGTACCCACTGGCGCAGGAGCGCAGCGTTGTAGATGGTTCCGCCTACGCTCTCCCGCTTGAATTCCAGATTGTTGACCGATACGGTCTCCTTGCTCCAGAATCCGTTGAAGGTAGGGAATTTGACGTCCTCGAAACTCGTGACGTCGGCACGGGTATAGAATTTCAGCGTGGCGGTGACAGGCTCGCCCTTGACCACGTTGCTCTTGTTGAGGGTCAGGCGCATGAAGATGTCCTGGTTGGACACGGTGCCCGTGACGGACGGATCGCTGTTCCGGGTCGATCCCTGCGCGGACGGATCCTGCTGGTTCTGCTGCCCCTGTGCGTTGCCCTGTCCGCCGCCGGCCGGGCCCTGGGAGGGTTGGCTGGCTACGACCTCGACCTTGACTGTGGAAGAGGTGACGGATGTCTTGTCGACGTTCGCGCTGGCCGCCGGAAGCGTGAACGTGCCGGTCTTTTTGGGTTGGAGCAGATAGGTCACGGTCTCCTGATGGGTGGAGGTGCGTTTGCCGTTGACGATGCTGGTGCTGGACATCGAGCCCTTCTGCGGGCCCCAGACCACGTCGAAATCGTCGGTGCCGGGCCATTCGAAGTCACTCATCCGGCCCTCGGCCGTAAAGACGATGCGGAAGGTCTCGTCGATCGAGACCACGCCCGGGCCTTCGACTTTCAGCGTCTGCGCGGCGGCGGTCAGCGCGCAGGAAAGCATCAGCAATGTTAGAATCCGTTTCATATCCTGATTACCAATTTTTCTCTTTCTGTTTCGATTTCAGGCGGGCAGCCTTTTCCTTCTTGACCTTGTCCTGGGTATCATTTTCCTGGGCCTGGATGGCCTGCAGCATCTGCTGGGCGGCCTGCGGCGTGATCTTGGGCTGCTGCCCCTGATTCCGCTGCTGATCCTGGTTCTGTTTCTGGTCCTGCTGCTGATCCTGATTCTGATTCTGGTCGTTATTCTGGTTCTGGTCCTGGTTCTGCTGCTGGTCCTGATTTTGATCGTTATTCTGATCCTGGTCCTGGTTCTGATCCTGGTTCTGGTCGTTCTGGCCGCCGCCGTTCTGCTGCTCGTTCTCGAGCATCTTCTGGGCGTAGGCCAGGTTGGCCTTGGTCTCCATATCGCCCGGATTGCGACGCAGGGCGTTCTTGTAGTCATCGATGGCTTCCTGCCACGAACGCTGTTTCAGCTTGGCGTTGCCCGCGTTGTGGAAGGCGTCTGCACCGTGCTTCCCCTTTGCCAGGGAATCGAGTCCCGCCTTGTAATAGCGGTCGGCTTCCTGGTAGTTCTCCTGCCGATAGTAGGTGTTGGCCAGGTTGTAGTCGGCCGTAACGGACGTCGAATCGGCCACCAGGGCCTTTTTGTATTGGATCTCGGCCTGCGGCCAGTGCTCCTTGCGGAACTCGCGGTTGCCACGGCGTACGCCGCTCCGCTCGCTTTGCGCGAAGCAGCAGGTCGCGCCGAGAAGGCAGGCCAGGAAAAGGCAGATATAGCGTTTCATACGTGTCATTTGAACAGTTTGCGCCGGGCTTTCCGCTGGGGAATCAGAAGTTCGAGCACCAGGAAGAAAAGCGCGATGGCGAAGAAATACATATATTGCTCGTCGAAATCCTCGAACACGACAGAGTTGAACTGCTCTTTGTCGAGGGTGCGGATATCGTCGATGATGGGATTCAGGCCGAATTCGCTGTTGCCGGCGCGGACGTATTTGCCCTCGCCGATGCCGGCGATTTCCTGCAGGATGTCTTCGTCGAGCCTGGAAACCACGATGTCGCCGTTACGGTCTTTCATCAGGCTGCCGTTCTTGGGGATGGGTTTGCCCTGGGGCGATCCCACGCCGATGCAGTAGATGCGGATGCCCTGTTCCGCGATGGCTTTGGCGGCTTCCAGGACATCGCCTTCGTGGTCTTCGCCGTCGGTGATCAGGATGATTGCCCGCGAGTGTTCGCTCTGTGTACTGAAACTGCGGGCCGAGGACATCAGGGCTTCTGCGAGCGCAGTGCCCTGGATGGGTACGCTTTCCGTATTGATGGTCTTCAGGAAGATCTTTGCCGAGACGTAGTCGGCCGTGATGGGCAGCTGGACGAAGGCCTGTCCGGCGAAGACGACCAGGCCGATGCGGTCGCCCTGCAGGCGGTCCACCAGACGCGAGATCGCCAGTTTGGAACGTTCGAGCCGGTTGGGAGAGTAGTCCTCGGCAAGCATCGAGTTGGATACGTCGAGGGCGATGACCACTTCCACGCCCTTTGACTCGTGTTCCTTGAGCCGGGCGCCGAGCTGCGGCCGGGCCAGGCCGAGGGCGAAAAAGAACCAGGCGGCGGCCAGCAGGCTTACTTTGAGCCAGCCTTTTCCGACGGAGGCTTCGGGCATCAGCTGCGCCACGAGTTCCGGATTGCCGAGCCGGGCGATACGCTTGCGGCGGGCGCGCAGATACAGCGCATACGCCACGAAGAGCAGCGGCACGAGCAGCAGCAGCAAGAGATATTGGGATTGTGCCAGATAGACCATATTACGGGATCCTCCTGAAAAACACGAAGCGCAGCAGCAGTTCCGCCAGCAGGGCGAACAGCGCGATCAGCGCAAAGCGCATGAACAGTTCCGAATAGACGGGGAAGCTGTCCACGGTGGTGCGGGTCTTCTCCATCTGGTTGATTTCGGAATAGATTTCCATCAGTTTGGTATTGTTGGTGGCGCGGAAATACTTTCCGCCGGTCTCCGATGCGATCTGCTTGAGCAGGTCTTCGTCGATTTCGACCTTGACATTCTGGACCTGTACGCCCCACGGGGTCATAAACGGATAGGGGGCTTCGCCCATCGCGCCTACGCCGATGGTATAGACGCGGATGTCGTAGGTCTTGGCGATTTCGGCGGCCATCAGCGGCGCGACTTCGCCGCTGTTGTTCATACCGTCGGTCAGCAGGATCACCACCTTGCTCTTGGCGTCGGAATCCTTGAGACGGGCCACGGCGGTGGCCAGGCCGTTGCCGATGGCGGTACCGTCGTCGATCAGACCGGTCTCCACTTCCTTCATCAGGTTGATGAGCGTGGCACGGTCGGTGGTCAGCGGCGCCTGGGTGTAACTTTCCCCGGCGAAGACCACGATGCCCATCCGGTCGGCCGGTCGGCTGGCGATGAATTCCATCGCGATGTCTTTGGCAGCGCCGATGCGGTCGGGCTTGAAGTCGCGGGCAAGCATCGAAGTGGAGACGTCCATCGTCAGCACGATGTCGATGCCTTCCGTATCGACCTTCTCAAAGTTCTGGGACGAACGGGGCCGTGCGATGGCCACGATGATGGCGGCCAGGGCGATCATCCGCAGGATGAAGGGGAGGTGGCGCGCCCAGGCGGCGGCACGGCCGTTGCCTGCGTCCCACTGGGCGGCATCGGGCACCGTCAGCGACGGCTCCCGGCCCCGCAGGGAGCGCCAGATGTAGAGGGCGGCCAGCGGAAGGAGCAGCAATTCCAGCCAGAGCAGGTTCGGATATTCGAAAAACATATTATTCCTCCTCCTCCTCGACTTGTTTCATATAGGTTTCGTTCACGAAGCGGACGGCGGTCGGGATCGCATTCTCGTTCTCCTGGTCCGGAGCCGTATATTTGGCGAACTTGACGAAATCCGCCGTGGTGAAGAGTTCCTTCATCTGTTCCATCAGCGAAGCGTCGATCTGTTTGTCCTGCAGGTCACGGAACATTTCGGCCGAGGTCTGTTCGAGGGCCGCCACGTCGTAGCGGTCGGCAATATACTGTCGGAGGGCGTCGGTCACCTGCGTATAGAACTGCTTCTGCTTGTTGTTCTGCCACAATTTCTGGGCGCGGGTCTTCTCGAGGCTGCGGAGTGCCACGATGTGCGGCGGATCCTGGACCACAGGCTTGCCGAAAAAGTCGCGGTGCTGCCTGCGGAGCCGTATCCAGCGGATCAGCAGCCATACCAGTGCGGCCAGCAGCAGGACCAGTCCGATCCAGGGCGCCACTTCCTTGAATGTGAGCGGATAGCGGATCTGTCCCTTGATGTCGTAAGGCTGGAAGGTTGCCGTATCGACGGGGATGGTATTGACCGCAAGCGTCGGGCCGGCATAGGTCAGCGTATCGACGGTTCCGTCGGCACGTGCCAGGAGCACGTAGAGCGGCGGCAGCACATAGCTGCCGCTGTCGAAACTGGTCAGGGTGATGTGTCCCCGCAAGGCGAGCGTCCCGTTCTTTTTCGACAGCGTGTCGAGCGCCATATCGCCGAAGGCTTCCACGCCCGGTACGGGCGTCTCGCCGGGCTTGCTGATACGGGCTGCCTCGCCGGGGGCCAGGTTCAGGTCGATCGTCCATTCGATCTGGTCGCCGATCAGGATGGAATCGCGGCTGATGCGGCTCTTCAGGGTACTGTCATCCTGCGCGAGGCATGTGAGGGAGCCGAGCGCCAGGGCCAGGACGATCAAGATACATTTCTTCATATCAAGCTCTGTTTTTGAAGAATGCGATGAGTTGTCTGACATAGTCTTCTCCCGTTCCGATGGAAACCGTGTCGATGCGGTATCGGCGCAGGGTCGTTTTCATATTCTCGGCCGCTTCCCGGTTCCAGTCTTCGTAGTTGCGCCGTACGGTGGCGGAAGCGGTGTTGATCCACCGGTCCCGCCCGGTTTCGGCGTCACGGACGTGGACGAGCCCGACGTTGGGCAGTGTCCGTTCGCGCGGGTCGAATACGTTGATGACGGAAATGTCGTGCCGGTTCACCGCAATCTTGAGGGCGTCTTCGTAGCGCGGCTGCCGCTTGTCGTCGAGGTCGATCATATCGGAGAGCAGGAAGGCGGTGCAGCGTTTCTTGATGGCGTTGGTCAGGAAGCGGAGGGCGGCGCCGATGTCGGTGCCGCGGTCCTGCGGCTCGAATTCCACCAGGTCGCGGATGATGTGGAGCAGATGGCTGCGCCCTTTCTTGGGCGGAATGAACTTCTCCACTTTGCTGCTGAAGAACAAGGCGCCGACCTTGTCGTTGTTGATGGATGCCGAGAAGGAGAGCACGGCTGCGATTTCGGTCACCAGGTCTTTCTTGGTCTGGCTGGTGGTGCCGAAAAGGCGCGAACCACTCACGTCGACGAGCAGCATCACGGTCAGTTCGCGTTCCTCCTCGAAGATTTTGACGTAGGGAGCCCTGAGGCGGGCGGTGACGTTCCAGTCCATATTGCGGACATCGTCGCCGTACTGGTACTCGCGGACTTCGCTGAAGGCCATGCCGCGTCCTTTGAACGCGGAATGGTACTCTCCGGCGAAGACCTGGTGTGACAGCGCCTTCGTCTTGATCTCGATCTTCCGGACCTTCTTTAACAGATCATTCTCCATTACGGAACTTCTACGGCGTTGAGGACGTCGGTGATGATTTCTTCGGAGGTGATGTTCTCGGCTTCGGCCTCGTAGGTCAGGCCGATGCGGTGACGCAGCACGTCGTAGCAGACGGCACGGACGTCTTCGGGAATCACGTAGCCGCGGCGCTTGATGAACGCATAGGCTTTCGACGCCAGCGCCAGCGAGATGCTGGCACGCGGCGAGCCGCCGAACGCAATCATATCTTTCAGTTTGCCCAGTCCGTATTCTTCCGGCTGGCGCGTCGCAAATACGATGTCCACAATGTAGCGCTCGATCTTCTCGTCCATATACACGTCGCGCACCACCTGGCGCGCCCGGACGATGTCCTCCGGCTTGAGCTGCGGCGTCGGACGCGGGAACTCACCCTGATTGTTCATCCGGATGATCAGTTTCTCCTCGTCTTTCTTCGGATAGGTGACCTTGACTTTCAGCATGAAACGGTCGACCTGCGCTTCCGGAAGGGGATAGGTGCCTTCCTGTTCGATCGGGTTCTGCGTAGCCATCACCAGGAAGGGCTCCGGCAGTTTGAAGGTCTCTTCGCCGATGGTCACCTGGCGCTCCTGCATCGCCTCGAGCAGGGCCGACTGCACCTTGGCCGGGCTTCGGTTGATTTCGTCGGCCAGGATGAAGTTGGCGAACACCGGACCTTTCTTGATCTGGAACTGTTCGCTCTTCTGGCTGTAGATCATCGTACCGATGAGGTCGGCCGGCAGCAGGTCCGGCGTGAACTGAATCCGGTTGAATCGGGCTTCCATGATCTGCGCGAGCGTGTTGATGGCCAAAGTCTTGGCCAGGCCCGGCATACCTTCGAGCAGGATGTGCCCGTCGGCCAGCAGACCGATCAGGAGATTGTCCATGAGCTGCTTCTGCCCCACGATCACCTTGCCCATCTCCATCTGGATGATATCGACGAAGGCGCTCTCCCGTTCGATGCGTTCATTTAACGCTTTAATGTTTACGCTATCCATTTTTTATATTCTTTTTGTATTTTTGTTGTCTGAACTATCTTACAAAGGTAATATTTTTTTCGATGCGTCTTTTCATACAGCTCTCCTATGACGGTTCGCCTTTCTGCGGCTGGCAGACCCAGGCAAATTCTCCGTCGGTACAGCAGGAGCTCGAACGGGCGCTTGCGATCGCCTTTGGAGAGAAAATCACTGTCGTCGGGGCGGGAAGGACGGACACCGGCGTGAATGCCAGACATTTCATTGCACACTTCAATGTGACAGCCTTCCCGGGCGGAAGCATCGCGCCTTTGCTGCGCAAAATAAATGCCATTCTGCCCCCTGCCATCGTGGCAGAGGCATTCTATCAGGTGCCGGACGACGCGCACGCGCGTTTCGACGCCGTGAGCCGCACCTACCGCTACTACATCCACACCGCCAAGGATCCCTTCATCCGCCATTCCTGCCGCATCTGGTTCACGCCCGATGTGGAAGCGATGAACCGGGCAGCCCTCGTATTGCTGGGCCGGCACGATTTCTCGAGTTTCGAAAAGACGGGCGGCGCCAACAAAACCGATATCTGCACCGTGACCGAAGCCCGCTGGGAAGCGCTCGACGAGACCCATTTCGTGTTCACTATCACGGCCGACCGATTCCTCCGCAATATGGTGCGTGCCACGGTCGGCACGCTTTTGGAAGTGGGAAGGGGTCGTCGTTCGCCCGAATGGGTGGCCGAAGTGCTGGAAGCGCGCGACAGGGGCATGGCCGGGCAGTCGGTCTATGGCGAAGCGCTCTTCCTCGAAGAGATCAGATACCCTTATCCGTTGATAACAATTTAATATGATAGAACCTATGCTTTTCAATTTTCTCCAAACAGCCGTCGACGCCGCCGAGGCCGTCGAGGTGGCTCCCGTCCAGGAGGAGCTCTCTTTCTCACTGATCAGTATGGCCGCCAAAGGCGGTTGGCTGATGCTGGTGCTGCTCGCGCTCTCCATTGTCGCCATCTACATTTTCGGCAAGAAATGGTGGGCCATCAGCCAGGCCGGCAAAATCGACAAGAACTTTATCAAGGATGTGGACAACTACCTGATGGAAGGCAAGGTCCGCTCGGCGCGCGCCCTCTGCCGCCGCAGCGATACCCCCGTCGCCCGTATGATTGAAAAGGGTGTCGAGCGCATCGACAAGCCGCTGGGCGATATCCGCATCGCCGTGGAGAACGTGGCCAACGTGGAAGTGGCCAAACTCGAGAAAGGCCTTCCGGCCCTGGCCACCATCGCCGGCGGTGCGCCGATGATCGGTTTCCTCGGTACTGTGATGGGTATGGTTCAGGCCTTCTTCAATATGGCGCAGGCCGGCAACAACATCGACATCACCCTGCTTTCGGGCGGTATCTATACGGCGATGATCACCACGGTCGGCGGTCTGATCGTCGGTATCCTGGCCTATTTCGGCTACAACTTCCTTACGGCGAAGATCACCGGCCTGGTCTCCAAGATGGAGGCCGCTTCCATTGAATTCCTCGATGCTGCCCAGGCGCGCAAAGAGGCCAAATCGGAGATGTAGCGATGGCAATCAAACGATCCACGAAAGTTGACTCGGCTTTCTCGATGTCGTCGATGACGGATATCGTGTTTCTGCTTCTGATATTCTTCCTCGTGACCTCGACCCTGGTCAACCCCAACGCGCTCAAACTCCTGCTCCCCAAGAGCACGGGGCAGGTGGCCGCCAAGGCCACGGTCAGCGTGTCGATCAAACACTATCCCGAACAGGACAGGGTGACCTATCACGTCAACGGCAACCAGAAACCGGTCGCTTTCGGTGAGATAGAACCGCAGATCCGCGATCTGCTCCAGTTCGAGGACGACCCGACCTTCTCGATCTATGCCGACGAGACAGTGCCGGTCAAGGAGGTGGTGGCGCTGATGAATATCGCCAAGCGCAATCATTACAAGGTCATTATGGCGACTTCGCCGGAATAACGTCTAATCCACGAAAACGATGAATCGGTCCAATTGGGTGGGAATCGGCCTGACGGTAGTGTTTCACGCGCTGCTGTTGATGCTCGGCTTTTCCTCCGGGCTGAAGTACATCTATCCGCCGCCCCAGGAACAGGCCGTCCTGATGGAGTTCCCCGAGGAGCCCCTGCCTGAACTGGTGCAGGTGGGTGCGGAGCCGCGGGCGGAAGCGCCCGATCCGGATGCCCCGGTCCAGCTCGTCAAGCGCTCGGAATCGCCGGTCCAGGGGACAAAGGCCAATGAGGCCTACGAATCGACCGTCGGTGACGACGGTGACGTGGAAGTCCCCGAGCCCAAGCGGGAGATCGACCGCCGGGCCCTGTTCCCGTCGGCCGCCAACAACAAGAAAGACACCCTGGCGCCCCAGACATCTTCGAATCCCTCGGCCCGGTTCGACGAAGGCCACGCCAGCGGCAATACGATGGCCGGTTCGTCCAACGGGGAACCGTCGGCCAGGCTGGCCGGCCGAAATGTCGTGGGCTCGCTGCTGCTGCCGTCCTACAGTGTGCAGAAAGCGGGGCGCGTGGTGGTCAAGATCATGGTGGACCGCGAGGGCAACGTGACCGACGCCATCCCCGGCATCGAAGGCACGTCGGTGACCGACCGTTCGCTCTGGGCCGCCGCGAAGGAGGCCGCCCTCCAGGCCCATTTCAACGCCAATCCCAAGGCCCCCATCTCCCAGGAGGGCACCATCACGTACATCTTCAAGCTGCAGTAAAGGCCGTTGGCTCGTGGCCGCCTGTTTGTCGCCGCTGGTCCGCGTCCGTTGCTCCGCCCTTTCTTCCTCGCGAGTTCGTCATTTTGCCCACGCGCCTCTTCGCTCTGCACTCGTGAGCCCGTTTATCCTTCGTCCTGCGTCCTTCTATTGCTACCTCTCCGGGCTCACCCCCTTGTTTCGCCGCTGTGAGCCCGGTTCTTCTTGTCGAGAGTGCCATCAATCGCCGTTTGTCCGGGCTCACCCCCGTCATTTGGGCGCGTGAGCCCGGGGAGGGAGTGGCTGGAGCGCGCCTGGCGGTGGGTGAGCGGGCTCGGCGTGACAAGTTTCTTATGGGGTAGGCCGAGGGGAGGCTTAGTAGTGCAATAGTGTGACGACACCGTCCATTGTGGCGACCAGAAGCTGGTTGTCGGGCAGGGGAACGATGTTGTTGAGGAGGGCGACGGAGATTTTGTGCTTCCAGACGAGGGCGCCGTTGTCGGCACGGAGGCAGAAGATGTTGCCCTTGTCGGTGGGGACAAAGAGCAGCTGGCCGTCGGGGCTGCAGGCGCAGGGCGTCGGAGCGATCTCGTAGCCGAAGCCGGGACGGACTTCCCAGCGTTTTTCGCCTTCGCCGGTAGTGGCGTAGGCCTGGACGCTGTCGAACATTGTCTTGACATAGATCGTCTCACCGTCGGGGGAGATAGCGATCGATTCGCGGCCACCGGCCGCTACCCACAGTTGCTTGCCGGTGGCGGCATCCACGGCGTAGGTCTTTCGCTCCGGCGTCACGAAGAAGATGCGCCCGTGCGCCTTCACCGGATAAACTGCAGCCGGCGAGAACATCCGGGATCCCTTGACATTCCATACCCATTGCCGTTCGCCCGTACGGGGATCGAGACTGTAGAGCGTGTTGGCCCAGTCGCCGAAGACGACCTGTTCGTCGTCTACGAACGGACGGCATTCCACGAAACCGGCGATGCCTTCGTGCTTCCACACGAGGCGGCCGCTCCGCACTTTCAGCGCTCGGAACACGTGGTCGGACGATCCCACATAGGCAATGCCTCTGTGGATCGCCGGTGTGGCCAGTACGGATTTTTCGCAGCGATGGCGCCAGCGCAGCTTGCCGTTGCGCAGGGAGAGGCAGTAGATATAGCCATCGGTCGAGCCGATGACCACATATTTTTTCCATACGGCGGGCGTGGAGAACACTTTTCCTTCGGTGGCGAAGCGCCAGCGCTCGCGTCCGGTGTCAGCATCGAGGGCTTTGACGACGCCTGTCTCGTTGGCGTAAACCACGAAGCGGCCTGCCTTCACGGCCCCGCATCCGATGTCGCCTTCATCCTGGCTGCGCCAGATTTCGGTCACCTGCGGGTATTCCCGGTTGACGTCGAATTTCAGGAACGGATAGTCGCCCGGCAGGCCGTAAGGGTTGTCGCGGCCTGCGGCCTTGTCGGGAACGTATTGCGGCGAGGTGGAAAGATGCTGGCTGTACCAGGGCTTCCGCTCGAAGGGTGTGACTGTCTGCCCGTCGGCATCCACGAGAATCCGTTCGTGTACCGAGAAAACGCCGTCGGAGATATCGATGATATTGTAGCCCACTTCTTTTCCGCGGTCGGGCGAGCGTCCCAGAATGCCCGGAACGCCCTCGTATTCAAGGACACGGTTCTGGTGCCAGTGCCCGCCGATCAGCAACTGGATGTTGCACTGTTTGACCGTGTTCATCAGTTGGAAGTAGTTGAGCACGGAGGTATCCTGCGGGTAATGGTTGACCAGGATCACAGGCTGTTCGCTGGGTATGGTCCGGGCAACGGAGTCGAGCCAGCTGAGGCTTTCGTGCGGAATAAGTGCCGGGGCCATCCGCATATTCGGGCCGCAGTTGCAGCCCAGGAATTTGATGCCGCCCGCATCGAATTCGAAATGTTCGTAGCCGAAGATCTTGGCGAAGGAGTTGCAGCCGCTCTCCGACCACTTGGCGTCGTGGTTGCCCGCCACGACCCAATACGGATGCGCGAGTTCATCGAACATCTCCTGCGTGAAGGCGAATTCCTCATCCGTCCCGAAATCCGTCAGGTCGCCCCCGAACACCGTGAACTGGATGTCCGGCTGCGCATTGATATCGGCGATGCACCGTTTCAGGTTGTCGATATGCGACGTCCCGTTCAGCGTAATATGGATATCACTCAGGTAGGCAAACTTGACCGGCGTAGTCTGCGCCTGGGCCGAGATAACTGCGATTACAGCTAGGAATAATACAACGAAACGTTTCATATTGTCTATCTATATATCAATCCCGTATCACTTCCCGAACCGTCTCGCTCCGCGAGACCCCTCCCAAGCAAGCTTGGGCCCCTCCCTCTTATGTTGCCGAGGGTGGCACAGGTTCTTGAAGTGATACGGGATTGATTATTATAATAACGATAATAGATACTGTCCGTACTGGTTTTTCTTCATCGGTTCGGCGACGGCGCGCAACTTCTCGGCGGAAATCCAGCCGTTGAGGTAGGCGATTTCCTCGAGGCAGGCGATCTTGAGGCCCTGGCGTTTCTCGATGACTTCGACGAAGGTCGAGGCTTCGGCAAGGGATTCGTGGGTACCGGTGTCGAGCCAGGCAAAGCCGCGGCCGAAGGTTAACACGCGGAGTTCCTTGTCGGCGAGGAAGGCATTGTTGACCGAAGTGATCTCCAACTCGCCGCGGGCCGAAGGCTTCACTTCCTTCGCCACGCGGACCACCTTGTTCGGATAAAAATAGAGGCCTACGACGGCATAGTTGCTCTTGGGTTTCGCCGGTTTCTCTTCGATACAGTCGGGACGGCCTTCCGCGTCGAACGAGACGACACCGTAGCGTTCCGGGTCATTGACCCAGCAGCCGAACACCGTGGCCTCGGCCCGCTGCTCGGCATTCTCCACGGCCTTCAGAAGCAGATCCCGGAAGCCGGTACCGTGGAAGATATTGTCGCCCAGAACCATACACACGGAATCGTCGCCGATGAACTCTTCGCCGATGATGAAAGCCTGGGCCAGTCCGTCGGGAGAAGGCTGCTCGGCATACGTGAACTGGACGCCGTAGTCGGAACCGTCGCCGAGCAGACGCCGGAAGCCCGGCAGGTCGTGCGGCGTGGAGATGACCAGGATCTCCCGGATTCCCGCCATCATCAGCACGGAAATCGGATAATAGACCATCGGTTTGTCATAGATGGGAATCAGCTGCTTCGAGATTCCCTTGGTGATGGGGTAGAGACGGGTGCCGCTTCCCCCGGCGAGTACGATACCTTTCATAATGACAACAAAGTTAATAAACAATCGGCCGGATTGCAAAACAAGCGTTGCGAACGATCTTTTTTGTACCTTTACTTTTGAAAACAGATGAATCTGCGACCATGAAACTACTCGGTAATCTTCTCTGGCTTGTTCTCGGCGGACTGCTGGTCGCCATAATCTATTACCTCGTGGGCCTGCTGATGTGCATTACCATCATCGGCATCCCTTTCGGTGTGCAACTGTTCAAGCTGGGCACCTATGCCCTGTGGCCCTTCGGCCATGAACTGGTCGACGGTCCCGGCGAGCCGGGCTGTCTTTCCATCGTGATGAATCTTATCTGGATCCTCCTGGGCTGGTGGGAGATCGCACTCATCCATCTGGTCTTCGGCCTGATCTTCTGCATCACCATCGTGGGAATTCCCTGGGGCCTGCAGCACTTCAAGATGGCAATCGCCTCCATCTTCCCTTTCGGAAAGGAAATCCGTTGACAAAGGCCTCGGTATCATTCGAGAGGTCGGCCGCATTCTTGATATAACTGAAGTCTGAAAGGACCCTCGGGAGGGCGGAAAAAGGGGAGCGCCGGAGCGCTCCCCAAAGCCGAAGGTCGGACAGAAAACCATTATCGACCTTGCCACGGCGAATGCGTTTGTACGCTTTCACTTTGACAAGTTTCGGGATCCTATACTCAAAGTACAGGCTCACAACAATGTGGATAAACCTTTTCATTATGATAAGATTTATAGTCTCGAAAAAGGTTACCAGAGGTTGGGCGGAGTACCCCTTCGGCTTATAGATCAGAAAAGGCATTTCAGTAGGGGCTGAAATGCCTTCAAGGTTCGAGACTATTTTTGCTTTCGCAAAATCTTATCACAACACAAAGATAATACAGAAATCGGCCGGATGCAAATCTTTTTCAGATGCCCGGTCGAGCCGGGCATGACGTTGGAAGTCAGGCAGTGCCTGAAAGGCGTCAGGGCTTCCAGCGATAGGCATCGTCGAGCGGGGCGAGGCCGGCCACTTGCAGCAGCCGGGAGACGAAGCCGTCCACCAGTGTCTCGAGGTCGGCCGGGCGGGTGTAGAAGCCCGGTGCGGCGGGAGCGATGACTGCGCCGGCCTCGGTCAGCGCCGTCATATTGCGCAGGTGGATCAGACTGATCGGGGTCTCGCGCGGGACGATGATCAGGGGCCGGCGCTCCTTGAGCTGGACGTCTGCCATCCGGGCGATGGCATCGTCGGCCGTGCCTGCGGCGATACGGGCCAGCATTCCCATTGAGCAAGGGAGGACGACCATCACGTCGGCGGCTGCGCTGCCGGAGCAGAACGGTGCGTCGAACCGGCGGTTGTCGAGACCGACCGGCGGCTCACAACCCAGTTCGTGCCGCCAGATCTCCCGTGCCGTGTCGGTCAGGACGAGGTGCAGTGCAATGCCCGGAAGGGCGGCGGCCCGCTCCATGAAGCGCTGTGCATAGCAGGCGCCGCTGGCGCCCGTGACGGCCAGCACGACGTTCTTCACAGGACGGTCACAATCCATCGCGCAATGCTATAGATATTCCTCGAGCAAGATCTTCTTCAGTTCGGCCATACCCACGGTCGCGGGCTCCTGAATCTGCCGGAAGTATTTGTAATCGAGCCGGATGGGTTTCGGATCGATGAGGAAGATCGGCCGGCCGAAGGTAATGTAGCGGAAAAGTCCGGCAGCCGGATAGACGTTGAGCGAGGTGCCGATGATCAACAGGATGTCGGCTTCGGAAACCGCGTTGGCGGCCGGCGTCATCATCGGGACGGCCTCGCCGAACCAGACGATGTGCGGACGGAGCTGTACGCCGCGCTGGTCGCAGTCGCCCAGGTTGATGTCGCGGTAGCCGATATCCTTGACGCCACGGTCTTCCTGGTCTTCAGGACGGACCTTGGTCAGTTCGCCGTGCAGGTGGATGACCTTCGTGGAGCCGGCCCTCTCGTGGAGATTGTCCACGTTCTGCGTGACGACGGTCACGTCAAAATACTTTTCGAGCTCCGCGATGATCTCGTGGGCGCGGTTGGGCTGCGCCTTCTCGAGCTGGCGGCGGCGCTCATTGTAGAATTTGAGCACGAGGGCTTTGTTGCGGTACCATCCCTCGATGTCGGCTACGTCGGCCACGTTGTAGTTTTCCCACAGGCCGTCGCTGTCGCGGAAAGTCTTGATGCCGCTTTCGGCGCTGACGCCCGCGCCGGAGAGTACGACTAGTTTCTTCATGGTTATACTCTTTTGGGGACGAGTGGTTTCTCTTTCAAGACCGTCTGCGCCCACGCAGCCGTGAGTGGGAGGGGCCCAAATCGCAGATTTGGGAGGGATAGGCCCCGGAGGGGCCGTAGTCTTGAAAGAGAAACCACTCGTCCCATTGAAACTATACAAAATAATAATTCCGAAGCCAGTATTCGAACAGCGGGTCGATGATCCGGGCGTTGTCGTCGCGGTCGAAGGTCAGTACTTCTTTTTTCTGGAGTGCCTCCTTCACGCGCACCACGCCCGCCGAAGAGTTCAGGCGGTAATTCTCCAGGGTCTCGGCGCTGGTAAACTTCTGGACCCCGTCCACCACGGCGTGCAACAGGTTGATCTGGTTGCCGGTCAGGTCGAACAGGATCTGCTTGAAGCGCGGCTCGTGGATGGAGAGCAGCGTGTCGCGCGCACGGTTGACGATCTTGCGGTTCACGTACCCGGCCGGCATCGCATAGCAGAATGCGCAGAGTTGTTTGAGATACCACATATCGCCCGAGGATATGTCGTAGAGGGCCAGGGCCTCTTCCATTTCGATGACGCGTCCCACGTTGAGGAAGGAACTCCTGATGTGTTCGCAGAGCATCTTTTTGTCGAGCGGCGGGAGGTCCAGTGTGCGGCACATTCCGTAGAAGCACTTCCGCTCCTCGAAGATGTTTTTCATCGCATTGACGAACGAACCGGTGAAGATGTATTTCACGTGGTGCTGGCGGCTCCACAGGCGATCGAGTGCCTCCAGGCCGAACTGTTCGTCCTCAAAGCGGAGCAGATTCTGGAATTCCTTGAAATAGACCACCATCTGCTTGCTGGCCTCATTGGCGATGATGCCCGGCAGGTCGAAGATCTTGTTGCCCGAAATTTCGTCGATGCAGATCTCGAAGGGAAGCAGCGCATCGCGGTTGACTTCCAGGGCGCATTCCCGCATCTTGTCGCGCCACAGGGCCGTGAATTCGTCGAGGGTCCGGACGTTGAACAGGTCGATGTCGCAGACGATGAGGTTCGGGCGGTGCGAGCGGACCTGTTCGAGGGCTTCCCTGACAATGGTCTCCTTTCCGCACCGTGCGCCGCCGTAGATGGCGATGCTGCGGTTGCCCGTTTCCATCGCGGCGACAATCTCACCGATCTCCCGGTTGCGGCCGATAATGCTGCTGCCTGCGGCGATCTTGTCGAATGCGAAAGGAAAGTCCATCGTCGATGTTTTTAACAAAATTGTTACAAAGATAGAAAAACCCTGCTCCTGACGCAAAAAAAAACCGGCTGAAAAGCCGGTTTTTATCAAAGTTCCTCGAAGTTTACGTCGGAAAATGGAGTGGGAGCGGTCTGTTCGGAGGCTTCGGCCGGCCCCGCGGGCTGTACGTCCGGCTCTGCCGGGCAGCGTTCGCGGATATAATTGACAACCTCCTGAAGACCGTCGGCGAACTTGTCGAAGTCCTCCTTGTAGAGGAAGATTTTGTGCTTGTCGTAAACATAGCGGCCATCGCGCTCGATGCGTCGCTTGCTCTCGGTGATGGTCAGGTAGTAGTCATTGCCCTTGGTGGCTTTCACATCGAAAAAGTAGGTACGCTTTCCCGCTCTCACAGGCTTCGAATATACGTCGTCTCCGTTTCTGTCCTGGAAACCTGCATTGTCATAATCCTCGTAGTACATTTTGCTAGGTTTTAATCGTTTTTTCGATAATCTCCGACAAAGATAGATTAATATTTTTATTATTCCTAATGATTATTGCTGAGGCTTGATACGATGATGAATATGCTCCAAGAGAAGAAAGAAATAGGAATCTTTGTAAAACGGTTTTTGCATTGGGTGGCTGGTAATCTTCCAGTTCGCGCCCTCTCGTAAGTAAAAATTATTACTTTATTACTGCTTCGGTTCGTTGTGATTTGAATATCGTCGTAGGCCATTGCGATATGACGAGTAATGCAGAAAATAGAGACAATGGACTAAAAATAATGGGATTATTTGGTTGAAAATCTTGGGAATTTTGTATCTTCGCAAAAAAGTTATGAAAGTATGTATTACAAGCGGCTTATTGAGGAGGAAATCGCGATTAAGTTGAAGTCGTCGGGCGCTGTGGTTGTGGCAGGGCCAAAGTTTTGCGGCAAGACGACGACTTGTATGCTTTATCAAAAGAGTTTTGTGAAACTGAATACAAAACAGGCTATTGCTATGGCCAGGATGGATCCCAAGGGTGTACTGAATGGGGAGTATCCCAGGTTAATTGACGAGTGGCAAAAAGCTCCTGACATTTGGAACCAGATAAAGGATGACTTGGATTTTAATTATGTGTTTGGAAAGTACATTCTGACAGGGAGCAGTACACCGGTGAACAAGACGGAAGTTCATCATAGCGGTGCAGGGAGAATCGCTCCACTGAAGATGCGCCCAATGACGCTTTGGGAATCAAAAGAATCTAAAGGTATCGTGTCTCTAAAGGACCTATTTGATGGTGGAGCGGATTTTCCTTGGGATATGAATTCGGGCTTTACATTGAACGATGTGGCTTTTCTTCTATGCAGGGGTGGTTGGCCTATCGCTGTATTGGCGCCGAAAGAAATCGCTTTGGAAATCACGAAAAACTACTATAATGGTCTGTTCGTGTTCGAAGATAGTGAGAACGAGAGATTCCGCAATAAAAAGCCTGAAGTGCTGAGAATGATTCTGCGAAGCTATGCGCGAAACATCTCGACGGAAGCCGCTGTATCGACCATTATTTCAGACATCAAGCAAAGCAACGAGCGGACAATGGATCCAAAGACGTATGACGATTATATGGAGGCGTTGAAGGATTTGTATATCATTGAGGATATGGAGGCTTGGAATCCAAATATAAGGTCAAAAACTTCCATCAGAAGCACACCTACCAGACATTTTGTGGATACTTCAATAGCCTGCCGGAGCCTGGGAGTAAGTCCCAATGATTTATTGAATGATATAGAGAGTTTCGGGCTGTTCTTCGAGGACTTTGCTGTAAGGGATCTTTCGGTGTATGCGGGATGCCTTGGTGGCGTGGTAAAGCATTATAGAGATAATGCAGGGTTGGAATGCGATGCTATCGTGCATCTGGAGGATGGCCGCTGGGGCGGCATCGAGATTAAACTTGGTGGAGATGATTTGATTAATGCTGGAGCGGAATCATTAAAAACGCTCCGAAACAAAATCGTAGAGAAGAGCGATGAGAAAGCACCATCGTTCCTGCTTGTACTAACCGCAGTTGGTGGGGCTTATAGGCGAGATGATGGGGTGTTTGTGGCGCCAATTAATATGTTAAGGCCATAGCTGGAAATTCCGCTGCAAAGTGACCCCCTGCGTCCGCTCTCAAACTGACCCCCTCGTCCGCTTGAAAATGACCCCCTGGTCTTAAGAATGAAATCCTAAATAGAATGCAGGCTAGTGCGGTTTTTCATACCAACTGCCTGCATTCATAGTTTTGATGAAAGGAAAAGATAAAGGGGGTCAATTAGGAGCGGATTGAGGGGGTCAATTTAGTGCGGATTCTCCATTGCAACCATAGAATAAAATATTAGCACCTTGTTTAGCCCAATTAAAGATGATATTATTCCATCCCTCAATAGTCATTTGATTATAATGAGCAAACTCTCCAGAAGTCTGATCAACCCCAATAGGTCCATCGAAACCGGCATGCGACCAAATACCGACCTCTGTTGTTTGACCATATTCCTCACTATATTTATCGACTGCCTCCTTTACTTTTTTTTTCAGTCCCCCTAAATCTCTAATTCCAAACAATAAAACTATATCTTTATCACTATCAAAGTCTCTCTTAGCTTCGATTTCTTTTTTCCGGGTCTCTGCAGATGCCTTAAACATCTTTTCATTTGTGGTATAGAATAACATATAAACTTTCGCTCCCTCAGGATCTATCATGTTCACGGGATCTCCTGCGCAATAAACATACGGATTAATCCCGTAATCCTTTTCCGCCATGGGATCATAGGTGTTCCATCGGACGAGCTTCGCGTCGTACATCCTCGCCTCGAAGTCGAAATATGGAAGCGAGGAATTAGTGGCCACACTAATTAAGGAGCTCAATGTTGACTGGCTAAATAAAACGACATAAACATAACAAAGATTGATCCGATAATGTAAAGGAGCACCAAGCATCCCTTTAGCCCGCTATTCGATTCGTTTTTGTATATATCTTCTAATCTAGAATACTTTTTCTTATTATCATTTCTTTTAAAGAAACTATAGTACGCGTCTAAGATAATGAAAGGAAGAACTACCAATATGTTGATAGTAGGAGTAAACTCAAAATGAAAAGCATTGAGAATCTGCGCTGTTATTGCCAATGCTATTAGAGCAAAAGAGGCAAACAAAACACCATATCCCCATTCGCAATAGTTATTATCATCTATCCTTTTGTATGCTTTTGCAATTCGGTAGAAACAATAATTAAATAATCTCATTTAAAACTATTTAAAGGGTTGATACTCTGGTAGTCCTGGATTAATCCCTGTCTTAACTTGCGGTATGATTACCTTATTTAAATACATATAGTGGAGCCTTTTTCCCCCAAGTGTCCAATATAAGGAGATACCTGATCCAACAATGGGGACAAACCCTAATCCTTCTACAATAATGTCAAGTCCATGTTCAAGTTGTTCATTTAATGTTTTTGAATTCAATACAGATTTTACTGAAATACCTATGTTTAGAACCCCAATCGCTCGGCCTGTCAAACTCGCGATTGTTCCAAGATGTGAAACACTGTTGGGGGTTACCCACTGGTTTCCTTTCCAACCATTTAAATACCACTTGAAATCAAGGTTTCCTTTACTGTCTGTAATTCGAAAGGTGACTGTACTTTTTTTAGCATAATCTCCCATCCCGCCTACAATAGAAGCTCCTTTTAAAAGCAATTCGCCTAATTCTATCGATAATGTGTTTAAACTACTCTCATCGTCAAAACTGTAAGCGGTGCTACTTAATACTAATCCTCCAGATTTATCTGTATGCTGTTTGAAGAGGACCGCCCGATCGTTTTCAATAGATAAGTAATTCTCTCCTATGTTCTTCCATATAATCCCATTAGCATCCTTGTAAAAATAATCTTGCGATTTACGCCACATATTATGATTATTTCCGTCTTCATCCGTATATTCATACCAGTCTTGTCCTTCTGGATCTATCATGTTCACCGGATCTCCTGCGCAATAGACATACGGATTGATTCCGTAGTACTTCTCCGCCATCGGGTCGTAGGTGTTCCAACGGACGAGTTTCGCGTCGTACATCCTGGCTCCGAAGTCAAGGTAGGGAAGCGTGACGCCGGCGATGGCCGTCTGATCTTCCTTGCCGGAGAACTTCTGGCGGTTGGAGGCGAGGGTCGCATACGTATTGCCGAACGTCGTACGGCTTCCGAAGGGGTAGTAGTCGTTTCGCTCGACGACGTTGCCGGAGGCGTTGACGATGGTCCGGACGCTGCCCAGATGGTCCCGTATCGTGTAATAGGGCGTCATGGCAGTACCGTTCTTCAAAAATCGTGCAGTGCCGTCGGCGCTTGCTTCCGCACTTTCAAGGGCGTAGGTCGTGTTACCGCCGCTGACGGCTACGGTGTATGTCAGGTCTCCGGCGTAGATGACGCCGTTTCCCGCCGGGTCGGTCACCTTGTACTTCGTTCCGTCGGCGAGCCAGTGGTATGTAGCCGTCTGGGTGTTTCCGCTGGTCACGGTCTCGGGAAGATTCAGGATGTTGTAGGCGAAGCTCAGATTCGCCCTTCCGTCGGCCGTCGTGTTGCCGTTGCCGTCATGCGAGAACGAAGCGTTGATGTTCGAGCCTTCGTCCTTTCCGCTGACGCCTGTCAGCAGTGGGCCGCTGTAGGTGTATGAGTAGTCATCCTGCGGTGTCGATATGTCGGAGCCGTAGCGCTTGAGCCTCAGGAGTGCGCCATTACTGTTGTACAATATATCTTGCTCTGTATAGGTTTTCTCTCCGGTGTCCGTCGTTCCCGTGAAGCGAGTCGTCGTCATCAGCCGTCCAGCGGCATCGTAGGTGAAGCCGTAGGTGTTGCGCGCCGAGCCCTGGAGGGTCATCACCTCGGAGATGCCCCCGCCGTATCGGGCGGCCGTTCCCCTCGTAGGGCTGTCATAGCGGAGCGTCTCGGAGAAGAGGGTCGTCGAACCCTTCTTCGCCGTGTGCGTCAGCAGCTGGCTGCGGATGTCGTAGGTGTCGGTGACGATGCCTGCGGCGCCTGTCGCGGTGAGCGTGTCGCACTTGTGGCGGCCGATGGCGTCGTAGCCGTGCTTGACCATCGTCGATGACGAGCCGAGGGAGGCCGATTCCGTGAGGAGGCGGTTCCGCGTGTCGAACGTCGCCGTCCTCTGTACCGTGGCTGTCGTACCGAGGGTTCCCGTCACCGTCCGTTCCGTCTCGTTGCCGACATAGTCGTAGCACAGGCTCGTCCGGAGTGTCGATGCCAGCGACAGGGCTATGATCGGAAGGGACAGGCGCATCATCGGCGGAAGAATCAGGAACTAACTTTTAAAGTTAGATTTTATTTTTGAACGAAACCACTTATCTTTGTAAAAAATTCAGATAACTTTGAAATGCTATCCCGTCGACTGATTCGTATCAAAGCATTCAAGACGCTCTTTGCATTCGTGGGCTCCGAGTCCGACAATGTCAATGCCGCGCAGAAGACGCTGCTGGAGTCTTGTGACAAAGTCAAGGATCTATACTATTTCCTGCTCAATATTTCGTCGTCCCTGGTCAACGTGGCCGAAGAAAAGATCTCCGTCGGTCTGCGGAAATACCATCCCACCGAGGCCGAAGCCAACCCGAACTACAAGTTCGTGCGCAACCGCTTCGCGGCCCTGCTCTCCGACGATCCTGAATTCGGACGCATCTGCCAGAAACGCGGACTGAACTGGGGCGAGTACGACCCGTTCGTGCGCCACGTTTACAACTCGATGATCACCAAGGAGTACTATCAGGATTATATGAATTCGGAAGAGGACTCCTTCGAGGCGGACTGCCGGCTGTTCTCCTGCATCTTCGAAGACGAATTCGAAGACAACGAGGAACTCGAGTCGATTCTCGAAGACATCTCCCTGCTGTGGATCGACGACCTGGCCTTCGCGCTCAACGCCGTGATCGCCGGCATCGCCGAAACCAGCCGCAAGAAGCGTATCGTCCATCCCAATACCTTCCTCAAGGAAGACGACAAGGAATTCGCCCTGCGCCTGCTCACCGAATCGATCGTGCACTACGATGAGTACTTCAAGCTGATGGAATCGCACCTGGACAACTGGAAGGCCGACCGCCTGGTCCTGACCGACGCCGCCCTGATCGTGATGGGCGTCACCGAGGCGGTGGAGTTCCCGACCATCCCGGTGAAGGTGACCATCAATGAATACGTGGAGATTGCCAAATACTACAGCACGCCCAACAGCCGTATCTTCGTCAACGGCATCCTCGACCGGATCATCCAGGAGAAGATCCGCGAAGGGGAGATCATCAAACAGGGGCGCGGATTGCTTGAACAATAGATTCCCGGTCAAGCCGGGAATGACGTTGAAAAACAAACAAAAACTATAAAACAATGAATCTCTTTATGATTACCTTCCTTCAGGCCCAGGGACAGGCCGGCCAGGCCGGCGGCGGTGGCTTGACGATGCTGCTGATGCTTGCCCTCATCTTCGTGGTGATGTGGCTGTTCATGATCCGTCCCCAGCAGAAACGCCAGAAACAACTCAACGAGTTCCGCAACAACCTTTCCAAGGGCGACAAAGTCGTCACCGTGGGCGGCATCTACGGCACCATCGTCGAAGTCAACGACAACAAAGTGCTGCTCGAAATCGACAAGGACGTCAAGATCAAAGTCGACAAGGCCTCACTCGTCAAAGATTTCAGCGAAGCCCAGCAGGCCTAGTCCATGCGGGACTTCCGGCTCTTTCTGGCTTCCCTGATCATCGCCTGCGCCGTGTGGGTGATGCATACCTTTACGCTCGACTATTCCGCATCGATCCCTTGTACCGTGCGGGTGACGACGAATCTGGAAGGTTATGCTCCTTCGGCCGTGGCGCGCGAGCCGATGGTCATCCGCGGCAAGGCCTCGGGTTTCTATCTGCTGCGGATGCGGGGAACGGGCCGGAAGGCATTTCCGGTCGACATCGCCGTGGAAGCGCGGCATTTCACGCCTGTCGAGGGTGTGGAAGACCGTTTCACGCTGCCGGTGTCCGAGATCCGGGAAAGGCTGGAAGAACAATTGGGCGACCGCTTCGACATCGATTTCATCGAGACGGAGCGGCTCACATTTGCTTTTACACCCCAGTCGTATGTAAAGGTCCCGGTGGCGGCGTCGCTCGATGTGACCTTCCGCCCGCAGTATATGCAGGTAGGGGAGGTCCGCCTTATGCCCGACTCCGTGCTGGTGTATGGCCCTGTCAAGGAACTGCAGCGCCTGACACGCGTCCGCACGCGGAGCATCACGGGCAGTTCCGTGGACAAGAGCCTGCAGGGCACCGTGGCCCTGGAGCCGGTCGCCGGACTTCGTTTCGATGTCGACCGCATTGCCTATGACGTGGAAGTGGACCGTTATGTCGAGTCCACGCTGACGCTTCCGGTGACCGCGGTCAACGTGCCTGCCGACCGCAAGCTGGTGATCCTGCCTTCGCAGGTGGAGTGCACGTTCCGGGCCTCGTTCCGGCCGCGCGGCGGCCGTATCACGGCTGAAGACCTGTCGATGGTGGTCGATTACGGGAAGTTCGCCGGTGCCGAAAGCACGAAGGTGATCCCTGAACTCGTGACTTCCCGGGACATTTATTCCTGGCACATCAAGCCGTCGCTGGTGGAGTGTTTCCAGGTGCTGGTGGAGGAACCATGAAACGGCACGTCATCCTGTGTACCGGCGGCATCGGCAGCGGCAAGAGCGTCGTCGTCCGCACGCTCAACGAACTGGGCGTCCCTTCCTACGACTGCGACCGCTCTGCCAAGGAACTCTACGACCGGGATCCGCAGTTGTTGGCGGATGTGGTCCGTATCACAGACCCGGGCGTACTCGATGCTACCGGCCGTCTCGACCGTGCCGCGCTTGCCGAGCGGATTTTCCGCGACGGCGACCTGCTCCGAAAGGTTGAGGAGCTGGTCCATCCGGCGGTCGTGCGTGACTTTGCGGCCTGGCTGGATGCCCGCCCCGAACCGGTGGTGGTGATCGAGTCGGCTATCCTGCTGGAGAAGCCGCAGTTTGCCCCGATGTACGACTCCGTGCTGGTGGTGACGGCGCCCGAGGAGGTGCGGATTGCCCGCGTGATGGCACGCGACGGGGTCTCCGAGGCGCAGGTGCGCCGGCGGATGGCGCTCCAGTGGAGCGACGAACGCCGGATTGCGTGCGCCGATTTCGTTTTGGAAAACAACGACCGGCAGGCGATCCTGCCGGCTTTACTGAATATGTTAGCAAAGATTTCAGAAGATGGAAAAAACTGATTTGACGAAAATTCTCTCCGTCTCCGGCGAGCACGGCCTGTTCCGGTACGTGGCCCAGGGGCGCAATGGTATGATTGCAGAATCGCTGCTTTCCGGGCAGCGGAAACAGTTCGGCCCGCAGGCCAAGGTCAGCGCGCTGGCCGATATTTCGATCTATACGACCGAAAAGGAAGTCACCCTTCGCGAGGTGCTCGAGACGATGGCCTCCAAACTTTCGCAGGGTCCGGCGCCCGATCCGAAAGGCGATACGCGGAAGGTCACTGCCTTCTTCGACGAGGTGATTCCCAACTACGATGCGGATCGTTTCTACGTGTCGCATATGAAGAAGATCCTCGGCTGGTACGAGGAACTGCGCACACACGCCTCCCTTGAATTCCTTGAGGAGGAGAAAGAAGAGGAAACGGAAGCCACGGAAGAGAAGGCGGAGTGAAACGGATCCGGGTGGTGACGATGGGGTGCTCCAAGAACCGCGTGGATTCGGAGCATCTGATGCGCGTCCTGCAGGAGCGCGGCTACGAGCTTGTGCCCGAAGGCGTCGATCCGTCCGATGGCTGGATCGACGAGACGGTCATCAATACCTGCGGTTTCATCCAGGACGCCAAGGAAGAATCGATCGAGGCGATCCTGGAGGCCGTGGAGGCCAAGAAAGAAGGCCGCGTCGGAAAGGTGTCGGTCTTCGGCTGCCTGTCGCAGCGATATAAGGACGAACTGCCTCCCGAGATTCCGGAAGTGGACGAGTGGCACGGCGTCCTGACCTTCGACACCCTGCGCCGCGTGCTCACCACGCCTTCGCACTATGCCTATCTCAAGATTGCCGAAGGCTGCGACCGCAGCTGCTCGTATTGCGCCATTCCGCTGATCCGCGGCCCGCACGTGAGCGTCCCGGTCGAAGATCTGGTGGAAGAGGCGAGGGGCCTGGCCGCCCAGGGCGTGAAGGAACTGATCGTCATCGCCCAGGATACGACCTACTATGGCCTGGACCGCTACGGAAAGCGCTGCCTGGCCCGGCTGATGGAACAGCTTTCGAAGATCGACGGCATCGAGTGGATCCGCCTGCACTATAGCTATCCGACAGGTTTCCCCGAGGACGTGCTCCGGCTGATGGCCGACAACCCGAAGATCTGTCCGTATATCGATATCCCGCTGCAGCACAGTGCCGACCGCGTGCTTTCGATGATGCGGCGCGGCATCGACGGACGCCAGACCCGCGAGCTGGTCGCGAAGATGCGGGCGATGGTTCCGGGCGTCGTGCTCCGCACCACGCTGATCGTGGGGCATCCCGGCGAAGGCGAGGCGGAATTCGAAGACTTGCTCGATTTCGTCCGTGAATCGCACTTCGAGCGCCTCGGCGCCTTCCAGTATTCGGAAGAAGAGGGAACCTACGGTGCGCTGCATTACAAGGACGAGATTCCCGCCGAAGTGAAGCAGGATCGTTACGACCGTCTGATGGAGCTCCAGAGCGGCATCTCCCTGGCCTACAACCGGAGCCGCATCGGCACCCGTACCCGCGTCCTCGTCGACCGCGTAGAAGAAGACGTCACCCCCGGCTCGACCGGGGGGCTCATCCTCGTCGCCCGCTCCCAGACCGAATCCCCCGAAGTCGACGGCGAAATCCTGATCAAAGGCGGGGCTACCGTCGGCCAATTCCTCGACGTCAACATCGTCGGTGCTGACGAATATGATTTATTAGCTGAGATGCCCGGTCAAGCCGGGCAAGACGAATCAACTGGTAAGTAGGGCGTAGCTGCGGGTGTTTTTTTGCGAGCGACCTTTTTTTTGGGAGCGAGAAAAAAACAGAGCAGCGAAGCCCGATAGAAGTCCAATTAAGAAAGACTAAAAAGAATTATCAGTATATGGAACTTTTGAAAGGAAAGGTCGCGCTGATTACGGGCGCGGCAAGGGGCATCGGCAAACAGATCGCCCTCAAATTCGCGGAAGAAGGCGCCGATATCGCCTTCACCGACCTGGTCATCGACGACATCGCCCAGACCACGAAACAGGAACTCGAAGCCTTCGGCGTACGCGTCCAGGCCATCGCCTCCAACGCAGCCGACTTTCAGCAGACCCACGATACCGTCCAGCAGGTGATGGACGCCTTCGGACGCATCGACATCCTCGTCAATAACGCCGGCATCACCAAAGACGGCCTGATGCTCCGTATGACCGAAGCCCAGTGGGACGCCGTCCTGACCGTCAACCTCAAGAGCGCCTTCAACTTCATCCACGCCGTATCCCCCGTGATGCTGCGCCAGCGGGGCGGCTCGATCATCAACATCAGCTCCATCGTGGGTGTCCACGGCAACGCAGGACAGTGCAACTACTCCGCCTCCAAAGCCGGCATGATCGGCCTGGCCAAATCCATCGCTGCCGAGCTCGGCCCGAAGGGCGTGCGCGCCAATGTCGTCGCGCCGGGTTTCATCCTGACCGACATGACCCGGGAGATGGGTCCCGAAATGCTGAAACAGTGGGAAGCCCGGATCCCGATGCGTCGCGGCGGTACGCCGGCCGAAGTGGCTAAGGTCTGCACCTTCCTGGCATCCGACCTGGCATCCTATGTTTCCGGGCAGGTAATCCTGGTTGACGGCGGTATGGGGATGTAAGCTGCCAAACGGCACAAAAAAACGGGAGTCCTTGCGGGCTCCCGTTTTTGGTTTTCAGCAGTCGCGTTACTTCGCGAGGGCTTTCCAGACCCAGGCGGCGAAAGCGCCACCAACCATCGGGGCGAGGATGAACACCCACACGACCTTGAGGGCTTCGCCGCCGGCGAAGATGGCCGGACCGATGGAACGGGCCGGGTTCACGGAGGTGCCGGTGAGATTGATGCACACCAGGTGGACAAGGATCAGGGTCAGACCGATGGCCAGGCCGGCCAGGTTGCCGGCGCCCTTCTTCGCGTCGGTCGTGCCGAGCACGACAAGGACGAAGAGGAAGGTAGCGATAAACTCGACGAGCAGCGCACCGCCGACACCGCCGGCATTGGCGACACCGTTGGTGCCCAGACCGCCCGTGAGGTCAGGAGCGGCGACCACTTTCGTCAGGAGCAGCAGCACGGCACCGGCGATGATACCGCCGATGATCTGGCCGCACCAGTATCCCACGGCGTCTTTCCAGGTCATACGTCCCGAAAGCGCCACGCCGAAGGTAATGGCCGGGTTGATATGGCAGCCGCTGATGCCGCCGATGGTGTAAGCCATTGCGACGACGGTCAGACCGAAAGCGATGGCCGTACCCACTACGCCGGCCGACGTGTTGCAGCCAAGGAACATCGCGGTTCCGCAGCCCAGGAACGTCAGGACGAACGTTCCGATACATTCTGCTACATACTTTTTCATAGGCAAATGATTTATGGAATTAGTATATTCTGCGATAAAGTTAACAAAAAAATGCTGACATTGTACTACTTCAAGCCAATCCGGCTCTTGTCGGGCGCGTTGGGCGTGCCGGGCAGTTCGGGCCAGTTCTTGAGCTCCGCCTTCAGCACTTCGATCGCCTTGTCGAGCTGGGCGTCCTTGCCCACATAGTCCTCGAACGGATTGATGTCGATGTCAATGTCCGGATCCACGCCGTGTCCTTCGATGATCCACTGGCCCTCGGTCGAGTAGGATGTGAAGAACGGAGTGCGCATATCCTGGCCGTCGAGGTAGGCGCGTGAGCCGGAGATGCCCACGATGCCGCCCCACGAGCGCTTGCCGATGAGCTTGCCCAGGCCGAGCTTGCGGAAGCCGTACGGGAAGAGGTCGCCGTCGGACGAGGAGTACTTGTCGATCAGGCAGACCTTCGGACCGTAGAACGTGGCTTCGGGCACGGTCGAATTCCTTCCGCCGTTGCGCGACATCGTCATCCGGTACACCTCGCGCTGCAGGCGCTCAAGGATCATCGGGGAGACGTTGCCGCCGCCGTTCATACGGTCGTCGATGATCAGGGCCTTCTTGTCGAGCTGCGTATAGAAGAGCTTGGTGAACATATCCAGGCCTTCGGTGCTCATATCGGGGATGTGGATATAGCCGATCTGGCCGTTCGAGGCCTTGTCCACCTTCTCGATATTCTTCTGTACCCATTCGTAGTAGGCCAGTTGGCTTTCGTTTGCGACGGGCTTCACATACACGGTGCGGGCATTGTTGCCGGAGGCCGTCTCGGCGATCACGAGCGAGACCGTCTTGCCTGCCTTGCCCACGAGGGCCTCGTAGATGTCCTTCAGTTCGGAAGCCGGCGTGCCGTTGACGTTCGTGATGTACTGGCCCACCTTGGCATTGATGCCCGCTCCGTCGAGCGGCGAGACGAGCGACTTGTCCCACGAAGCGCCTTTGTAGATGTGGTCGATGCGGAAGGCGCCGGTCTTGGCGTCCTTGCTGAACTTTCCGCCCAGCAGACCCGTGGCAACGCGCGGAATCTCGGGAACTTCGCCCGAGGTGATGTAGGCGTGGCCGACCGTGAGCTCGCTGATCATCTCGCCGATCAGGTAGGTCAGGTCGTGGCGGTGCTTGACGTACGGCAGCATCACGGCATATTTGTCGTGAATCTTGTTCCAGTCGATGCCGTGCATATTCTCCACGTAGAAGTTGTCGCGGGTCACGCGCCAGCTTTCGTCGTAGATCTGCTTCCATTCGGCCTCGTGGTCGATGATCATATCCATCTCCGTGGTCGGTACGGGCTCGTCGAGCTTGGCCGGGCCGCCGAAGCCGGTCACATAGAGTTTGCCTCCTTCACGGACCAGGCATTTCTTGTGGTCGGGGGTGAAAGCCACGGGCACGTTCTTCGGACCGTCGGAGGTCTTGAGGGTCTTCAGGTCGAGAATCTTGACGGCTGCCGCGGCACCGGCACCGCCCCTCGGACCGCCGCCCATACCCGGCATCATTCCGCCGAAGGAACTGTAATAGAGTTTGTCGTTCTCGGCCAGGATCAGGCGGTAGCGGCCGGCGGGAAGCGGCAGCACGCTGGCACGCTGACCGATGCCTTCGACGTCGACTTTCATCGTTGCCTTAGACTCCCGATCGGGGCCGGAGGTGACGTCCTTGCCATCTCCAGGCTTGCCTTTGCCGTCATGCCCGGCTTGACCGGGCTTCTTGACGCCGTACTCGTCGTTGGTCAGCGTCGTCGGATCGGGCGTGTCCTTGGCCAGCGGCACGACGAAGACATAGTCGTTGACGTTGTAGGATGCATTCCATTCGACGCGGGAGTACTGCGAACGGAAATCGCGCGACGAGGTGAAGAACAGATACTTGCCATCCTGCGAGAAAACCGGGCTGGAGGCGTCGTACCAGCGGTCGGTGACCTGGTACGACTTGCCGGTTGCCACATCATAGAGGAAGATGGCGGAGACTTCGTTGTCGAGGTCCATCGAGTAGGCGGCCCAGCTGCCGTCGGCCGAGAGGGTAAAGCCGCGCGGGGAGCCGGCCTGGCCGCCGATGATCGCCTTGGCCCGGTTCGATTCGATGTCCACGTTGTAGATTTCCCGTTTCAGCGTGGAGAAGTAGAGCGACTTGCTGTCGGGCGCCCACTGCAGGTTGCTGGGGTAGCCGTCCTTGAAAGAAGTCACGGCCTTGGCGTTGGCAGGATTGCCGGACGGGGCGACATATACCTGATACTCTCCGTCCTTGTCGGAGAACCAGGCGATGTGCTTGCCGTCGGGCGACCAGCGGCCTTCGCGCTCGTGGCCGCCGGGCGTCTGGGTGAGGTTGTTCACCGGGCCGCGGTGGGCGGGGAGGGAGAAGAGTTCGCCGCGGGCGATGATCAGCACGCGCTCGCCGTCGGGCGACAGGTCGAAGGCAAACATCTTGTCGGCCACGTTCTTGTATTCGGGCCGGCTGTAGATGTTGTCGCTGTCGAGGTAGATGGTCACCTTCTCGCACTTGCGGGCCTTGACGTCGTATTTGTAGATGTAGCCGCCGTTCTCGAAGACCACATAGTCCTGGGAATACGAAGGGAATTTGCAGTCGTATTCCGTGAAGTCGGTCACTTTGCGCGTCTTTTCGGTCTTGGTGTCGAAAACGAAGAGATTCATCGTCCGGTCGCGGTCGGAGAGGTAGTAGATCTCGTCGCCGATCCACATCGGGAAGATGTCCTGGGCGTCGTTGTCGGTGATCTTGTCGATCTGGGTGGTGCCCACGCGGTTGATCCAGATGTCGTCGGCCTGGCCGCCCCGGTAGTACTTCCAGGTGCGGAATTCGCGGAACATCCGGTTCATCGCCAGGAACCGGCCGTCGGGCGAGTAGCTGCAGAAGCCGCCTTCCGTGGTCGGGATCTCCACGGCGGGGCCGCCCTCGGCGTCAACCTTGCAGAGCTGGCCGCGCAGGCCGCTGAAAGTATGGGTCTTGCTGCGGTAGACGATTTGTTTGCCGTCGGGCGTCCAGCACATCACGATGTTGTTGGGCCCCATCCGTTCGCCCACCATATCGCGCCCTACGAGGGCCGACCAGGTGACGCGCCGGGGCTCGCCGCCGGTGACGGGGATGGTATAGACTTCGGTGTTGCCGTCGTACTGGCCGGTAAAGGCCACTGTCCGGCCGTCGGGGGAGATGCGCGGGAACACTTCGTAACCCACGTGGGAGGTCAGTTTCTGGGCGGTTCCGCCGTCGATGCCGACACGGTAGAGGTCGCCGGCATAGCTGAATACGATGTTGTCGCCGCCGACGGCGGGGAATCGAAGCAGACGGGCCTCCTGACGGTCCGCCGCGAAAGCCAGCAGCGGCAGGAGAGCCGCCAGCACGGTGAGGATTCTCTTCATAAGGTTATAGGATGTTAAGTGATTGTTCCTTGATTTTCTCGAGTTCGTCTTTCATTTTGACGACCCATTTCTGGATTTCGGCGTGGTTGGCCTTCGAACCGAGGGTATTGATCTCGCGGCCCATCTCCTGGGCGATGAAGCCCAGTTTGCGGCCGGGCAGGGGTTCGCTCTCCACCGTTTCGCGGAAGTAGCGGCAGTGCTGCCTCAGGCGCACCTTCTCCTCGTTGATGTCGAGTTTTTCGAGCCAGAAGATCATCTCCTGTTCGAGGCGGTTGGCGTCGGGCTGGGCGGCAATCTCTTTGAGCCGGGCCCCGATCCGCTCGCGGACGGCCGTGATGCGTTCGCGCTCGTAACGTTCGACTTCGGGAATGTATGATTCGATTTTGTCGACCTGCGAGAGGATGTCGCGCTCCAGGCTGACGCCCTCCTTCTTCCGGAAGGCGTCCAGGTCGGCGACGGCTTCGCGGATGGCGGCTTCCAACTTTTCCCATTCCGCGTCCGAGAGTTCCGTGCTGCGGGTTTCCAGCACATCGGGCAGCCGCATAATGGCCTGCAGCATGGCGTCGGGATCGCAACAGGCCAGTGTCGTACCTTCGACGGCCTTGCCGAGCTGGTCGTAGTAGGAAAGGAGCGCGGCGCGGCTGATCGTTTTCGTAGCGGAGCCTTCTGCGCGCTCGACCGTGATGAACAGGTCGATGTTGCCGCGGTTCAAGCGGTCGGTAATGTATTTGCGCACTTCGACTTCGTGCTGGCGCGGAATGATTTGGGTTTTGAACGTAATATCGGCGTTCTTGCCGTTGACCGATCGGATTTCTACCAGGTATTTGTCTGGGCCCAGCAGGCATTGTGCCTTGCCGTAGCCGGTCATGGATTTCAGCATATCTCAGTTGCAATATTATCTTGCAAGATATTGAAAAAAACAGAAATCCGCAAATTAAACCTGTCATTCCGGCTTGTGCCGGGGCGCTCTGGGAGTGGCTTTGAGGACCTTCGCTTCGCTCATCCCTCCCACCGCTTCGCGGCGGGCCCCTCCCGCTATCAAGCGCGGGTGCTTAGGGTCCTCAAAGCCAATTCCCACCCGCGCCTGGCGCACAAGCCCTCAAGCATTTCCAGAATCTGTACTGCTTTTTCGAGGTGTTTCCACGAGGATTACGGGGACGTTTTCGCCTTGTGCCAGATTGTCGAGCATCCTGATTATATGTGCCTGTTGCTCTTCAGGGTCTTTGCAAAACTTGAAAGTTATCTTCTCCGCCCCACTGATGATGACCGCACGGACGAACTTCCTGTGAATGTGTCCTTGAACTTTCCCGACAATCACTGGACAATCGGGATTCTTCTGGTCGATGACGAAGTAGCGGGCGAAGGACTTGCCAGGCTGGACGAGGGATTCGATGGCGTCTTTCTGGAGATCAAGGGAGATGCAGAGTACGGACGTGTACCACTTCTGGAGCAGTTCAGACGTCATATGGGCGACGATGTTGCAGGCGCTCTCCTTGTCGGAGGCGCAGATGCGCTGGACTAAGCCGGGCGTGTAATTGGGGATCTGTTCGAGATACTCTTCCATAATCTTTTTTCGGCAAAAGTACTCCCAGCTTCGGCAAAAATATGGCAGAAGTAAAATAGACAAAAAATAGAGTTGCCGGGAGGACAACTCTAGGATCTTGGAAATATGCTCAAGTCAACTTCCTTTAGAGACTATCAACAACAGATTTGAAGTCGTCTTGGGTGCAGAACGTGAGACTGAAAGAGGATGCCATTTCACGGATTTCTTCCTCACCACGACCATACTTCTTTTTCGCGTTGAAGTAGTGCAGGATGGCCCCATAAATGGATTTGAAATCTATTGCTTCGGCCATTCTTTTTTCATCATTAAAGAGGTCCAGTATTCGTTGTCTGTCGGTTGGATTATCTACGAATGCAAGGAGTTCTTTTGACGGACAATATGCCAAATAAATGAAGTTCACGGTCTTCTCATCACCGCCCAAGACCATGTTGGCAATACCGCAGAGATGACAAATCATTTGTTTGAAATCGAAATGGCCAGAATCCTTGTCTTCCCAAGAAAGATAAAGTGTATCCTTAGAACGATCGTAATCAAGTTTTCCGTCAAGTCTCGGGATAATGCCCTCTAATAGCATCCTATGACCCTTACGCAGCTCCGGTCTGGAGTAGTTATAAAACTCATGGCATTTGGCTTCTACGAAGACATTCTTTGATTTCAAGTAGCCGTCGAGATTGGCGTCGAATCCGCCCAGACCTGTTGGCAACTGTTTCTCATATTCAAAGCCATCAAACTTCTGACCTTGGCTATACATGAAACGGCTTGAAGAAGCATATGATGCCATTTTGGGTGGATATACTATGCCATTTCTCGGATACTCTTGCATTTCACCTCCCTTGCCATCATCAAACTGTGCTTTCACTTCTTCGGGCATCCTGTCCACATACTCCTGCCATTCTTGGTTAGTAAAATAATTGTGAAAAGTGTGGCCATTCACAATGTAACCAGCACTCAGGTCACCGCCTTCCAACTTTTTTTTTGCCCGATCAAAAATCTCGGTAATTGACAATTCTTTTATCATTGTTCTTCTTTATTTCTAACTCTCTGAATTATTAGACGCGAAGCGTATATTCAAAGCTATGACAGCTAATTATCCCAGTGTAATTCAATAAGTTTTCCACCATCCAATGAGTACGTTTGTGATTCAGACTGTTTGTTTTCACTTGGTAAAACATGGCATATGTATTTGGCCTTACCCTGTTTTTCCAGTTTCGGGCTACTCTTCTTATTACCTTGTATTAGACTTTTAAAAGTATCTTTATCGGCAACCTCTAACAAGTGAACAAACACTCCTTGCTCTGCTTCCTTATTCAGTTTAAGAAAGTCTTTAGAGAAATCTTTCTGACCAGGCATTGCAGCCTTAAACTCAATCCAATAGATTCTCTTTCCTTCTTCATTATGAATTGTGAGGTCAAAGTTCCCAGATGTCCCTTCTTGTTTTCCATTTTCATTTTTCTTCCCCAGCTCTGCTAATCTAGGATCTTTGTCTTTTGAAAAGACGTATCTGTAGTCTGTCGGCGTTTCTACGGAATAGAAACATGGGGCCATATCTTTGTATTTGTCGCATATCTTATTGAATTGCTCAACAAAAATGAACCGAAGTTCCTGCTCACTGACTCGAGTATTAACAGTCTGTTCCGTGTTTCCCTTTAGCTTGTCATCTTTATACAACCCACGGCCGTATCTCGGGAAAACCAGACGAGATGAGCTTCCTTTTACAAAGCCGCGGCCTTCTTTCTGTTTCCGATAAACATCATCTACTGCTTTGAAGGTCTCCTTGAAGACCTCGCACAATATTTCTTCAATAGGCTTAACTTTTTCACTCATAGTTTAATAAGGATTTTTTGAATAATTCATGAAGTTGGTCTCTCAAAACTGGCGGCTCCATCACTTCTACGTCATCCGCATAGTATAAGACATCGTGGATGAAATCATAGTTGGGAGTCAGGTAGTACGAGAAGATTGAGTACTCGGCCGTCTTTTCGACCTCCTTCTGGCTAGAGTGTAGTGGCAGGGTGCGGAAGTAGTTGGCTTGATGGGCCGTGGTCTTAATCTTGATGTGGGCGGGCTTGGCGTCGTCATATTGGAGGACTCCGTAGCGGGTGCTGAAGAAATCCCGGGCATCGAACGACTTTCGAACCTTAAAGAGTTTTTCAGAAATTGTTACGGAGTTCATCCGGTCTAATGCGAAGGAGTGCGGCTCCTTGTACCCGCCATTGTGGTCACGGGCGAAGAGGTACCAGCGGCGCTTGTATTCCTTGAGACAGTAGGGTTCCAGCAGAAAATCGCGGGGGACCTCCATTGTGAAGCCCTGATAGTTGACTTCCAGCATCCGCTCATCGCGAATCGCTCTGATAATGTCCGTGAGGAACTTGTGGCTGGAAGGCACATCTTCGAAGATAATCCTGTCTCTCATGCTTGCACTTTCGTTGAGGAGCGAGTTCAAGGTAAGTGCATCCAGCATCCAGGTGCGGATGCCGGTGCCACGCAGGTCTTCATCGTTTTCAATGCGATAGGTGTTGGTGCGACGGTCACACACGATGTCGATGCCGAAGATGTCGGCGATGGACGCGATGTGATTGGCGAAGGTTCGGGTTGCCAGTTCTTTTTCCTCATCATTGACGGAACTCCGCATCCAAAGGTCTTTGATTTCGGCCAGCGTGAGCGGCCCGCGGCTCTGAAGTGTCTCCAGCAGCCAAATGTAAGATTTAAAATAGTTCTTTGCCATATCTGAACACAAAGGTAATGATAGCTTCTGCAAAAAAGTGGCAGTATGAAAAATATTATTACTCTGCCACGTTTTTGCCGAGTCGGCGGTGATCTTTGTACGGACAAAAACAAATTCATATGAACAATACGATTATTGAAAAAATGTGCTGCATCATCCTGCTGTCATTCGTATCGACCGTGGCCGCTGGACAAAGTACTAATCCGCTGAATTACAGCGGAAGAATGTACATCGAATCTATGGAAGAGATTTCGACTCCCCGCTACGTTTCCTATGAAGAACATGCCATCCTCTCATCCCGGGCCAGATACTCCGTGACGGAGGTCATTCGGGTTGATCTGGACTTTGAAAACAATACCATCCGTATCGGAGACGAAACATCCCGGATCAAAGTGACTGCCACCAAAAAGTACAACACTGACTATGGTTGGACTGTGGTAATCTATGCCAATCTGCTCAATTCCGGCGATAAGGCCGAAATTGTCTGGCGAGAGTACGGGAATCCCTACATTCAGCAGATTACTCCCGGTATAGGAGAAGTGAGTATTGCGCGGATGAACTTGTCATACAAGCCTGTGGTCCATTCCGAAGAAGATGCGCTGATGGACTTGCTGCGGAGTTTGGGATCCTATTGATTCTCCCGGACGGTGTCAGGGATAGTAAAAATTACTTATATTTGTAAGTTAATTATCCCGAAGTATGGAAGTCGAGAATCGCACCAACAATTTCCTCGAAGAAATCATCGAAGCCGACCTTGCGGCCGGAAAATACGACAGCATCATTACCCGTTTCCCGCCGGAACCCAACGGATATCTCCACCTGGGCCACGCAAAGAGCCTGTGCATCAATTTCGGGCTGGCCCTCAAGTATGGCGGCAAGACCAACCTCCGCTACGATGACACCAACCCCACCAAGGAAGACGTGGAGTATGTCGATGCCATCAAGGAAGATATCAAGTGGCTCGGCTTCCAGTGGGCCGAGGAACGCTACGCCTCCGATTATTTCGACCAGCTCTACGAATGGGCGGAACAGCTCATCGAGCGCGGCCTGGCCTATGTCGACGACCAGACGCTCGAGGAGATGCGGGCCAACCGCGGTACCGTCGAGACGCCGGGCACCGACAGCCCCTGGCGCAACCGCAGCGTTGAGGAGAATCTCCGCCTCTTCCGCGAGATGAAGGCGGGCAAATATCCTGACGGCGCGAAAGTGCTCCGGGCCAAGATCGACATGGCGCATCCCAATATGATGTTCCGCGACCCGATCCTCTACCGCATCAAACACGCGCATCATCACCGCACCGGCGACAAATGGTGCATCTACCCGATGTACGACTACACCCACGGCCAGTGCGACTCGATCGAACATATCACACACTCCATCTGTACGCTGGAGTTCGACATCCACCGCCCGCTCTACGACTGGTTCATCGAGACGTTGGGTATTTATCCTTCGCATCAGTACGAGTTCGCGCGGCTCAACCTGACATACACGCTGATGAGCAAGCGCAAGCTGCTGGAACTGGTGGAGAAGGGCTATGTTTCGGGCTGGGACGACCCGCGGATGCCGACCCTCTGCGGCGTGCGCCGTCGTGGCTATACGCCCGAAGCCCTGAAGATGTTCTGCGAGAAGATCGGTGTCTCGAAGCGCGACCAGCTGATGGACATCGGCCTGCTGGAATACTGCGTGCGCCAGGACCTGAACGAGCGCAGCAACCGCTATATGGTGGTCTCCGACGATCCGATCAAGGTCACCCTCACCAACTGGGAGCCGGGACGCGTGGAATGGTTCGAGGCGCCGCTCAATCCGGCCGCGCCCGATGGGCCCAAGCGCCGCGTCCCGTTTACGGGCGAACTGCTGATCGACCGGGCCGACTTTATGGAAGATGCGCCCAAGAAGTATTTCCGTCTGCGTCCGGGCGGCGAGGTCCGTCTGAAATACACCTACATCATCAAGTGTGAGGAAGTGATCAAAGACGCATCCGGTAAGGTGGTGGAGCTCAAGTGCACCTACGATCCTTCCACGCACCCGGCCTCCGGGCAGTGGCGTTCCGTCAAGGGCACCATCCACTGGGTTTCGACCGCCTTCGCCAAGGAGATCGAGTGCCGTCTCTACGATCGTCTTTTCACGCTGGAAGATATGTCGCAGGTGCCTTGCGACAAGGATTACAAGGATTTCCTCAATCCGGAGAGCCTGGTCGTCCGCACCGGCTGGGCCGAGCCCGCCCTGCTCGACGATCCCGCCGACCTGGCCGTCCAGTTCGAGCGTGTCGGCTATTTCAAGAAAGACCCCGACTCCACGCCCGACCATCTAGTGATGAACAAGACCACCCAGCTGAAGGATTCCTTCAAGCTGTAGAAGTTTTGCGGGCCGCGGGGCTCGGGTTGTCGGGCGCCGGACGCGGGTTGTCGGATGCGGCAATATTTTGGGTGGCCTGTGACTGCGGAAGTTTGCTAAATCCGTGAGCGAAAAAGGGGTTTTCGCTCACGGATTCTTCTTTCTGCGGCCGGCGGTGAGCAGAATAGGGCTTTCTGCTCACGAATCCTCCGTCTTGCAGTCGCTGGTGAGCGAAATGGGGCTTCCTGCTCACGCCGCCTTCTTTTTTCGGCCATCGGTGAGTGAATCAGCGTCTTTCGCTCACGGCGTCATCGTTTCGTGGCCGCTGGTGAGCAGAACAGGGCTTTCTGCTCACGAAGTCCCCGTTATGCCGCTGCCGGTGAGCGAATGATGGCCTTTTGCTCACCGCAGCCTTGTCGTTCTGCTGTTGGTGAGCGAAATGGGGCCTCCTGCTCACGCCGCCTTCTATTATCGGCCATCGGTGAGTGAATCAGAGTCTTTCGCTCACGGCGACATCGTTTCGCGGCCGCTGGTGAGCAGAACAGGGCTTTCTGCTCACGAAGTCCCCGTTATGCCGCTACCGGTGAGCGAATGATGGCCTTTTGCTCACCGGGTAGGTTCTATCGAAGGGAAAAGCTGTTGAACGATGTCTTTGGGCAGCCCCAGGACGCGGCGGATCTGCTGAGAAGTTGCGTAATAGTCCGTACGCAGGATCCGGGCAATGGCCATCTTGGCATCGGAGGGCAGTAAGGAGAGCTGTTTTACTTTAAAGTCACGCCATCCCAACATTCTGGCGACGGGATAGATTTCCTCGTCGGTCAAAACAATAGTATCTCCCAATCGTTTTGACACTTCGCTATAAGCTTCGAAGTTTCGGGTAAGCAGATAGAAATACTGATGTGCGTCGCGGAACATCCGCTCACCGTCTCTGACTCTGGCGTAACTGTCGGGCAGGATCATCCCCTGTCCGTACCGATAAGATTCTGGCATTTCGAAGAGACGCTTGCGACACAACGACCTTTTGGTTCGAAAAGGAATATCCCGATAGGGAATCCCGGGATCAGAAAAATGCGATTGATTGAAATAAGCCGATCCGCTGCCCCAAGGGTATGAGAAAGGAGTGCTGGAAGGAGTGACCAGATATCCGTTTCTGTTGATATATACGATTTCGTTGCGCATCATTTCGAGCGATGAGATCTCGATAGGATTATCGCATCGGAAATTCATGAGATTCAAAAAACGGCCCTTGTCGGCACTGTATTTTTCAAGCCGGTAAGTGAAGCATTCCAAATAGGCGACACATTGACTTTGGGTCCCTCCTCCCAGCGTGTGGATATGGTTCCCCATAATCTGGTCGGTGAAAATGGTCAAACCGCTTTCTGCGGCGCTGATGGCACTGTTTGAAACGGCAAACCTGAAGTCCTCGTTTTCAATGAAAAGTGTTTCTGTCAGATTCCCGGGTGTGCAGATGTGCCAGAGCGGGCCGTATTGGTTCCGGATCTCATAGAAATGCCTTTCACAAAGTCTCTCTTTCTCGCTGAATGAGTAAGGTTGAAAGCTGGCCCTGTCGCCTGACCACGGCCCCGAATGTCCATCTGTTCCGTTCATCGCAAAATCTATCGCCTCTTTTGGGGCCAATGTGACGACAAAGATAGGATGACATCGCCGGAAATGTCCGGCAAAAAAGCAAAATAAAAGTTAAAAAACGGATAATCGGGGCTGATAAAGCTGGTCGCGGAGCCAGGGTGTGAAGCCCGTGGATGCGATAGCCTCGCGCATCATCCGAACGGCCGCAGGACACGCGAGTCCGCCGCCCTGCCTGTACCGTCCGGGCTGTTCTTCTCGTCCGTCTCGTCCGTCTCGTTCGTCCTGCTCGTTTCGCCCGTCCTGCCCGACCCGCCCAGGCATCTCATCGAGCGTATGATGCGCCCCTGCCGCTGATACCACGTTTTCTTCGATCATTATGGAACCCATATCATCGGCTCCGGCATGTAAAGCCCGTAGTCCGGTGGGAAGACCGACAGTCAGCCAGGAGGCTTGGATGTGATCGACATTGTCGAGTACCAGCCGGGCGATGGCTACAGTACGGAGGAATTCTTCGTCGGGCGTCCAGCGGCGGGGTTCGCCCGGAAGGGCGATTCCGCCGGGGAGCCGGCCGGCGTCGGCCAGCCGCTGAAGTTCGGTGCCGCTGAGTTGCATCGGCCAGCAGATGAAGGCACGGAACCCGGGGGTACCTGTCGGACGCGCATCCTGCAGTGTGCGCAGCGCCAGAAGGTGGTCGATGCGCTCTCCCAGCGTCTCGATATGGCCATATACCATCGTAGCCGTCGTACTCATCCCAAGCGCGTGAGCCTCCCGCATCACGTCGAGCCACTGCCGGGCCGTAGGCTTGGCCGGCGACAAGAATCGGCGGACACGGTCGGAGAGGATTTCGGCGCCGGCACCGGGCAGCGTGTCGAGCCCGGCTACCTGCAGGCGCTGCAGCACTTCGCGGTACGACAGGCGGCTGATACGGGCGATGTGGGCAATTTCCGGCGGACCGAGCGCGTTGAGTCGAAGTGTAGGTTCAGCTTCTTTCAACTGCCGGAAGAGAGTCTCATACCACTCGATGCCGTAGCGGGGATGCAGCCCGCCCTGCAGCAGGAGCTGGTCGCCGCCGAGTGTTTTCAGTTCAGCGATTTTCGGCAGATAGTCTTCGAAAGACAGGGTATAAGCCTTTTCCGGCTCGTCGGGCCGGCAGTGGAAATTGCAGAATTTGCAGCCGGAAAGACAGACGTTGGTGTAGTTGACGTTGCGGTCGATCTGATAGCTGACGCGTTGCTCGGGGACGTGCGCATAGCGGGCGGCCTGCGCCTGTCCGCAGAGTTCGTCGAGCGGTGCGTCGCGATAGAGCGACAGGGCTTCGTCTTTGTCCAAACGTTTCATCACAGCTATTAAACGGAATTGCTAATATCGTCAAAAAAAACAGGATTCACAAGTCTGCGGCCTCGGATTGCCGAAATCGGGTGAGCGAAAGACGCTGTCTCGCTCACCACTAGCTGAAAAAGCAGGGTTCCGTGAGTAGGGAATCCTTTTTCGCTCACGAGTGACAGAAAAAGACGGGTATGGTGAGCAGAAGGCCGCGAGTTGCTCACCGCTGACAGCGAGAATGGGTTTTCGTGAGCAGAAAGCTCTGATTTGCTCACCATCGGCTGAAAAACGAATGTCCCGTGAGCGAAAAGCCCCATTTCGCTCACCATCGACCGAATAACGGGGACTTCGTGAGCGGAAAGCCCCGTTCTGCTCACCACTGGCCGAATAACTGAGGCCTCGTGAGCAGGCGACCCCATTTCACTCACGAGTGGCTAAAAAAGGCGGGTGCGGTGAGCAAGAAGCCACCATTTGCTTACCACCAGCTGAATAACAAGGGCTTTGTGAACGGTAGCGTCCGTCGGCTCACGGAAGAACGGCCGCGGCCAGGCACCAGGGCCCAGTGGGGGGAGGAATGCCGGAGCCGCGGAATGCCGGTGCGTAGGTTGCCGTGTTGCCGGAAAAAACACTATATTTGTGTGAATAATCAGTCTGAGAAGTCATGAAAGAGAAAGTCATTTGCGGCCTGCAGCAGGTGGGCGTGGGTGTCAAAGACGCCAAGATATCGTGGAAATGGTATCGGAAGTATTTCGGGATCGACATTCCCGTGGTGGATGCCGTGGGCGTGGCCGAACGGATGCTGCCCTATACCGGCGGTAAGCCCCAGCCCCGCTACGCCATCCTCGCCATCAACCTCCAGGGCGGCGGCGGCCTGGAAATCTGGGAGCCCCGCGGCCGCGAATTGAACTACCCGGCGCAGCAGCCCCGGCTGGGCGATCTGGGCATCTTCATCGCCAAGATCAAGAGCCGCGACGTCCAGGCCACCTACGATTTCTTTGCGAAGGAAGGCCTGCGCCTGCTCTCGAAACCTTGCCCTTCGTTTGCCGGCCTCCTGCATTTCTATGTGCTCGATCCCTGGAACAATATCTACGAAATCGAGCAGGACGGCTTTGTCTTTGCCAAATCGAAGACCTGCACGACCGGCGGTACCAATGGCGCCGTGCTGGGCGTCAGCGATATGGACCGCTCCATCGAGTTCTACGGCAAGGTGCTCGGCTTCGACGTGGTCCGCGCCGATGAGACGGCCGTGTTCGACGATATGCAGGGCCTGCCCGGCGGCGAACGGAAGGTCCGCCGCGTGATGCTGGAGCGCTCCAAGCCCTTCGACGGACCGCTCTCCAGCCTGATGGGTCCTTCGCACCTGGAACTGGTCCAGGCCCTCGATGAGCCGGTGGTCAAACTCTATGAGAACCGCTATTGGGGCGATCCCGGTTATATCCAGATCTGTTTCGACGTCCGCAATATGGCAGCCGTCGAGGCTGACTGCAAGGCTGTCGGCCATCCGTTTGTCTGCGACAGCGGCGTCGATTTCGAGATGGGCGATGCCGACGGCCACTTCACCTATATCGAAGACCCCGACGGAACGCTTATCGAGTTCGTCGAAACGTTCCGGATTCCGGTGATGAAAAAATGGGGGATCTATCTCGATTTCCGCAAGCGCGACGACCACAAGCCCCTGCCACGCTGGATGTTGAAAGCGCTACGCTTCCTGCGTGTAGCCGACGTCGACTAGAAGGTCAGGACCCTGTGACGCTGCGACCGCAAGACGGTCGCAGCGTTCGTTTTCGGGGTGTCCGTTGTGGCCCCGGATCCAGACGAAGCGCACATTATGACGCCGGTAGGCGGCCAGGAACCGTGTCCACAGGTCGGGGTTGGCCTTCTTGGCGAAGCCCTTCTGCTCCCAGCTGAACACCCAGCCCTTTTCGACAGCGTCCACCACGTAGGAGGAATCGCTCCAGACCGTCACGTCGGCACGTTCCCAGCGGATGGCCTCCAGGCCGGTGATGACGGCCAACAGTTCCATCCGGTTGTTGGTCGTCGTGGCGTAGCCGGCCGAAATGACCTTTTCGTAGCTGCCGCAACGCAGGATCGTGGCGAAGCCGCCCGGTCCGGGATTGCCGCTGCAGGCTCCGTCTGTATAGATCTGGATCGGAGGGCGGTTCACTATTCGGGCAGGATGGTCTTTTCGTAGCGGGGTCCTTCGAAACGCTTGATCTCGAGCGGGTTGGCGTTCATTGCATCGTAGCGGCGCCGGTTGTTGCTCAAGTCGATGGCAGCGTAGATGGCCCGTGTCATCGGCCCGGAATAAGCCTTGTTCTTGCCGGCTATGTCGTAGCCCGTACCGTGGTCGGGCGAGGTCCGGACGATCGGCAGTCCGGCGGTGAAGTTCACGCCGCTGTCGAAAGCCAGTGCCTTGAACGGGATGAGTCCCTGGTCGTGGTACATTGCCAGCACGGCGTCGAACTGGCTCTGCATATGGGTGCTGAAGAATCCGTCGGGGGAATAGGGGCCGAAGGCCAGGATCTTTTCCTTGGCGGCCTGTTTGATGGCCGGGATGATGGTGTCGATTTCTTCGGTGCCGAGCGAACCGCCGTCGCCGGCGTGGGGGTTGAGGCCCATCACGGCGATCTTGGGCTTCATCATTCCGAAATCGCGTTTGAGCGATTCGTTCATCAGGCGGAGCTTGCTCATAATGGTCTCCACGGTGATGGCGGCGCTGACTTTCGCCAGCGGGAGGTGGTTGGTGACCACACCCACGCGCAGATTCTCGGAGCAAAGGAACATCAAGCCGTCTTCCTTTCCGAATTCGTGGATCAGGTACTCCGTATGGCCGGGGAAGCCGAAGCCCAGTTCCGCTACGGTGTGCTTGTTGAACGGTGCGGTGACGATGGCGTCGATGGCCCCGCGTTTGGCATCGGCCACGGCGGCCTTCAGGGCCAGGATGGCGGCCTTCGCCCCGTCGGGCGTGGGCTGGCCGATCTCCATCGACATACTTTCGGGCACGGCGTTGATGATATTGACTCGCTTGGCCCGCGCATCTTCCGCCGAGTTGATTACGTTGGTCGCGATCTGGTCGATTTCCGGCAGGAATTTACGGTATATCCCGAAGAAGCGGGAGGAGCCGTAGAGCACGATGACGCAGTTCTCAAGAATGCGCGCATCGGCCAGCGACTTGATAATGACTTCATATCCAATTCCGTTGGTATCACCTTGTGTAATGCCTACTACGATCTTGTCTCTCATATCCGTTCAATTTTTCCGCAAGATACGAATTTTTTATATATTTGTGTATGCCACAATTGCTGGACAGCGATATCAAATATCTGCCGGGTGTAGGGCCGAAACGGGCGGAGTTGTTGGGCAAGGAGCTGGGAATCCATACGTTCCGCGACCTGCTTTACACCTTTCCGTTCCGCTACATCGACCGTTCCCGTTTCTACAGCGTGCGGGAGATCGATTCCTCGACGGCCTGGATCCAGTTGCGCGGCCATATCACGCGTGTCGAGAAGGTGGGAGAGGGGCGCGCACAGCGCCTGGTCGCGCGCTTTAGCGACGGGACGGGATCCATCGACCTGGTGTTCTTCAAGGGTCTCAAGTGGATGGAGGAAAAGCTCAAAGCGGGACCCGAGTATATTGTTTTCGGCAAGCCTTCCGTCTTCGGCCAGAGTTGGAATCTCGTACATCCCGAAGTGGACCCGGCCACGGAAGAGAAGCTCTCGCAGACCGGCGTGATGATGGGCGTGTACTCCAGCACGGAGAAGCTGCGCAATGCCGGCATTACGAACAAGTTTTTCGAAAAGATGGTCGCCACGCTGCTCGAGCGGGTGATTGAAACGCTGGAGGAGACGCTGCCCGCGTACATCCGCGAGCAGAAGCACCTGGCGCCGCTGGACTACGCCCTGCAGAACATCCACTTTCCTACTTCCGTGCAGGCACTCACGCGGGCGCAGCGCCGCCTCAAATTCGAGGAGCTGTTTTATCTGGAGCTGTCGCTGCTGCGGCAGAAGAGCATCCGGATGCGGGCCGACAGCGGCGTGGTGTTCCGCCGTATCGGCGATTATTTCAACAAGACCTACGAAGCGCTGCCCTTCCCGCTTACCGGCGCGCAGAAGCGCGTGCTCAAGGAAATCCGGGCGGATGTGGCGAGCGGCAAGCAGATGAACCGCCTGCTGCAGGGCGACGTGGGCAGCGGCAAGACGCTGGTGGCGGTGCTCGCGGCAATGATAGCCCTCGACAATGGCTACCAGGCCTGCGTGATGGCGCCCACCGAGGTGCTGGCCAACCAGCATTACCATAGCATCCAGAAGTTTCTGGCGCCCTCCGGCGCCACCATCGCCCTGCTGACGGGCAACACGAAACAGAAGGAACGCGACGTGATCCATCGCGGCCTGCTCGACGGGTCGCTCCAGATCATCGTCGGTACGCACGCCCTGATCGAAGACACGGTGCAGTTCAGGAACCTGGCCCTGGCGGTCATCGACGAGCAGCACCGCTTCGGTGTGGAGCAGCGTTCGCGCCTCTGGTCGAAATCGGCTGTGGCGCCGCACGTACTGGTGATGACGGCCACGCCGATTCCCCGTACGCTGGCAATGACGCTCTACGGCGACCTCGACGTGTCGGTGCTCGACGAACTGCCGCCCGGCCGCAAGCCCATCGAGACGGTCCACTGGACGGAAAACCGTCGCGGCGACCTCTACAATTTCATGCGGCAGCAAATTGCGCTGGGCCGTCAGATCTTCGTGGTGTATCCGCTCATCAAGGAGTCGGAGAAGATGGACTACAAAAACCTGGAGGAGGGCTATCTGCACATTACCGAGGCTTTTCCTGCCCCGAAATACGTGACGGCCGTAGTCCACGGCAAGCAGAAGGCCGAGAACAAGGCGTTCGACATGGATCTGTTCGTCCGCGGAAAGGCGAATATCCTGGTGGCCACTTCGGTCATCGAGGTGGGTGTCGATGTGCCCAATGCCTCGGTGATGGTGATTGAGAGTGCCGAACGCTTCGGTCTCTCGCAGCTGCACCAGCTGCGCGGCCGCGTGGGGCGCGGCGCCGAGAAGTCGTACTGTATCCTGATGACGGGCTATAAGCTCAGCACCGAGTCGCGGCAGCGCATCGAGCTGATGTGCGCCACGAGCGACGGGTTCGAACTGGCGGAAGCCGACCTGCGGATGCGCGGTCCCGGCGATTTCGAGGGGACGCGCCAGAGCGGCCTGGCCTTCGACCTGCACATCGCCGACCTGGCGAAAGACTCGCCGGCGCTGGTCGAGGCCCGCGAACTGGGCGAGCGCATCCTTGCCGAAGACCCGCTATTGAAAGAGCCGAAGAACCGGCTGCTCGATGCGCAGCTCCGCGTCCTCCGGCTCGATACGACCTATAAAGACTATTCGAATATTTCCTAGGCGGATTAATTGGTGCCCGACTGTTTGGCGGAGCAGGAAAAGGCCGCCTCTCCGCTTTCCGTCGCAGTCGTGAGACAGAACGTCACGGTCCTTCCTTCAGCGTTAGGGCAGGCGGGTACTGTCGCTTGAAAAACAAAGACACCTTTATAGGCGGAGTGGGGGAACGATGTCCGGTCAAAAGAAACACCTTCGGTATCGCAGCGGATGACGAGATCCCCGGTGTGTGCACCGCCGATACGGACAACTCCCCCGCTTGCAGGAATGCGCCCCATTGCATCCGGTTCCGCGATGATACACTCGCTTTCAACATACGGGTCAACCCCCTTTTGGATAAGTGTCACGGTTTTCGATTCATCTTCACCGACGACAGTTAATTCCTGCGAGCGATGCGTCTTGCCATAATTATGCTCAACACGTATCAGGACTTCAGCGTCGCCCCGGCCGCTGTCGGGTGTAATTTCGTAGAATGGATGTGTATCGGGAGGCGTGGCCGGCCTGATCGACCAGGGCCCCGTCGTTTTTATTCGGAGCGCCATGGTATTCTCATCCGCCTGGAACTCGATCGAATCCTTATTCACTTCCAACGTCCGGTATGTTTCGCAAGAGACAATGAGAAAAGGAATCAATAACAATAAGGGAAGATGTTTTTTCATAAAGTTTTATTTCGCGTAAGGTCTATTTCACTTTCGATCCCATAAACAGGATTGCCCCTGTGCTGCTTTCCCGGATCATATATACGAAGGGATGATCGAAATGCATCTGTGTGATGACAGGCTCTTCAAAAGAGGCTAAACGCAGAGCTGTCAATCCCGTTGCGGCTGCAGTGGTTCCAGTCTCATCGACCAGGATTTTTGCTTTTTGTCGCATCATATCAACATAAAGCGGACTGGTAGATATTCCCGAAAAATCAGCAGCATTGGAAAAGGGAAGAATCATCCCCAGATTCATCAAAACTTCTGTCAATAAACGTTCACCGGTATCATATCCAATATCCAATTTGGGGAATTGCAAATCGATGGCTTCTGTGTTGTCGTTTCCCCACTTTACAAGTCTCTCTTTGTTGAGACTATTGACAAAACCGGCAAAATCATTTGTCGCAGGAAGGATGGCTTCCATATAAAACGCCCCGTTTCCATAGGGCATTCGGATGACGCAAACCTCTTCGTCTACATAGCCTTTCAATTCTCTTGTCGTCTGGCACATATACGTTGTACTCTGCTTTGAGCCATCCAGGCAATTGAAGGTTCCGGATACGTTTGATTCCTTTTTGAACGGTATCATCCAATCGCCTTTAAAGTAAATGGCATTGGCTAGCATCAAAACTGTTCCGCTGTTCAGGTGGTCGAGGATTTTGGGAACCATCCCGAAAGTCTTGGTGTTGCTCCAGTGGTTGATTTGATCTAAAGTCGCTGTCTTGGAAAAATCAACGGAGTATGTTTCTGCGGAATAGATGCTTTTTAGAACGTTCTTATAACTGCTTTTTATGTCGAGAGCCTGCTTCATCCAAATGGAATTCGCAAGAGAGTAAGACACTTTCTTGTCGGCACGTGATAAGGCCTTGTACATCATCTTGTAATAGGCATTTATTTCATCTTTGGAAAGCTGGTCCATGCCCATTGTCCTGGCGATCTGATTATAGGTTTCACCTTCTGCTCCGTTGGCCAGCATGAGATTGAGCATTACAACGCCCATTGGCGACACGAAAACATTATCTGTCTCGGAGGCGGTCAACTGTCCAACCAATTTTAAGGAAAAATCGTTCGATTGGTCTCGAACGGCCTCTTCACTCTTCGTTAAGGCTATCCCATCATAAGAGTCTTTATCGTTGGATAAGCCTTCACACGAAGACAGGCCTGGTAACAAGATTGCCAGCAAAGGTAGAAATAACAAAAAATGAAGGTGTTTTTTCATAGCCGGAAATTGAAATGACAAATACATGGGATAGATGCAGAACACAGCCAAAATGTTGAGTCCCGCTACGAAGTTAATACGATTTGTACCATAGTGTATAACACTTCATAAGCACAGATTGTATTTTCGTGTTTTTTTAGCGCAAAGTGTTGATTATAAGCGTTCTTTTGCGGTTGGTTTTCTGCCCGGGAACTAGGTTGAACCTTTCTTCGAGGCAGGTGACGGTCTGCAGATCCTGCTGAAAACCATAAAAGCTAATTTATTGTAGAATAGGTGATTAAGTGTGTATATACTTGAAAATGGAGAAAAATGATAGAGAAAAACCATATTTATCTCAATTTTGTAATATGTTACCTCATCGTTATATGCAAATCGTTTGGGCCTTTTTATGTTCCATTCTTCTCTTTTCCGGTTGCGGAACTCGTCAGTCTACCAGTACGCGCCTTCAGGAAATTGATAATTTAATCATGGAGAACCCAAGTACTGGACTTGACTCTCTTTTGTCATTGCAAGCTATGCGGCCTTCGATGGATGGTTTTGAGAAGGCATATTTTGAACTACTTCAAACAATTGCGCAACACAAAAACCGGATAGCCTTTTCCTCGGATTCGCTTATTGATGATTCTCGTCGCTGGTTTGAAAGCAATGGGAAGAATCCGCATCTTACTGCTCGTTCTTTGTTTTACAACGGTCTTGTGCTTTACCTGCTTGCTTCGGATGATACAACTGCTTGCAGGATGATGAAAAAGTCACTGCAGATTCTGGATCAAGCAAGAATTGAGGATGATCGTTTGGAGGCGCTGACATGTGCCTATTTGGGACGAATAAACGATTACCATACAGCCAATTATACGGAGGCCGCCCAGTATTATGAAAAAGCAGTCAATCTTGAAAGGAAGAATGGTAATGCCAAGAACTTGGTTTACGATTACTGTGATTTACTTTCTTGTCTGAATAAGAAAAGAGATTTTGCCAATGCTCGAATTGTGCTTGATAGTTTGGATAGCACGCTTTCGGCCAATCCTGACATTCAACTTGAGGTAGTTAATAATGCAAAAGCCCTATATTATCTGCACAGTGAGATGGATTTGGATAGTGCATATATATACTGTCAAAGGTGGCGGCCAGATAAGAATAATGTTGGGGCAAAGCAAAATATGTTAGCCGATATTTATCGGAAGAAAGGGCCAATAGATAGTGCTATTATCTATGAAAAGCTTTCGTTTTCCAATCGCCGTCAAAGCGATTCGTTGTCGATACATTTGTATTATAAGCATCTCTCTGATGATTACGAGCAACTTGGAAAACCTGATTCCGCATTACATTACGCTAAGTTGGCTTATGCAACTCTTAGGGATTATTTGGATCGAAAAACAGAAAAGCGCATTCTGGAATTGGAAAAGCAATACGATATGATGGCCCGGCAGGCTTCATTGGACCGGATCAGAAATAACAGAAACCTTCTGATGGCCCTTCTTGCCAGTTGTGTTATTCTCGCGGCCTCTCTCGCCGGATTCCTTCATATTAAGAAAAAACAATTGGCAACGGAGAAGGTGTCCCGGAGTTTGATCCAGGCAGCGGCTAAAACGCACCAAAACACACTTTCGCTATTGAACTCACTTAAGGATAAGCCCAGGTCAAGGACGGTTGAGTCGCTTCAAAACAATATCATGGATATCACCAAGAATCTCCGGACCGGCTTCAGCAACAATCTGTCAGAGGCTATAGAGAGCAATCTGAATTCATTGCCGCGCAATTTGCGCGAGGGCGTTTCAAGCCTGACAGGCGCCCGCTCCAAGACCGTGTTCCTGTTATCCCAGTTCGGCTACACCGACGAGGAAATCGCCGCCTATACTTGTATGTCGGTCGACTCCGTCCGGGTTACGAAAAACAATAACGAAAAGACGCTCTCACAGAAGCCGCTTTAATCCTGTCCTATGGTCACGGAAGCGGGGCGGGCGAGAGGTTCCTACACCCGCACGACTTCGCCGGCGGAGACGTACCAGAGCCAGCCTTCGACGGTGGGGTAGCCCATCTGGCGCATCAGGTCCACATAGTGGCGGACCTGGGATTTGTGTGAACCGCGCATCTGGCCGAATTTGTAGTCGATGACGATGACGCGGGTGGCGTCGGGGGCGATGAGTACGCGGTCCGGGCGGTAGATTTCGCCATCTCCCGTAACGATCGAAGCTTCATTCATTACCCGGTAGGTGCCGTCGAACCAATGGCGTCCGCCGCTGCGTCGCTCCAGTTCCGGATCGACGGTCACGCCGGAGAGCGCGAGATGCTGCTTGATGCCCTGCTGCCGGGCGCTCGCCCCGGCGGCGAAATACTCTTCGCCGTGCAGCGACAGTTTCAGCCGGTCGTCGGTCATCGCCACGCGGGCGAAAGCCGGCTGCGGATCGTCGACCAGCGTGGATGAAGTTTCCTCCCGGACGAACCGGTCCCGGCTGCCCGTTTCATAACTGAGACCTTCGTCGAGCGAAGCGCTGAAGATGCGGTACAACGCATCAGCGATGTTTCCCAATTTGTAGTCGTGCGGCTTTTTGGGCTGCGGTGCATAGAGCAGCAAGCGGCTGCGGGCCCGCGTGAAGGCGACATACCAGTTGTTGACCACATCGATCGCTTCGTAGATGCGCTCCTGAAGCAGATCAGCGGCAAAACAGGTCTCTGCCAGGTTGTTGGCGGCCTTGAGCGGAATCAGGCCCAGCTCGGCGAAAGGCCCGGAGGTCTCGCACCAGATTGTCGGTATGATCTTCGGAACGAAGGTTTCGTCGACGAAGGGGATGATCACGGCGTCGAGACTCAGTCCTTTGGCCTTGTGGATGGTCATGATGCGGACGGCGTCCTGGCCGTCGGGGGCGCAGATGGCTTTCTTGTAGCCTGCCTCGTCCCACCATTTGACGAAACCACGCAGCGACGAACCGTATTTCTCCTGCCAGGCCAGGACGGCGTCGAGGAAGGCGTGGACGAAGGGCAGGTCAGCTTCCGTGGGGGAAAGGGCGGGGTTCTCGAGCAGCCGTTCGCAGGTTTCGTACAATGACCCGCTTTCCATCGCCGAGACTTCGACTCCGATCTGTCCGGCCATCAGCCGGTTCACCGGATCGTCGGGATCGACCTGGCAGGAGAGCAGGGCCATCAGGCGGCCGATGCAGGGGGAGGAACCGATCTGCAGCGAGTCTTCCGTCAGGACATTGATGTCCTGGCCCATCAGATGCTCCGCCACCCGGGCGCCCTGGGTGTTCTTGCGCACCAGCACCGTGATGTCCTTGTAGGCATAACCTTCCGAGCGGAGTGCGGCGATGTCTCCGACCATCCGCTCGAGTGCCGCCTCCTCCCAGCCGGTGTCTTCCTCGCTGCCGCTGCCGTCCGTGGGAAGGAAGGTCAGCCGAACGAAACCTGCCGGATTGCCGGCGTGTGCTTCGGGAATGCGCTGTCGGCAATCCGCATAGATTTGGTCGATTTCCCGGCCGATTCCGGGCTGTTCCGCTTCCAGGAGAGGTCCTACGCCGGAGAAAACGGTGTTGTTGAATTCCACCACGGCCGCGCCGCTGCGCCAGTTTTCAGCAAGCGTCTCGTCGTGGATGGCGGCGCGGCCCAGGTCGCGGTACAGATATTCGCTCATCAGCCGCCAGTCGGAGCCGCGCCAGCGGTAGATCGACTGTTTGATGTCGCCCACCACCAGGTTGCGGCTTCCCTGGGCCACGCTGTTGGCGAACAGCGGCCGGAAGTTGTTCCATTGCAGGACGGAAGTGTCCTGCGCCTCGTCGAGCAGCAGGTGGTCGTAGCGGTTGCCGATCTTTTCATAGACGAACGGCGTGTCGTCGTCGGCGATGATGCGGCTCAGCAGGTCGGTGGACTGCTTGAGCAGCACTACGTTGTTTTCCTGCAGGTATGCCTGCAGGTGACGGTGGACGTCGGCATAGATGCCCAGCCGATGCAGGTTGTTCCGGATGATTTTGGCACTGTTCCAGAGGCTATGCTGCTGTTCGTAATGGGCGATGGCGGCCTCCACCAGGGCGGAAAGGGCGTCCCGTTCGGGGAAATTGTCGAACGCCCCCCGGAGCGGTTCGGCCTTCGGGGCCTCGAAATATCCGGCGGCCCATTTGCCGAAAACGCGCATCGGCCCCCTGCTTTTGTTCTTGAAATCGTCCGGCGTCATCCCGTGCCGCCCCATCAGCGCGATGGCATCGGACGCAATGCGGCGGGCTTCCTGCTCGAAGCCGTCGATCATGCCGCCCAGTTTCTTGCGGAAAGCGCCGATGCGCTCCTTGTCAGCGAGGATGTGCGAGACGTGCCGCATCTTGAGCAGGAACGATTCGTCGAGAAAGTTCTCCGCCATATCCTTGAGGGGCGTGGCTATATTCCAACTCTTGCCCTGTTCCACCAGGTCGATGGAGTATTCCTTGAGCCAGCGGAGGAGCAGCGCTCCTTCCGGCTCGGCAATCGATTCGAGCATCCGGTCCACGACCTGCGAGAGCACGGCATCGTCGTCGATTTCCACGCGGTAGGAGGCATACTGCCCGATCTCGCGCGCGAAGGCCCGCATCACCGTCTGGAAGAACTTGTCGATGGTGCTTACGGAGAAGCAGCCGTAGTCGTGCAGCATCCGCCGCAGCGCGTCGGCCGCCTGCGGTGCCCGCGGATCGCCGCTGCGCGAAAGCTTGTGCAGCGCATCGATGACGCGCGACTTCATCTCCTCGGTCGCCTTGTTGGTAAAGGTGACGGCCAGGATATGCTTGTAGCGCTGCGGATCCCCCTCGAGCAGGAGATCGAGATAATCCTGGGTCAGCCGGTAGGTCTTACCGCTGCCTGCAGAGGCTTTTACAATGGTTACCGGCGGTTGCATAAGCGCTTGAATTGACAGAATTTACATACATTCGCGCTTTCCGCTGCCATAAAGGGCTTGTCGGAAAGCAGGATTTCTTCGGCCAGGCCGGTAAGCCGGCGCCCGTATTCCGCGAGGGCCTCTTCTTTCAATTGCTTGGCCTCCGGGAGCGTGGCGAAAAACTCCCGCAGCGAATAGACGCAGGGATCGTAACGTACCGGTGCACCGCTGTGGCCCTGCGTCATCATCAGGGCGTAGAAGTAGAGTTGGAAGGCGACGGAAGGCCGCTTCTCGGCCAGCGAGCCGTCGAAGAGCTTCGACACGTCCCTGCAGTCGTCTTTCTTGTCCACCACGCCGCTCTTGTAGTCCACCACGCGAACGACGCCCGGTTCCGGGGAATCCATACGGTCGATAAAACCGATCAGGCTGACCTTCTGTCCGTCGGACAGCGTCAACTGGTTGTAAACCTTCGTTTCCGTTCCTTTGAGAATCAGCGGCGCAGCGGCGCTGAGCTGCGCATCGACTTCCAGGGTCCGCAGCACGAAATGGCGGATGAGGTCGCGCAGGATCAGGTTCTGTCCGGCGATGTCGGTGATATGCTGCTGGGCGAATGCTGCGTCGAGCAGGCCGTCGATGCGGCGCTTGTCCCGCTTCAGGGCCCGCAGCGTGTCAGGAAGCAGCTCCCCGCCGATAAGCGGCTTGTAGAGTTCCTCCATCACTTTGTGGTAGATGCTGCCGAACATGTCCGCATCGAGGCTTTCCGTCACTTCGTCCGGTTCTTTGATGCCCTTGACATATTCGTAGTAGAAACGCAGCGGACAGTCGAGATATTTGTTGAGGGCCGAGGCCGAGAATGCGTGACGCTCGACGAAATACCTCTGCGCAAGTTCCTCGCGCACGGCAGGCGTCTTTTCGATGCGGGGCAGCTGCGCTTCGATGCCGGAAGCCGAAAGGGCGTAAGTGGCCACTTTCTCGACCAGCGGCACTTCGTACAAATACTTGAGCTGCTTGATGTAACGGCTCTCTTCGCCGCTCTGCAGCCCCTCGGTGCGGGAATCGTAGATCAGATATATGCGTTCGGCCCGGCAGATGCTGCGGTAGAAGTAATAGGCCCAGATGGAATCCTGCAGTTCGTAGGTCGGCAGGCCGAAGCCCACCCGCAGGTTGTACGGTATGAAAGATGCGCTGACAGTCCGTGAAGGGAAGGTGCCTTCTCCGACCGACAGCATAATGATGTTGCGGAAATCGAGGGCGCGGGTTTCCAGCGGGCCCATCACCTGCAGGCCGCTGAGCGGTTCGCCTTCGAAGGGGATCTTGATCAGCGCGACGGCCTGCGACAGCAGCCTGAACCACGTTTTCGGTTCCAGGCTTTCTGGGTCCAGGCCCACCGATTCGAGCTCGGAGACGGCCTTGTGGAAATAGTACAGGAATTCCCGTTCCAGGGGCGTCTGGGACTCCTGCATCATTTCGAGGATTCCTTTCAGATAGGCCGGCAGGTCGGCGGTGTGCTCCACGGGCCGGAACACGAGTGCGAAGAGACCGCCGAAGGCCGCCAGTTCTGCTGCAGGGATGAAGATCCGGTTTTCGGCCCGGATGCCGGCCTTGATGCCGGCGATCTGTTCCGCATCGGCCGCCGCGGCAAAGTAGGGGTGTTCCATCAGGTCCACCACGTCGCGGTGGTAGAAACTCCATTCGTCCTTGCGCTGCCGGGCGTCGGCCTGCAGGCGTTCCAGCAACTGGAATAGCATCGCACCGCTGCTGGCCGACAGCGAGTAACCCATGGTTACGTTGACTTTTCCGATGGCTTCCGGCACGGCGCCGAGCATCGGGAAGAGCAGGTTCTCGTCGGGCAGGATCACGGCGGTTTCCTCAGGATGCACCAGCGCGCCCTGTTGCTGCAGGTCCTCCAGGATCTGCATTGCCTTACGGGTCTGGCCCACGGACGACGGAACGCGGATCACCTCGAAGTGCTGCGTCTGCGGGTCCTTTGCGGGGCACTGGAATGGCTCTTTCGTCGGGTATCGTTTCTCGTTTTCGCGGAGGAATCGTCCGGCCGGGTTTTCGGGATCGGTGACCATCTCTCCCGCGAAGTCCCAGTAGAAATCGGCCCGGCCTTCTTTGCGAAGGTGGTCGAGCAGGGCCTTCTCGCAGGCATTGAGGGCGTTGAGACCCACGAAGACGAAGGTGTCGAACTGTGGCAGTATCTCGCCTGCCGTGGGCAGAGAATCGGCCACGCCGCGATAGATCATTCCGGCGTACGCCAGCCCTTCCGCCGTCAGCGCGGCCCGGAAGCGTTCGTAGAGCGGATACAGGATATCCCAGATTTCCGCGAACTTATGCCGGCTCCCGCCGGGGACCTGATCGCCGTCATGCCCGGCTTGACCGGGCATCTCGCCGGCGAAAAAGCTGTTGCAGAAGGCAGCGATCGCCGCCTTCTGGTCATCGGTCAGGAAGTCATAGTCGACGCTCAGCGCCTTGAGGTCGCGCAGGTTGACCAGCAGGCGGCGCACGTCGATCCGGTATTTGTCGAGGTCGTCGAAATCGCGAAGCAGGATGTCGCCCCAATAGAGGAATTCATCGAAGGATTCAGGTTCCTTGCCTTCCGGCGGCGGCATCAGGGGCAGGTATTCCCGGTAGAGGATGTCGAGCAGCCGGACCTTTTCCGTCGTTTCGTCGATACCGGCGATACGGGCGAAGAGTTCGTCGATGGTCAGGACGTTCGGCACGAAGACCGGCCGTCCGGCCCGGATACCGAGCCAGCGTTTGAAAAACGTTCCCGATCTCCGGTTGGGAAACACGAAACACACCCGGTCCAACGCCCCGTGGTGTACAAAACGATCGGCGACTGCTTCGAGAAAAACCATAAAACTGCGGTTGTTTTCTATTATATACTCCCGTCCTTCGGTTTTCTTACAGTGTATTTGATTATTCTTTGGGGATTGATTCTTTTCGGGGTTATTGTCTCTTGAAACGTCGCGCCTGAGGCGCGACCCCTCCGCGGCATCAGTCGCTCGCGAAGGGCGTAGGGTGAACTTGTGTGTTAGCAGCCCGTAGCGGCAGGTCTGGGCGGAGCCCGGAAGAAACAGAGGCCGAGGGTGGCACAGTTTCCCGAGACAATAACCCCGAAAGAGAATCAGTCGACCAATCAATCAAGCCCGCATCAATACCCGGGCTTCTCAAGAAGCTTGAACATGTTCTTCTTGTAGGCTTCGACGCCGGGCTGATTGAAGGGGTTGACGCCGAGGACGTAGGCACTGATGCCGCAGACCTTCTCGAAGAAATAGAAGAGCTGGCCGAGATGATACTCATCGAGCTTGTCGATGCGGATGTCGAGATTCGGCACGCCGCCGTCGATGTGGGCCATCTTCGTGCCCAACTGCGCCATCCGGTTGCAATGCTCCACGTGCTTGCCGGCCAGGTAGTTCAGGCCGTCGAGATTCTGCGGATCGCTGGGAATCGTCACCGAACGCTGCGCGTTCTCCACCGTGACGACCGTCTCGAAGAGGATGCGCAGGCCATCCTGAATGTACTGGCCCATTGAGTGCAGGTCGGTGGTGAAGATCACCGAGGCGGGGAAAATACCCTTGCCGTCCTTGCCCTCGCTCTCGCCGAACAACTGCTTGAACCATTCGCCCAGATACTGCAGCTTGGGATTGAAGCTGGCGAAAAGCTCGATCTTCCGGCCGCCGTCGTAAAGCAGATTCCGCATCGCGGCATACTGTACGGCAGGGTTGGCGGCGCTGCGTTCGGAGAGCACCAGCTCAGCCTCCTGCGCACCGTGGACCATCGCCTCGATGTCGAAGCCGGCCAGGGCGATGGGTACGAGACCCACCGGCGTCAGCACGGAGAATCGGCCGCCGATGTTGTCCTCGATGACGAAGGTCTTGTAGCCTTCCTGGTTCGAGAGCGACTTGAGGGCGCCGCGCGCCTTGTCGGTGATGGCGACGATGCGTTCGCGGGCCTCTTCCTTGCCATAAGTCTCTTCCAGGAGATTCTTGACCAGGCGGAAGGCGACCGCCGGTTCGGTGGTCGTGCCGCTCTTGGAAATCACCACGCACGCCGCATTGCGCAACTGGACCAGGTCGATCAGTTCGGCCGTGTAATCTTCCGAAAGATTCTCTCCGGCGAACACGACCTTCGGGCCGTGGCTCGACAGATGGTTGGCGAAACTGTGGCTGAGGGCCTCGATAGCCGCCTTCGCGCCCAGATACGAACCGCCGATGCCGATGACGACCACAAGGTCGATCTGCTTTCCGACCCAGCAATTCACGACGCTGAGGCAATCGTCGAGTTGCTCCTTTCCGATGACGGAGGGCAGATGCTGCCAGCCTAGGAAATCGTTGCCGGCACCCGTCTCTTCCTCGAGTACCTTCTGTGCCTCCAGGGCCTTTTTTACGTATTCTTCAAATTGCTCTTTCTTGACAAAAGAATCACATCCGGTCAGATCTACTTTTACCATATTTTTTTGTTTTAGATTTCTCAATTCAACAAATATACATATTAATACGTTATTATCGTTCTTTCTTTCACAGATTGTTTTCCGAAATAAACGTTTATAAACGGGTAAAATCGTTTGTCCTATGGGTAACAGGTGCCCCTCTTCATAACTTGCAGTATAAAAAGGTTTCCAGATGTGCTATTCTGAAGAAAACTATCACAAAAATGTGTTATATTTGTAATTGGATTCAATAATGACGTGGAATGAGTTCAGGAAGATGATTCTCGGGAACGGATGGATATTGGTACGGCACGGCAGGAAGCATGATATCTATCGGAAGAATGGGCGTAGTGATCCGTTGTTGATAGAGCGGCATTGGAACGAGGAAATCAAACCGATTCTTCAGAAAAGACTGCTCAAACAAGTCGAACATAACAAATAATAAATGAAAGCGCTTGTAATTATAGAAAAAGACGAGACCGGCTTTGCCGCCTGCACGGAAAACCTGACGACCGTCCTTCACGGAAGCGGCTCTTCCGTTCAGGAGGCTAAAGAGGAATTGATAGCAGGTTACCAGGATTTGCTCGACTATTATGTCGCCATCGGGGAACCGGTTCCCGATGAACTCAAGGACTTGTCATTCGAATACAAATACGATATTTCCGCGATGTTTAATGTATTCGATTTCCTGAACGCTTCCAAATTTGCAGCTTGGGTGGGCATTTCACCCAGCCTGATGCGACACTACAAAAGCGGAGACACATATATCTCGCAGAAGCAGGCAAAAAAGATCGAATCCGGCCTGCACAAGATCGGCCGGGAATTCCTCTCTTTTACCCTTTGACGGGAACTTTTCTCAGAAATTCACCGTCAAGCCGTCGTAGGCGGGCTGGAGGTAGAAGGGAAGGGCGCTGAGCTCTTTCGAGAGTTCTGCGTGGCGTGGGAGCAAGTGTGACAGATGGGTCAGATAGCTCTTTTCCGCGCCGACGCGGCGGCAGATTTCGATGGCTTCTTCCAAGGCGTAGTGGGAGATGTGACGGCCTCGCTTGACGGTGTTCAGAACGAAGATTTTCAGACCCTTCAACTTCTCGAATTCACTTTCCGGAATATAATTGGCATCGGTCACATAGGCACAGTCGCCGAAACGGAAACCCAGGATCGGAAGTTTGTAGTGCATCGCCCGGACAGGCGTGACCGCGATGCCGTCGATCTCGAACGGAAGACTGGTGATCAGATGGATGTCCATCTCCGGAGCACCGGGGTAGGGCTTTTCCGCGAATACATAATAGTACTCCTTTTTCAGGGACTCCAGCACCTGGGCTTCACAGAAAATCGGGAAAGAACGCTTCTCCAGATAGTTGAACGACCGCACATCGTCGAGTCCGCCGGTGTGGTCCTTGTGGTGATGCGTCAGGAGAATGGCGTCGAGATGCGCGATCTTCTCGCGGAGCATCTGCTGCCGGAAATCCGGCCCTGCGTCGATCAGGAAGGTTTTTCCCTGAAAGCGTACGAGCGCCGAGCATCGCAGCCGCTTGTCGTGCGGATCCTCCGACGTGCACACCTCGCAGTTGCATCCGATCATCGGAATCCCCTGCGACGTCCCCGTCCCCAAAAATGTTATACTATTCATTTGTATTCTTATTGATTCATTAAAAATTGCCGTATGTGGGAAGGTATATGTCTTGAAGACCTGTAGCCACCCTCGGCTCATAAGAGGGAGGGGCCCGCCGCCTTGGCGGTGGGAGGGGTCGCGCTTTGGCGCGACGGTATGAAAGACATATACCTGGACACAGAAGGCAATCTTAAATAATTATATCAACGATTTTTCCAATCAAATCTTTGTCGTACGGCCGTTCGACGCGGAGATAGTTCTCCGTGTAGCCGAATATTTTGCCGCCTTTCATCGTACTCTCGAAAAGGACCTTCGCGGAGCGGCCGGAGTTGGCGGCCGTGAATTCCGCATGGAGACGGTCGGAGAGCGCCTCCAACCGCTGTACCCGCGCCGTCTTTACCGACTCCTGCACCTGGTCCGGGCGCTCCGCCGCCGGCGTGCCGGCGCGACGGGAATAGGGGAAAATGTGCAGGAAAGCCGGCCGTACGCGTTCCAGCAGCCGGTAAGTGTCTTCGAAATCCTCGTCCGTCTCGCCCGGGAATCCCACGATTACGTCGATCCCGAAGAAAACGCGCGTAAAACGCTCCTCCGGCCGCTCAAGAATGTCGCGGACCAGGGCGATCTTATCCTCGAACATCTGCGCCGTGTAGCGGCGGTGCATCGCCTTGAGCGTGCGGTCGCAGCCCGACTGGATCGGAATGTGGAAGTGGGGCAGGAACTTGGTGCCCGAAGCAATCCATCGCAGGATCTCTTCGGTCAGCAGATTCGGCTCGATCGACGAGATGCGGTAGCGTTCGATGCCCGGCACTTCGTTGAGCGCCTGCAGCAGCGAAAGGAAACTCTCGCCTGTGGTCTTGCCGAAATCGCCCGTGTTCACGCCCGTCAGTACGACCTCCACGATGCCTTGCGCCGCGATTTCACGGGCCTGCGCCACGAGATCGGCGACGGGCAGGTTGCGGCTGCGGCCCCGGGCCAGCGGCACGGTACAATAGGCACAGTGGTAATCGCAGCCATCCTGGACTTTCAGGAAGGAACGGGTCCGCTCGCCCGACGAATAGGCCGGGAAGATCGTTTCGACCGCATCGATCTCACAGGAATAGCCGCGCTTGTCGCCGCCCTCCAGGGCGAGCCGGACCAGTTCGCCCTTGCGGTCGGCACCTACCACGAGGTCCACTCCATCGATGTCGAGAATCTCCTGCGGCTTGAGCTGCGCATAACAGCCTGTGACGACGATACGTGCGTCCGGTGCGAGCTTGTGGAACCGGCGGATGAGATTGCGGCACTTCTTGTCGGCGTGTTCGGTCACCGAACAGGTATTCACCACCAGAATGTCCACGTCCGGCCCGGGCCGGACTTCCTCGAACCCTTCGGCGGCAAACTGCCGGGCCAGGGTCGAGGTCTCGGAGAAATTGAGCTTGCAGCCCAGGGTGCAGAATGCGACCTTCCTACTCATAGGTTACGGTGACGGAAGTACTTTCGACATTGCCGTCGAGCGGCGGATTGAACTTGGTCACGGTCAGCTCCGCCCACTCGATCTTCGGGAAGCGGTCGATGATCAGGCCGAGCATCCTTCCGGCCAGGTGCTCCAGCAGCTTGGCCGGCTCTTCCATATCGCCTTTGATCAGTTCGTATATCTCGCTGTAATCGATGGCGAATTCCAGGTCGTCCGTCCTGACGGCCTTGCGCATATCGTAATCGTAGGCGAAATCGACGCGGAACCAGTTGCCGTCGCGCCGCTCGCTCTCCAGGCATCCGTGATGCCCGCGGAATTGCATATTATTGAGTCGTACCATAAGCTAAGATAAAGACGCAGGGACGTTTGCCGATGGTGAAGCCGCGCCGGACCTCCTGCCGCCAGGCGGAAATGGTCTGCGTGCGGATCAGTTCCGTCGGGCAGGTGATGTCGGCGGCGATGCACAGGCGGGTGGCCGGCCGGCAAACTTCGAGAAGGTCGGCCAGCAGCGCGTCGTTGCGATAGGGGGTTTCGATCATCAGTTGCGACTGCTGCAGCCGGGCGGAGGTTCGTTCCAGTGCGAGGATCGCCTCCCGGCGCGCCGGAGCCTTCACCGGGAGATAGCCCGCGAAAGCGAAACACTGCCCGTTGAGCCCCGAGGCCATCAGCGCCATCATCAGGGACGACGGCCCGATGTGGGGAACGACCCGGACGCCGCGTGCGTGCGCAAGCTCCACCAGCAACGCGCCCGGATCGGCTACGGCCGGAAGACCTGCTTCCGAAATCAGCGCGGCATCCTGCTCCCCGAGCCGGGCGGCATACGCCTCGATCTGCTCGCGCGGCGTATGTTCGTTGAGTTCCAGGAGTTCCAGTTCGTCCACACGTCCCTTCCATCCGGCCGCGGACAGGAAGCGGCGGGCGGTGCGCAACTCTTCTACGAAGAAGAGCCGGATATCCGTCAGGAGGGCGAGTACCGGTGCGGGAAGTGCGTTATTCGGGTCGGGGTCGCCGAGCGGGGTAGGTATCAGGTGAAGCTGGCCGTTCATCGTTGGATTTGAGGTGGAATATTTTGCGCCAGAGCTCTCCGATCGTGTTGAAGTCTTCCTGATACACGATACCGGCGCCGTTCCGCTGGCTCAGGTCGAGATAGTTGCTGTATTGGTCGGCGGAGTGCGAGAAGAGCGTCAGGCGCACCTGCCCCTGCCGGTTGAGTTTGATTTCGATGTCGATGTCGCCCACGATGTCGCTGGTGCTCGACGAGATGTACTGCCGGTTTCCGATATTGCCGTTGATGATCACGCGGTTGTTGAACAACTGCGTGGAAACGGCCACGTCGAAGATGTCGCGTCCGGTCTCGGTCGGCTGGTAGTTGAAGCCCAGGTCTATCGGAATGTCGAGTTGCCGGAAGATGTTGTTGAGCTGGCTGGCCATCATTTCCGATGCGTTGGAATACAGCAGGGTGGTGCTGTTGACGATGCCCGACTGTTCATCCGGAACGAAACCGCCCGACACCAGCAGGGCCAGCGCCTGCTTCATCCGTTTGTCCTCCGTGTTGAGGGCGCTCTCGACCCGGCTCTTTGTCGTGGGGTCGAGGTCGGGGATGTCGATGTTGAATTTGATTTCGGGATTGGCCAGCTTGCCGCTTACGCGGATGCCGCAGTCTACTGTCCGGCGCGTGCTTACGGCCGTGGAGTCGGCGATCAGCGGACTGATGGAGGCCTTGGTCCGGTAGGTGGCGGTCAGGTCGAGGTCCGACTGCATCACGTCGCCGGTAAAGCCGATCGTGCCGCCGGGATTGATCGAGAAGTCGCGGGCCGTAAAGCCCAGCATCCCGAAATGGTAGCTTCCGCTGTCCACCCGGTAGTCGCCCTTGATGTCGAAACTGCTGTTGTTGCCGGCCGTGATGTTGATCCGGCCGTTGCCCCGGGCTTTGAGGATGTCGCCCGTGTTCTTGTCCACCTCGATCTGGATTTCCGCCTCCGGCGTGGCGTTGAGGCGGAGATTGACGCTCAGGTCGGTCTCCTTCCCCTTTTTCTTCTGCTTTACCATCTGTTTTGCCAGAAGCAACGAGTCATAGAGCCCGATCTGTTTCTGCTCGTTGTTGATGAACGTAAGCAGAGACTGGGACTCCTTGCCCGACTTGCTCAGCGGGATATGGATGGTGGTGTTCTGGCGCGGAGTCAGGTTGAGGCTCAGGCGGACCTTGTCGAGCGGTCCGGACAGGCGCACGGAACCGTCGGCGAAGGCCTGGCCGTAGAAGGTGTTGTTGTGGCGGCTGGTAGTGTTGAGCACCTGGATGTTTTCGAGATTGATGCGCGCATCGAGCCGCAGGTCCTTGAAGTGGTCGTAGGGCACGCCGCCGTTGAGCCGGGCTTCGTGCCCGAAATTGTCGTGCAGGGCGATGTCGTTGAAGATGACGCCGTTGCTTCCCACGGTGAACGGGCCGTCGGCCTCATAATCGACCTGAGTGTAGAGCAGTTTGAACTTCAGCTTGTTGAAACGGGTGTTCTCGCTTTCGAGCGCCAGTTTTTTGAGCGGACCTTCGGCACGGATGTGGCCCGATACCGAGCCGTCCACATCAGAGACGAGACTGGAGAGAAGCGGCTGCACGAGACGCATCGACAGGGAATCCAGCAGCAGGTCCAGTCCGAGATTCTTGTCGGACGGATGGAACGACGCTTTCGCGAGGACCGGATGCCGGCCGTCCAGCGTATTGCTGAGCTGGAAATTGAAACGCTTGTTGCGGTCGTCCCAATTGCTCCCGAGCTGCATGTCGCCGAGCTCGGCGCCGGCCGCCGCAAGTTCCTTGCCCTGCACGTCGAGCAGGATGCCTTTCTGTTCACCCAGCAGGGCGAACGCCTCGCCCTGGCCGGTCAGCCGTCCTTTCAGGTCGAGATCTCTCGACAGGAAGGAATTGGCGAAGCCCAGGTCGAAGTCGTTGAGCGTCACGCGTACCGTATCGGACAGAGCGGCGCCCACCACGCCGTTCGCCTGCAGGGACTGCGAACCGTTGTAGAGCGAGAAATCGTCGATCCGGATATGCTTGTCTTTGTAAAAGACCGTCGAAGGGGAGAGTTGCCAGGGATGTCCGGCCACCGTCAGATTGGAAGGCAGGATATCCGCCCTCAGTTTGTATCCTTCCCGGGAAGGATCGAGGAATGCGAGCTGGGTGTGGAACTGACCGCTGTTTCCCGATCCGTCGTCGTTGCGGAAACCAGCTTTCAGGTCGAGGAGCGTACTGTCGGCCGTAGCGTCGAGCGTGACATTGTCGGCGATCAGCGAACCCGACTGGACGCGGTCGATGTCCATATCGGCCAGCATCCGTTCGCCTTCGGTGTGGACCCGCAGTTGCGTGTTGTGCAGGAATATGTTCCCGTAGGACAGGAGCTCCGACGAGAGACCGCCCTGGACTTCATTGTCGATCAGGTCGATGCCGATGCTGCTGCGCTGTGATACGTAGATGCCCGGCATGAAGAAATCGAGGAGCGGCGCCATACTGAGGGTCTGGAGCCTGAGCGAACCGAAATGTTCCGGATGCGAGAGGTCGGCCGTCCGTCCGTGACCCTTGCCGATGAGATGCTCCAGGTTGTCTTCCATCACCAGGTGGGAGACCTGGGCGATGAAGTCCGACACGAAGATGTTGCCTTCGTATTCGGCCCGGGCAACGGTCGATTCGAGGGTGGTGAAAAAGCGATCGTCTTCCTGCGACGACTCCAGGGCGAGGTCGCCGATGTCGAAGACCTGGTCCTGCAGGGTGGCCGTCAGGCCACGGATGTCGGCTTTGCCGAGGATCGCGCCATCCGGGGTGCGGACCAGGTCGGCGTTCAAGGCCAGGCTGAGCGCAGAACTGTCGCGCTTGTCAAAGTGAAGGGCGTCGAGGTCGGCGTGGTCCACGTCCATATCGATGAGGAAACGGCTTTCCTTACCCTTGCCGCCCAAGTCGATGTCGCCGTGGAGGTCCATCCGGAGATTGGGGTCGTTGCTCAAAAGGTCAATCTGTCCCTGTTTGCCGTTAAGGAAGCCGGTCGCGATGATGTCGTGGTAATTATAACCGTTGAAGGTGAAGTTGTCGAGGCGTATGGTTTCCACATCTACCGCGAATCCTTTCCTGGACGTGGAGAAGGTCAGGTCCGTCTGCCCGGTGAGCTGGCCGAGCTGCGATTTTCCGAGGATGCGGCCCAGTTGCAGGGTCTCGGTGGCCACGTGTCCGTCGATCTGCATCCCGGCGGCCGTCTTGCGCAGCGTGCCGTCGAGTGCGGCGGCACCCAGCGAAGATGTGCCGAGCTTTCCGTCGATCTTGAGATTGGACAGCGTGCCGGCTACCTTTGCTTTGAGTGACAGGGTCTCGCCGGCCGCGTAGCGGGAAACCGTATTTTTCTTGGCACCTGGTTTCAGGCCGGCGCTCAGTTCGTCGAGGTCGGCGGCGGTGGTGCTGCCCTGCAGGATCTCCGCGTCGATGCGGGCGTACTCCGTGTCGGGGAGACCCTGGATATGGAATCGCAGGTCGGCATCGGTCTTTCCCGAATCCGTACGGATGTGCAGGCGCTCACTCTTCAGGTCGCTGACGGTGCCGCTGACCTTTCCGTCGAGCCATACACCCAGCGCCGGGACGTCCTTGCCCAGGATACCCCGTGCCGTTTCCGCGTCGAGCCGGGTGTTTTTCACTTCGGCGTCGATGGCTACTTTATTTGTAAAGTCCTTGAAATCGGAGAAATCGTTGAACCCGAGTGCGACGTCGGCGTTCAGGCTGGTATGGCCGTCGTCGAAGCGGAAGTCGTTCACGTACAGGCCGGTGCTGTCGAGAGCGACGTCACCGCCAAGCCGGTCGAGCTGCACGCCTCTGGTCTCTTCCCGCAGAGAAAGGTTCTCGACCCTCGCGCGCAGGGACTTGTCGTACAGGATATCTCGGACCGACAGGTTGATGTCGCGTACGTCGAGACTGTCGGTTGCCACGTCGATATGCTTCAGGGTCACGCGGTCGGCCCGGATACTCTCCCAGGGCAAGGCGGTTTTTTCCTTGTCCGCGCGGTCCTTGCGCAGCGGGGCGATCAGGGCCGACAGGTTGGTGGTGCTGTCGTCGAGCCGCCGGATGGCGACCTGGCCGTCTTCGATACTGACACGGCGGATGCGGGCCTGGTCGGACAGGAGCAGGGAGGAGGTCTTCAGGTTGATCAGGACCTTTCCCAGATGGGCCAGGGTGTCGCTTTCGCCCTGGATGACATCGACATCCTTGAGGATGACATTGTTGGGAAAGGAAAAATAGACCTTGCCGACGTGGACTGAGCCGTCAAGCTGCTTCGAAAGGATCTTCGTCGCCTTGCCTGCGAGCGCCGTCTGAACCGAAGGGATCTGTACGGCGACAAGGGCCGCGGTCGGTACGATCACGGCGACCAGCAGGAGGATGCGGACGATTTTCTTCCAGGTCTTCATACGGCGATAATCCTACAAATATAGGAAATAATTGCTACTTTTGCGCAAATTATACAAGGTATGTCAACCGTAATCCTGGGCATTGAATCTTCCTGCGACGACACGTCGGCGGCCGTCCTGCGCGATGAATATCTCCTGTCGAACGTGATGGCCTCCCAGGAAGTCCACCGCCGCTATGGCGGCGTAATTCCGGAACTGGCGTCGCGGGCCCATCAGCAGAACATCCTGCCGGTGGTTTCGGAGGCGCTCCGGCAAGCCGGTGTCGGGATGGATGAGGTCGATGCGGTCGCTTTTACCCGCGGCCCGGGCCTGCTGGGATCACTGCTGGTGGGAACCTCGTTCACCAAGGGCCTGGCCGTAGCGACGGGCAAGCCGATTATCGAGGTCAATCACCTGCAGGGCCATATCCTCTCGCATTTCGTGAAGGTGGAGGGACGTGAGAACCGTTGTCCCGAATTCCCCTTCCTGTGCCTGCTGGTCTCCGGCGGCCATACCCAGATCGTACGGGTCGACGATCCGCTGCATTTCGAAATCCTGGGACACACCATCGACGACGCCGTAGGCGAGGCCTTCGACAAATGCGCCAAACTGATGGGGCTGGGCTACCCCGGGGGACCGGTTGTGGACCGGCTTGCGAAAGAAGGCGACGAGAAGCGTTTTCGCTTCGCAAAGCCCAACATCCCCGACCTGAACTACAGCTTCAGCGGCATCAAGACCTCGCTGCTCTATTTCCTGCGCGACCGCATCGCGGAAGATCCCGGATTCCTGGAGAAGAACAAGGCCGACCTGTGTGCCTCGTTTCAGAAAGACCTGATCGACATCCTGCTCAAGAAACTGATCCTCGCTGCCAGGCAGACCGGTATCCGCCAGGTAGCCATCGCCGGCGGCGTTTCGGCCAATAGCGGCCTTCGCAGCCGTATCGAAGAGGAAGGACGCAAACGCGGCTGGACCACTTTCCTGCCGGAATTCCGTTTCACGACCGATAATGCGGCGATGATCGCCATCACGGGTTATTATAAATACCAGGCCGGGCAGTTCGCGTCGCTCGACATTGCGCCGCTCTCCCGCGCCGCGGAATACGGCGACCAATGAGAGAGTTCGAAATCGCTTTCCCCATCGGTCATGAACCGGCCGGAGACGAACTCCGGGCGGCGGCGGGCCGCGCGCTCGGCGTGAAGCCGGAGCGGGTCGCAGCCGCCCGCATCGTGCGCCGTTCGCTTGATGCCCGCGGCCAGATCGTGTACCGCTACCGGGTCCAGGCCGCCGCGCAGGGCGAGACTCTCGACGATTACCGTCTGCCGGCCTATAGGGACGTGACACACGCCGAACCCGTGCTGGTGGTGGGCAGCGGCCCGGCCGGAATGTTCGCTGCGCTCCGGCTGCTGATGGAGGGACGGCGCCCCGTGGTGCTGGAGCAGGGAAAGGACGTTCACGCCCGCAAGGCGGACGTGGCGGCGCTCAGTCAGCAGCGGCGGGTCAACACGGATTCGAACTATTGTTTCGGTGAAGGAGGCGCCGGAACATTCTCCGACGGCAAACTCTTCACCCGTTCGAACAAGCGCGGCGACCTGCGCGAGGTTCTGTACCAGCTGGTCGCCTTCGGGGCGGACGAAAGCATCCTGGTGGACGCCCATCCCCATATCGGGAGCGACCGGCTGCCCCGCATCGTGGAACAGATCCGCCAGTGTATCGTCTCGCACGGCGGATCGTATCATTTCGGCGAAAAGGTCATCGATCTGGTTCCGCTCAGCGATGGGATGCACAAAGGCTGGAAAGCCGTGTGCGAAGGCGGCGCGACCTTCACGGCCCCGCAGCTGATCCTGGCCTCGGGCCACTCTTCGCGCGACATCTACCGGCTTTTCGCCGCCAAGGGCTGGGCGTTGGAAGCCAAGGGCTTTGCGTTGGGCGTGCGTGCCGAACATCCCCAGTCGCTCATCAACCGGATCCAGTATCACGGAAAATTCCAGCCCGGATTCCCGGCGGCTGAATACGCTCTCGTGGAGCAGGTGGACGGCCGTGGGGTTTTCTCTTTCTGTATGTGCCCCGGCGGTATCCTTGTGCCGGCCGTCACCGCCCCCGGCGAAGTGGTGCTCAACGGTATGTCGAACTCGATGCGCAACTCCCCGTGGGCCAATGCCGGCATTGTCTGCTCCGTCGAGCCGGAAGATGTTCCGGACTATGGGAAATACGGCCCCCTTGCCTTGCTGGAATTCCAGCGGCAGGTGGAACAGGCTATGTTCTCTTTCTCCGATTCCCTGCAGGCGCCCGCGCAGCGGCTTGTGGATTTCTGCCGTCACAAGCCTTCGCAGGGTCTTCCCAAGAGTTCCTACCGGCCCGGCGTGGTCAACGCTCCGCTGTTTGAATTGCTGCCGCCGTTCGTGTCCGAGCGCCTGCGTGTCGCTTTTGCGGCGTTCGACCGGAAGATGCACGGATACTATACCAACGACGCCCTGGTGCTGGGAACAGAATCAAGGACATCGTCCCCGGTGCGCATTCCGCGCGATCCGGAGACGATGTGTGCATTGGGCCTTCCCGGCCTGTATCCTTGCGGAGAAGGGGCCGGCTATGCCGGCGGAATCACTTCGAGTGCGCTCGACGGTATCCTAGTTGCCGCAGCCGCCGCCGCACGATGAGCAGTCGTGGGTGCAGGCGCGCTCTCCGTGGAGGCCTTCTTCCAATTCCTTTTCTGTCGCATCGCGGATGGCCGTTACCTTGCCGGTGAAATGGAGTTCCTTTCCGGCAAGTTCGTGGTTGAAGTCCATCGTCACGCTGTCGCCGGCGACGGCGACCACTTTGCCGGGGATCACGCCGCCGGCCTGGTTCATCATCGGGATTACTTGGCCTACGACCAGCAACTGCTCCTGGATCTTCCCGTCGATTTCGAAAATGGACTTCGGAAGTTCGACGACGGCCTGCTTGTCGTACACGCCGTAGCCTTCGGCGGGGCTGAGCACGAATTCGAAGGTATCGCCGACGGTCTTTCCCAGCAGGTACTCTTCGAATTTCGGCAGCAGATAGCCGAGTCCGTAGATAAATTCGAGCGGATTGTCTTCCGTGGCCTGGTCTTTCACCTCGTCGTCCACCCGGAGTGTATAGGTCAGGGCGACGACTTTTTCATCTTGGATAGTCATTTTTGTTGCGGTTTGTTATCTGGATTCAGGATTAAATTGAATGTGCGTCTGTTGTGGATGAACGTGGGAATTCCGGCCCCTCCTTCGGCTACCTGTTTCCCTTTCTTCGTACTGTTGTCGATCAGCCACCAGTTGTCGCAGATCGGGAGATAGATGTTTCGCAGGTTGTCCATCCCCTGCCAGTAGCGCCGGACGATGGTGGCTTCCGGCACGCTGTGTCCGCCCGATGCGGCGCGGATGGCCACGCGCTTGACGGCCAGTTCCGGGCTCTTGAGCCAGAAATAGAACAGGCCGACCCGGTAGCCCTGGTTCTGTGCGCCGGTGATGACGCCGGCCAGGCTCTTGGTGGCCAGCGTGGTTTCAACGGCCAGGTCGGCGCCGTGGAGGATGAGCTGGTCCACGCGTTCCATCATCAGGCGGGAGGCCCGGATAGCTTCGCGTTCCGGATCCTGGGGCGAGAGTTCGTCGGCGATTTCGTCGGCGTTGACGAAGGTCTTCAGGTTCAGCAGGGCGGGCAGCATCGTGTATGACGCGGTAGTCTTTCCCGCGCCGTTGCAGCCCGATATGATGAACAGCCTCGGCATCCGTCTTTACTTGATCCGGTACGGATCGTCGCCGTAGAGGGTGTATTTCTTGGATTTGCGGAGCCATTTCTGCTCCTCACCCTTGATGTATTCGCGGGTGTCGTCCCAGTCGAGGCGGCCTTCCACATAGCTCAGCAGGGTGGCGTCTTCCAGATAGCGGGGGAGTCCCTCGTCCGTGAATTCGGGACAGGTGTCGTGGACGAAACGCAGCAGCTGCAGGGCGTGGTTGAGGGCGTGATAGGTGGCTCCGGGGATGAACATCAGCTGGAAACCAAAGCAGGTCCGGTCCCTGTAGATGCCATAGGAGGGCTCGAAGCGCGTCCAGCGGACGTGCAGGCCCGGATGGGCGAGGGGACTTTCCGGATCGTTCCAGTTGCGGAGTCCGTGGCGGGCGGGATAATCGAACAGCGGTTCCATCCACGGCGCGCCGAACTGCTCGAAAGGGCGGTTCGTGCCGTGGCCGTAACTCACGTTGGTGCCCATCCACAGGCACTGTCCGCTGTAGAAGTGCGAAGTGAACAGGCCCGAGAAGTCGGAGAAGGGCGGGATGGTCCAGGCCATCAGTTCGCGGTTCACGGCTTCGGCGCTTGTTGCGATGATGTGCAGCGGAAAACGGGCGCCCAGGTCGTTGTAGAACAAGTTGGCCGTCTCGCCCAGCGTCAGGCCGTGGCGGTGCGGCAGCCCGATGATGCCCAGTGTCCCTTCGATCTGCCGGCCGCACGGATTGATGCGATCGACCAGGAAGACGGACAACTCGTCGCCGTCGGTCTTGATCCGTTTGAAAAGATTGTAGAGCAGGGTCGTGTAGTTGCTGTAGCGGGATCCCACATCCTGGAGTTCGATGACCAGGGCATCCAGCCCGGCAAGGTCTTCCGCTTCGACGGCCGTGGTCACTTCCACGGTTTCGACGCCCGGGACCATCGGCCCGTAGAGGGCGTGTTCCGGCGTGAAGATACGGACCAGATTACCCCGGCGTGCGAGGCTCTCGAAGAGATACTCACCCGTGTCGGGATGCCACGCCACCTGGTTGCAGAGCACGCCTACGCGTCCCTTGCGAAGCACCAGGTCCTCCTGTTCCAGCAGCGGTGTGGTTCGGAATGAAAACATAGGCGGTGTCTTATAATCCCCGGATGAAGGTCGCTTGCGAGGGAGATCCTTCAAAGACCAGGCAGCAGGCATCGATGGCCTGATTCTCCTTGTAAACCGTCATATAAAGGTTGCCCGCCATCTGGTTCCAGCCCTGTGCGTCCGCACCGCGGGTATTGATGTAGGCCAGCCGGCGGGGGGCTTGCGTGCCGAAGGTGCAGCGGTATCCGCCGCGCTCCTCCCGTTTTCCCTCGATAGAGACGAACCATCCTTCCGCTCCGGACGGATAATCCGTCGCGGTCGTGCTGTCGATGGGCTGCGCCGTGAGGGTGAACTCCGTGGGATAGTAATTGTAGGGCTCGAAGACATACTCTCCCTTGAAAGTCATCGTCCAGCTGTTCGATGCGTCACAGCGGAGGGTCATTCCGCAGAGTATGTCGTCCTGGGCCTTCACCCGCCAGGCGGAGCCGGCGGTGGTCAGGGAGCCGTTGATCTCGAAATGGGCGCTGGACGGGGTGCCGTGCCTGTCGATCTCCAGGGCGAGTTCGAGTTCGTCCAGCACATCCGTCACCAGATTGTCGGCGATGTTCATCATATACTTCCGGCCGTTGGCGTTGTAGTAGGAGGATCTTCCTCCCACGATGTCGTCGTAGAAATCTCCGAAAGAACAGGAGGCGGCCAGCAGCGCCGCGATTGCCAGTGTGAATAAACCGATCCTTTTCATGGCGCCTAAAAACTGAATCCGATACCGATCCGGCCGCCCCGGATTACGCTGCCCCAGCAGAATTCGGCGTTGCCGTACACGCGGAGGCCGCCCCATTCCGCGCCAAGGGGAACCACTTCCCAGGCCAGGCCGACGGGCTTTTCGGCCAGGTTGCCCATCCGGTACTGCAGGCCGGCGGCAGCCTTTCCGTAGAGCCGGAAGTGGCGGGGTGAGGGAATGCAGAGTTTCGCTTCCGGCAGCACGCTGACAGCGCTCAGGCTGATGGCTTCAGCCGGCTTGTTTCCCAACTTGTACCACCGTTTGCCGGACGTCGATCCGTAGCTGACCTGTCCGCCCAGCCTCAGGAAATCATTCAGGAAGAAATGGTAGGTCACCGTCAGCGCCGGGCCGCTCTTGAGGGAATAGTGGGGCTTGTACAGGTCCTGGAGGTCTTCGACCTCATCAAAGACCCAAGTCTTTTCGAAGACGAGGCCCTCGTCGGCATGGAGGCGGGCAAAATCCGCAAAATACCCGCCGGCAAAGACGTTCACTTCGTGCCGGAAGCCGTCCGCTCCTTGTCGGCCTTGTGCGTGAACCCCCGCCGCCAGCAGAACCAGACTTAACAGTAATAATCCTCTTTTCATATCGTACAAATTTAGTCATTATTCCCATTAGGACGAAAAAAAGGTGGCTGAACCTGCCGCTTATAACAGGTAACATCAATAAGATGCATACGGGGCGGGAATGTTGCGTCCGATCTGTCCGGTTTGTCCAGTCTGTCCAGTCGTTGCGAGCCCGCAAAGGCATCGCCTGCGGGGCCTTGGCCCCGACTGCCCGGTCTCACAGGGGCTTTTACCGGGGGTGAGCCCGGCGAGGTGGCGCCTGAGCGCTTCTGGAAGCGGGTTCTCTGGACTCGCGACGATGCATCGGGAATAAGAAAAAGTCTTTCTGTCCTTAGCGGGACAGAAAGACTTTAGGATAACGCTGATAATCAGCCGATTGAAAAACAAGAGAACCCGAGCCGGCGGAATCAGCCGCCGATCACGGCGATGACTTCCTGTGCAAGGGCGTCGGCCGCAGCGGCGGTGGGCGCCTCGGCATAGATACGGATGATGGGCTCCGTGTTGGATTTGCGGAGGATGAACCACTTGCGCTCGGCTTCGAAGTCGATGCGCAGGCCGTCGAGTTTATTGACGGCGGCGCCGGCGAAGTGGCGCTCGACGGCGTCGAGGGCGGCTTCTATCTTGGCGGGGTCGCTCATTTCGATCTTGTTTTTCGACACGAAATAGTCGGGGTACGTGGCGCGCAGGGCCGAGGCCGACACTTTCTTGTGGGCCAGGATGCTCAGGAAGAGTGCGGTGCCGATGAGGGCGTCGCGGCCGTAGTGCAGGTCGGGGACGATGACGCCGCCGTTGCCTTCGCCGCCGATGACGGCGCCGATTTCCTGCATCAGCGTCGAGACGTTCACTTCGCCGACCTTGCTGCTCTGGTAGCGGCAGCCGTGGGCTTCGGTCACGTCGCGCAGCGCGCGGGACGACGATATGTTCGAGACGGTGGGGCCAGGGCGGACCGAAAGCACGGAGTCGGCCACGGCGACCAGCGTATATTCCTCTCCGAAAGGCACGCCGTCCTCGCAGATGAAGGCCAGACGGTCGACGTCGGGATCGACGGAGACGCCCAGGTCGGCCTTCTCGCGTACCACGGCTTCGCTCAAGCCGACGAGATTGGCCGGCAGCGGCTCAGGATTGTGGGCGAAATGGCCGTTCGGCTCACCGTTGAGCGTGACGCAGGTCACGCCGAGGGCCTTGAAGAGGGCGGGCATACAGATGCCGCCTACGGAGTTGATGGCATCGAGCACCACCTTGAAGCCGGCAGCCCTGATGGCCGGTACGTCGACGAGGGGATAATTGAGCACGGCATCGATGTGCGCCTGCGTGAAATCCTTCTGCGTCAGCGTCCCGATCCGGTCGACGTCCACGAAATCGAAGTCTTCCGCTTCGGCCACCTGCTGCAGGGCCTTTCCTTCGGCATCGGTCAGGAACTCGCCCTTTTCATTGAGGAGTTTCAGGGCGTTCCACTGCTTGGGGTTATGCGAGGCGGTGAGGATGATACCGCCGTCGGCGTTTTCGAAGCGGACGGCCATTTCCGTCGTGGGCGTGGAAGCCAGTCCGGCGTTGACCACGTCGATGCCGCAGGCAAGGAGCGTGCCGGTGACCACGTTGTCCACCATCTGTCCGGAGATACGGGCGTCGCGGCCGACAACCACTTTATACCGGTCTTTTCCCGGGAATTTCAGCAGGAGCTGACGGGCATAGGCTGCCGTGAATTTGACAATGTCGAGAGGGGTGAGAGCGTCGCCGATCGAGCCGCCGATGGTACCCCGGATACCGGAAATGGACTTGATGAGTGTCATATTTTTCAGATTTTTACTGTTTCTTTCCGTATTATTTACTAACTTGCAAAGTTAAAAAAAACGAGAATCATTAATTCGTAAAAATAGACTCCTATGAAAAAATTCTCCTTGATTGCCGTCGCAATCCTGATGATGACTTTTTCCGCCTCGGCCCAGAGCGGCCTGAGCAGCATTCTCAGCAAGATCGGCAGAATTACAGGCGAGACGCCCAGCGACTCGTCGGTCGGCTCGATTGTCACAAGCATCACCGATCTCCTTTCCGGCAAGAGTTCGCTTTCTCCCCAGACGATCGCCGGCACCTGGAACTACACCGGCAGCGCCATCAGTTTCAAATCCGACAACAATGTCCTGGCCGACCTGGCCGGCAGTGCCGCCAAGAAGACCCTCGAAAACAAACTCGACGGCTATCTGCAGAAAGTCGGTATCACGAAGGGATTGTTCGGCTTCACGTTCAATGAAGACGGCACGATGGCCATGCAATACGGTTCCAAGAATTTCACGGGTACCTGGGAACTCGATGCGGACAACGCCATCATCCATATGAATCTGGGGCGGCTCTTCAAATTCAAGGGCTACATCGCCGTGAAGGGCAACAACATGGAGCTTCTGTTCGACGTCACGACGATGATGAAGATCGTCAAATCCGTCACCTCGGTCTACAAGAACTCCACGCTGCAGACCATCAACGACCTGCTCAACCAGTACGACAAGATGTACGCCGGCTTCAATCTGGAAAAATAATTTTGTGGATCGATAAATTATTCCTACTTTTGCCGTCCGTTTGGAAAACCATAGTTAAACGATACGCAAATGAAAAAAGGAATCCATCCCGAATCCTACCGTCTTGTAGCATTCAAGGATATGTCCAATGAGCACGTCTTCATCACCCGCTCCTGCGTCAACACCAAGGAGACGATCGATATCGACGGCCATACCTTCCCGCTGGTGAAGGTCGAGATCTCCAACACTTCGCACCCGTTCTACACGGGCAAGATGAAGCTCGTCGACACCGCCGGCCGCGTGGACAAATTCTACTCAAGATACGGTCAGAAGAAGAAGTAATCCCTTCTTCGCAGGAAACGAAAACGGCAGCGGAATCCGCTGCCGTTTTTTTGATGCCCTGGCATTGGAGAGCCGGACAAAGGCCGATCGGGGCCGTCGGCGGGCAAGGTCTCATTTTAGGGGGCAGACCTTGCCCGCAGAAATGGGCAGAGGGATATCTGAGGCCACGATTGTTTGGGCAAGGTCCCGGTATTGAAATGAGACCTTGCCCGATATTAAGGGAAGAGATCCACCGCGTCCGCGCGAGCCCGGGCGGTCAGGGCCAGAAGCCCCGCAGGCGATGCCATTGCGGGCTCACAGTTTCGCAAGTATTTGCAAGGAACTGCCGTCCTCATCTGGGGCCTTCAGTGGGGATGGCGGCTGTTTTTTTGCGCCTGCCGTCCTCAAATCGGGGTTGATTTGCGGATGGAGGGTTGAAAAAGAGGGGATTGCGGTGTGGCGGGCCTATTTCCGGTCTCCTTCGATGAGTTCCAGCAGTTTGTCGATGGCTTCTTCCTGGGGGATATAACGCAGGACGGGGGTTCTTCCCCGGTAGAGGGTGACGTGGCCGCGGCCTTCGCCCACATAGCCGTAGTCGGCGTCGGCCATCTCGCCGGGACCGTTGACCACGCAGCCCATCACGGCAATCTTCACGCCGGCCAGATGCGCCGTGCGCCGCTTGACCTCGTTGAACGTGGATTCCAGATCGTAGAGCGTACGCCCGCAGCCCGGACAGGCGATGTATTCCGGCCGGGTAAAACGCCGGCGGCAGGCCTGCAGCAGCAGGTCACGGAAACGCTCGCCGTCGGCAGCGGCGACCGGCGCACCGCCGATCGTGGAGCCCTCGAGCGAAAAGTCGTCGATTGTCTTATCGAGCAGGGAAGGCCCCCAGAGACAGGCGCCCTTGATGATGAAATCGTTCCAGTCGGACGCTTCCACGCAGCGCCGCCCGCCGGCGGGCGAGTAACCTGCGGCCACAGCCGCCACGATCTGACGTCCGGCAGGAATCTCGTTGACGGGGTCTTCCGTGAGCGAGACGCGGATCGTGTCGCCGATTCCTTCGCCCAGCAAGGTGCCGATGCCCACGGCCGATTTGATACGGCCTTCGTCGCCGTTGCCGGCCTCGGTCACGCCCAGGTGCAGCGGAAACAGAAGTCCCAGTTCATCGCGCATGGCGGCATACAGGAGCCGGTAGGCTTCCGTCATTACCACGGTGTTGCTGGCCTTGAGCGAGATGACCACCCGCTCGAAATCTTCCGCTACGCACATCCGCAGCCATTCCATCACGGCTTCCTTCATGGCCAGCGGCGTGTTGCCGTACTTCTGCGTGATGCGCTCGCCCAGCGAGCCGTGGTTCAGGCCGATGCGGATGGTGGTGCCGTGCTCCTTGCACAGCGCGATCAGTTCCCGGAACTTGGCGCAGGCCACTTCGTGCTCGCGGGCGAAATTGCCCGGATTGATGCGCACCTTGTCGGCCACGGAAGCGGCCGCCAGCGCAGCGTCGGCCAGGAAATGGATGTCGGCTACCAGGGGCGTATCGATGCCTTCGGCCCGCAGCCGGTCGCGGATGACGCGCAGCGATTCCACCTGCTTGAGTCCCTGCGTCGTAAGCCGGATCAGGCCGGCTCCGGCCGCGGCCATCCGCCGGCATTGCGCGACCGACGCTTCGATGTCGTCGGTCGATGTGTTGCACATCGTCTGGACGACGACGGGCGCACCGCCGCCGATGGGCACGCGGCCGCCGATGGAAAAGGAAACGGGACGGCTTACCATAAGTGGAAATGCAGGGATGCCGAGAGCATCACGTTCTGGGGGTAGGTGTAGAGCCAGTAGATGTCGCTCAGCTTGTTGGTGTGGTACATACTTGCGAAGGCGTATTTGTAGTTCGCCTCCAGATGGAGTTCGAACGGCTTGAACACGATAGCCACGCCGCCGCCGCCGATCACTCCGTAGTCATATCGCTGGTCGAATTTGTCGAAGCCGCCCTCCTTGTCGGTGGAAAGCCGATAGCCGCCGTAAGTGCCGAGGTTGACCAGCAGGCGGAAAACCGAGAAATCGATCTTGAACTGCGAGATCAGCGGGACTTCGATGACCTCGCAGGTCTCGCCGAGCGTGCCCCAGCTGGAAGTGTAGCCTTCGTAGCCGTGCTTGGCGCCGAACTGGATTCCGAAATTGAAAAGTTGGTCCCAAAGGGCATGGTAGTAAGTGTAATAGACGCCGAAACTGTTGTACGTCCAGATTTTTTCGTGTCCGATCTTCGGGGAGGAGGTAACCCCGCTGTAATTCACGCCGTACGAAACACCGATCATATGGATGCTCTTGAATCGGGCGGGATGCTGGAGCGTATCGAGATCGGCGAAGTCGTCGGGCATTTCGAAGATGAAATTGTCCTGGGCGGACGCCGTCAGGGCGGCCGTAAGGGCCACGATCAGGAGGAGGAAACGCTTCTTCATCGGAACAGGGATTTCAAATCAAGGATCTGGTCGATTTCGGAGGATGCGGGAATGTCCAGGACCTTTTCGCCCGGCGACGATTCATAGAAGCGGACGACTTCCGGCTGCTTGCGGGCGAGCAGGTTGCCTGTATCGGTGTAACCGTTTCCGTTCTTGTCGCAAGTGATTCGCAGCATATACTTTCCGGCGGCCAGATAGGGGAAGGTCAGTTTCTGCGGCCGGTTGATCTTGAAGGTCCGGATCACCTTGCTGCCCTTTTCGTCGGTAAGTTCCACGATGTAGTTGTCTTCCACGCCGACCATATTGAAGTTCAGCGTACTCAGTTCCTCGGACTGGGGCACCTTGAACTTGGCCGAAGCCTTTTGGTTGGGCAGGCGGTCGAGATTGATAAAGGTGCCCTGCGGGATGGTGAGTTCATAGTCGTAGCCTTTGGTCAGTCCGCCGCGCGGCGTGATGATGTAGCAGCGGATGTCGGCCGTGTCCTGCTGGAAACTGAAGGGCTTCGCGGAAGACTGCCCCTTCGGGTTGGTTTCCGTCAGGCTGATCGAATCGCGGATGATCTGGATGATCGGCAGGCGCGATTCGATGCGGACGCCCAACTGCTCCACGGTTTCGTCTTTCGACTGGACGTTGAGCCGGAAAGTCGTGTCAGGTTGGTTATTCTCTTTTTTGGGCAGGTCCCGTCCCGGATCTTCCTCCACCTCCTTGACGGCCAGGGAGAGATTCTCCTCGAACGGCGAAAGCACGCCCGTGGAATCGGTCTTCAGGTAGTTGAGCCGGATGAGCAGGCTGTCGTCGAGCCGGTAGTCCGTGTTGATCCAGAAATCGATGCTGTCGCGCGTAGGGTTATACTGGAGTATGACGGCTTCTTCGGGAATGCCGACGAATTCCAGGGAGTTGATCTTCACGTCGGCGGCGCTGAACTTGAGGAAGCCCTGCCGTTCACTGACGCGACCGCTGTTCTGGAGATACTGGACACTCTGCAATTCTTTGAACATCATCATGGTGACCATCGGCACGCGGGCGGCGCAAAGGACCGTGTCTTTCATGTCGAAAGCCTGAAGTTCGTAGATCGAGTCGCCGACGACGGCCTTCGGTTCGTAGAGTTCGTCGTAGAAGCCGACCTGGTCGGCGTCGGGATTATATTTGAAGTCGGTGTCGGAGTCTGTATAGACATAGATTCGGTACAGGGTGTCGGGCAGATTGCGCAGGACGAAGAAACCCCAGTCGTCGGTCTTGACCGCGGCGTCGGGCAGCACGTTGAAGCAGGCCGAATCGGAGAGGTCGGCATAGGCGGCCACCAGCGCGCCCTTGACCGGGGCGAGGGTCTTGCTGTCGAAGACCGACCCGGTGAAATACATCGAGTCGATGTGGTCTCCGGTGGAGAAGGTGTACACCATCCGCGCCGCCAGGTTCCCCTCGTTGTTGTCGGCCAGCGCCTGTCCGAAGTCCAGGGTATAGGTCCGGTCGGGCCGCAGCGTATCCTGCAGCGAGACGACGATGTTCTTGCCCTTGATCTTGGTCATGGGCTTCCGCTTGGTCGGCGGCGAAAGCATGATGTCGGAAGCGTTCTTGACGATGGTGTATTCGTTGAACTGCAGGGTGATCTTGCCGTCGGTGAGCGGGAATTCCGTGCTGCCGGGGTCCGGGCTGATTTTCACCAGCACGGGCGGGAGCGTGTCTTTCGGCCCGCCGCTCGGCGGCGTGGTGGTATTGGCGCAGGAATGGCTGAAAAGGCAGCAGGCGACAAAGAGCGCCAGCAGGATGGCCGTGACAGTGATTCTTCTCATACTCAATTGATATCAACGCGTTTGACACGTTCGATCCCCTTGACTTTCGACAGGGCGCGGATCAACTTGTCGAGGTCGTCGGTGTTGTGGACGTACAGGTCGATGAATCCTTCGAATATCTCGTCGTGCGTCTCGATATGCAGTTTGCGCATATTGACGCCCAGCACCAGCGAGATGACGCGCGTCAGGTCGCTCAGGACCCCGACCCGGTCGATACCCTCCAGCGAAATCCGGGCCAGATACGACATCATGAAATGTTTGCTCCACTTGGCCGAGACGATGCGGTGCCCCTCTTTCGAGGCCAGGTCGTTGGCCACGGGACAACTCTTCTTGTGGATGGTCACCGTACCGTCGTCCTGGATGAAGGCCACCACGCTGTCGCCCGGGATGGGGGAGCAGCACTCCGCAATGTTGAAGGAGATGGTCCCCTGGTCGATGTCTTCCTGAAGCAGGAATTCCTGTTTCTTGTCGAAGATCCCGTTGGTCAACGGGTTGAGGAGCTTGACACCCCACATCTGCACGCTGCGGCGCTCGGCGTTGGTCCGAAGGGCCTTGTCGAGGTCGCTCAGGTCGATCACGCCCACGCCGATCTTGTTGTAGAGTTCATCTTTTCCGCCGGAGACCTTGTAGTAGTCGATCAGCTTTTTGATGACGCGGCTCCGCTCGGAGATGCCCCGTTCGTCGAGTTTGCGGTCGAGAATCTGCATTCCCTCCTTGATGCTGTTCTTCTTGTCGGCCTTGAGGAAGTCCATCACCTGGGTCTTGGCGCGGCTGCTGGTGAGGAACTCCAGCCACTCGCGCTTGGGTTTGGCGTTCTCAGAGGTGATGACTTCCACCTGGTCGCCGTTGGTCAGCGGCTGGGACAGCGGGACGAGCCGCTGGTTGACTTTTGCCGCGATGGCGTGGTTGCCCACCTCGGAGTGGATGTTGTAGGCGAAATCCAGTGCTGTGGATCCCTTTGGCAGGCTCTTGGTCTCGCCCAGCGGCGTGAATACGTAAATCGACGAGGTGATCAGTTCCTGGTGGAATTCGTCGAGGAAGCGCATCGCGTCGATATCGGGGTTTTCGAGGATCTCGCGCACCTGTTTGAGCCAGTTGTCGATCTCGTTTTCCGACTCGGACGACTGGCCGGCCTCCTTGTAGAGCCAGTGGGCGGCGATGCCTCGCTCGGCGATGGCGTTCATACGCTCGGAGCGGATCTGCACCTCCACCCAGTTGCCGGTCTTGCTCATCACGGTCAGGTGGAGGGCTTCGTAGCCGTTGGGCTTGGCCTTGTCCACCCAGTCGCGGGTGCGGTCGGGCTTGTATTGGTACAGGCCCGTGATGATGGTGAAGATGTACCAGCACTGTTCGCGCTCGCTCAGACCGGGCCGCGGCTCGAAAATGATGCGCACGGCGTAGATGTCGTAGATCTGCTCGAAGGGGATGTTTTTGGTCGTCATCTTCTTCCAGATGGAGTAGGGCGTCTTGAGGCGCTTGAGAAGGGTGTATTTGTACCCGGCCTTGTCGAGTTCGCGGCGGATGGGGGCGATGAAATCGTCGATCAGGGCGCCGCGTTCCGACATGATGTCGCCCAGTTGGCGCTCGATGGTGGCATAGGCGACCGGCTCACGGTATTTGAGCCAGATGTTCTCCATCTCCGACTTGATGCTGTAGAGGCCCAGCCTGTGCGCGAGCGGGATGAAGAGGTACATCGTTTCGCTGAGGATCTTGTCGCGCTTGTATTCGGGCATGAACTGGATGGTGCGCACGTTGTGGAGACGGTCGGCCAGCTTGATGAGCACGATGCGCACGTCGTCGTTGAGGGTGACCAGGATGCGCCTGAAGTTCTCGGCCTGGAGGCTGACCCGGGTGTCCTGGTTTTTGTTCTTGTTGTCGTTGTCCAGGGCCGTCTTGATCTTGGTCAGGCCGTCCACCAGCGAGGCGATCTTGTCGCCGAAGAGCCGCTGGATATCCTCCACGGTGAACTCGGTGTCTTCCACCACGTCGTGCAGCAGGGCGGCGCAGATGGACTTGCAGCCGAGCCCGATTTCGTCGACCACGATCTTGGCCACGGCGATCGGATGCAGGATGTAGGGCTCGCCGCTGCGTCGCCGGACGCCCTTGTGGGCCTCGTTGGCGAACTCGAATGCCTTGAGTACGAGCTGGTACTGCTCATCGTCGGCGCAGCGCTTCCGGCTCGAGACGCGCAATCCCTCGAATTCCCGTTCAATCAGTTTATAATCCTCTTCCGTAAACATAGTCAGTCAAGTTGAATCTGAAGCAATTCCTCTACCGAGCGGTCGGTCAGGCCACGCTCCTTCGCTTCGCGGTAGTCTACCAGGGTGTATCCCCGCGAGAGTTCCGCCCCGAACAGAATGATCTGCCAGCACAGGTTGAGCCAGATCATGAACAAGGGTATGAAGGCCAGGGCTCCGTACACGGCGCCCAGCCGGGTCACCATCACCTGGGTTCCCATATAGAGATACTGGATGGCCACGAAGGCCACGCCGACGATCAGCGCCGCTTTCAGGGCGGCACCGAAGCGGACTTTCACCAGCGGAATGAATTTGTACATCATCGAAAGGGCCAGCACGACGATGCCGTAGAATGCCAGCCAGAACATATTGGTCGTGATGAAGTTGAACCGGCCCAGATGGCCTTCGAGCAGGCCGATGAAGCGTGCGTAATAGGCCCAGCCCGAGAGGAAGAGCAGCAGCACGAAGGGCGTCACCAACAGGATGGCCAGGTAGATGAGCAGCCGTTTCCAGGTCTTGCGGGGACGTTTTACCTGCCAGATGCGGTTGAAGGCGATTCCGATGTTGAGCATCAGCCAGATGATGGTCCACACGAAGCTCAGGAAGGAGATCCAGCCGAAGGTGCCGCTCTCGGTGGCCTTGACGATGTTCATCGCGTAGTCGGTGATGACCTGGATCAGCTGCGTGCTGGTGGGGAACGATTCGAGCAGCATATCCTGGAGGACGCGGTCGAGTCCGAAGCCGTTCGACACGAAAAGGACCACGGCGATCATCGGGATGAAGGCCAGGGTCGTGAAACGGCTCAGGGCGATCGCCTCGCGGCCGATCCGTTCCTTGGCGAATGCCTTGCCCGTAAGGATGAGGGCCTGGGCGTTTTTGATCCAACGTTTGCGTGCGTCGCTCAGCTGGCTGAAGTCGAGCGCCCAGATATCCTTCGTCAGAAACTTGACGATGGCTTTGATGAAATCCTTTATGCGGGCCAGGAACAGTCTCATCGCCTATGCTTCTCCTCCGGTAATTCGATGGAATTCTTCTTCGGAAATGACGGGAATGCCCAGCTTCTCCGCCTTTTTCAGTTTCTCGGGACCGGCCTTCTCGCCTGCAAGCAGCCATGAGGTCTTCCCGCTCACCGAGCCGGCGTTCTTGCCGCCGTGCGCTTCGATCAGGGCTTTCATCGCCTCGCGGGAGATGGAGAAATTGCCCGAGATGACGATGGTCTTTCCGGCGAGCGTATCGGAAAGCTGTTGCCGCGCGTCAGCGTCGACAGCCATCTGCAGTCCGGCTTCCCGCAGCCGCCGGACCGTGTCGCGGCCGGCTTCGGAGTCGAAATATGCACGGATCGAGTCGGCCACGGTGCCGCCGATGTCCTCGATCTGTACCAGGTCTTCCCGTGATGCTTCCGCCAGGGCGTCTATCGAACCGAAATGGCGGGCGAGCATCTTGGCGGTCTGCTCGCCGATGTGGCGGATGCCCAGGGCGTAGAGCACGCGCTCGAAGGGCACGCGCTTGCTGGCTTCCAGGCTGTCGAGGAAATTGTCGGCCGATTTTTCCTGCCATCCGTCGAGCGATATGAGCTGCTCGCGGGTGAGGGTATAGAGGTCGGGGAGGGTGCGGATCCATCCCTTGGCGTAAAGGGCGTCGACCGTCGCTTCGCCGGCCAGGATATCCATCGCCTTGCGTCCGGCGAAATGGATGAAGCGCCCCTTGATCTGTACCGGACAGGCTTCCCGGTTGGGGCAGTAGTGCCGGGCTTCGTCCTCGTCGCGTACCAGCGGCGTGCCGCAGTCGGGGCAGCAGGCCGGGAATACGGGACGGGCGGCTCCGGCGGGACGTTTCGACAGTTCCACGCCGGTGATCTTCGGGATGATCTCCCCGCCTTTCTCCACATAGACGTAGTCGCCGATGTGGATGTCGAGCAGGTCCATCTGGTCTTTGTTGTGGAGCGAGGCACGCTTGACGACGGTGCCCGACAGAAGTACCGGCTCGAGGTTGGCCACAGGCGTGACGGCGCCGGTCCGTCCGACCTGGTAGTCGACCGAAAGGAGCGGGGTGAGCGCCTGTTCGGGTTTGAATTTCCAGGCCGTCGCCCATCGGGGCGACTTGGCCGTGAATCCCAGCTGGCGCTGCAGCTCGAGCTCGTTGACCTTGATCACGATGCCGTCGGTGGCGAAGGGAAGGGTCTTGCGCCGCGTGTCCCACTCTTCAATATAGGCGACCGCCCCGTCGATGTCGTAGGCGTGGCTGCTGTATTCAGAAACGGGAAGCCCCCAGCTGCGTGCGGCTTCGAGGGCTTCGATATGGGTCTTGAAAGGAAGGTTCTCACCAAGGACGTGGTACAGGACGCAGTCCAGGCCGCGCGTGCGCATCTCCTCCGGATTCTGGAGCTTCAGGCTGCCGGAAGCGGCGTTGCGCGGATTGGCGAAGGGCTCCTGCTCCGAAGCGGTCCGTTCGGCGTTGAGGCGTTCGAAAGCCGCCCAGGGCATATAGATTTCGCCGCGGATTTCAAACTCCTCCGGAATGCCCTCTCCGTGGAGCGTGCGGGGGATGGCCGGGATGTTCACCACGTTGCGGGTCACGTCGTCTCCCTTGGTGCCGTCGCCGCGTGTCAGGGCGCGGAGCAGCCGGCCGTTCCGGTAGGTGAGGCAGATGGCCGTTCCGTCGAACTTGAGTTCGCAGGAGAAACTGTAGGGGACGCTCACGGCTTTGCGGATCCGGTTGTCGAATTCGTAGAGTTCCTCTTTCGCATAGGTGTTGCCCAGCGAGAGCATCGGATACCGGTGGGGAACCTGGACGAAGTCGCTGCCCGACGCCGCAGACAGGTCGCTGCCCACGTGGCGCGTAGGGCTGTCTTCCGTGGCGAATTCAGGATACATCTTCTCCAGCCCCTGCAACTCGCCCATCAGCAGGTCGAACTCGAAATCGGAGATGGCGGGCGCGTTCAGCACGTAGTAATTGTAATTGTGCCGTTCGAGCTCCCGTTTCAGGAAACCGATCCGCTCCTTAGCCGCTGTTTTGTCGATTTTCGCCATTGTTTTGCAATAAACTACAAATTTACGCAATATTTGGCAAAAAGTGATATCTTTGCGCATTCAAAACTCGCGTTAATTACTACAATCATATGAAAGAATCCATTGTCATTCTCGCGGGCGGCGGCCCGGCTCCCGGCATCAATACCGTGGAGGGAACGATCGCGAAAGCTTTCATGGCAGAAGGTTACCGGGTTCTCGGCCTGCACGGCGGTTATTCCGGGATTTTCTCCGCTTCCCCGAACTTCATCGAATTCAATTTCGCCCTGGCAGACGCTATCTTCAACCGTGGCGGTTCGTACCTGCAGATGAGCCGGTATAAGCCGACCCAGGAGGATTTCGACCGTTATTTCAACCTGAAATTCTTCCAGGACAACAATATCCGCCTGCTGGTGACCATCGGTGGCGACGACACGGCCTCGACGGCCAACCGCATCGGCAAGTTCCTGCGCGAGAAGCACTATCCCGTGCAGAACATCCACGTCCCCAAGACCATCGACAACGATCTGCCGCTGCCGATGAACGCCCCGACTTTCGGCTACAATTCCGCCAAGGCCGAAGGCACCCGTATCGCCACGACCGTTTATGAGGATGCCCGCACTTCCGGCAACTGGTTCATCGTTTCGGCGATGGGCCGTTCCGCAGGTCACCTGGCAATGGGTATCGGCGCTTCGTGCCACTACCCGATGATCATCATCCCCGAAATGTTCAACAAGACCGAAATCACGGTCGACAAGATCCTCCGCCTCTCGATCAGCGCCATCATCAAACGCAGACTGCGCGGCATCGCCTACGGCGGTATCATCGTCTCCGAAGGCGTGTTCCATATGCTCAGCGACGAACAGCTCAAGGAAACGGGTATCAAGTTTACCTACGACGACCACGGTCATCCGGAACTTGGCAAGATCTCCAAGGCTCAGTTGTTCAACGATATGCTCGAGATCAAGCTCAAGGAGCTGGGTCTGAAGATCAAGACGCGTCCGGTGGAGATCGGTTACGATATCCGCTGCCAGCAGCCGATTGCATACGACCTCTTCTATTGCTCGCAGCTCGGTGCCGGTGTCTATGAACTCTTCAAGAAGGGCGAGACCGGCTGTATGGTTTTCGTCGACCAGATCGGCACCATCCGTCCGCTGTATCTGGAAGACCTGCAGGATCCCGAGACGGGCAAGATCCCGCCGCGGCTCGTGGATATCGACGGCGACCAGGCGCAGGTGGTTTACAAGCACTTGCTCAACTACATCACCCCGCGTGACTACGAAGGTGCCCGCCAGTATGTTCCCAATCCGGAAGACTACGACTTCTACAAGATCCTGAACTGGGAGAGAGACTAGCGTGATTGTCTATCAGTTGCTCTTGAGAGCCTTCGGAAACCGCGCCTGCGTTCCCGGAGGCTCTTATGCTGAAAACGGGTCGGGCAAGTTCAACGACATTTCCGACGAAGTCCTGCTCAAGCTCAAGAAGCTTTCGGTGGGTGCCGTCTGGTATACCGGCGTGATCTCCCACGCCACGCGGACGCACTGGCGCACGATTCCGGACAGCGACCCCTCGCTTGTCAAGGGAGAGGCCGGTTCGCCTTATGCCGTGCGCAACTGGTTCGACGTGGACCCCGCCCTGGCCGTGAACCTCGACAACCGGATGGCCGAGTTCGAGGCACTGGTGGAACGCACCCACAAGGCCGGGATGAAGGTCGTCATCGATTTCGTGCCGAATCACGTGTCCCGCCAGTACCACAGTTATTTCACTGCGGAGAACTTCTATCCGCTCGACGGGCCGCTCCACCTGCCGGAGTCGCTCCACAGCAGCTACGTGGAGAACCCGGCCCTGGCTACCGGCAACGACATCTTCCATACCCGGCCGTCGGAGAATGACTGGTACGACACCGTCAAACTCAACTACGGGAACCGCAGTACCTGGAGCAAGATGCTCGCCGTCCTGAAATTCTGGGCCGACAAGGGCGTCGACGGCTTCCGCTGCGATATGGTGGAACTTGTTCCGGCCGAGTTCTTCTCCTGGGCCTTCGGGACGCTGCGTGCCACGCGGCCCGGACTGTTTTTCATCGCGGAGGTCTATGGCAAGGACAACTACCGGAAATATGCCGATGCGGGCTTCGACCTGCTTTACGACAAATCCGGCTTCTACGATGCTCTGCGCGGCATCGTCCGCGGGGAACGGCCGGCTTCCTGCCTCACGCGGGAGTGGCAGTTCCTCGACGATCTCCAGCCGCGTATGCTCAACTTCCTGGAGAATCACGACGAACAGCGTCTTGCTTCCGACTGGTTCGCCGGCAGCGGCCGGGCCGGTTTCCCGGCGCTGGCCGTTTCCCTGCTGTTCAATACTGCTTCGTTCATGCTCTATTTCGGACAGGAGTTCGGCGAGAGGGGGATGGAGGCGGAAGGCTTCAGCCGTGTGGACGGTCGTACCTCAATCTACGATTACTGCTGCGTGCCCTCAGTGCGCCGCTGGCTGGCCGACAAGCTCACCGTGGAAGAGACGGTCGTCTATAAGGAATACTGCCGCCTGTTGCGTATCGCCACGGCCGACGCCATCTTCTCGAAGGGAAAGACCTTCGACCTGATGTACGTCAACCCTGCTTCCGGACACTTCGACCCGGACCGCCAGTTCGCGTGGATGCGCGGCTATGCCGGCAGCGCGATGGCCATCGTGGCCAATTTTGCCGACACGCCGGTCGACGTGGAAGTTTTCCTGCCGCAGGCCGCATTCGACTATTTCGGGATGCCGGTGCGGGAGCATACGGTTCACGTCCATGTAAACGCCCGCGACTATACGCGGATAGACGTTTCCCGATAAAAATACCTATCTTTGCCGCATGGCCATACCGAAAAAAGTCAGGGAACTGCTTGAGAAGCTGCTGGTCGGAGAAGAATCTTCCCCCGGACGCTCCTATGCCGTCGCACCCCTGATGGAGATGCTGCGCGATGATGAATTGACGCGGGAAGACAAGGAGCACCTGATACGCTATTACAATTTCCGCAAGCGTTTCCTCGACACGGGACGCGGCGACGCATATCCCGACGACCACCACGACACCCGGCTCGTCGTCGATGTGCCCGGCGACACTTTCCGCGACATCGTACCGATCCTGTCGGAATGCCTGAACTATGCCTGCGAGGACATCGAAGATTTCCTGTGGGTGCTCGACGAAGACCAGAAGGCGGGGCGTGCACCCGACGATGTGGAGGAACGGCGCGCTGTCTACAAGAGGCTGCAGCCCGATTTCCAGGATGAGGCGAAGCACCTGTCCGAGCGGCTTGAGAAACTCGACAATCCTTTCATTTCGACCTATCCGGTCTCGAAGGCCACGCTGATCGGCTATCTTGAGACCACGCTCAGCCTACTGGAAGTCTATCAGGCGATGTTCGACTATCTGATGTCCGGCGACGGCTCCGATCTTCCCGAAACGGAGAAGGAAAAAGAAAGAAGTCCGCGCGAGACGGACTTCAGTGCGATGTACGAGCTGTTCAAGAGCAAGAAAAACAACCTGCCCAGTTGACGGGTCCTACATTTCTTCTTCCAGGAACGCGTTGACGTTTTTCCCGATGCGGCCGACGATGTCCTCGTCTTCGTGCCGCTGGAACGTCGCTCCCGTAATGTGCTCGTAGAGTTCGATGTAGCGGTCGGTGATGCCGGCGACGACTTCCCCGGTCATCGGAGGGACCGTCTGCCCTTCCTTGCCCTGGAAGCCGGAGGCCATCAGCCATTCGCGCACGAATTCCTTGGAGAGTTGCTTCTGCCGCTCGCCGCGGGCGAGACGCTCCTCATAACCTTCTTTGTAGATATAACGGGAAGAGTCGGGCGTATGGATTTCGTCCATCAGGTAGATCTTGCCGTCTTTCTTGCCGAATTCGTATTTGGTGTCCATCAGGATCAGGCCGCGCTCAGCCGCCATTTCACAGCCGCGCCGGTAGAGGGCCTGCGTGTACTGTTCCAGAAGGGCGTAGTCTTCCGCAGAAACCAGTCCGCTGGCAATGATCTCGTCGCGGCTGATATCTTCGTCGTGGCCTTCGCTTGCCTTGGTGGTCGGCGTGATGATGGGATGGGGAAGACGCTGGTTCTCCTGCATTCCCTCAGGCAGGGGCTCTCCGCAGAGCGTGCGCTTGCCGTCGCGGTATTCGCGCCAGGCGTGGCCGGCCAGATAGCCGCGGATGACCATCTCCACCTTGAAAGGTTCGCACAGCAGGCCGATGGTGGCCATCGGGTCGATTTCCGCGATCTTCCAGTTGGGCACGATGTCGGCGGTCGCGTCGAGGAAGCGCGAAGCGATCTGGTTAAGGACCTGTCCTTTGCAGGGGATGCCCTTGGGCAGGACTACGTCGAAGGCGGAAATCCGGTCGGTGGCGACCAGCAGGATATATTTCCCGTCGATGAAATAGACGTCCCGGACTTTTCCCGTGTATTTGGCGGTCTGTCCCGGGAAATGGAAATCGGTTTGGGTGATGGCTTTCATTTGTTTTTCAGATAATCGTTTTCGTAATAATCAATGTAGGCTTGGTTCAGCAGCTTGAAGCCGCCGTACGTGGGGTAGTCGCCGCTGAAATACCAGTCTCCGGGATGGTTCGGACAGGCGTTATGCAGGCCTTCGAGCGACTGGTACACGATCTCGACCTCGGCCTGGATGTCGTCGGGACGCAGGAGCTGCACGATCTTGCGGCTGATCTGGTCGTCGGTGAAGGCGTCGTAGATACGCTTGACATAGTTCTGGCAGCCGGCCGCCGGCAGGTTCTCCTGCTCCTTGCACTGCCGGTAAACCACGTCGATCAGGCTGCTCATTCCTTTCTCCTTGAGCAGGGCGATGGCCGCGTGGAAAGCGATGAATTCCTTCATATGCGACATATCGATGCCGTAGCAGTCGGGATAGCGGACTTGCGGGCTGGAACTCACGATGACGATCTTCTTCGGGTGGAGCCGGTCGAGGATGCGGATGATGCTTTCGCGGAGCGTGGTGCCCCTGACGATGCTGTCGTCGATCACCACGAGGTTGTCCACGTACGGGGTGAGCGTCCCGTAGGTGATGTCGTACACGTGTCCGGCCAGGTCGTTGCGCGCGTTTCCTTCGGTGATGAAGGTGCGGAGTTTGATGTCTTTCGAAACGACCTTGTCGGCCCGGATGCCCGGGTAAAGGCTTCGGATACCCTCTACCATACCGTAGTAGGCCACTTCGGCGGTGTTGGGAATATAAGAGAACACGGTGTGCTCGATGTCGTGGTCGATGGCCTTGAGGATATTGTCGCGGAGCTGGAATCCGAGCTGTTTGCGCTCGTGATGGATGTCCCGGTCGTTGCCGCGGCTGAAATAGATGCGCTCGAAACTGCAGGCGGCCAGGCGTTTGGCCGGGATGATCTGCTTGTGCGACATTTCGCCGCGTCCGTTGACGATCAGAGCTTCGCCCGGACGGATCTCGTGTACCTGGTTGTACTCCGCCGCAAAGGTGGTCTGGATCACGGGACGTTCGCTGGCGATGGCCACGAGTTCGTCGTCGGCATACCAGAAAGCGGGCCGGATGCCGTTCGGGTCGCGCATCGAAAAGAGTTCGCCGCTGCCCGTGATGCCGCAGATCACGTAGCCGCCGTCGAAGTACGGCATCGTGGTGCGGAGCACGTTGGAGATATCCATATGCGCATCGATGTACGAAGTGATCGCACGGCCCTCCAGGCCCTGTTTCTTCGCATCGACGTAATTGCGCTCCACTTCCCGGTCCAGGCGGTGCCCCATCAGCTCAAGCAGGATGTAGGAGTCGGAACTGTTGCGCGGATACTGGCCCTGGTCGGCGAGCATCTGGAACACCTCGTCGATATTGGTCATGTTGAAATTGCCGCAGATGCACAGGTTCTTGGCTTTCCAGTTGTTGCGGCGCAGGAACGGGTGGATGTATTTCTGGCCGCTGCGACCCGTGGTCGAATAGCGCAGGTGGCCCATATAGAGTTCCCCGACGAACGGCAGTTCCGAGCCGGGTTCCGCATCGGCGATCTGCCGGTGGGCGGCGGAAAAGACATTGGTGATGGCATCCTTGCCGGTGCCCTTTTCGCGGAACATGTATTCCTGGCCGGGGTCACTGACCATTTTGACGCTGGCGATGCCGGCGCCTTCCTGTCCGCGGTTGTGCTGCTTCTCCATCATCAGATAGAGTTTGTTCAGCGCATAGAGTTCCGTACCGTATTTTTCCTTGTAGTATTGAAGCGGCTTGAGCAGCCGGATCATTGCGATTCCGCATTCGTGCTTGAGAGGTTCCATCGATTGATGTTGCTAAGGCACAAAGATACACATTTTTCGTTACCTTTGCGCCCCAAACCGCAGGGATATGCAAGCAATCTGGACTGTTTTGATGCTGGTCTGCTCCAACATCTTCATGACCTTCGCCTGGTACGGGCACCTCAAACTGCAGGAGATGAAGATCTCCACAGGCTGGCCGCTGATCCTGGTCATCCTTTTTTCGTGGGGCATCGCCTTTTTCGAGTACTGCCTTACCGTTCCGGCCAACCGCATCGGCTTCGCCGGCAACGGCGGCCCGTTCAACCTGATGCAGCTCAAAGTCATTCAGGAAGTGATCTCCCTGACGGTTTTTACCATCATCATCCTCTTCGTGTTCAAGGGCCAGACCCTGCAGTGGAACCACCTGGCCGCCTTCGCCTGTCTGGTGCTGGCGGTCTTCTTCGTTTTCCTCAAGTAAGCGGAAACGGTCAGAAACAGGTCCGCAGGATCTCGACGATGTTGCGGGAACGCCCCATCGTGTAGAAATGGACGGCGGGAACGCCGTGGGCGAGCAGGTCGCGGCACTGGCCGATGCACCAGTCGGTGCCGATGCGGTACACGGCTTCCTTGTCGTCGCCGGCCTTGCGGACGGCTTCGGTCAGTTCGACCGGGATGTCAATCGAGAAACTCTCAGGCAGAAGCGCGATCTGTTTCGCAGTTGACAGCGGCTTGAGGCCGGGCAGGATGGGAACGGTGATGCCTGCGGCGCGGCAGCGCTCCACGAAACGGTAGAACACCGCATTGTCGAAGAACATCTGCGTGATGATTATGTCAGCACCCGCATCGACCTTGCGTTTGAGGTTCTCGATATCCGTCTCGATGTTGGCCGCTTCAAAGTGTTTCTCCGGATAGCCGCCGACACCGATGCAGAACCTGCCGCCGTTCTCGCGTTCGAAAGCGCGGATGGCCGCCACCAGTTCGTCTGAGTGGGCGTAACCCGCCGGGTCGGGCGTGAACCGTTTCTCGCCCGTGAGCGAATCGCCGCGGAGAGCCATCACATTCTCGATGCCCATGAACTTGAAATCCTGCAGCAGGGCCTCCGTCTCGTGGGCGGGTGTCCCGGCGCAGATCAGGTGGGGCACCACCTCCACGGCGTATCGGCTCTGGATGGCCGCGCAGACCGCCACAGCGCTGACGCGGTTGCGGACGACGTGGCGGCGGAAACTGCCGTCGGGTTGCGGGTCGAAGCGGATCTCGTCGCGGTGCGTGGTCACGTTGATGTAACGCGGCGAGAACTCCATCAGCGGCGCGATGCTTTCCAGCAGTTCGTTTTTTCCGATGCCGCTGAGCGGCGGAACGATTTCGAGAGAGGGGAAGGGAGCGGCTCCGCTCCGGAGCATATCGGTGATTTTCATAGCAGGTGGGACAGGAAAAGACGTGCCTCTTCAGGCGTGAAGCCGCGCAGGGCGGCGTAACGGTCGTATTGTGCCCGGCTGATGCGGCGGATGTCGGGATAGCCGGCCGACGGATGGGCGACGATCAGGCCGCAGATGGACGCAGCGGGCTGCATCGCGCAGGTCTCCGTGAGGGTGATGCCGAGCCAGTCCGTATCGGGCAGGAGACGGAGCAGTTCGCGTTTGACGCTGTGGTCGGGGAAACTGGCGTAGCCGGCGGCCGGTTTGGCCACTTTTACGCCGGGCCGGTCGATGCGGCTGCGCAGCTCACCGTCGAGCCACTGAGAGGCGGCCTCGGCCAGCGTTACTTTCACGGCACGGCGCATCAGGTGTTCGTATTCGTTGCGGCAGGCCTCGCAACTGCATCCTTCCGGGTGCGGCTTCTCTTCGGAAACGCAGATACCGAAGATGCCCAGGGGGCCCGTTGAACCGGTTTCCGGAACGAAGTCCGCGAGCGACAGGCCCTGTCCTTCTTCCTGCCGGAGCATCGGAAGCCGGGTGCCGTCGTCGAGCAGGATGGTGTCTCCTTCGCGGCAGGCCTGGAAGAAACGGACCGACAGCCGGATGGAGAACGACTCTTCGGCAAGCAGCGCCTTCGCCTCTTCGAGCAGTTCCGGCGCGTCGGCGCCCTTCAGGCCCCAGGCCATCCGGAATACCCGTTCGTCGAAGCAGGGAAGTACCTCTCCGACCGGGACCACACACGGCCCCAGGTCGTCGAAATGATATTCTCCCGGCCTGAGGTAGCTTTCATCCGGGAATGCGGTGTGGACGACGGTCCTGGCGTCCGGCCGGTTCCGTTCGGCGTACATCTTGCGCAGATTCGCCTGTGCGGCCCATTGCTCTTTTTCGAAGGCGTCGCGGTCCATCACCAGACGTTTGGCCATTACGGCGCCGGCGGAGGCGTCGCTCGAGTAGAAGACGTGGCGGTAGAGCGGCGCGAGTTTGACGGCCGTATGCAGGGCCGAGGTGGTGGCGCCGCCGATAAACAGCGGGATGTCGAGGCCGCGGGCCGTCATCTCGCGGCAAAGTTCTTCCATCTGGAAAAGCGATGGCGTGATCAGCCCGCTGACGCCGATCATCACCGCGTGGTGGGCTGTGGCCGCTTCCAGGATCTGCTCCTTCTCCACCATCACGCCCAGGTCGATCACGTCGAAACCGTTGCAGCGCAGTACGATGCCGGCGATGTTCTTCCCGATGTCGTGCACGTCGCCCTTGACCGTGGCGTGGATTACCACCGGCCGGGCGGAACCCTGCGTACCGTTTTCTTCCATATACGGCTCCAGCACCGTGACGGCGTCTTTCATCACCCGGGCCGATTTGACCACCTGCGGCAGGAACATCTTGCCGGCGCCGAACTGGACGCCTACCTGCTCCATGCCGGCCATCAGGGGCCCTTCGATGACCTTGACGGCCGAACCGAGCGCTTCGAGGGCGCCGAGTACGTCGCCCGTCAGGTCGGCCGCCTTGCCGGCGACCAGGTCGTCGGTGAGCCGCTGCTCCGGACTGCGTCCGTCTATGGCCGCAGTCTCTGCGACAGGCTGGTCTTTCTGCTGCAGATATTCTGCCGCCACGGCGGTAAGCCGCTCGGTCGCTTCCGGGTCACGGGCCAGGATCACGTCTTCTGCGGCCTTGCGCAGGCCAGGGTCGATCGTATCGTAGGGTTTGAGCTGGGCCGGATTGACGATGGCCATGTCGAGTCCCGCCCGGATGGCGTGGTAAAGGAAAACGGTGTGCATCGCCGCACGGACGGGCTCGTTGCCGCGAAAGGCGAACGAAAGATTCGAGATGCCGCCCGAGGTGTAGGCGCCGGGCAGGTTCTGTTTGATCCAGCGCACGGCTTCGATGAAATCGATGCCGTAGCGGTCGTGTTCGGCGATGCCGGTGCCGACCGAGAGCACGTTCACGTCGAAGATGATCTCTTCGGGCCGGATGCCGGCTTCCGTCAGCAGCCTGTAGGCCCGCTCGCAGACGGCAGTCTTGCGCGCGAGCGTCGTGGCCTGGCCTTCCTCGTCGAAGGCCATCACCACCATCGCAGCGCCCAGGTCGCGGATCTGCCGCGCCTTCTCGAGGAATCGCTCCGGCCCTTCTTTCAGGCTGATGGAATTGACGATGCACTTGCCCTGGGCGTTCTTCAGCCCGGCGAGGATGCAGTTCCAGTCGGAGGAATCAATCATCAGGGCGGCCCGGGCCACAGCCGGATCGTTCTGTATGTGGCGGACGAAACGTTCCATCTCGGCGGGGCCGTCGAGCATGGCGTCGTCCATGTTGATATCGATGACGGAAGCGCCGCCTTCGATCTGGCCGGCGGCCACTTGAAGCGCAGTATTGTAGTCGCCCGAGGCGATCAGCCTTGCGAATTTGCGGGAACCGGCCACATTGGTGCGCTCGCCGATCAGGGTGAAATTGTTGCTGCGCACGTCGAGCGTCACGTTTTCCAGACCGCTGACGCGGAGCAGTCCGTCGGATTCGGGCAGGGAACGGGGTGCAATCCCTTCCAGGGCTGCCTTGAGGGCTGCGATATGTTCGGGCGTGGTGCCGCAGCAGCCGCCTGCGATATTGATCTGGCCGTCAGCGGCCATACGACGCAGGGATGCGGCCATCTGCTCAGGTGTCTCGTCGTATTGCCCCATCGCGTTGGGCAGGCCGGCGTTGGGGTAGCAGATTACCGGCACTTCGCAGAAGCGTGCCACGGCCTCTACGATTGGCGCCAGTTCCCCGGCACCGAGTGAGCAGTTCAGTCCGAAGGCCGTCAAAGGATAGTGGCGGACGGCAGTATAGAAAGCTTCGACCGTCTGCCCCGTAAGCGTGCGGCCGCCCCGGTCGCCGGGCGAGACCGATACGATGGCCGGGAACCCGTAGTGCAGCCGGGCAAGGGCGTAGAGGGCGGCTTTTGCGTTGAGGGCGTCGAAGCAGGTCTCGATGAGGATCAGGTCGACGCCGCCTTCGATGAGGGCTTCGATTTGTTCGCCGTAGATGGCGGAGAGTTCGTCGAAGCCCAGCGGGCGGGCGCCCGGGTCAGACGGGTCGGCGCTCATTGTCAGCGACTTGGAGGTCGGTCCTACGCTGCCCGCAACCCAGATTTTCCTGCCTGCGCGGTCGGCTTCGCGCCGGGCGATGCGGGCACCTGCGCGCGCGATCCCGGCGGCCTGTTCGGAGAGGCCGTATTCCTTCTGGGAAATGCGGTTGCTGCTGAAAGTATTGGTTTCGATGATGTCGGCGCCGGCCTCGATATAGGCCCGGTGTACACCTGCGACCACATCCGGCTCACTGAGGTTGAGCGCGTCGAAATTGCCGCTGCGGCCCTGGCGCTGGAGCATCGTGCCCGTCGCTCCGTCGAGCAGCAGGATCCGCTCCCGCATGGCCTCCCGTATGTCCTTGTCTGAATTCACGCGGCAAAGGTAAGAAAATGTTTTCGTCACACGTTCAATTGTTTATTCGCCTTGTTCAAAAGCTTGCAAGCCTTTTTTTTTCTTAGTAAGTTTGTAAGTGGAATAATCTGTAATCACAATACTTTATGAAAAGAATCCTCCTGATCGTCACTGCTGTGCTTTGCACATTTTCCCTGTTCGCGCAGCCAAAGCTGCGGACCGACAACATCGATGAAATCATCAAAGCCCTGACACTTGAAGAAAAAGCCACGCTGCTGGTCGGCGGCGGCTGGGGCTCCATGACAGCCGGTTCGATGACTGCATCGAGCGAGACGCTGGTTTCCGGAGCCGCCGGAACGACGCGCCCGGTGGAACGCCTGGGCATCCCGATGACTGTCGTGGCCGATGGCCCTGCCGGACTGCGTATCAACCCGACCCGTCAGGGTACCGACAAGACTTTCTTTTGCACCGGCTTCCCGGTGGGAACCGTACTGGCTTCGACCTGGAATATGCCGCTCGTGGAAGAGCTGACCACGGCGATGGGCAACGAGGTCAAGGAATACGGCGTGGACGTGCTCCTGGCCCCGGGCCAGAACCTGCACCGCAACCCGCTCTGCGGCCGTAACTTCGAATACTTCTCCGAAGACCCGCTGCTTTCCGGCAAGACATCCGCCGCCTATGTGCGCGGTGTCCAGAGCAACGGCGTGGGCGTGAGCATCAAACACTTCGCCGCCAACAGCCAGGAGGTGAACCGCCAGCAGAACGACTCGCGCATCAACGTGCGCGCCCTCCGCGAACTTTATCTGAAAGGTTTCGAAATCGCCGTCCGGGAAGCTGATCCCTGGACCGTGATGTCATCCTACAACAAGCTCAATGGACCCTTCACCCAGCAGAACCGCGAACTGCTGACCACCGTCCTCCGCGACGAGTGGGGCTTCGGCGGCATCGTGATGACCGACTGGGGCAACAAGGAAGGCACCGTGGCTGCCGTCAATGCCGGCAACGACCTGATGGAACCCGGTATGGACAACGAAATCGCGCGCATCGTCGCCGGTGTCAAAGACGGCAGCATCTCGCAGGAGCAGCTCGATACCAACGTGCGCCGTATGCTCGAATACATTGTCCGCACGCCCCGTTTCCATGGCTACAAGTTCTCCAACAAGCCTGACCTCAAGGCCCACGCCAAACTGGTCCACGAAGCTACGGCCGAAGGTCTCGTCCTGCTCGAGAACAACGGCGTCCTTCCGCTCAAGGACGTGAAGAAAGTGGCCCTTTACGGCACCGGCTCCTATGACTTCATCGCCGGCGGCACGGGTTCCGGCAATGTCAACAAGGCGTATGTCCGCAACGTCGCCGAGGGCTTCAAGGCCAACGGCGTCGAGGTGGACGCCGACATCCAGACCTGGTACGAGCAGTATATCACTTTCACCAAGACGCAGCTGCGCAACAATGCGGGCGGCAACGGCCTGGGCATCCTGCTCGGCGACCCCGTGGTTCCCGAGATGGAAATCTCCCGCTCTTTCATCGAGCGAAAGCAGCCGGTCTCGGACATCGCTGTGCTGACCATCTCCCGCAATGCGGGTGAGGGCGACGACCGCAAGGCGGCCGACGGCGACTGGACCCTGACGGGCCAGGAGCGCCAGCTGATGCAGACCCTGGCCGATGTGTACCACGCAGCCGGCAAGAAACTGGTGGTGGTGCTCAACATCGGCGGCGTGATCGAGACGGCTTCCTGGAAGCACATCCCCGACGCCGTACTGCTGGCCTGGACGCCCGGCCAGGAAGGCGGTCTGGCCGTGGCCGACGTCCTCTGCGGCGCCGCCAATCCTTCGGGCAAACTTCCGATGACCTTCCCGAACAGCTATTTCGACATCCCTTCGTCGTACAACTTCCCGCACAATTACAACGGCGGCAACAGCATCGATCTGATGGCCCTTCTGGGCGGCGGCAACCAGCGTCGCCGGATGGTGAAGGACATCGACTATACCGACTATGCCGAGGGCATCTGGGTGGGCTACCGCTATTTCGCCACCGCCGGCAAGCCGGTTTCTTATCCTTTCGGCTACGGCCTGAGCTACACGACTTTCGACTACGGCAAACCGGTCGTCAAGGTAGATAAGAACGGCAACGTGACTGCGACGGTCACTGTCACCAATACCGGCTCCGTGGCCGGCAAGGAAATCGTGGAGCTGTACGTTTCCGCTCCCGACGGCGGCCTGGTGAAACCGGTCTATGAACTCAAGGGCTTTGTCAAGACGAAGGAACTCAAACCGGGTTCTTCCGAGACGGTCACCGTGACCATCGAGCCTTACACCCTGGCATCGTTCAACGAGGCGACTTCCGCCTGGGAGACGGCTGCGGGTAATTACACCGTCCATTTCGGCGCATCTTCCGCCGATATCCGTTGCACCGCCCCCTTCAAACTGGCCAAGCCGCAGAGCTGGCCCGTCCACAAGGTGCTTCTTCCCGCCGAGCCGGTAAAAGAGATCAGCTTGAAGTAAACAATAGATGCCCGGCCAGTCCGTGGCTCATTCCGGCCAAGATTTCCCCGTTATTTCTTGGCCGGAATTGTTTTTTTCTCCTTCCGGCAAAGAAAAACCTGCTTTTCCTTTGCCGCCTGTGGAAAGATGCGAAAAAAACGTATCTTTGTCATTATGACTGATTTCAGACCCCTTCGAAGATTCAGGCAGGCGGCCTCGCAGGAAGAATGCGTGGCCCTGCTTCAATCGGCTCCCCGCGGCATCCTGTCAGTGACGGGGGAGAACGGCTATCCTTACGGACTGCCCATCAATTTCGTTTTCCACGAAGGAAAGCTGTATTTTCACTGTGCCCGGGAAGGCCATAAGCTGGACGCCATCCGGGCCGACGACAAGGTGTGCTTCACGGTCCTTTCGGAGCCGGTCCGCAACGAAGGTGAGTGGTGGTACTGCATCTGCAGCGTCATCGTCTTCGGACGTATCCGGGAGATATCGGAGCCGGCGAAAGCCGAAGCGATGCTTCGCCTTCTCGCTGCCAAGTACTTTCCCGAGGGTTACGATGTCGAAACCGACATGCGGCGCAACGGTCCCCAGGCACTGGTCCTGGAACTCACCGTCGACCATATCAGCGGCAAACACGTGCGTGAGAAATGACGATGGCTTGTCCGATGCAAACCGTACGGGCGAAAAAAAGCCTAGCCGACGTACTCTGACGGCGGGATACCGAATTGTTTCTTGAAAGAGGTGGAGAAGTGGGAGAGGGTGTTGAAGCCGGTCATCCACGCGATTTCTGACATATTGTGCTTGCCTTCCTTGAGCAGGTCGGCGGCACGGTTGAGTTTGTATCGCTTAAAGAAGACCGACGGATTCTCGCCCGTCAGACCTTTTACCTTGTAATAAAACTTCGTGCGGGAAATCTTCATCATCTCGGTTATGCGCGTGATGTCGAGGTCGGTGTTGTCGAGTTCTTTTTCCATCAGGGCGTAGAGTTCTTTCATAAAGGCGGCGTCGCGCGGGGAGAGGGCTTCGGGTTCGATGGCTTCGGCGGTGGTGACTTCGCCGAGTTGGCGGCGCACCTTTTCGCGGTTCTCGAGCAGCGACTTGACCAACGCCTTCAGATAGGCGGGCTGGAACGGCTTTGTCACGTATGCGTCGGCCCCCTTGCCCAGGCCTTCCACCTGGTTCTCAACGGCTACCTTGGCCGTGACCAGGATGACCGGAATGTGGCTTAGCTGCAGGTCGGCCTTCACGGCTTCACAAAGTTCGTAGCCGCTCTTGCCGGGCATCACCACGTCGCTGATCACCAAGTCGGGCGTTTCTTCTTCCATGCCGGTCATGGCCGAAGCCGCGTCGAAGTAGACGTTCACGCGGTAAGCCGGTTGCAGCAGGACTTTCACGTAATTGGCCACGTCGATGTCGTCGTCTACGACGGCAATCAGCCTTTGACCTGTTTCGGACTCCGGCGCAGCCTGTTCTGCAAGCGGAGTGGGCAGCGATACGATTTCGGGCTGTCGTTCCGTGCGTTCGTCTTCGGTGTAGGAGGCGGCGCTTACGGGGAGGATGAAGCGGAATACGGAGCCGCCCTCCGGTCGGTTCCAGGCCTTGATGTATCCGTGGTGCAGCGACGTCAGCGCGCGTGCATAATACAGACCGATCCCCGTACCCTGGGCCTTGTCGGTCCCGGTGGCGCGATAGAAACGTTCGAAAATCTTCTCGAGTTCTCCCTCTGCAATGCCTTTGCCCGAATCGGCGACCGTAATGCAGGCATACTGGCTGTCTGTGTCCTTCTCCGTGAGCGCGAACCACTGCGCGACCTCTTCGCGCGGCAGTACATCGAACGACAGAGAGACTTTGCCGCCCGAAGGCGTGTATTTCAACGCGTTGGACAACAGGTTCATCGTGATCTTCTGGACTTTGTCCACGTCGGCCCACATCACCAGTGTTTCCTCGAGTCCGTGGGCCGTCAGATCGATTTTTTTGGAATCGGCGTTGAACCGGAACAGGTCTACGGTGTTTTGCAACGGCGCAACGATGTCGGTCTTGGCGACCTTCAGCTGCAACTTGCTGTTGCCGATGCGATTGAAGTCGAGCAGCTGGCCCACCAGCGAGAGCATCCAGGTGGCGTTGCGCTGGATGATGCCTACCAGCTTGCGGTCGCGGCCTTTCACGGTTTCCGAGGCGGCCAGTTCGGCGGCGGGTCCGGCGATCATCGTCAGCGGCGTGCGGAATTCGTGGGCCACATTGGAGAAGTAATTCATCTGGATCTTGTTGAGCTGTTGCTCCTGCTCCTTCTGCTGCTCGGCCTTTTCCCGTTCGCGCTGCTCCTGCAGGATGTTCCGGGCGTGTGCGGCACGCTCCCGGCGGATGCGGCGGTACAGGAAGGCCAGCAGCGCCAGGATTCCGGTGCCGAGCATCGTCATCAGCGAAATGGCCCACCAGGTACGGTTCCAGCGCGGCAGGACGCGGATGTTCAGGAAGTCTTCCGTCTCGACGATGCTCCGGTTGTTGTTGGTGATGCGTACCTTGAACTTATAACGGCCGGCGGGCAGGTTGGCGTAGTAGGCCTCGTGGTTGTTGCCGGCATCGATCCAGTATTTGTCGAAACCTTCCATCTGGTAGTAATAGTGCGACCGTTCGTGCTCGCTGTAGTCGAGTGCGGCGAACGAGATGCTGAAGCCGTTCTGGTCGTGCCGGATGGTAATGTCGGGGCGGGAGCTCAATTCGCGGGCGATGGGGGCGCCGGGCCCGGGCTCCACGATCTGGTTGTGGATTTTGAGGTCTTCGAACACCAGCGGAACGGTGCGGCGCCGGGAGATGTCGATCGGGTTGAAGGCGGTCAGGCCGTGGGTTCCGCCGAAGACCAGCGTACCGTCGGGCAGCAGGCAGGCGGCCCGGTCGGAGAACTGGTTGCCCCCGATGCCGTCGGCCTCATAGTAGTTGATGAACTCCCCGATGGTACGGTCATACTTTCCCAGTCCGTACAGGGTGGAGACCCAGATATTGCCCTGACGGTCTTCCAGAATGGCGCAGATGTCGTTGCAGGGCGTGCCGGGAACAGGTTCGGTAACATTGCGCTGGCGGCTGTGATGGAGCAGGCCGCTGGCGATGGAGCCGACCCATAAATCACCACTGCTGTCGCGGAACAGGGCGTTGGGGTACAGGGCGGAGCGCTGGATGCAGGCTTCCATTTCCTCGGGTTTGAGAGGCAGGGGCTGCACTTCTCCCGAATTGGTATTGAGTTGCAGCAGCGGAAGTCCGAAGGCAGACACGAGCATCCGGCCCGCCTCGCCCGGCAGTAATTCCGAGACGAAAGGGAAGACAGGCTCGGTGGTGTAGGGGAAGGTGACCACGCTGCGCATATGCTTGTCGTAGCGGGCCAGGTCCAGGGTGTTGCCACCGATCCAGATACGGCCCAGATCATCCTGGGAGATGGCGGCGGGATGGGGGAAGAAGAAACTGTCGGTCATCCGGATCCGGCCGTGCTCATAACGTCCGCGCACGACGAGGTATTTGTCGGCGAACAGCAGCCACAGTTCACCTTCCGCATCGCAGAAAACCTTGGAGCAGCGGATGTAACCGATGTGGGTGTCAGGCACCAGATGCGATACGTCGACCTGATGTAACTGATCGGAACCGGGCTCGCGTACCCAAAGACCGTCGCGCAGCGTGGCGATCCAGAGCCGATTGTCCCGGTCGCAGCAGAGGGAGACGACCGTCTTGTGCCCGAAGCTGGCGGTCAGGGGCTTGTTGTTGTTGAAGCCGTCGCGGTAGTGGTAGCTGGTGGCGTAGCCCTGGTCGTATGTGCCGAACCAGAGGTTCTGGTGGTTGTCGCGGAAGATGGTCCGGATTTCTTCCGACGGAACTTCATAGGGGAAGCCGGGATCGTCTTGGAACAGCACCCGGTCGAGATTGCGCTGCCAGCAAAACATACCCTTGCCTATGACATTGAGCAGCAGGGTGTTGTCATCGACCGGGAAGATGATATCCACGTCGCCGCCCACGATGCGCGATTCGTGGCGGATGGCTTCGGGCAGGGGTTTCCAGTCGCCGCTGCGCGTGTCATAGATGCGCAGGTTGCCCAGGCCGGCGAGCCATAGCTCCCCGTTACCGGCGTGGCAAAGATGATAGGCGGTGAAGGGGATTGCGATCGTGTCGCGGACGGAAAAACCGCCGCTTTCGTAGACCCGGAGCGTCGTGCCTCCTGTCAGGACGTACAACCGGTCGCCCACCCAGGCCTCGGAAGGATAGCCGAAAGCGAAGTAGTCGCGGACGACGGGGCGGAGCTGTTCCGTTCCGGAATCGAAGGCAAAGAGCGACAATGTGTTGCTGAAAAGCATACGCCCGTCAGGCGCTTCGATAATCCGGCTGAAATTCCGATTGTCTCCCGGAATGGGGATGCGGCGGAAGTTGCCGGCTTCCGTGCGGTAGGCCAGGCCGTTGGCGGTGGCTACCCAGAGCCGGCCGTCGCGGCTGCAGTGAATGTCGTTGATCTGGTTGTCAGGCAGGCTCAGCGAGTCGGCGGAACAGAAATACTGGTGGTATTCGTGAACGTTGAACTTGTTGAGGCCGCGGGAGGTGGCGATCCAAATGTGGCCGTCGGCATCTTCCGTGAAGGCATTGACTCTCTGGTTCGAAAGATTGCCCGAGAGGATGCTGGTCAGCAGGGAAACAAGCAGAAAAAGCGTTTTCATATCCAAAACTAATAAAAATGAATGAGATATGTATTGTTTTTGAACAAACAGACATTTTTTTGAACAATTGATAAGCGGAAGCTGTTACGCAAGCGAAAGAAGTTGTCAATGCGAAAAAAAGCATTTGGGCCGCACTTCCGAAATTTGCATTCGAACAACGAACATAGGGCGATTATGAAACTTCAACTGGTTATTCTGCTGTCGGCTGCGGCCCTGTTGGCCGCAGCCTGCAGTTCGCCTGTCACCAGGCAATCATCCCCCGCCGCCGCTCCGCTGGAGACTTCGGCCAAGGCGGCTACGGTTTCGACACAGTCGGGCCCCGTGGCCGGCTACATCGACAACGGCGTCTTCATTTTCAAGGGCATTCCGTATGCCAAGGCGGCCCGCTTCATGCCGGCTGAGGATCCGGATCCCTGGACGGAAGTCCGCCACAGCCGTGCCTACGGCCCGACTTGTCCGCAGGACAAACGGACCGGCTGGTATTCTGACGATCAGGCATTTGCCATGCATTGGGACGACGGTTTCCCCGATGAAGACTGCCTCCGGGTGAACATCTGGACCGGCGGGCTGAAGAACGGCGTGAAACGTCCGGTGATGGTGTGGCTCCATGGCGGCGGTTTCCGGGCCGGCAGCGGCCAGGAACAGATCGGCTACGACGGAACCAACCTGGCCCGCGACCACGGCGTAGTCGTGGTCTCGCTCAACCATCGCCTGAATGTCCTGGGTTTCCTCGACCTGTCGGCCTATGGAGCCAAGTACGCCCATAGCGGCAACGTCGGCATGATGGATATCGTCAAGGCCCTTGAGTGGGTCCGCGACAACATCGCCCAGTTCGGCGGCGACCCCGACAATGTCACTATCTTCGGGCAGTCGGGCGGCGGCGGAAAGGTCTCCACGCTGATGGCGATGCCTTCGGCCAAGGGCCTCTTCCATAAGGCCATCGTCCAGAGCGGTTCCATCACCCAGTTGATGGATCCCAAGTACTCGCGCCGTATCGGCGCCAAGACAGTCGAGGCCCTGCACCTCAATCCCTCGCGCATCGATGCGCTCGCCGATGTGCCTTATGAGCAGTTGCTGGCCGCCTATAACGGCGCCATCGCAGCCGTCTGCGAGGAAGCGAAACAGGACGGGGTCTTTCCCGTGAACTTCCTCGACGCCATTCTCTTCGGCCAGGTGCCGGTCGTGGACGGCGAGATCATCCCCGCCCAGCCCGCGACGGCCGAGGCCCTGGCCCTGTCGAAGGACATACCGGTGATCATCGGCACCGTCTATCACGAATTCACGCGCGACCGCGAGGACCCGATCTTCCAGCCGCTGGCCCTGCAGCAGGCGTCCGACCGCAGCGCGGCCGGCTGCGCCCCGGTGTATCTCTACCAGTTTACCTGGGAGTCGCCCGTTCTCGACGGCGCCCTGGGCAGCACGCACTGCATCGAAATCCCGTTCGTCTTCGACAATGTGTCCCTTCACCGCACCTTCACGGGCGGCGGCGCGGATGCCGTCGAACTGGGCCACCGTGTCAGCCGGCTTTGGACGAACTTCGCCAAGACGGGCGTGCCTTCCGCCGAAGACATCCCGGACTGGGAGCCGTATCCGAAAAAAATGATCCTGAATCTGGAATCAACAATCAATTAACCTAAAATATCTGATTTATGAGAAAATCCCTCTTCAAACGGCTCGCCGTGGCCTGTGCCGCCCTCCTCATCGGATGGTCGCTCGCCGCGCAGCCTCAGGTGACGCTCTCCGGACAGGTGGTCGACGATTTCGGCGAACCCCTGATGGGCGTGGGCGTCATTCAGCAGGGGACCACGCACGGTGTCGCCACCGACCTGGACGGTATGTATTCGCTGACCGTCCCCGCCGGCGCAACCGTCGAGTTCTCCTACATCGGCTTCAAGCCGCAGACTGTCGTGGCCACCGAGACCGCGACCGTCAACATCAAACTCCTCCCCGACACGGAAATGCTTGAGGAGACAGTGGTCGTCGGTTACGGTGTCCAGAAGAAATCCGATGTCACCGGCGCCATCTCGCAGGTGAAGTCGGAAGACATCGCCAACCGTACGATCGCTTCGCCGGAGCAGGCCCTCCAGGGCAAGACCGCCGGCGTCCAGGCCTTCGCGTCGTCCGCCCGCCCGGGCGCCACGCCGGCCATCCGTGTCCGCGGTATTTCGTCGAACAACGACGCCAACCCGCTCTATGTGGTGGACGGCCGTATCACCAACTCCATCGCCGGCATCGACCCCAACGATATCGAGTCGATGGAAGTCCTCAAGGACGGCGCCTCCGCCGCCATCTACGGTGCCGAGGCCGGTAACGGCGTGGTGATGATCACCACCCGCCGCGGTAAGGGCGACGGCAAGATCAGCTATTCGTACCAGTTGTCTTCCCAGAGCCTGGGCAAGGTTCCGAAGGTGATGAATTCCGAACAGTTCATCCAGTTCTATATGGAAAAAGGTAACATCGGCCTGAACGACGTGTACGGAAAGTGGGACCAGCACACCAATACCGACTGGCTGGGCGCTTCCTATGAGAACTCGTTCATGCACCACCACAACCTGACCTTCCAGGCCGGCAACGAGCAGGGAAGCCTCTATGTGTCGGGCTCCTATCTCGACAACAACGGTATGTTCGTGGGCGACGCCGACGTGTATAACCGCGTTACCGGAATGGTGAACGCTTCCTGGAAATTCAAGCCCTGGCTCGATATCCAGACCAACAACCAGGTGGAATACTACAAGGCTCGTTCGGTCTCCGAGGGCAGTGACTACGGTTCCGCCGTGCTGGCGGCCCTGCAGCTCGACCCGATGACCCCGGTCGTGTATGAGATCGGGCAGGAACCTGAATTCATCAAGGACTACCTGGCGGAAGGCAAGGTGCTGCTCACCGACGAGCTGGGCCGGATCTACGGTATCTCCCAGTTCAACCTTTCGGAGAACGTCAACCCGCTCGTGCAGCGCGACCGTTCCTACTCCAGCTCCAAAGGCTTCAACATCAACGGTGCCACGTCCCTCAACCTGCGTCCGCTCCCGGGCCTGACCATCACTTCCCGCCTGGGCTACCGGATGTCGTCCGGCGACAGTTACGGCTACAGCCACGACTACTTCGTGAACGAGGGCTACGCCCACCAGTATTATATGTCGGTCAGCGCCAGCGCCAACAACTCGCTGTACTACCAGTGGGAGAACTTCCTCAACTGGATGCACCAGTTCGGCGGCCACAACATCTCGGTGATGGCCGGTACCTCCTACAGCCAGACCCGCAGCTACGGTGCCAATGCCGGCATCAGCGGTTCCGACACCGGCGGCGTCATCGATTTCGGTATCAAGCGCGACGACCCGCTGTTCTACTATATCAGCCAGGCTACGCCGACCGCGACCAAGAGCGTGGGCGGCGGTGTCGAGAGCTTCAGCCGCAAGAATTCCTACTTCGGCCGCGTGGGCTGGAACTATATGAACAAATACAATGTCCAGGCGACCTTCCGCGCCGACGCCGCCGACCTCTCGGTCCTTCCCAAGCCGATGCGCTGGGGTTACTTCCCTTCCGTGTCCGCCGGTTGGACCCTTTCCGAGGAAAGCTTCTTCCTCCCGCTCCGGAGCGTCGTCTCGTTTGCCAAGCTGCGTCTGAGCTGGGGCCAGAACGGTTCCATCGCCGGTCTGGGCGGATATTCCTACGCCAATGACATCACCTCCACCGGCCAGTATCCGACCGGCCTGGTGAATTCCGACGGCTCCTTCCAGTACATCATCGGCTATGCGCCGTCGATGTCGGGCAACCAGGAGCTCAAGTGGGAGACCTCCGAGCAGTTCAACGTCGGTCTCGATATGCGCTTCCTGCGCGACCGCCTGACCGTGAGCTTCGACTGGTTCGACAAACGGACCAAGGACCTGATCGTGACGGGCATCACTACCTCCACCATCGTGGGCGTGGCCGCCTCTCCGATGAACGCCGGTAACGTGGACAACAAGGGTATCGAGCTGGAACTCCGCTGGAGGGACCAGATCGGCGAGTTCACCTACGGCATCGCAGGCAACTTCTCCACCCTGAAGAACAAGGTCACCTATCTGCACCCGACCTTGAAAGACGGTCTTGCCGGTACGGGCGTGCGCAACTACGGCACCATCACCCGTTTCGAGATCGGCTATCCGGCCTGGCACCTGTATGGCTACGAATTCGCCGGCATCGACAATAAATCCGGCGAGGCGCTCTTCAACCATTACGAAGAGGACGGCAGCATCACCACCACCACCGACCCTTCGGACAACGACAAGCGTCACCTGGGTTCCGGTATTCCGACCTATAACTATGGTCTTACCGTCAACGCGGGCTGGAAGGGCATCGACTTCCTGGTGTTCGCGGCCGGCGCCGGCGGAAACCAGATCCTCAACGCCCTCAACAACATCGACTACACGTCGAACCGTCTGACTTACCTGACGGAAGACCGCTGGACCCCGAGCCACACCGACGGCACGATGCCGGCGGCCGGCGCTTCGAACTACGCCAAGTTCCTGACCTCGAGCGGCGTGGTGATGGATGCAGCCTACCTGAAGATCAAGCAGATCCAGCTGGGTTACACCTTCCCGAAGAATCTCCTCAAAAAGGCACTCATCGACCAGCTCCGCATCTATGCCTCGCTGGACGACTGGTTCACCTTCACCAAGTATCCGGGCTTCGATCCCGAGATCGTGGGCGTAGGCGCCTCGATGGGTGTGGACAAGGGTAACTATCCGACCTCCAAGAAGGTTGTTTTCGGTGTTAACGTCACTTTCTAATCCGACTGCCTTATGAAAACCAAATATATCCTTCTTACTTTTCTGACGGCCGTCCTGGCCCTGTCTTCCTGCGACAGCCTGCTCGATATCCCCCGCAAGGGCGCCATCGACTACAATACCTACTACAAGACCGACGATGAGATCGAATCGGCCGTCGTCACGATGTACAGCGACGTCCGTGGCTGGTATTACAACGTGATGCTGGTGAAGAACATCATCTCCGACGACTACTATGCCGGCGGCGCCGCCCACGGCGACAACGTGCATATGGACGCCCTCGGCGAATTCGGCTTCAACTCCGAGACCGAGCAGATCCAGTCCTCGTTCCAGTCCTATTACGGCCTGATCTACCACGCCAACGTGATTATCGGCCATATCGATCCCGCGCAGAGCCGGGCAGCCGCCCGTGCCGTCGCCGAGGCTCACCTGTTCCGCGGCTGGGCCTATTTCGAACTGATCACCCTTTGGGGCAATCCGCCGATCGTGGACCACGAGCTGGCTCCTTCCGAGTATGCGCAGCCCAACGGCTCGACCGAAGATCTCTGGAAACTGGTCGAGGACGACCTGACCTACGCCATCAATTCCGGCGTCCTGGCCGAGAAGTCCTCCTTGAACGACGCCAGCTGCTGGCGCGTGACCAAGCAGTTCGGCCAGGCTATGCTGGGCAAGGCCTATCTCTGGATGGCCTGGGAACTCGGCAACCAGTCGTACTATGCCAAATCCGCCGAGCAGTTCAATGCCGTGGTTCGATCCGGTCTGTACGACCTCTGGACGGCAGGCCCTTACGGCGATATGCGCCACAGTGCCTATAAGATGAACTGCGAGAACATCTTCGAGAGCATCCGCGTCAACGACCTCGACAACCAGATGGACAACTTCGACTTCTACGGCGCGATGGTCTCGTGGCGCAGCTCCGGTTCGGAGATGACGATTCCGACGGAGGTCTGCGGCACCGGCGGCTGGGGCTTTATGGTCCCGACCACCGACCTGCTCGCCGCGTTCGAGAAATATGAGGGCAAGAACAGCTACCGCCGTTCGGAAACCCTCAAGACCTATGATGAACTCCGCGCGTTGGGCGTGGTCTGGAATATGTCCACCCTCTCGACCGGCATCTTCAACTGGAAAGGCCGCTTTATGGCCGACGAGCTTTCGTTCTACGGTATGGTCAACACCAAGAACCCGCTCTGGATGCGTCTGGCGGAAGTGCTGCTCTGCGGCGCGGAGGCCAGCCTGCAGGCCGGCGACCAGGCCACGGCACTCCAGTATGTGAACCGGGTGCGCGCCCGCGCGCAACTGGAACCCCTGTCTTCCGTGACCCTCGAGACCATCAAGACCGAGAAGCGTCTTGAACTCTGCGGCGAGGGCCAGCGCTACCAGGACATCCTCCGTTGGGGCGATGCGGCCGGCCTGCTCAAAGATACGGGCAAGGACTATCCCAAGATGGAACCCAACGGGGCTGTGACCTATGTCTCCAGCGGCCGTACCATCTACGGCTTCAAGACGGGCAAGCACGAGCATCTGCCTTATCCTTACACGGAGATTATGCTGAACAAGAACATCGAGCAGAACCCCGGTTATTGATACTTAAAGGATGAATACAATGAAAAGAACATTCATAATCAGTCTGATGGCGGCCGTCCTGGCTCTTGTCTCCTGCACCGACACTTCGCTGGATCCCCTGACCGGCATTTTCCCGGATGCGAAGGAACCCGTGCTGACCACGCTTACCGAATCTTCTTTCGAGAAGACGGCGACTAACCGCCTGTTTACCTTGAAATTCAGCGGCGACGGCGGCGCTTCGGTCGAAGCCTGCCTGGTCGGCGCCCGCAACCAGTATTATCTGGAACCCAATGTCTATGGACCCGGTGAGACGAACGGATGCTTCCTGCTCGGTCCGACCAAGATCAACGGCAATGCCGTCAAGTCGGGCAACATCACCGTCCAAAAGAAGGAGGGGAACCTTTATAAACTCATCTTCGTCCTCTTCGACGAAGCCGGCAATGCATACCGGACCAAGTGGGAAGGCGAGATCTTCTATGAACCCGATCCGGAGCCGGTGACCCTGACGAAGGTGCTGGTAGCACAGGCCAACGCCAACGGTACCGTGACCTTCAAGCTGGGTACCGCCGATATGGACGTCGATATGATGGGAACGCCGACCGGCAACGGTTTCGCCCTGACGGCCGACGTGTACAGCCCCGACGGCTTCCTGCACGAGGGCGTCTATACGGCATCCTCTTCCAGTGACTTCGTGGGCGAGGGCCAGTACGCGCCCGGCTACGAATACGACCTGAGCGAGTGGGGTATGGGCATTATGCACTGGGGCACCTGCTGGTGGTCCGGCGCTGCGGTCGAGCATATCAGCAAGGAAGCCATCACCGTCGAGAAGAAGGGAAGCCGCTTCGTCATCACCTGGGGCAGCGAAGCCGATTATCCGCACTGGGCTACGTTCACCGGCGAGATCGAGGCGCTGACCCCGTCCGCCGTGCCGAATCCCGACTATTCCTACACCGATGAGTTGAGCGATCCCGTGGATGAGACTTTTGCTCCCGTTGCGGGCGTGAAGACCCACAACCTGACACTCCGCAACGCGGCCGGTGAGGAAGTCGCCTGGTTCCAGCTGGTCCTGACGGAAGGCGTCACCGATTACTCCGGCGACTACTTCTGCAAGGAATACGCACACGAAGACCACACCTTCGGCAACGGTTACGACCTGAGTATGTGGGGTATGGGTATGGGCGGCACGCGTTACATCGCCGCCGACGGCTCCACCGTCCTGGTCCAGCCCGGCGAGACCCTCAACATCGCCAAACTGGGCGACGACATCTGGGAAGTCAGCGGCAACGGCTTCGACTTCATCTTCGGCAACGGCAGTGGCGAAGTGACGGCCGACTACACCATCACCGACGAACTGAGCGATCCGGTCGACGAGACCTTCGCTCCCGTGGCGGGCGTGAAGACGCACAACCTGACGCTCAAGAATGCGGAAGGTGTGGAGTGCGTCTGGTTCCAGCTGGTCCTGACGGAAGGCGCAACCGATTTCTCCGGCGAGTATGTCTGCAAGGAGTACGCGCACGAAGACCATACTTTCGGCAACGGCTATGACCTGAGTATGTGGGGTATGGGTATGGGCGGCACCCGTTACGTCGCCGCCGACGGTTCCACCGTAATGGTCAATCCGGGCGAGACCCTGACCATCACCCAGGTGGGTGCCGATACCTGGAAGTTCACCGGCTCGACCGGTTACGAATTCGTAGGCAGATTCGAGTAAATGAAACGCTGGTTCATCATTCTGTCCGTCGTGGCACTGGGCGCATTCGCGCTCAGTGCCTGCGGCGGTACGGACCCTCAAACGGAAGATCCGATCGATCTGCTCGACTACATCAATCCCGACGGGCAGGCGTTCCGCGCCCTGACGGTCGAAAGCAAGGCGATGAAGCAGACCATGAAATACAATGTCTGGCTTCCGCCGAAGTTCGATGAGAATATGTCCTATCCTATCCTGTACCTGCTGCACGGTGCCGGCGACGATCAGAATGCCTGGCTTGATAAGGGAAATGCGATGGCCATCGCCGCCAAGTATGTCAAGCAGGGCGGTAAGCCGATGATCATCGTGATGCCCGATGCACAGATGACCTTCTATGTATGGAACGGGTTTGAAACCTATTTCGAAGAGGAACTGATGCCGACTGTCGAGTCGAAGTATAAGTTCAACGGCAAGCGGGCCGTGGCCGGCCTGTCGATGGGAGGATACGGTACGCTTTATCACGCGCTGCGGTATCCCTCCAAGTTTACTTATGCGTACGCGATGAGCCCTGCGGTCGACGTCGGCTCGTTTTCGGCTTTGATCGACGCTCAGTCTGACAAGTCAGTATTCCCGCACTTCACCATCGAAGTGGGAACGGAAGACACCACGGTCAGCAACGCCGATGCCGAGAAGGTGTACAAGTATATGAAAGACAAAGGCCTGACTTGCGAGTGGATTGCCCGCTCCGGTATCCACTACTGGAATTTCTGGCAGGAATGCCTGCCCAAGGCCCTGAAAAAGGCCGGTGAGTCTTTTTGACAGATTTGATTATTTTTGCACTATGAAGAGATTGTATACTATCATTGCCGCGATGATGTTGACCGTCACGGCTTTTGCCCAACAGGCACTTTGGGGGGGTCCGCAGATTGAATCTCCCGTCATCAACCCCGACGGGACGGTTACGTTCCGTTATCGCGCCCCCAAGGCCGTGAAGGTGCAGGTCACCGGCGACTTCCTGCCCACGCAGAAACTGGAAGTCGAGTTCAACGGCAACAAGATGAGCTATGACGCCCCGGGCGTGGCCGACCTGACCGAGAAGCAGGGCGGTGTTTGGGAATACACGACGCCTTTCGTCGTGGAGCCTGAAATGTACACCTATACGATGATTGTCGACGGCAATACCGTCATCGACAACAACAATGTATTCGTCAACCGCGACATCGCATCGCTCACCAGCGTGCTCCTCGTCCCGAAGGCAGGCGCCCGTAGCGACCTGTACGCCATCCACCGCGTGCCCCACGGCACTGTGTCGAAAGTGTGGTATCCTTCTGCTACGGCCGGTTTCGACCGCCGCCTGACCGTCTATACGCCGGCCGGCTATGAGAACAACCCGAAGATGAAGTATCCCGTGCTGTACGTGCTCCATGGCATCGGCGGCGACGAGGATGCCTGGGTCACCCAGGGACGTGCCACACAGATCCTCGACAACCTGATCGCGCGCGGAGAGGCCAAACCGATGATCGTGGTCTTCACCAACGGCAACATCTCGCAGGAAGCGGCTCCGCTGGAGAATTCCACGGACTACACGCGTCCTACGATGCAGCTGCCCCAGACGATGGAAGGCACCTTCGAGACCTCGTTCCCCGAGGTTGTGAAGTTCATCGACAGCCACTACCGCACGATTGCCAAGAAGGAATCGCGCGCCATCTGCGGCCTGTCGATGGGCGGCTTCCACACGCTGTACATCTCGCTCAACAATCCCGATATGTTCGGTTATTCCGGTATGTTTTCGGCTGCCATCGGCGTGAACGATCCGGGCGTGAGCCCCATCTATCAGGATTTTGACCGGAAACTCGCCACCTATTTCTCCAAGAAGCCGAAACTCCTTTGGATCGGCATCGGCAAGACCGATTTCCTGATCCAGTCGAACAATGAGTTCCGCGCCAAACTCGACGGGAACAAGTATCCGTACACCTATATGGAGACGGACGGCGGCCACATCTGGCGCAACTGGCGAATCTACCTCAGCGAATTCGTTCCGCTGATTTTCCGATAGTCCAGGTCAGGCCTTCTCCAGGATGAGGGGGATTGCCAACAGCAGGATGCTGTCGTATTTCATATTGTCCGGGTCAATTCTGCGCAGATCCCTGTAGGAGCACAGGTCGATGAGAGCTGGGGAGCAGGGATCTTTTTTCAGCCGGGATACATAATACGTCCTTTCTTTTCCGAAAAGACGCTCGTATTCGATACGCTCTCCTGCGTTCAGGGGACGGTATCCCATAATCAGTTTTTCCACAATCCACCTGTGGTGCTCACAGCACGAAAGCGGCTCGTTGATGCTTTCCCAGGCTTTCTCGACCGGGATGGAAAGCGCACGGGCGTAGTTCTTTACGTCCGACAATCTCGCTTCAAAACAATCGGAACAGAATATGTCGGAAAGGCCGTTCTTCACTGCCGTCGGATCTTCTCTCCAGTGCTTTTCATCGACCATCGGCGAGATCCTTTCCCGGAGCAGCCTGTAACGGAACGTGTCCAGCGCGTGGGAATAGCGTTCCGCGCAGTGGATGTCCTCGGCCGGCAGGTTGTCGATCTGCCCGCCAAGCTGATAGACTCTGTGGGTCAAGACCGCCTTGCGGGTATCGATCGAGAAAACACTGTCTTCCGCTTGGCGCTGGAGAAAGCCGTTGATATCGTCTTCATCCATCCACACCGTACCCCCGCTTTCCCGGCCGGCTTGTCCGGTGATATGGATTTCGAGGTCGATGCAGGAAGTACCGTTATGCTCCGTTCCGAAGACGGAATGCTTGCAGTACTTCAGAAGGTTGCAGAGATATTCTTCTTTTTCCAGGGTTCCGATAATCCCGGAGGCTTCCATACGGCTGACCAGGGTGATGATCGTGCGGTTCCGGCACGACTGCCTGCCGAGCCTGTCGTATTCTTCAAAGTTGAGATAGTGGGCCGACAGGGCCGTCTGGCGTAACACGGAAAGCATAAGCGGACTGTCTCCGTCGACGACGACGGAGAGGTGCCCCGTGGAATTGGGCGGGAACGAAACATCCTTCAGTTTGTCGAGGACGTATGCCCGCGCGATATACCAGTTCCGGACGGTTTCTTCGGGGAACGGCACATAGTCTCTGCGTCGCAGGAACTCGAAAGGACGTTCCCTGAACTGTGTCTCTTTCATCGTACTTCCTCCTTTTTGTCCGGATCGGCTTGGCGCAGGTAGAGCCGCAGGCCGAACCACGCCATCGATTCGATGATATGCTCGATGATCTGTGACTGCTGCCATTCAAACGTGGACCAGTCGCTGTCGATAATGAAAGCGTCGATCTGGAGCGTCAGGCCGTTTTCCGTCTGGTCCTGCCAGCTTACGATCAGGCGGGGCCGTTGGGAGATGTGCGGATGGGCCATCAGCCAGTGATAGATATACAACCGGTACAGGTGGGCGTTCAGGACGCCCACCTGCAGGTCGCTTTCCGGCAGATACTGTTTCAAGCGGTCGATCTCCGCTGCGGTGACGGGACGGAACGAGCCGGTGTTCAGGCGGAAAGTCCGGAGCATCCTTCGCCCGTAGGTCTTTCCGTCCGACATTTTCTGGAGATTGATGAAGTGGTCCGCTTGCAGTGTGCTGATGGGGATTGTCGAAGTCGTCGTATCCCAGTTATAGACCGTCACCGTGGTGAGGGTAACACGGGTAACTTCGCCGTCGACATTGTACTTGGGGACCCGGATCCAGTCGCCGATGTTGAGCAGATGATTCAGGCGCAGGTGGATGAAGGCCGCCGCTCCTTTAATCTTGTCCTGGAAAATCCAGGCCAGGATGCTGCCGGCGATGCCGAAAACGATGGTTGACACATTGCCGGCCTGGGCGTTGAAAATCAGGATTGCGCCGATGATCCACACGCCGATGGCCGTCAGAATCAGAATCTGGCACCAGGTGATGCCGTTTTCGTTCCGTGTCAGGTTGAAAATGTTCGACAACGAGCGGCAGACGGAGATGACGAGAAGGATGAAGAAAGTCAGGCCGGCCAGCCAGAGCAACTGTTGCAGGAGACCGTTTGTCATCAGGGTAATGCCGGGAAATGCCAGCGGAATCAGACTTGCGGCGAGCAGGACGACCATCCACCATCGTCTCAAAACCGCCCCAAGGATCATCCGTCCCAGCCGTCCGGATGACATGTTTTTCCTGATTACTTCATCAAAAAGACCCATAAAAAATGATTTTCCTGCAAAGATAGGGAAAAACGTTTACTTGAACAGCAGCTTGGCGAATGTATTCAGGTACAGGCGCCAGTTGGCCCAGACGTGTCCGCCTTCGGAGACGTAATATATGTGGTCCAGACCCTGCTCTTCCAGTTTGGCGTGCATTTCCTCGGCTCCGTTGAACAGGAAGTCGGTGTTGCCGCAGGCCAGGAAGTAAAGCTTCACGCCGGCTTTCTTGAGGGCCGCGATCTGCTCGGGCGTGGCGCTGCCGGCCGCGGAGAGCGGGCAGATGTAGTCGAACAGTTCCGGATAGAGGTTCGAGGCCGAAATGGTGTGGCCGCCGCCCATCGACAGGCCGGCGATGGCGCGCGAAGCGGGCTTAGGAATGGCGCGGAAGTTCTTCTCGATGAAGGGGACGATCTCCGTGCAGAGGCTCTTCACATAAAGGTCGCGGTTGGCGGGATCACGCCAGTCGTACGGCTTCTCGGGGATGTTGAGGGTACGGGCGGCCGCCTGTCCCGGGTTGCCGTTGGGCATCACCACGATCATCGGCTCGGCCAGGCCCTTCTCAATGAGGTTGTCGAGGATCTGGGCGGTGCGGCCCATCGAGATCCAGGCTTCCTCGTCACCACCTGCGCCGTGCAGGAGATAGAGCACCGGGTACTTCTTCTTGGGGCTGTTCTCATAGCCATACGGCGTATAGACGGTCAGGCGGCGGTCCATTCCGAGGATGTCGCTGTGATACCAGGGATGGCTCACCGTGCCGTGCAGCTTGGCTTCGCCGTAGTTCTCCGTGCGCTCGCCGGGAACCAGGAGCATCGGCAGATAACGGGTACCGTCGCGCTGCACCAGCACGTTCTGCGGGTCATTGACGGCCACGCCGTCGACCACGAAATAGTAGGTGTAGATCTCCGGGGAAGGGAGCGGAACCTTCACCGACCAAACGTTGTTCTCGCCGCGCTGCATATCGATGGTGCCCGTCCAGGGGTTGGGCAGCCACGAGCCGCTGAGCTTGACGATGGTGGCATAGTCGGCTTTGAGCCGGAAGGTCACGCTGTCCTGGTCGATTTCAGGGGAGACGATGGGTTTCTGACCGCCGAAGGCGAAGTTGGTCAGTTCCTGTGCGTGCAGCGCACTGACGGCGAGCAGGCAAGAAGCGAAGAGGATAAGGATTCTTTTCATTGTATTGGGTTTTGGAATATTATCGATCGAATTCTTTCTTGAAGGGTTTGTCGTATTTATAAGCGTCCCAGCCGGGATTGCCAGTCTTGCAGAAGGCAGTCCAGGCGTCGAGCATCTCGGCGGAGAGCGCATAGTCTTCCGACGTGAAGGGGCGCCAGCTGTTCTTCAGCGTGCCGAACATATACCAGAGTTCGGCCGAATGGAAGGCGCCGGAATCCTTGTCCGGATCGTCGTCGTCGCCCGGCAGGTTCCGCAGGAACTCGTATTCATAGACCGGGAAGCCCATTGAGTCACGGATGGCACAGAAGCGGTCGACCGATTCACCGGCCAGTCGGCCCATATCGTCCTTGTTGTAGCCGATCATCACCGGGACCGGCGCCATCGTACCTTCGAGCAGCGCGTGGTCGAAATCCTCGGTGAGAACCATCCAGTCGAGATGCGGGGAGAACATCACCCATCCCTTGCCGGCGGCCAGATATTCGTTGGTGGCATCGAAAACCGTTCCGGCAGATGTGGCACGCATCGCGTCGAGGGTCTTCAGTCCGGAGACATCCATCACGTCCTTGCCCAGGGAGTCGTATCGGGCCTGCGTGACGGCGTTGTCGGGCGAAAGATTCCGGAGACCGACTCCACCGCCGCTCTGGATAATGGCTTTAGCCATCATGTCGCGGGAAAGGGGCGAAATGAGCAGGTTCTTGACGCTCATCGCTCCGGCGCTCTGACCCAGTACGGTGATGTTGTCCGGGTCACCACCGAAACCGGCGATGTTGTCGCGGATCCAGCGCAGTGCCGCGATCTGGTCCATCGTGCCGTAGTTGCCCGACTGGCCCTGTTCGGCCGTCAGTTCGGGATGACTCAGGAATCCGAGGGTGCCGAGCCGGTAGTTGATGGTCACCAGGATCACGCCGCGGCGGGCCCAGGCGTCGCCGTCCATCGTCACTTCATAGCCGTAGCCATTGAGGTAGGCGCCGCCGTGGATCCACATCGCAACCGGCAGCTTTGCGCCGGGCTTGCCGACCGTCCGGGCGGGTGCCCAGACATTCAGGTACAGGCAGTCCTCGCTCTGTTCCGGCGTTCCCTGCCAATAGAATTCGTCGCCGTAGAAAGTGCCGGGCGCATTGCCCGGCTGCGGGGCGATGGGACCGAAGCTGTCGCACACTCTTATACCCTCCCAGGACGGGACGGGCTGCGGTGCCTGCCAGCGCAGTCCGCCCACGGGCGGGGCGGCATAGGGAATTCCCTTGAAGACCAGTACGTCCGAAGAATCCGTCAGTACGCCCTGGATCTTACCGCCGGAAACGTTCAGGACCGGGTTGCCGGTGCTGCACGCGGCGGCCATCGCCGCCAGGGCCAGGAAAAGCAGGATGCGTTTCATTCCGCAGATGAGTTTATCAGATGGTTATTTCCGCTGTCCGGCGGATATCGTCGGAAGCCGCGCCCAGCAGGAGCTGCAGTTTGCCGTGTTCCAGTTCCCAGGTGTTTTTCGTTCCGTTCCAGTAACGGAGTTCGTCGAGCGGGATTTCCAGAGTAACCTTGCGGTGCTCGCCGGCTTTCAGGCTCACCCGGCGGAACGCCTTGAGTTCCTTGTCGGGCCATTCTACGGCTGAGCCGATGCGGCGGACATAAAGCTGGACCACTTCGTCGGCGTCCATCGTACCTTCGTTGGCGAGCAGGAAGGTGACCTTGACCTTGTCGCCCGCCACCTTGGCCTTGGGCTGGCCGTATGCGAAAGTGACATAGGAGAGGCCGTGTCCGAAGGCGTACTTCGGCTTGACTCCCTTGGTATCGAACCAGCGGTAGCCCACGTAGAAGCGTTCCGTATATTCGCTTACAGGCTTGGGCAGTGCATCGATCAGGGCCTGACGTTCGGCCGGCGTCATTTTCAGGACGTCGGGACGGAACATCAGGGTGAAGAGGTCGCCGCCGGCGCTGTTGCCCGGGAAGTTGCCCAGGGCGTAGGCAGGGGAATCCTCCAGCTTTGCCGGGAAGGTGAACGGGAGTTTGCCCGACGGGGCGATGTCGCCAAAGAGAACTTTGGCCAGCGCGGTTCCGCCTTCGGTACCGTTCCACCAACCCTGGACGATGGCCGGGGAGACCGGCTCGAGGACCTGGAGGTCGGTGGGTCCGCCGGAGATCAGCACGGTAGCCAGATTCGGATTGGCGGCGTAAAGGGCCTGGACGATTTCTTCCTGGCCGCAGGGGAGTTTGATATCCTTCCGGTCGGAGCCTTCGGTCTCGATGCTTTTGTTCGTTCCGCCGAAGAAGATCACCAGGTCGGCCTCCTTGGCCAGGGCGACGGCCTCGGCCAGCAGGGCCGGATCGGCGGGCTCGTCGATCGCGGTGGCTTCCAGCGGGTCCGGCTCGGCCGGGGCAGGTCCCCAGCGGCGGCCCGGGAAGTTCTTGTAGCCCGGTGCGTAGCTGACTTCGATGTCTTTGCCGGCCCGGGCCCGGATGCCCTGGAGCGGCGTAATTTCATAGAGTGCTTTCACGCCGGCGCCCATACCGCCGCTCTGTGTCTTGAGCACGGCGTTCTGGCCGATGACGGCGATTTTTTTCACATCCGCCTTGATGGGCAGGATTCCTTCGTTCTTGAGCAGGACAATCGATTTCTCAGCCACTTCGCGGGCGATGCGCTGCGATTCGGGCTGGGAAGTCATCTGCGTGTTGGCCACGTCGTCCGGAACGGCTTCGACGGCCAGACGGACGCGAAGGATCTGGCGGACTTTCTCGTCGACCATCTCTTCCGTAAGCTTGCCGGCGGCAATGGAATCGATGACGGGCTGGCCCAGGTAATTGGAGCCCGTCATCTGGACGTTGAGGCCGTGGAGCATAGCGCCCATCGTGCTGTGCGTCCCGCCCCAGTCGGAGACGGTCATTCCCTTGAAGCCCCACTCGCCGCGGAGAATCTCGTTGAGGAGGTGCTCGTTTTCGGAGCAGTAGTCGCCGTTGACCTTGTTGTAGGCCGGCATCACGCTCATCGCGCCGCCTTCTTTGATGGCGCGCTCGAAAGGCTTGAGATAGATCTCGCGGAGCGTGCGCTCGTCGATCTGGACGTCGACGCTGCCGCGGCTGGTCTCCTGGTTGTTGACGGCGAAGTGCTTGATGCACACGGCCGTTCCCTGGTCCTGTACACCCTTGGTGTAATACAACGCAAGGGCGGCGGAGAGGATCGGGTCTTCGCTCAGGTATTCATAGGTACGGCCGCCGACGGGAAGGCGTTGGATATTGACGGCGGGGCCGAGGATCACGTCCTTGCCGCGAAGACGGGCTTCCTTGCCCATTCCCGTGCCGTACTTGTAGGCCAGGTCTTCGCTCCAGGTGGCCGCCAGTGCGGAGCCGGTCGGGAAGTAGGTGGCAGAGTCGAGCGTCCAGCCGGCGGACTGGAATCCATTGGGGACGCCTTCCTCGCGGATGCCGAACGGCCCGTCGGCATAGCGGATGTCGGCGATTCCCAGGCGCTCTACGCCGGCCGAGGACATATTGGTCTTGCTGTGCAGCATTTCCACTTTTTCCTCGAGGGTCATCTGTGCGATGATTTCGTCGATGCGGGCGTCATTGGCCGTGAGTTTCTCCTGCGGGCATTCGGTTTTCGTGCAGGCGACGGCCAGCAGGCCGGCCAGGAGGAGAGGGCAGAGGATTCGTTTCATATCGGTCAGGTTTTATTGTTTCTTGTTCTTGCTGTATTTGCGGGTACGCGCGTCGTCGATCACGCCGTTCCAGTTGAGGCCGTAGGCAAAGTCATAGGCGTGGCCGTCGGTATCGATATGGCAGCGCATATCGTGCGGAGTGTCTTCGAACTGTTCTTCGACCGTACGCATATCGGCGGGCAACTGCATAGGCAGCAGGCCGGAAGGCTCCACGGCGCCGCTGATGATGTCGAAGAGGGCCTGGTGCTGGACGCCGAGATTGACCAGGATGGCATCGGCGTAAGGCTCGAATTCGGCGGGCACGAAGGGGCGGGTGGCCGAGATAACCACGACGACGGGAGTCGCCGGGTTGTCCTTGCGGCATTGCTCGCTGATGCGGATGAGATTCTCCAGGTCTGCCTGGTTGTCGGTTTTCACCGTCTTGCCCCGGTAACTGCGGTTGGTGAAGGATTCCTTCGGGTCGCCGCCCGCCACGGAGGTCTCACGGGCATACCCGGCCGTATAAGGGCGGTACTGCAGGGAGACGGGCACGTAGCCGTTGCCGCCGGCAGCGCGGTCTTTCACGTCATATCCTACACCGCTGTAGGGCTCCTGGATCATCACCAGGACGAAGTCGGCCTCTTTCGCGTCATCCACCCATTCGAAATACTTCTCGACGGTTTCCCGCGCGACGGGCCAGTCCCAGTATTCTCCGTGTGCGCCCCACACCCCGAAGCGTCCGGCATACGCCGGGTAGTAACGCTTGGGCACGAAAACTTTTTTTTTCGCGTCATTGCCGGCCTGACCGGAAATCTGCGGCAGGACGTTCCCGTGGTTCTTGAGCATCACAACTGATTTGAGCTGGGCTTCGTAGCCCGCCTGCATGAATTCGGGCCGGCCAACGGTCTGGGTCGCTGCGGCGGGACTGACATACGGGTTTTCGAACAGCCCGGTGCGGAAGATGTTCATCAGCAGGCGCACGGCCGACTGTTCGAAGCGGGTGCGGGCGCTTTCCTCGCCGAATTCTTTGCACCACATCCGGTAGGCCTCGAGCACGGGGCCCTTGTCGTTGTTGCCGCCGAACTGGTCCACGCCGGCCTTGATCACTTCGTAGTGGCGTTCGGCTTCGGTAAGCGTCTCCACACCCCAGCATTTGCCGTCGAACGATTCGACGGCGGCGTTGTCGTGGGTGATGCCCCAATCGGTGCAGACCACGCCGTCGAAGCGGTATTTGTCGCGCAGCAGGTCGGAGATGATATAGTGGTTATAGCTGTTGCCCACATTCTTCCCGGAAGGGTCGATGCCCCAGGAGATGGTGTAGTAGGGCATCACGGCCGTGGCCGAGCCGGTCTTCCCTTCAAGCTTGAAGGCACCTTCCGTGAAGGCACGCAGATGTGTCTCGAAATTTCCGCCCGGGTAGACGGCATATTTTCCGTAGTTGAAATGTGCGTCGCGACCGCCTTCTTCCGGGCCGCCCGAGGGCCAGTGTTTGACCATCGCGTTGACGCTTTCCGTCCCCCAGCCGTCGCGGCTGCCTTCCGTGGTCTGGAAGCCGTCCACATAGGCGCGGGCCATGTCGGTGTCGAGGTCCGGGTCTTCGCCGAAAGTGCCGGTGAAACGGTTCCAGCGCGGCTCGGTGGCCAGGTCGATCTGCGGGCTGAGAGCCGTTGCGATGCCCAGGGCCCTGTATTCTTTTGAAGCGATGTCGCCGAAACGGCGCACAAGTGCCGGATCGAAGGTGGCGGCCAGGCCGAGCGGCGTGGGCCAGAGTGAGATCTGGCCGCCCGCTCCTGCGTTGTATTCGGCCGTCACGGCCGTTTCGTTGCGGGGATCGGAACTGTTGTTGGCCGGGATGCCGTGTCCCAGACCCTCGACGAGGGCCTGCACGTTGTTGTTCCAGCGGGTCGCGGTTTCCGGATTCGCGACCGTCGTCACCAGCACGTGCCGGAGGTTGTCCTCTTTCAGGAACTTCCGCTGCGCGTCCGTGATTTCAGGCGTCGGGACGGCCTGGTGGGCACTGTAAAGCATCAGGCCGGCGATTTCTTCGATGGAGAGCCGGGAGGCCAGGTCGCGGGCGCGCTGTCGGGCCGGCTTCCGCCAGTCTTCGTACACGTCCAGTTTTCCGTTCCGGTTCAGGTCTTTGAAGGCGAAGCCGTTTTTCTGGATGATGGGAGCTACGGTATAGCCCAGTGCCGGACCGTTTTTCTGTGTGATGAGCTGGTAGCCGTCTGCCTCTGCGGCCTGCCATTTGGGACCGCAGCCGGCCGCAAGCAGGGTAAGGATCAGGACGGAGAGAAGGGAAAGTGATCGCTTCATGGTTTCAGTATATTATACTACGAAGATAGGAGTTTTTTGCCAATAGAAAAACACCCGCGAACAGATGGACAAACAATTGAACGGAATGCGAAATCTTTCTTTTCGCTATATTTGCAGTAAAATCATTTTGAACCCATGAAAAAACTTATCTACCTGATTCTGGGATTGCTGGCCATCGTCTCCTGCGGGAAGAAGCCTGCCGGGGCCGACTACGTCGTCCAGGTATCGCTCGGTGGATGGCACAGTCCCGATTATACCGCGGAGCAGATCGTGTCCCGCCTCGACACGGTGTGCCGGATGGTCCCCGTCGGGAAAGTCATCATCGGCTGGAGTCTCGACAAGGACATCTATCGGGAGGTGGGGGAATACCTTCACGCAAAGGGCATCCGGATGCTCCTGTGGCTTCCTGTATTCGCCGAGACCGAAGAGGTCTGCGACAACTCGCCGGGCGTGGACCTGTGGGGAGAGATACCTGCGAATTATGATCTGGCGGCCGGGGAAGGTTTCCGTTTCAACTGCCCGTCAGATCCGCAGAATATCGCCAATGTCGTGGCGCTGTATGACCGTTGTTTCAGCGATTGCGGTTTCGACGGCGTGTTCCTCGACCGCATCCGCACCCAGTCGTTCGTCAGCGGCGTCGGCGGTGTGCTCAACTGCGGCTGTCCGCTCTGTGAAGCGCGTTTTGCAGAGGAAGGCGTCGACCTGGCGCAGGTCAGGAAGGAATGGGAGACCCGGGGTGATGCGTTCTTCTCGGTGACGAGCTATACGCCGGAGTCGGGTTTCATTTTCGAGAATCCGCTTGCCGCCGCGTTTTTCAGGGCCAAGGGCCATATCGTGAGCGAGTCGGTGGCGGCTGTCGCCGACAGTCTCCGCAGCCGCGGCCTTGAGGTGGGACTGGACCTGTATGCCCCGTTTATGGCTCCGTTCGTCGGCCAGGACTACGCAATCCTCTCGCGCCACGCCGATTTCATCAAACCGATGCTCTATCGCCAGACTTTCGCTCCGGCCGGAATGGGCTTCGAATATGAGTTGTTGCGCAAGTCGGTTCCCGGCGCGACGGGCTATCCGGATTTTAAGATGGATGTGGCTTTCCTCGAATCCCAGCTGCAGGCGATGGAATCCTGCCCTTGTGCAAAATATCCCGGCATTGAGATCAATTATGTCGAAAAATTCGCTCCGACTTCACCTGAATATGTCCGGGAATCCCTCGATGCGGTGATGCGTCACGGATTCAACGGCGCCGTGTTGTCCTGGAATATTATGGAAGCGCCGGAAAAAATGCTATCTTTACTCGGTCAAAAAACGCAGAAACGATGAAAGAAATCCATTCCATCGGCATCCTGACTTCCGGCGGCGATTCGCCGGGAATGAATGCCGCCATCCGCGCGGTCACGCGTTCCGCCATCTTCGCAGGCTGGAAAGTGTACGGTATCTACCGGGGCTATGAAGGCCTGATTAACGGCGAAATCAAGGAATTTACCAGCGAATCGGTCAGCAACGTCATCCAGCGGGGCGGCACGATTCTCAAGACCGCCCGCAGCGAGGAATTCCGGACGCCGGAAGGCCGCACCAAGGCCTTTGAAATGCTGCACCACCACCATATCGACGCCTTGATCGTGATCGGCGGCAACGGCTCGCTTTCCGGCGCCGAAGATCTCGCCCGCGAACACGACGTGACGGTGATCGGCCTTCCCGGTACGATCGACAACGATCTCTACGGCACCGATTCAACCATCGGTTACGATACGGCGCTCAACACCATCGTCGACTGCGTCGACAAGATCCGCGACACGGCCACCTCGCACGACCGCATCTTTTTCGTGGAAGTGATGGGCCGCGACGCCGGCTTCCTGGCGCAGAACAGCGCCATCGCTTCCGGTGCGGAAGCGGCCATCATTCCGGAAGACCGCACCGATATCGACCAGCTTGCCCAGTTTATCGGGCGGGGCATCCGCAAGAGCAAGAACAGTTCCATCGTGCTGGTGTCCGAGAGCAAGAAGGACGGTGGTGCCATGCATTATGCCGATCGCGTCCGCAAGGAGTATCCCGAATATGACGTTCGGGTTACGATCCTGGGCCACCTGCAGCGCGGCGGCCGGCCGTCGGCTTACGACCGTATCCTCGCCTCGCGCCTCGGCGTGGCGGCCGTGGAGGCGCTCAAGGAAGGCCAGCGCAACATCATGGTCGGCATCAAAAACGACCAGGTGGTGTACGTGCCCATCGCCAAGGCGGTCAAGATCGACAAGCCGATCGACCGCGAACTGATCAACGTCCTTACTGTCCTGTCGATTTGATCCAGATGTCCCGCTGCGGGAACGGGATTTCGATGCCGTTCTCGTTGAGGGTGTTGTAGATGAGTTCCTGGGCGCGCGCGATGTAGCCGTAGCGCTCTTCCACGAGTACGTACTGTTTCAGGGCGATGTCGATGCTGCTGTCGCCGAAATTGTCGAGCGTCACGGAGACGCCGCGTTTCGGATCGACGATGTTGCGGCCGTATTTGTCTTTTGTCATCAGTTTCTGGGATGCTTCCAGCAACAGGGTGCGCACCTTCTCGACATCGGTGCCGTATTTGACGCCGCAAGTCACTTTGATATACTCGTAGGCGCTGCCTCGGGTGAGATTCTTGAAGTTCTTGTTGAACAGGGTGGTGTTGGTGAAGGCGATCAGGGTGTCTTCGACCGTCTGGATCTGGGTGGTCTGGTAGCTGATCGAAGTCACTTTGCCGCGGATACCGTCGCATTCGATGTAGTCGCCCACGCGCAGGCGGCCGCTCATCAGCTGGATGCCGTAGATGAAGTTGTTGAGGATGTCCTTCATCGCCAGACCGAGACCGGTGGCCAGGCCGGCTGCTACAAGCGACAGGGCGCCCATCGGAATTTTGAGCAGAATGATGGCAATGATGATGTAGGTGCCCCACACCAGGATGCCGATCACATTGTCGGCCAGCGTAAAGTTGATTTCGTTGGCGTGGATGAACGTTTTCTTCTCCTTCCGGGCGTACCGGTCGAAGCGCAGGCGACGGTAGAAGGCCTTGAACAGGTAGGCGAAGTAGCGGAACAGGAAAAAGAGCGCACTGACCAGCACGAGTTTATAAAGCGACAGGTGCAGGATGGCGTTGCCGTCTTTGTCGCTTAGGTTGAAGAAGGGCCGGTAGAAGATGTCACTGCAGATCTCTCCCAGATCGAAGACATTGGCGGCCAGGCGGATGCAGAGCGGAATCGACAGCACGCCCGCAATGGGAAGGACGGCCTGCCTGATGAAGTCGTAAAGCCAGGTCACGGCGATGTAGGCGTCTTTCCGGTCGGGTTCGTAGATGGTGTGGTCCTGTTTGTATTCCAATTTGCGCTTGATCAGATACTTCTTCTCGTGTTTCTCCACCAGGACGTACAGGGCCGTGATGGTTTCGATGGCCGTGAGCTGGAAGAGCCACCAGATGAAGATCTGGATGCCCAGCAGGACATATCCCAACCAGGCCATGATGGTGGTGACGAACATCACGGCGAAGGTGATCCAGGCATAGATCATGTCGCCGCGGGCTTCCCGGTTGTGGCTCACTTTCTTGCAGAGGCAGTACTGCCAGATGGTAAAGCCCAGCATCAAAGGCGGGAAGATGAGGTTGACCAGCCGGTTCGGAATGAAAATGATGCGGAAGGTGATCACGATCAGGCCCAGCAGGGCGATGGGCAAGTAGATCTTCGACACTTCCCGGATGTGCTGGGAAGGGATGCGCACCAGCAGGGAGACCAGGATGGCGGCCAGCAGCCAGGCATAGACGAGCAGCAGGCCGGAAGCCACCTGGAAGAAATTCTGCTTGACGAACAGCGTGGCGATCATCACTGACACGGCGAAAATCACCACACCGCTCAGGAGCGTGGCCATCGGGCTCCGCTGCTTGAAGGATTCCGTCTGGAAGCGGGGAATCCGCTTCTTCAGCAGATGGACCACGATGTTGCTCAGAAGGGTGGCCAGACCGATGTAGAAAAGGACGAACAGAATGAAGCCCGTGACCATCGGGCCGCGCCATTCGCTCTTACGCAGGATTTCGGCGTCCGCATTGTGCCGGCCGATGCCGTATTTCCGGCTGGCGTCCTGGAACGCCATCGTGCAGTAGCGGGGGAAAGAGCGCAGCACTTTGAAGTAATTGTCCTGCCCGTCGATGAAGATACGCCGCTGGATGAGACGATACCGGTCGCGGGCGTAATTGTAGCTTTCCGTCAGCCGGCTGCTCATGGCGTCGTAATGGTCGCTGTCCATCACGATCTTGTCGCGGGCGGTGGTATACAGATCCAGCAGGCTCAAGGCATAGAATAGGCAGGAATCGCGGTCGATCTGCCCCTGCTCGTCGAGGTAGAAAGGTTCTTCGTGACCGCCTTCCTCCTCTGCGTGCTCGTGTTCGTGTTCCTCGGTTCCCACGATGTCGAAACCGTCATCGTGGTGGTGGTGGCTTTCGCGGACAAGGATCGTATCCATCACGGCGGAAAGGGAGTCGGGTACCGCGTCGATCTTGTCGAGGATCGGCGGCAGGCGCCGCAGGGCCTCGGCCAGATGCTCGTAGCGCTCGATTTCGTGGTTCATCCGGCTGACGATTTCATCGAAGGGCAGCCTCTGCTTGTGGAAATCCTCATACTGCTTGGTCACCTCGTTGAGCGCGTAGGTCATATCGAAGGTGTAGTCCTGATTCTGGGAATAAAGAATCAGGGCGAGTTCGTTGCACCGTTTCGTCATTTCCACCAGCTGCTGGTGCTGAGCATCGTTGTTCATGGCCAGACGGGCCTGCAGATGCGCCATCTTGGCGTGCTCCTGGTGGAGTTCGGAGCGAAGGATGGTGAGCGTCTTGGCGAAATCCCGTTCGTTGAAAACGGCATAGGCGGGAATGGCGACCAGCAGGGAAAGGGCAAGGATGGAGAAGACTCTCTTTTTCATTCTGAAACGGTTTTGCAGAATACAAAGATACAAAATCGGCGGATTTTTTTTAACTTGCCCGGCAAAACAGAACCGTATGCGCCGCATTGTCCTCTTCTTCGTCTGCACCTTGTCTCTCCTGTGTGTAACCCTTTCCTGCGACAGGCCACGGCCGATCGATCCGGCTTCCCTGCGCGGAGTGCCGCTGGAGACTTTGCAGCAGATGCGGGAGGATATCCTGGCCCGTCATCCGGACGGCCGGCTCTCGTCGGTCGAAACGGCCAACGTGGAACTGCTCCGCGAGCAGGAAAGGCGGCTTGAAAACGCCTGGGTCTTCGGAGAATGGCGCGAGCGCCACGGTGCGCGGCTGATTTTCCGCGACGACGGCACGGTGAGCGTCGGTGCACGTGAAGGAGAATACGACGAACTGGGCGTCTACAAGTTCATCTCTCCGGTACAGCCCGCCTATGAATCGACATGGAGCATAGGTTACGATCAGGGCGGCAATCCTGTCGTCCGGATCGCCCGGCGTTCCGGCGGCGACCTTATCTATCCTTTCGGTGAAAGTCGGAATCGGGTTTACGAACAGTGCGGCGACCTGCAGACGGCCGTCGAAACAGGCTGTTATTTCACGAAATCGATGTAGCCCGCCATGTTGTCTCCCGAACAGTCCGCGCTGTCGGTGCGGCGCGCCTCCGACAATGACATACCGCTGATCCGCTCTTTGGCGGACGAAGCTTTCCGTGATACGTACCGGGAAATCCTTTCTCCCGACCAGTTGGAGTATATGATGGACTGGATGTACTCCGAACAAAGCCTCCGTCGGCAGATGGGGCAGGATGGACACGTCTATTTCATTGCGGAGTTTTTCGAGAAGCCGTGCGGCTATGTCTCCGTGCAGCCGCTAGGGCTGCAGGAAGACGGCGCGTTCCTTTTCGAGCTCCAGAAAATCTATCTGCTGCCCGCCTTCCAGGGGATGGGAATCGGCAGGAAACTATATGCACACGTAGCAAGTTTCGTACGACGTGCCGCCAACGGCTGGCCCTGCCGTATCGAACTGCACGTCAACCGCAACAACAAGGCCGTGGACTTTTACAAGCATCTCGGGATGGAGATTCTCCGCACTGGCGATTTCCCCATCGGCCACGGCTACTATATGAACGACTATATTATGGGCGTTTCTCTTTGATGTAGGCCAGGATCACCTCCACGGCCTCGTCTTCGGTCATCCCGCCGACATTCATCGTCAGGCTGTAGTTCCTGGCGTCGTAGCGGCTTACGCCGGCGTAGCGCTCGATATAATTCTCGCGGGCCTTGTCCACCTTCTCCAGTACTTCTTCCGCCATCTCTTCCGTGATATTCTGCTTGCTCATCGTGCGGGCGATGCGGTCTTTCTTCGGGGCGGTGATGAAGATGTCGATCTTGTTGGGGCAATCCTTCAGGACGAAGAAGCCGGAACGGCCGGCGATGACGCACGACTCTTCCTCGGCCAGGGCACGCAGGATCTGGGTCTCGGCCTTGAAGATGTCGTCGGTCGTGACCGACGGGTTGAATTCCTTGCCGTAAACATTGCTCGTTCCAACGAATCCCGCCGGGGCCGGCGCCGGAGCCAGCAGGTGGATGAAATCGGAGAGCCAGTGTTTCTTCTCCGCCTTGAGACGCTCGATGCTGGCGGGGGTCAGGTCGAATTTCTCGGAGAGTGCACGGATGAGTTCCTTGTCGAAGAAACGGACGCCCAGGCGTTCGGCGAGTTTCTTTCCGATGGTGTGTCCGCCGGAACCGAGTTCGCGGCTGATGGTGATGACGAATTGTTCGTTGGTATTCATGGTGTGGGTCGTTTGATTATTCTTTTCCTTTGATGTCGATGGAGAATCCTTCGTCGATGAGAGGCTGGACCAGTGTCCGCATCTTTTCCACGGAGAAGGCTTCGAGGCCCGGTTCCGGCGTGGGACGGTCGAGGGTGTAGACCATCACCTGTCGGGGCTTGAGCCGGCGTACGATGTCCATCCAGCCGTTGAGCACTTCCGGCGAGGCAGAATCGAAGTCCTTGGATTTGAGGAACATGGTTTGAAGCACGAAATTTCCCTCAAAGCGTTCCAGTGCCTCTATGACGCGAGCGAGCGAGTAGCCGGGTGCCGGCTGGTTGATCCGCGCCACGAGCCCGTCGGTGGGGGCGTCGATCTTGAGGATCGGGTTGTCCACCTTGCGGAGGGCTTCAAAAATCTCGGGAATGTGGACACGCGTGGCGTTGGACAGGACCGAGACCTTGGCTCCCGGGCAATAGGCGTCGCGCAGGAAGAGCGTGTCGTCGATGATGCGCGGGAATTCCGGGTTGAGGGTAGGCTCGCCGTCGCCCGAGAAGGTGATCGAATCGATGGCCTTTCCTTCCAGCATCAGCTCCATCAGTTTGTTTTCCAGGTCGGCGCGGACCTTGGCGGCTGTGGGCAGCACGGTATCGCCCCGTCCGTCCCGGTTCCAGCCGCATTCGCAATAGATGCAGTCGAAGTTGCACAGCTTGCCCCGCGTCGGGAGCAGGTTGATGCCGAGCGAGCGGCCGAGGCGGCGGCTGTGGATCGGTCCGAAGACGGTTTCTTCTCTCATCATGACTTGCAAAATTTGGATAAAGTTAGCGAATATTTATCTTTGCATCGCAAAAAAGAAGGAGAAATGTTCATTTATAACCACAAGGTCCACTACTACGAAACCGACCGGATGGGTGTGACGCACCATTCTAATTATATCCGTTTCATGGAGGAGGCGCGTGTCGCCTATCTGGACTCCCTCGGTGCCAGTTATGCGCAGGCCGAGGCGGACGGAATCATCTCCCCGGTCATCGAGGTGTCCGGCCGTTACTGGCATACCACGACGTTCGACGATATGCTGGACATCGAGGTTTATATCAAGTCGATGACCACGTTCAAGCTGAAGATCGGCTATACGATCCGCTGCCGCGGGGAACTGGTGTTCGAAGGCTGGTCGCTGCACTGCTTCCTCGACAAGGACAACCGGCCGGTCAAGGTCGACGAGAAGTATCCCCAGTTCAAGGCGCAGCTGGCATGAGTTCCCAGGCGCTTTTCTGGCTGGTCATCGCTTTCTCGGTGGCCGAATATGTCTGGTCCGCCTGCCTGACGCTGCTCAACATCAAGGCTTCACGGCAGCCCGTTCCCGAGTTGCTCGCCGACCTGTACGATCCGGCGCAGTACCGTCGGCAGCAGGACTATGCGATGACCAACCGCAAGTTCTCGCTGTTCTCCGGATTGGTGAGCTTGCTGGTGACGCTGGGCATTTTCGCCTTCGGCGGTTTCGCGGCTTTTGACGCGGCGGCCCGTTCGGTGAGTTCTTCGCCCGTCGTCCAGGCACTTGTGTTCTGGGGCATTTTCTACCTGATTTCCTGGGTGATCTCGATTCCGTTCGATCTCTATCGCACGTTCGTCATCGAACAGCGTTTCGGGTTCAACCGGACCACGCCCAAGCTTTTCGTGACGGACGCCCTGAAGGGCCTGCTGATGAATGTTCTGATCCTGGGCGCGGTCCTGGCGGTCTGTGTCTGGATCTATACGCTTTCGCCCCGTTGGTTCTGGTTGTTCGCCTGGGTTGCGGTGACGCTTTTCTCGCTGTTCATGCAGTACTTCTACTCGCAGCTGATCGTGCCGCTCTTCAACAAGCAGACGCCGCTGCCGGAAGGGGAACTGCGTACGGCCATCGAGGCTTTCGCAGCCCGTGTGGGGTTCGGTCTCGACAACATCTACGTGATAGATTCGTCAAAGCGCAGCAGCAAGTCGAATGCCTATTTCACGGGCTTCGGCCGCCGCAAACGGGTGGTGCTCTATGACACGCTGATGGAGCAACTTTCCACGGAGGAGATCGTCGGGGTGCTCGCCCACGAGATCGGCCACTACAAGCACCGTCATATCATCCTTTCCTCGCTCGAAGGGTTTGCGACGAACCTGCTGATGTTCTGGTTGTTCAGTCTGTTCATCGGAAGCGATGCGCTGGCTGCCGCCGCCGGTTGCGACCAGGCTTCGTTCCACGTGAACCTGGCGGTATTCTCGCTCATCTACACGCCGCTCAGCATCGTGCTCGACATCGTCACGAACATCATCTCCCGCCGTCACGAGCGCCAGGCCGACACCTTCGCCGCGGAACACGGCTGCGGCCCGGCCGAAGCCTCCGCCCTCAAGAAAATGAGCGCCAAAAGCCTGGCCAACCTCACTCCGCATCCGCTCGTGGTTTTCACCGAGTATTCGCACCCGACGCTGAATGAAAGGGTGGGGGCGCTGGTGGGTTTGCGGCGTTGTGCTGTCGGCGACGCAGATGAGAGTGCCGCTTGATGCCCGTCGACTGCAGTTTTCGCCCGAAATCAGCTGAAAACCGTCAGCGACGCGGATGAGATAGATGAATCGTCTGCGTCGCTACCGGAGAATGAGATTAATCTTAACTCCGCAACTGCAGAAAGCGTTGATTGTTGCGGGGAAGCCCCTCCACATCCGCTACGGCAAAACGCACCAGCCCTCCCGCAAAAACTCCGTGGAGGGGCTTCCCCGCAACAAAAGAGGGACTATAGTTTGTCGTCCACTTCCGTCTTGCGGGCGTGCTTGAGGTTGATGCTGGTTTTGCCGAAGCGCCAGGTGAGACTTAGGCGGAGGGCGCGGGGGTCGTACCAGGATTCGTTGCGCTGGTGGTAGGTGTCGGTCGATGTCTCCCGGACCGAGCCGGCGTATCGGCGTTGGAAGGGCATGACGGCTGCGACGTTCAGGATGAGGCGGTTCTGGAGAAAGCCCTGGCGCAGACCGAACGAATATTCGTAGTCGACACCGTAATATGTACGCTGCAGCGTGATGTCGCCGCCATAGGCTCCGGCTGCGGCGTAGGCCGTGGCGCCGCGCCAAAGCGAGGCGTTCCCGCTTGTGTTGACATACCAGCTCCAGCCTTTGTTCCGCTGCTCCAGCGAAGGCGCGTAATAGTCGTTGTATCCCACCTGGCCGCTGGCCTGGAGGTTGATTTTTTCAGAAGGATTCCATCCCAGATTGACCGTCAGGTCGATGTGATCGTAGACCACGGCGTTCTCGTAGGTCGCGACCTTGACTCCGTCGGGCCGGACGACGGCCAGATATTCTATTTTGTTGTTGCAGAGGCTCCCAAAGGTGCGTACCAATAAGTCCCATTTGTCCCCGTGGGTGCGGTATGTGAAGGTCAGCGCATCGGAAACGACGGTCCGCAGGTCGGGGTTGCCGTGCGTCCGGCTATAAGGCGTTTCTTCAAAGATGAAGGGATTGAGATAGCTCACGCTGGGGCGGCCGAGGCGGCGCGTATAGGTCAGCGAGAAAGAATTCTTGGGGTTGATCCGCCATGCCGCATTGAAATAGGGGACGACGTTGAAATTGCTGTTGTCGAAGGTAAGGTTGCCGGAGGCACTCTTGGATAGACCCCTGTTCAGGGTGTATTCGAGACGGGTGCCCGCTTTGAGGGTGAGTTTGCTGAACTTGTAGCCGTAACTGGCATAGGCGGCGAAGATATGCTGCTTGTAATCGAGGTCATTGACATTGGAATTGTCGGTCACCCACTGCGCGGCCGCAAAGTCCCAAAGTTCATCGTGGGAGTCCGCCACGTGGGCGCGCAGCGTATATTTGGCGCCGGTCTCGATCTGGTGTTTCTTCCGGATCGTGGCGAAGTAGTCGAGCTGGCCGGTCTGCTGGACGGTGTGCTCCCTGTTGAAGGAATGCCGGTGGTAGTCGGTACAATTGAGCAAGGGTACGACGATGATGTTATTGTCGGTACTGTTCGGATTCCCGTCGATTGCGTAGCTGAAAGTGAGGATGCCGCCGTCGTTGCGAAAGGTCTTCTGGTAGGCCAGTTCCCCCGAAAAAGTGTTGTTTCGGCTGTCCCGCAGCGTCGGTTCCTGCATCTCGAGGGTCTTGGCGCGGTCCCTGTCCCGGAAAGTCTCGGTGATCGCATAGGCCTGTCGCATTCTCTGATAATTGGTCCAGCCGGAGAGCGTGATCAGGTTCAGCGAATCCGGCTCATAGCTCGCCTCCAGCGACAGGGCCCCTGGCTGATAGGTGACGTCATTCGAGAAATCCAATCGCTGGAAATGGTGGGTTTCGCTGTCAAAGACTTCGATGTCGGTGATACCGTAGACCGTCGGGTTGGGAAAATACGATCCGCTGGCATTGGCGCTCAGGGTGAACTTGCCCAGTTGGGCGCTCAGGTAACCGCTCCCGCCCACGTTGCCGAGTGTGCCCGCATTGGCGCTCAGCGAACCGCTGTATCCCGCTTTCACGCGCCGGACCATCACGATATTGATGATGCCGCCGATGCCTTCCGCATCGTATTTGACGGGGGGATTGGTAATCACCTGGATTTCCTTGACCGAAGCGGCGGGGAGCGTCTTGATGAGCTGATTGAAGTTCCGGGCCAGCATCCCGGTGGACCGGCCATTCACAAGGACCTTGTAATCCTTGCTGCCGTTCAGCAGCACTTCCTCGTCGCCATTGACGCTGAGCATCGGCACGTTTCGGAGAATGTCGATCAGATTTCCGCCTTCTGCGAGCGGATCCGCCGCTACGTCATAGGTGAGTTTGTCGGCATCGGTCGTGATGCGTTCGCGCCGGGCCGTGACGGCCGCTTCTTTCAGTTGTTCGGGTTTGCCGAGCGAATCCGGCTGTGCCGTCTGTGGGTTCTGCGCCTTGACGGAAAGGCCTGCAGACAGGAGGACGGCAGCCAAAAGAATCCTTTTCTTGTTCATGAATTTTCGGTGTTTTGCTTCTGCAAAAGTATCCGGAAAAAGTTTTACAAGAGGTGGGGAAAATAACAATTTTCAGCCGTTAACTGGCTGAAAATCAATGAGGATAGTAAAATAATCCGTGTGTAAGACAATCGATAGTTTTACATCAGCGCTCCGTCTCCAGCAACAGGTTCCGCAGATAGATGCTGATGTTGGTGTCGTGCTCGTCGAGGCCCAGTTTCTGGCGGATTTCGTGGCTGATGATGTAGTGGCGTTTCTTCTGGATGTATTCGCCGATATCCTTGCCCTTGAGTCCGAGCGTATAGAGGCAGCAGTATCCGATTTCCCAGTCGGTAAGGCCCTTCTCCGCGAGATAGGCCGTGAACTTGGGATGATTCTCTTCGAAAAGGATCTTGGTGGATCGGAGGAACGCTTCCCGGTCGGCCATCATCACCTCCAGTTCCTCTTCCGCCGAATCCGAAAGCTTCTCATCCGAGGAGATGCGGGAGGCGATCACCTTGTCGAGGACGTCCAGCCGTTCGCGGATGACGGCCATCGCCTTGTCGTCCGGCTTAGACCGGAGTTTCCGGGCGATTAAATGAAGGATGAACGCCAGGGCCGCCAGGGCCAGGATCGAGAGGAGGATGATGTGGCGGATCCGCTCGTCTTTCTCGACGAGCGTCATCTTGTCGGCATACCGTTCCTCGATGATGCGGGCATTTTGGATCTTGAGCGTATCGGAAGGCGACAGCAGGCTGGCGTTCGAGCGGATCCGCTCCAGACAGGCCCGGGCCTGCTGCACATGCTCGCTGTCACCGACGGAGGCATAGTAATCGATCGCGATGTGGATGATACTGTCGTCATACACCTCGATCCCGCACTTCTCCAGCGCCTGCGAATACAGCAGCGCATGCCGGGCCCGGAGTTCCGGACTGTTCAGCAGGCTCCTGTCCATCGAATCGAGGGAAACGAAAGCACTGTCCGGCGCCGCCTCAAGCGAACGCTCCGCCTGATCGAGCAGTCGCGCTACCGGACTCGAATAGCCGCACGACCACGCGAAAAACCCAAGCACCCCACTCAGCAGGACAACATAAAAAACGCGATAGATCGAAGACATAACACAACAAAGTTACGGATAATTCGTGAATCGCTGCATAATGGATGCCAGTAATGTCCTCGTTTAGCGGAGAGACATTCCCCCGAAGCGGAAGGGTTATTTCACGCGGATCTTTTTGCCGACCTTGAGGATGGTTTTGGTGGTCATGCCGTTGAGCTGGCAGAGCTTGTTTACCGTCGTGTGATGCTGCTTGGCGATCTTTGAAAGCGAATCCCCTTTCCTGATGGTGTAATACACCTTTTCGGGTTGCTGCGGCTGCGCAGTCGCGGTGACCGATGTGTCGGCCGCGGCCGGGCTCACGGCGGGCTTGGCCGGCGCCGGTTTTTCGGAGGCCGTCTCTTTGGGCTCCGGCTTCAATGAGGAACCGGGGACGTGGACCGTAGCCTCGCGCACTGGCGCCCAGTTACCGTCACCGCTCAGAATGATCCGGCCGCCCTGTCCGGGAACGACAAGCGTGCCGTCTTCTTCCACGAACGCCCATTTTCCGTTCGCGAAAAGAACGATCCGCCGGTCGTTGGAAGCCAGTACCAGACTGTCCGGTGCAATGTGCACGCCCAGTTCCGGGTCGAACGCATAAGTGGCCGTGCTGTCGAAAACCACGTCGTAGTCTTCAAAATCGGGCAGGAAACGCCTTGCACCCAGCAGCCGGTTCGCGTAATAGCTCTCCGTGTAGATGCTGCTGTGACGGACCCCGTGATTGGAGGCGTGGATGAACTTCGGATCGTTGCGGGCCGTGTCCAGTCCGGTGAAAATGCCGACATGACCGACCACTTTCGGATTGCGCCGGCTGCCCAGCAGCAGCACGTCGCCTTTCTGCAGATTACGGAAATCCGAAATGTCCACTTCGCGTCCGTCGCGGGCCTGGTCCTTTGCCGAACGGCTCAGATCGTGGAAGCCGAAATGGCCGAATACATAGCGGGTGTAGCCCGTGCAGTCGAAGCGCTTCGGGCCGTTGGCCCCGTAACGGTAGGGTGTACCCAGGAAGGTCTCCGCATATTCGACCAGTTTGTCGGCCAGCTCGCGCGCCGTAATCTCGACCTCGGCCGTATCCTGCGGCATCGGCGTCTGTGCGCGCAGCGCCGTCGCCGCCAGCAGCGGAACGCAAACCAGCACTATGACGCAAAACCGTCTCATTTTCCCGAGTAGAAATGGAAACCGTGCTTGATGCCGGCCACTACGGCGTCCCAGCGGATGATGATGCCGATGACGGCTATGAGACCGATCCAGATAAGGGCCTTCGTCGTGTCGGTCTGGGCTGCGTACCAGGTCTTTATTTTTTGAAACATCGTTCCGGCGTTTTGTGCAAAGATACCCCGTTTCTTGGAAAATTGCAGATTTTTTATTAAAATTGCTCAATTATAACCTAAACCATGGGCTCTCTACTCCTCAAAGGCGTACAGTTGGACAACCGCACGACGGACATCCTGATCGAAGGAAACCGGATTGCGCGGATTGCGGATAATCTGGACGTTTCCGCCGGCCGCGTGATCGACGGAACGGGCAAGACCGTCATTCCCGGGCTGATCAATATGCACACCCATACGGCGATGACCCTGATGCGCAGCTGCTATGAGGACGAGCCCCTGAAGACCTGGCTCGACAAGGTCTGGGCCGTAGAGGCCCGCCTCGACGAAGAAGCCATCTACTGGGGCGCGAAGCTGGCCTTCCTGGAGATGCTCAAGACCGGGACCACCTGTTTCCTCGACATGTACTGGATGACGCCGGTCATCGCCCGCGCCGCGGCGGATATGGGCATCCGGGGATTCATCACCTACCACTTCCTCGACAATTTCGACCATGGGAAAGCCGAACTGCAGCGTCGGGAGTGCGAAGAGGTCTATGCCCAGTCGCGTGACTGGCCGGACCGTATTCAGCTTGCCATCGCCGTCCACGCCGACTATACGACTTCCGAGGCCACGATGCTCCGGGCCGGCCTGTTCGCCCGCGAACACGGGATGGTGTTCACGGCGCACCTGGCGGAAACCCTTTCCGAAACCCAGGAAGACATTTTCAAGACCGGTTTGACGCCTGCCCGGCATTTCAACCGGCTGGGGCTGCTGGGCCCGCGGACCGTGTTCGCCCACGGCCTCTGGCTGGACGACCACGACATCGATATCCTGGGACGGAACCGCGTGACGGTCGTCCACAACATCAATTCGAACCTCAAGCTCGCTTCGGGCTACCGTTTCAAATACAACGAACTCCGCGATGCCGGCGCCAATATCTGCATCGGCACCGACGGCGCCGCCTCGTCGAACAACCTCGATATCCGGGAAAGCATGAAGACGATGGCCCTGATGCAGAAAGCCTGGCGTGAAGATCCATCGGCCATGCCGCTCGACGAACTGATGGACGTGGCCACGGTCAACGCCGCCCGGGCACTGGGCATCGATGCCGGCCGGGTTGCCGAAGGCGCGCTGGCCGACCTGGTGCTGGTCGACACGCAGTCGCCCGCCTTCATCCCGCGCATCAACTTCATCGGTAACCTAATCTTGTCGGCCAACAGTTCCTGCTTCGACACGGCCATCGTGGACGGACGCGTCGTGATGGAAGGACGGAAAGTCCCCGGGGAAGAGGAGATCCTCGAACGTGCCGATGCAATCGCCCGAGAAATCAATAAAGTATCATAATTATGGACACTCGAGTCAAGAAGATCCGCGAAGCGGCTGCTTTCATCAAGGAAAACATCGGCGGGAAAACCCCTGAAGTCGGTATCATCCTGGGCAGCGGCCTGGGCAAACTCGGAGACGCCATCGAGGCCGAAGCCGTGATTCCCTATGCAAAAATCCCGAACTTCGCCAAATCGACCGCCATCGGCCATAAGGGCAACTTCATTTTCGGCAAACTGGCCGGTAAATACGTCTGCGCGATGCAGGGCCGGTTCCATTTCTATGAGGGCTATGCCATGGACCAGGTGACGCTTCCGGTCCGCGTCATGGCCGCCCTGGGCATCAAGACCCTTTTCGTCTCCAATGCGGCAGGAGGCCTGAACCAGTCGTTTTCGGTGGGCGACCTGATGATCATCCGCGACCATATCAACCTGATGCCCAATCCGCTGATCGGTCCGAACCTGGACGCTTTCGGCGAGCGTTTCCCCGATATGACGGCGGCCTATGACCTCGATCTGATCGCACGGGCCGAAAAAATTGCTAAGAAAGCGAAGATTCCCGTGCGCAAGGGCGTCTATCTGGGCAATACGGGTCCGTCGTACGAGACACCGGCCGAAGTCCGCTACTATATCTCGATCGGGGCGGACGCCGTGGGCATGTCCACCGTTCCCGAAGTGCTGGTGGCCCGCCACTGCGGCATTCCTGTTTTCGGCATGTCGGTGATCACCAATGTTTCCAATACCGACAACGCGAGTACCGTCCTCAACGACGGTGACGACGTGGTGCGGGCCGCCGATGCGGCCGCCGACCGGATGTGCGCCATCTTCCAGAAGCTGATAGAAACGATCTGACCGTGAAAAGCATTTTTCCATACGATTCGGTAGAACTCAGCCCCAGCGGGCGTGAAGTGGTCATTCTCGACCAGACACAGCTGCCTACCCAGGAGCGCTTCCTGCATCTGATTACCGCGGAGCAGATTTTCTATGCCATCACGCGGCTCAAGGTGCGCGGCGCGCCGGCCATCGGCATCGCGGCCGCCTTCGGCCTGGCAATGTGCGTGAACCGTTTCAGGACCCGTTCGCTGCAGGCGCTGGAGAATGAGTTCCTCCGCGTGAAGCACTACCTCTATATCTCCCGTCCCACCGCCGTCAACCTGATGTGGGCGCTTGACCGGATGGAACGCTGCTTCTACACCACCAAACAGGGGCTGGAGAACGCTGATGAGAAGCACGCCATCGAAGTGATCCGCAACTCCCTGACCGCCGAGGCAAGGGCGATCAAGGCCGAAGACGTCAAGATGTGCGAAGCCATCAGTGAACTGGGCTTTTCGCTCCTCCATCCCGGATGCGGCATCCTGACCCATTGCAACGCAGGCCATCTGGCCGTCTCGAAATTCGGTACTGCGCTCGGTCCGATCTATCTGGCCCAGCAGCAGGGCTACTCGCCGCGCGTGTACTGCGACGAAACGCGGCCGCTGCTTCAGGGAGCCCGCCTGACGGCTTATGAACTGACCAAGGCCGGCATCGACACCACGCTGATCTGCGACAATATGGCCGCCACGCTGATGGCGCAGCGGAAGATCGATTTCGTCTTTGTGGGCTGCGACCGGGTAGCGGCCAACGGTGACGTGGCCAACAAGATCGGCACGAACGGCGTAGCGATCATTGCCAAGTATTTCAAGGTTCCGCTTTATGTGTTTGCGCCGACGAGCACCATCGATCTGGACTGCATCAGCGGCAGCGAAATCATCATCGAGGAGCGTCCCGCCTTCGAAGTGACCGATATGTACTACAGCAAACCGATGGCACCCAAGGGCGTGCGGGTGTACAACCCGGCTTTCGACATCACCCCCGCATCGCTGATTGCGGGCATTGTCACCGAAAACGGAATCCTCCGTCCCCGGGATATCAAAAACCTCAGGAAAAACGGCAAATAGGGATGGTCCGGTTCCTGAGTCTGTCGAGCGGCAGCAATGGCAACTGCTATTATTTCGGAAACGGCCGGACCGCTTTCCTCATCGATATCGGCATTGGGGCCCGCACCATCAAGAAGCGGCTCGCCGAGCACGACATCCCTTTCGACTCGATCGATGCCATTTTCGTGACGCACGACCACTTCGACCATATCAAGAGTCTCGGGACCTATACCGAGCGATACCGGCGGCCGGTCTATCTGACCCGGACGCTGGAGAAGGCCCTGCGCTCCAATTTCTGCACGGCAGGCCGGCTCAAGGGCTGTGTCCGTTATCTGGAAGAGGGTAAAGAGGCAGCCATCGGCGATGATCTGCGCATTACGCCGTTCGTCGTGCCCCACGACGCCACACAGACCGTCGGTTACCATTTTACGTTCGACGGCGAGCGTTTTACGGTGATGACCGACTTGGGGGAGGTGACCGACGAGGCGGTGCGCTATGCTTCGCTTGCCGACCATCTCGTGGTCGAGTCGAACTACGACGTGGATATGCTGATGACGGGTTCCTACCCGCCGGCGCTCAAACGGCGCATTCTTACTGAACACGGCCACCTGTCCAACGACCAGACAGCCTCGCTGCTGCGCCGCAGCAGCCACGACGGCCTTCGCGACGTGTTCCTCTGTCACCTGAGCGCCAACAACAATACGCCCCGCCTGGCCTTCGAGAATGCAAAAAAGACGCTCGAGAGCATCGGCTCCCGAGCGTCCCTGTATTGCCTTCCGCGCAGCAGCGCGTCGGACGTTTTCAATTTCTAGTTCTCACCCTTGACGATGGCGTCGTACTTCTTCGAGAGAGCCTCGTATTCAGGGTTCTTTTCGCGGAGACGGAAGTAGATGTTTTTCAGGTATTCCGCCACAGCGCCCTGGATTTCCTTGTCGTTGGTCCTGGCGAAAGCCTTCTCGAAAGGATCGATGGCTTTCTCGAGGGTGTCGTCCATTTCCTTGACGAGGGCGAAGTACTTGTTGTCGTCGAGTTCTTCGCTGGCCTTGTTCTGCAGTTCGATGGCCTGGTCGTAGTAGAGGACACCGAGTCCGAGCGGACCGAACACATAGTTCGGGTCGATCTCGCTGGCTTTCTGATAGAGTTTGGCCGCGTTCTCGAAGTCATTGAGCTGTTTGTAGACGTTGCCTTCCACATAGAAGAGGCTGGCGTTGTTCGGGTCGAGGGCCTGGGCGGCGTGCATCAGTTCGAAGAGTTTGCCCGTGTCATCGTTGTTGTCCATGTACTGGTTGATGAGGCCGATCAGGATGTTGCTGTTCTCCGGGAACTTCACGAAACCTTCTTCCAGAACCGCCTTGCAGGCGTCCTTGTCGCCCATCGTACGATAGGTCTCGGCGAGGTTGGCATAGGCGAATCCATTCTGGTAGTAACCCATGTCGAGGCACTTCTTATAGAACTCGATGGCCTGGTCCTTGTTGCCCGCCATATTCGAAACGAGGGCGGTGTAGTAGGTGTTGGTGGAGTCGACCCTGCCGAGAATCGGGTTGGCGGCGCATTCGGCAGCCTTCTTGAAGAGACCGGAGGCCTTTTCGAAATTGCCGGCCAGGTACTCTGAGAGGGCTTCGTTCGACAGCTTGCCGTGGATGTCTTCCATCATGGCGAGGATGTCCTTGCCCTTGGAATCTTTCGGGTCGACTTCCTTGGCTTTGCCCAGGGCGTCGATGGCTTTGCCAAGCAGGTCACCTTCGACGGCCGGTTTGGTCACGAGGAAGAACTCGAGGATACCGCCGTCGTTATAGTAAAGGTCCTTGTCAGCGTAGGAGTCCACGGTATAGGTAGCTTCCGCGCCCTTCTTCTCGGTGGTGCTGAAAATCTGCTGTTCCTTCAGGAAGAGTTTGACCTCCTGCTGAGGCGTACCCGTCAGGATGTTCCGGGAAGGCTGGTCGTAAGCTTCGATGTACGCTTTGGCCAGGGAGATCCAGGTGGCCGGTTTTGCGGCTTTTTTGGCATCGGCGGCAGCGGCCTCGGCCTTGCCTACGGCCTTGAGGGCGTCTGCGGCGTTTTTGGGCTGGGCACTGACCATCGTCAGCGAGAGGATGAACGACAGTGCGATGAGAATTCTTTTCATAACTTTTGTGTTTAGATTATTGATTGTTTTCTATTGTTTCGGTCTCTTGCGGAGTTTCCGTTTCTTCTTCCTTGGCCACGACGCAGACGGCTGCGATGCTGTCGCCTTCGCGGATGCTGATGAGTTTCACACCCTGGGTCGCACGTCCTGCCACGCGGATTTCTTCGGCCGGCATCCGGATCGTGATCCCCGATTTGTTGATGATCATCAGGTCGTTGTCGTCGCTGACGGCTTTCAATGCAATTAGCTTGCCAGTCTTTTCGGTGATGGCGATGGTCTTGACGCCCTTGCTGCCGCGGTTGGTCTTGCGGTATTCGTCCAGTTCGGAGCGCTTTCCGAAACCGTTCTCACTGACGACCAGGATGTCCTGCGGATGCCGGGCCTGTTCTTCGGGATCGATGCAGACCATTCCGACCACGAAATCGCCTTCTTCAAGGTTGATACCCCGTACGCCGGTGGAGTTGCGGCCGATGGCGCGTGCGTCCTCTTCGTCGAAGCGGCAGCATTTGCCCTGGTTGCCGGCCAGCAGGATTTCGCAGTTTCCGCTGGTCAGCGCGGCGCCGATCAGGGCGTCGCCTTCGCGCAGGTTGACGGCGATGATGCCGCCCGTGCGCGGACGGGAATAAGCTTCGAGAATCGTTTTCTTGATAGTGCCGCCCGCGGTGGCCAGGACTACGTAGTGGCTGCCGATGAATTCCTTGTCGTCGAGATCCTGCACGTTGAGGTAGGCCTGGATACGGTCTTCCGGCGTGAGCGGCAGGATGTTCTGGATGGCGCGGCCTTTCGAGGCCTTGGCGCCTTCAGGAACATCATAGACCTTGAGCCAGAAGCATTTGCCACTCTGCGTGAAGAACATCAGCGTGCTGTGCATATTGGCTACGTAGATGTGCTCGATGAAGTCTTCGTCGCGAGTGGTGCTGCCCTTGGCGCCTACGCCGCCGCGGCCCTGAGAACGGTATTCCGACAGGCTGGTGCGCTTGATATAGCCGAAATGCGAGACGGTGATCACCACGTCTTCGTTCGGGTAGAAGTCTTCCGGGTTGAAATCTTCCGCGGTCAGTGCGATTTCGCTGCGGCGTTCGTCGCCGTATTTTTCTTTCAGTTCGCGGAGCTCGTCCTTGATGATGCCCATCTGCATCTCTTCGCTGCCGAGGACCTGCTGGTAGTAATCGATCAGTCTTTCGAGCTCGTCGTATTCTGCCTGAAGCTTGTCGCGCTCCAGTCCTGTGAGCTGGCGGAGTCGCATTTCCACGATGGCGTCGGCCTGTTCGGCCGTGAATCCGAACTGGGCCACCAGGCCGTCGCGGGCTTCCGTCACGCTGCGGGAGGCGCGGATCAGGGCGATGATCTCGTCGATGATATCGAGGGCCTTGAGCAGGCCTTCGAGGATATGGGCCCGTTTGAGGGCCTTGTTGAGCTCGAAGCGGGTGCGGCGCACCACCACTTCGTGGCGGTGGCGCACGAAGTATTTGATGAGCTGCTTGAGGTTCAGCTGTTTCGGACGGCCGTCCACCAGTGCGATGTTGTTGACCGAGAAGCTTGACTGGAGCGGGGTCAGCTTGAACAGGGTGTTGAGCACCACGTTCGACGGGGCGCCCTGCTTGAGTTTGATGACGATGCGCATGCCGTCACGGTCGCTTTCGTCGTTGATGTAGGAGATGCCGTCGATCTTCTTGGCCTCCACCAGTTCGGCGATTCGCTCGATGAGTTCGCGCTTGTTGATGGTGTAGGGAATCTCGGTCACTACGATGGTCTCGCGGCCCGACGAAGACACTTCGATGCTGGTCTTCGAACGGATGACGATGCGGCCGCGGCCGGTCTCGAAAGCGTCGCGGATGCCGCGGACACCCTGGATGATACCGCCGGTAGGGAAGTCGGGACCCTTGATGTGCTCCATCAGTCCGTCGACGTCGATGTCGGGGTTGTCGATGTAGGCGCAGATGGCGTCGCAGCATTCCGACAGGTTGTGCGGGGCCATATTGGTGGCCATACCTACGGCGATGCCGTTGGAACCGTTCATCAGCAGCAGCGGGGCCTTGGAGGGCAGGACGGTCGGCTCCTGGAGCGATTCGTCGAAGTTGGGTTTGAAATCGACCGTATCCTTGTCCAGGTCGGCCAGCACTTCCTCGGCCAGTTTCTGCAGTTTGGCCTCCGTATATCGCATGGCGGCCACGGGGTCGCCGTCGATCGAACCGAAGTTTCCCTGACCGTGGACCAGCAGGTAACGCAGGTTCCAGGGCTGGGCCAGGCGCGCCATTGCGTCGTAGACGCTGGAGTCGCCGTGCGGATGATACTTACCCAGGACGTCGCCGACGATACGCGCCGACTTCTTGACGCCGCCGCTGTAGGTGACGCCCAGGTTGCTCATGCCATATAACACACGCCGGTGAACCGGCTTAAGTCCGTCTCTCACATCGGGTAAGGCTCGGGCCACGATCACAGACATCGAATAGTCTATGTAGGCCGACTTCATCTCGTTTTCTATGTTGATAGGAATGATCCTACCGCCATTCTCTTCAAAATCCATTTTGTAACAGTTTCAATCCAAAAATATCGTGTAAAAATACAAAAAAAATAGGAAGCGGACAAATTATTTATTTCGCCGCTTTTTTATTATCTTGGCGCATAATTTTGGAAAATATGACATCGAACCAAGGATACTCCAACGAAATCAAAATCGTCCTCAATTATGCCCTGGAAGAGGCGGCCCGGCTGGGCAGTTACATCGCTACGCCCGACCATTTGTTCCTGGGAATCCTGCGGCACCGGGAGTCGGATGCCGTGAAGATGCTCGAGAGCCTGGGCGTGGACCTGCGGAAGGTGAAAAAGGAGATTGAAGACAAGATTGCGGCGCCGGCGCCGATCCCGTTCGGCCAGCGCGGTTCCATCTCCTTGAGCAGCAAGTCGCAGGATATCCTGATGGCTTGCCGGCGGATGCACGGCGAGGTGACGCCCGCCTTGCTGATGGCCGAGATTTTCATGCAATGGCACGGGGCCTGCACCACGGCCTTCGAGAATATGAACATTCCGCCCGACAAACTTACCGGCAAGTTCCGGGAGATGCTGGAACAGGCGATGATGGCCTCGTCCGACGGCGACGACGCACCGGAGACGGACGGCGGTCAGCCGGATGCCCCGTCCGCGTCCCGCGGCGACAAGAAGTCGCTGGTCGAATCCTATGGCTTCGACCTGACGCGGGCCGCCGTCAGCGGTGAGCTTGACCCGGTGGTCGGCCGCGAGGCGGAGATCGAGCGCCTGGCCCAGATCCTGAGCCGCCGCAAGAAGAACAATCCGGTGCTCATCGGTGAGTCGGGATCCGGCAAATCGGCTGTCGTGGAAGGCCTGGCCCAGCGCATCGCGGCCAAGAACGTACCCCGTTCCCTGCTGTCGAAGCGCATCATCTCGCTGGATATGGGCTCGCTCGTGGCCGGCACGAAATACCGCGGCCAGTTCGAAGAGCGCATCAAGGCCATCCTGGGAGAAATCAAGAAGAATCCCGACCTGATCCTGTTCATCGACGAACTTCATACCATCGTCGGCGCCGGCAGCACGCCGGGCTCGCTCGACGCGGCGAATCTCCTGAAACCCGCGCTGGCGCGCGGCCAGATCCAGTGCATCGGCGCCACGACGCTCGACGAGTACCGCGAATACATCGAGAAAGACGCCGCGCTGGAGCGCCGCTTCCAGAAGATTCTGGTGGAGCCCACCGATTATGCCCAGACGCTGGCCATCCTGGAGGGCATCAAGTCCCGTTACGAGGATTTCCATCGCGTCCACTATACGGATGCGGCCGTCAAGGCCTGCATCACGCTGTCGCAGCGCTATATCTCCGACCGTTGCTTGCCCGACAAGGCCATCGACGTGCTGGACGAGGCGGGTGCCCGCGTCCATATCGGCGATATGAAAGGCTCCGACGAGGCTGTCCGGCTGGAAAGCGATCTGGAACCGATCCGGGCCGAGAAGCGAAGCGCCGCCAAGGCGGGCGACTTCAAGCGGGCGGCCGCCCTGCACCGGCTCGAACAGGAGAAGGAACAGGCCGTAGCCGAGGCCGTGAAGGCGGCCGCCTCCGGTGAAGAGAAATACCGGACGGTGGACGAGGACGTCGTGGCCCGGGTGGTCTCCGTGATGACGAACATCCCGGTCTACAAAGTGGCCGAGAGCGAAGGCACGCGGCTGCTGAAGATGGAAGAAGTGCTGCGGGGCGTTGTCGTGGGTCAGGACGAAGCGCTGTCGAAAGTGGTGAAGGCCATCCGCCGCAACCGCGCCGGCCTCAAAGATCCGAACAAACCCATCGGCACCTTCCTTTTCCTGGGTCCGACCGGTGTGGGCAAGACCCATCTGGCCAAGAAGATTGCCGAATATATGTTCGATTCGGCCGACAATATCATCCGCATCGATATGAGCGAATACGGTGAGAAGTTCTCGTCGAGCCGGCTCATCGGCGCGCCTCCGGGCTATGTCGGCTACAATGAGGGGGGACAACTCAGCGAGCAGGTCCGCCGCAAGCCTTATTCGGTGGTGCTCCTCGACGAGGTCGAGAAAGCCCATCCCGATATCTTCAATCTCCTGTTGCAGGTGCTCGACGAGGGCCGTCTGACCGACAGTGCGGGCCGATACATCGATTTCAAGAACACGATCCTGATCCTGACCTCGAACGTCGGCAGCCGCGAACTGAAGGACTTCGGCCGCGGCATCGGTTTCTCCACGGGCAACGATGACCGCGCTGCTTCGCAGAACGCCTTGATCGACAAGGCGCTGGGCAAGGTCTTCACGCCCGAGTTCCTGAACCGTCTCGACGAGCAGATCTATTTCAACGCTCTGACGCAGGACGATATCTATCAGATCATCGACATCGAGTTGCGCGAACTGCACGGCCGGATAAAGGAGCTGGGTTACACGCTTTCCATCGACAAGACGGCCAAGAAGTTCATCGCCGATGTGGGCTACGACCCGAAGTTCGGCGCCCGGCCGCTGAAGCGCGCTATCCAGCGCTACGTCGAAGACCCGGTCTCCGAGGTCATCATCGAAGGCCTTCCCGCCGGCGCGAAACTGAAGGTCAAGCTGGGTAAGGACAAGAATTCAACCACGGTCGTAGTGGCTTGATTTCTCGCCTATGAAGCCCCTTCACATCCGCTACGGCTGTCCGCACAAGCCACCGCGCAAAAACTTCGTGAAGGGGCTTCATAGGCAAGAAGAAGCTGCTGCGTGGCAGATAGGTATTTGATTGTTAGTATTTTATAATAAATCGCTTGCGTCAAAACGCGCAACCGAAAATGAGCAAAGTTATGAATATCAAAAGCTTAGGTGCCACGCTCCTAGTGGCCTTCGGATTGGTTTTGTCGAGTTGTTTAACGTATGCACAGGATTGGGGCGGGCTGCAGCGGTTTGAGGCCGCGAATGCGGCGCTCGCGGACCCGGTTGCCGGACAGCCGCGTGTGGTGTTGATGGGCGATTCCATTACCGAAGAGTGGCTGCGGCTTCGGCCGGATTTCTTTTCGTCTAACGGATATGTCGGACGGGGCATCAGCGGTCAGGTGTCGGCGCAGATGCTGGTCCGCTTCCGTCAGGATGTCATCGACCTGCATCCCGCAGCCGTGGTCATCAATGCCGGGACCAATGACGTCGCTGAAAACCAGGGCCCTTACAGCGAAGACTTCGCCTTCGGCAACATCGTTTCGATGACCGAACTTGCCAGGGCAAACGGCATTGCCGTCGTTCTGACATCCGTCCTTCCCGCCGCGAAGTTCAGTTGGCGTCCCGCTTTGACAGACGCCGCCGACAAAATCGCCGCCCTCAATGTCCGAATCAAGGCCTACGCTGTGGAACAGGGGATTCCCTATGTCGATTATTACACCCCGATGGTCGTCTCCGATCCCTCCCGCGCACTCAATCCCGCCTATTCCAAAGACGGCGTCCACCCCATCCCCGCTGGCTACGCCGTGATGGAACCCCTCGTGGTCGAAGCCATCAATGTCGCCCTCGCCGCCGCTGCCCAGGACACCGCCTGCCAGTCGTCTTCCGCCTGCGGCCGCTGCCGATGAACATCCTCTTAAGTGAAATGATCGCGCACGCCGACCCTTCACAGGTGGCCGGCCTATCCCGTTTTTTCAAGACGGGTCCCGGGCAGTATGGGGAAGGCGACAAGTTTCTGGGCATCAAGGTGCCGGTGACGCGCGAAGTCGTGAAAGCCTGTTGGCGCGACGTCGGCCTTTCCGATTTGGAAGAATGCATCTGCAGCGAGTATCACGAGGTTCGCCTCGCCGCCCTGCTGACGCTGGTCGAGTTGTTTTCTCACGCGAAAAGACTCCCGGTCAAGCCGGGAGTGACGGGGACGTCATGCCCGACTCGTTCGGGCATCCCGCAGGCGGACTGCGTCGACTTCTATCTGGCCCATACGGCATACATCAACAACTGGGACCTGGTGGACCTTTCCTGCTATCCGCTGCTAGGGGTTTGGCTGCTCGATAAGGACCGGACGCTGCTCTACGATCTTGTCCGCGACGGGAAGACCATCTGGGAGCAGCGCATCGGCATCGTCAGCACCATGACCTTCATCCGCCGTGGCCAACTCGACGATACCTTCGCCATCGCCGACATCCTGCTGCATCATCCCCACGACCTCATCCACAAGGCCGTCGGCTGGCTCCTCCGCGAAGCTGGCAAGCGCGACAAAGCCGCCCTCGAGGCCTGGCTTGCGCCCCGCTATGCGACCATGCCGCGCACGATGCTCCGCTACGCCATCGAAAAGTTCCCGGAAGCCGAACGCCAGCGGTATCTTCAGAAATTAGTTTCGTAAGTATTGGAGGTTAGTTCTTTGCCGCCGGGCAGATGCGGCCTTTCGGGGACACGGATGGTATAGATTCCGCCATTCATCGGGATTACCTTGCCGTAATCTTCGGGATGATGGTTGAAAAAATATCGGGCGATATGCAGGAAGAATTCGTCCAGTGGACTGAGATCGGGCAGTGCGACAGCCTTCGCATTATCGTCGTTCACCCGGCGGATGGTCCCCACCTCTTGTATCTGGCGCCGCTCCCGCGGCGAGAGCATCTCCTCCGGTACCATCAGGATGCCCGGCAGCATCCTGCTAAACATCGATTTATCCAGCCTACGGGCGACAGCCGGTTCTTTCTGCAGGGAAAACGCGCTGTCGTACAGGTCGTCGATGGTGTCCATCACCTCGCGGAGGGCGACGATACGAACCCCGTCGCCGGCCTGGATCCGGCATTTCTGCCGCAGGCTGTCGGCATCCCACTCACCGATGAGTCCGTCGCGCAACGCCATCGCGACATAGCGTTCCGCTTCATCGGTGAGCAGCGCCTCCCGGCGCTTCAACGAATCGGCATCCTGCCCGAAGGCAGGGCAAAAGGCAATCGCCGCCTGCCAGCAGACAACCAGAACGATAGACTTCAGACGGAGTTTCTTGCTTTTCACGAAACTCCTGTCACGCAAGGATAATGCCAAAGTTTTATGATTAACATAAAAATAATTTATGATTTTCGTAAAAATGGTATTATCTTTGTCCTGCGAAACCGCGAAACAAAAAACAAGTCATATGAGCAATTCACTCCAAAAGAGCATCAAGCGGCTCTCCATCGCCATCCTTGTCATAGGTGGCCTGACGCTTGCCTACACCTATTTTCAAATGATTTCCCAGTTTTGGCTGAAGAATTTCATCGACCCGGTCGTATGGAATCCTGAGATCCGTAGCTGGCAGTTTTTCATCTTCGCCGGACGGTTCGTCGGCGTCACCCTCCTCTATGTGATGTGCTGCATTTTCATCGTCCGGATCAACCGGGGCCTTGCTTGCGGTGAAATCTTCCCCCAATCCAACATTGCCCTGATTCGCTGGGCGGCGCTCGTGAGTCTGCTGCTCGCTTTTGTGCGCTCCAATTACAACGCAGCCATGCACGGTGAGTCGGCCTTGATGATCGATTCCAACGTCATCCTGATTCCCCTCATCGTCCTGCTATTCGCCGGACTCTACAAAATGGCCTATCTGGCCGCCAAAGACAGCAATCTTGCGATATGATCACCGTCAATCTCGATAAACTCCTATGGGAGCGCCATATGAAACTCTCCGAACTCTCGGAGAAGATCGGCATCTCGATGACGAACCTTTCCCTGCTCAAGACAGGGAAAGGTCGCGCCATCCGTTTCACGACGCTCAATAAACTCTGCAAGGTCCTCGACTGCCTTCCGGGCGACATCCTCGACTATCAGCCCGACCCGGAAGGGGTCGAAATGGATGAGGATATCTTCGCCGACTGACGCTGCGCCGGTCGCCGCGGTCGAGGCGGGTCAGCGTACTACGCGGCGGTTCTGGAGGATGACGGAGAGGACGATCAGCGTGAGGCCGAGCCAGAACGACCAGCCGACTTCGCGCGTTTCGTGGAAGAGGACCGCCGCCAGGGCGATGCTGTAGACAGGTTCCAGGTTATAGGTCAGGTTGACGGTGAAGGCCGACAGCTTGCGCAGCGCCTGGAGTTGGAAGAAGAAGGGGACGACGGTAAAGACGGAGCCGAGCAACAGGAGCCAGATCCAGTCGCTTCCCACGGGCAGGATGGGCTCGGCGGGCAGCACGCGGGCCTGAAGCGGGATGCACAGGGTCAGGAACAGCGCGCCGCCGACCAGTTCCCAGAGGAGCATGGTCGGCGTATCCTCTCCGGTGCGCGCGGCCACGTTCACGTTGAGGATGGCGAAGATGGAATAGAGCGCGGCGGAGAGCAGGCCCAAGGCGATGCCGAGCCGATAGCGCACGTCGAGGCTGAAGATCAGCAGGACGCCGGCGATGGAGATGAAGCTGATGAGGATCTCTTTCCAGGAAACCCGCGTCCGGTTGATCAGCGGTTCGAACAGGGTGGTGAAGAAGCACGAAGTGGCGATGCAGGCCACGCCGATCGACACGTTCGCTGTTTGGATGCTGGCGAAGAAGGCCACCCAGTGCAGGGCCAGCAGCACGCCGCACCCGGCGATCTGCAGCACAGCCCGGCGCCCGACCTTGTGGAGGCGCCCCAGGCACCACAGCACGAGGGCCAGCGTGACGATGCTGATCAGCATCCGATACCACACCAGCGGGAGGCCGCCGAGCGAGATCAACCGGCCGAGAATCCCCGTCCAGCCGGCGAGGAAGACGGCGGTATGGAGGAGGATCAGCGTGCGGGTATTGTCTTTCATCACAGGCAAATGTAAACAATTTGCCCGGGTTGGGCAAATAATCGCTAACTTTACCAGACAAGAACGAAAAGGTATGAAAACACTCAGGAAGATTTGTCTGATCGCCCTTGCGGCCTTGCTGCTGGCCCCTGCGGCGCCGGCGCAGGATCTGCCGCGTTTCCAGAAGATGGTCAAGCAGCTCAGCAGCGCGAAATATCAGGGCCGCGGTTATGCGCGCGACGGTGTCCGCAAGGCGGGAAAATACATCGCCCGGGAGTTTAAAAAATCCGGTGTGGACAACGTGACGCTCCAGCCTTTCACGCTCGACATCAATACTTTCAATGGGAAGATGGATATGTGGGCCGATGGACGCAAACTGGAGGCTGGCATCGATTTCTCGATGCGCGAGTATTCGCCGGGCGTGCACGGGGAGTTCCCGGTCTATCACGTCGATACCCTGAATTTTGATGCCGACAGGATGTTCGCCGACCTGGCCCGGCCGGAGTATGCGAATTGTCTCGTGTGCTGTGAATTCTGGTTCACCTACAACCACCGGGAAGCTTTCGCCAAACTCCAGAAAGCCGGTGCCTGCCCGAATGCCGGCCTGCTCTACGAGTGGACATCTCCCATCAAGTTCTACAAGGCCTATGGCGAGAAGGTGGTGGACAAGCCCATCATCTGGGTGACGCCGGAAGCCATTGCGGGCGTCAAATCGGTGAAGTTGGACGTCGACAATGTATTCCTGAAAGGCTACACAACCGAAAATGTCATCGCTAAGGTCGAAGGCCGCCGCCACGACGGCTGCTACGTCTTCACGGCGCACTACGACCATCTGGGCAACCTCGGCAAGAAAGTCTATTATCCCGGTGCGAACGACAATGCCTCCGGCACGGCCGCCATCATCACGCTGGGGAAGCATTATGCGGAGCATCAGCCGGAATACGATATGTATTTCATCGCCTTCTCCGGCGAAGACGCCAACCTGCGCGGCTCGACCTGTTTCGTGGAGCATCCCGTAGTGCCGCTCGACCAGATCCGCTACCTGTTCAATCTCGACATGATCGGCGACAACAATCCCGTGCAGTACTGCGAAGTCAGCGACGCCGGCATGGCGCGCTATGAATTGTTCGAGCAGATCAATGCGGAGCAGGGGCTCTTTCAGGCGCTCAACCACGGCGAGTTGGCAGCCAACAGCGACCATTATCCCTTCGCTGTCCGCGGCGTACCCTGCATTTTCCTGGAAAACCAGGAGGGCGACGCCTTCCCGTACTACCACACCCCGAACGACAATATGAAGACCATCCGTCTCGAAAGCTACGTCCCCGTCTTCAGGCTGGTCACGTCGTTCATTGACAAAGATTCTCTTAGCAACTAGTCTCTAGCGGCTGAACTGTTTCACTTTCCAGACCGTCTGCGCCCACGCAGCCGTGAGTGGGAGGGGCCCAAAGCCAGCGGCTTCAGCCGCTAGCGAAGGCCGTGAGGGAAGGTATGTGTGATAGCAGGCCGTAGCGGCGGGGTTTGGGGCAGAGCCCCGTAATTCGATAGGGATAGGCCCCGTAGGGGTCGTAGTCTTGAAAAAGAAACAGTTCTGTCGCTATGAAACCAGCGCGCGGGCAATCCGGGTGGCGAGGCGGGCGTTGTTGAGGACGAGCTGGATGTTGGCGGAGAGGGAATCACCGCCGGTGAGTTCTTTGACGCGGGCAAGGAGATAGGGTGTTGTCTCCTTGCCGTGGATGCCGAGACGCCGGGCGTCGGCGACGGCTTCGTCGATGGCAGCGTTGATGCGTGCGGGATCCATCGAGTATTCTTCCGGAATCGGATTGGTCACGAGCATGCCGCCGTCCAGCCTCATTTCCTGCTGGGCGCGGAACGCGGAGGCGATTTCTTCCGGCGTGTCAAGACGATAATCCACCTTGAAGCCGCTGGTGCGGGTGTAGAAGGCCGGGAGTTCTTCCGTTCCGTAGCCGATGACCGGCACGCCCTTCGTTTCCAGATACTCCAGCGTCAGGCCCAGGTCCAGAATGGCTTTCGCGCCGGCGCAGACCACCAGCACGGGCGTGCGGCCGAGCTCTTCGAGGTCGGCGGAGATGTCCATTGTGGTTTCGGCGCCGCGGTGCACACCACCGATGCCGCCGGTGGCGAAGACGCTGATGCCGGCCAGATGGGCGATGATCATCGTCGTGGCTACTGTGCAGGCGCCGTCGGCACCCCGGGCGACCAGCACGGGCAGGTCGCGGCGCGAGGCCTTGGTGACGGCCGGGCCTTTTTTGCCGAGGTATTCGATTTCCGAAGCGGTAAGACCTGCCTTCAGTTTGCCGCCGATCACGGCGATGGTGGCCGGCACCGCGCCGGCATCGCGGATCGCCGCTTCGACCTGCAGTGCGGTTTCGACGTTCTGCGGGTAGGGCATTCCGTGGGAAATGATGGTCGATTCCAGGGCGACGACCGGTTCGCCGGCCAGCAGGGCTGCCTTCACGGCAGGAGAGATTTCCAGGTATTCTTTCATTGGGCGATTGCGGTAAGGATTCCGTCGACGCTGTCGACGACGGCGTCGAACAATTTGTACATCAATTCCGGTTCCTGCTTCTCGGGGATGTAGACCACGGTCTTGATCCCCTTGCCGGCGAACCAGCCGGCTTCGGTGTGGGCACTCCGGCCGCAGGGCAGCACCAGCACGCAGGCGTCGGCCCATTCCATCGCCCGGAAATCGGCCATGAAGCCTTTTTCGGCAATGGGATGGTCCAGAAGGTCGATGTATTCCCGGGCCGTCCATTCCAGCCAGTTTTCATCGATATCGGCCCAATGGAACCCGCCGGGATTATCTTCCGGATTGCGGAAATCATAGACTTCGTGCCCGGCTTCGCGCAGCCGCGCAACGACTTCGGGCTGATACGGGTTGCGCCAGCTGGAGGCAACGTAGACTTTGGCCATGGGAACAATCTTTTTTGCGGTATGCGAAGATAATGACTTTTCCAGTAACTTTGTAGAAATGATCATAAAATTCCTTCACGGACAAATAGTAACCCTTCAAAATATGAAAGCACTTCGTTATCTGACCCTTATCCTGGCTGCCGGCCTGCTGCTGTCGCCGGCCCTGTCCGCCCAGTCGCAGGAACTCAACTGTTTTGTCAGCGACCCCGATACGGAAGGGATGACCAACATCCGTTCCGCACCGAAGGGAACGATTGTCCATCAATTGGAGGCCGCCGGTTTCTACCAGCTCACTGCCATCGTACAGCCGGGCGGCTGGTGGCGCATCAAGGACGGAATCGTGTACGATGAAGGGGGATGTGAGGAGAAGGTTCCCGGCCGCGAGGCCTGGATCCACCGCTCCGTGCTGGCCGTGGCCACCGACTATGAGGACGGCCAGGTCAGAAAACTGTATGCCGAGCCGCGCCGTGACGCGAAACGGGTGATGGCCATCCACGAAATCCGCGCACTCCTGCGACCGCTTGAACTCTCGGCCGACGGCAAGTGGGTCAAAGTGACGTACGACCCGAGCGAATTTGAGGGCCGTCCGTGCGAAAAAGTGACCGGATGGATCGAGAAATCCCAGGTCCGTGACGATGCTTTCGAACCGGGCGACGGCGGTCCGGTCCCGCTCGTTTACGTCTCTGCTCCGGGCAAGGAACGGGTGATCTGCCGCGAAAAACCCGTCGACGGCGCGCAGACCTTCTTCCTGGAAAAGGGCAAAGCCTACGAGTTCTGGGTCAGCAACCCCAAAAACGGCTGGTGGCAGCTCTGGAACGGATACGTCTTGGAGAACGACACACAAAAGTGGGTCGACGACGAGGCCTGGATGCCGGCTTCTTCGCTCTATATGGTCACGTACGATTATAACGAAGCCCCGACGGTTCCAGTCTATGCGAAACCTGACGCTGAATCACGCAAAATGTTTGACCTGAAGACAGGCACGATCGTCCATCCGACCGACCTCTTTGAATGGAACTGGGTCAAAGTCTATGTGGACGGCCACCCGGAACAGACGGGCTGGGTGGAAAGCGGCAGGCTGTCCCACTGAGACCTTACTTCGCTTCCAGATAGAAAACGGCCGAGCAGTATTTCTGCGGCAGGTCGGGATTGAAGGCTCCGGTGCCCAGGAAGGCGCCGGAGAATTCTTTTCCGTCGCCCCACCAGCAGGAACGGTCCACATTGAGTTCCTTCACCATGTAGCTGCGCTCCGGGTCAAGCCCGTCGAGCCGGAAACCGTGCTGTGATCCCTCGCGGTTCTGGTAGCGGAGGCAATAGGTATAGACCACGGCGCGGGACTTGTCGGGAGACACATACATCAGCGCGTAATAATCGCTGTCATACGGCGAGGAGAGGCGGTACAGGTCGCCGTTGAAGACCAGGTCGCGATACTGGTAGTAGGAGGCGATGCAGCGCTCCGCCAGCGCCCGTTCACGCGCCGAGAAGTTCTTGGGCTGCAGTTCCAGGCCCAGGCGGCCGGCGCAGGCCATGTCGAAGCGGAACTTCAGCGGCGTGACGTTGCCGCTCTGATGGTTGGGCACGGCAGAGACGTGGGCGCCCATAATGAACGGCGGGTAGATGAGGTTCGTGGCGTATTGGATATAAGCGCGGCAGTCGCCGTCGGTGTTGTCGCTGGTCCAGATTTCGTCGAAATAGCGCAAGGCGCCGTAGTCCACGCGTCCGCCACCCGAAGAGCAGCACTGGATCAGCACGTCGGGATACTTCGTGCGGATGCGCCGCATCACGTTGTACAGGCCCTGGCAGTATTCCACGAAGAAACGGTCCTGCTCCTGGCCGAGGTAGGTGCTGCCGAACGACTGGATCACGCGGTTGCAGTCCCATTTCACGTAGTCGATGTTCTTCGAGAGCTGCATCACGCCGTCGAAGATGCCGTACACAAAGTCCTGCACGGCCGGGTTCGACAGGTCGAGGACCCATTGGTTGCGTTCCTGGTAGATGTCGCGCCCCGGGCTCTTTACCACCCATTCGGGATGGTTGTGCGCCAGATTCGACTGCGGATTGACCATCTCGGGTTCGATCCAGATGCCGAACTTTAGCCCCTTGCCGTGGGCATAGGAAGCGACATAGTCGATGCCTTCCGGCAGTTTGTCGGTATTGACTTCCCAGTCGCCGAGGCCGGCGTCGTCGCCGTTCCGAGGATAGTCTTTGGCGAACCAGCCGTCGTCGAGCACGAACATCTCCAAGCCCATGCCGGCTGCGTCGTCGATCATCCGGAGCAGCGTTTCGGTGGTAAAGCTGAAGTAGGCGCCTTCCCAGCTGTTGAGGAGGGTGGGGTGGACCTGCCCGCCGCGGTAGACGCCATAGTTGCGCGCCCAGCGGTGCAGGTTGCGGGAGGCCTGCCCGGCACCGTTGCCGGAGAAGGTCCAGACCATGTCGGGCGTGACGAAGGTCTTGCCGGGGGCCAGCGGATAGGTGGAGGCGTGGGGGCTGATGCCGGCCAGCACGTGGAGACGACCGGCATCGTCGCGGTCGAAGGTCAGGCGGAAGTTGCCGCTCCAGGCCAGGGCACCGGCAATGACGTCGCCGGCCGTTTCGCTGAATTCAGCTGCGCCCAGGCTCAGCAGGAAGGAGGGATTGTTCCGCTGTGTGGCCTGCACGCCGCGGCGGCTTTCGATCACCTTGGTATCGTGGCCTAGCAGTTCGCGGTCTACCTGCATCTCACTGGCCCAGCCGCCCCAGGTGTGGGTGAGCAGGTAACGGTCGGCCTCGAAATGCATCGCCGAAGAGGCGTAGTCGAGCAGTTCGACCGGCTTCTTGTCGTTGTTCGTAATCTCCGTGTGGGCGAGGATGACGTCCTCTTTCCCGTAGGCTTCGTATACCAGTTTGACTTGCAGTGCGGTGACGGGATCCTTCAAGGAGATTTCCGTGGTGGTGACGCCGTCCTTGCTACGGGACTTGTGTCCGGCGTAATAGAGTTCCGTATTGTGGTTGCCGTCGGCGTAGCGCACGTGGAGGGCGGGCGCACCGACAAAGGTGCCACCGGTGGTGGGGATGGTCATCGGACCGGCCCCGTTGGGCCGCTTGGCCTGTGTATCCATACCCAGGAAAAGGCCCGGATCGGCGATGCGGGCGCCGTAATGGCGGGTTCGGAGGTTGCCCGCCTCGTCGACGGTGAGGACGAGCTGGGTATGGGCGGTTTCGACGGCAATGACTTGCGGCGCGGCTTTCGCCGGCGCCAGGACTGCCAGCAGCAGGGCGGTGAACAAAACGATATGTTTCATGGTCTTTTCAGATCGGTTGGGAATTCTGGAATCAGAAAGCGGGGAAGGCCTTTTCGCCGTCCGGGGTCAGGGCGATGCATTCCATCTCGACCAGCCACGCGGGCCGGCAGACGGGTGCGTGGACATAGACGGCGTTGAGTGCCGGGCAGGACGCTTCGATGCAGCGCTTGACGCAGGCGTAGTCCGCGGGATCGCGGAGATAGACGACGGCCATGGCGATATCGCGCAGGTCGGCTCCGGCTTCGGAGAGCAGCGCGGAGATATTCTCCAGCATCCGGCCGGTCTGGGCGGCGACATCGCCGGGATGTACAACCTTGCCCTGGGCGTCGATGCTGGCGGTTCCGCTGATGAAAACGTGGCGGCGGTCGCCGTAAGTGACGGCCGTGCCGCGTTCGAATGTGACGCCGTATTGGCTGGTCCGGCTCAGATGGTCGCTGGCGTACAGGTAGCGGATCTGGCCTTCCTGCAGGCCGCCGATGCTGTAGGCGTCCATTTCCACGATATGGTGCGGATCGGGTGCGTTGCCTTCGATGCCGGTGCTGGCGATATAATGCGTGGCCTCGGTCAGGCCGATGGTCTCAAAATAGTCTTTGCGGCCCTTTACGACGCCGGCATAGCGGGTGTCCACGTCGCGGGAAAAAATCCAGGTGCGGATGGTGTCCCGGGCGACGGAGAGCCCTTCCCGGGCCAACAGCCGCTCCAGTTCCCGGAAGATGCCGTCCATCTGGGTGCAGGAATCTTCGCCCGGACTGACGAGCGATGCGGTCCAGCGGTGTTTGTACGGACTTTCGACGGAATCGGTGCAATACATCCACAGGGCGATCCGGGTCCCGTCGAGCGGTGCCTGTCCGACGACGGATGTCGGGACGGGTGTCAGGGCGGAAAGCCGTTGTGCAAGCAGCGGAGACTGGTTGGCAGCGTCGCTGAGGAAGAAACGGCGGAAACGGACAAACTTTCCTTCGGAGATTTCCGCAGCGGCCTGTAATACAGACTGCAATTGACTTATGTAGTCGAGTGACGGATCCGTCACCCGAATCATGATGTGGTATTCTGTTGTGGCGCCCTTTTCGGGTGCGAAGGGTATAATGGTGGTTCGGGTCTTCATTCGGGGCAACAATTTACGGTTTTTTTCGATTATTTCATAATTATAGAATAACTTTGCATAGTAACGAGCCCTTGATTCGGATGTCCAGATCACAGAAAATTGCAGCGTTGGCGATGACGGTCCTGACCGGGATCGGCATTTTTGTTTTCTTTGCTTTCCGGTATCGGTACCACCTTCATTTTCAGGAGCAGTACCAGTTGTTCGAGTGGACGTGGGCCTATTTTGCCGACGTGGCCCGCGTACCCGGAGGCCTGGCCGACTGGCTGGGACGCTGCCTCACGCAGTTCTTCTATCACGCTCCGGCCGGTGCGGCGCTGCTGGCCGTCCTGCTTTGCGGCGTCCAACTCCTCGTCTGGGTGGCGTGCCGCCGTCGGACGCTCTTCACGTATGTGCTCTCGTTCATTCCGGCCTTGCTGCTGGTGGTTTATTTCTGCGATGAAAATGCGCTGGCCGGATCCATCGTGGCCCTGGCCCTGTCGCTGGCCGTGGCGGCCTTGTGCCGGCGCGTTGCCTCCCGGAAAGGGCGCCGGGCGTTGGAATTGATTCTCCTGCCGGTGCTGTATATGGCCTGCGGGCCGCTTTGTATCCTGTTCGCAATCGCTGTCGTTTGCCGCGAAGTGGCGGATGGAGAGGGAAAACCCTGGTTCTTCGCTCTCGGGATGCTGGCTGTCGCTGCGGCCTGCATCCTGATTGCCTGGCGCATTTTCCCGTATCCGTTCAACCGCTTGGTGCAGGGCATCCATTACTACCGTTTCCATAATATCCTGCCCGGATTGCTCTATGCAGCAACCGCGGCGGCGGCGCTGGTAATCGCGGTTTCCTGCCTGAAAGCGCGCAAACCGCTGAAGGGCATTGTGGTTCCCGGAGTTTTGTTCGTGGCTTTGGCGGCTGCCGGCACTTTCGCCACGCTGCGCTTCGCCGATTCTGTCAAGGAAGAGTGGATGCACTACGACTTTATGGTCCGGATGCAGATGTGGAACCGCATCCTGCAGCAGGCCGACCGGAAGAACCCCGACAATCCCAAGACCGTCTCCTGCCTGAATCTGGCCCTGGCCAAGACCGGGCGTCTGGTCGACAGCCAGTTCTCCTATTTCCAGAATGGCCCTGAGGGGCTGATTCCCGAATTCAAGGGCGACTATACCAATCCCGTATCGACCGGGGAGATCTTCTGGCATCTGGGTATGGTCAACACCGCCCAGCGCTACGCTTTCGAGGCGCAGGAAGCCATCCCCGATTACCAGAAAAGCGCCCGCTTCTACCGGCGTCTGGCCGAAACGAATCTCGTGAACGGCGATACGCTCGTCGCGATGAAATACTTGAAGGTCTTGGAGCACACCACCTTCTATCGCTCCTGGGCCCGGGAGACCGCCGCCCTCGTGGCCGATGGTACACTCTTCGAAAAGCGCCCGGAACTCGCCCAAATCCGCGAATTCCGCCTCAAGCAGCACGATTTCTACTTCAGTGACACGGAGATGGACTCGATGCTGGGTTTCCTCCAGGTGGAGCATCCCGAAAACCGGATGGCCCTCGATTACATCCTGTCCTGGTGTCTGCTCCGTAAAGACCTGAACCGGTTTGCGGAATGCCTCAGGATGGTGGATACATCCCCGTTGCCGCAGACCTATCAGGAGGCCCTTCTGCTGCTGTGGGTCTTCACGCATCAGGATTTCATCGGCCTGCCGGAAAGTATCGCGCCGGTCAATGTCCAGCGGATTAACCGCTTCATGGCCGATGTCAATTCCGGAAAGAAAGAGGCCGTGATGAAAGCTTCCTATGGGAATACCTACTGGTTTTACTTCATTTTCCGCTTTCTGAACCAACAGCAATGATCCGCGTATGAAACGATTCCTGTGCTATGTGACGATTATGCTGATGCTCTCTGCCTGCGGGCCCCGGGAGCGGAATGCATCCCTGGTCCAGGCTGTCCCGGACATCTGGCCCGATTATGTCGGTGTGACCGTGCCCGCAACCATTGCGCCCCTGGATTTCACGCTCCCCGGCGCCGATGCGCTGGACGTGCGGGTGACCGCGGAGGACGGCACGACGCTTCGCAGCAGCGGAAAAACCGCCACGCGTTTTTCGGAAAAGGGCTGGAAGTCTTTGCTGAAGCGCAATGCGGGCCATTCCCTCACAGTGACCGTCAGCGGGCTTTTTGAAGGCACCTGGCAGCGTTTCGAGCCGTTCCGGATCTTTGTTTCGGGCGATGAAATCGATTATGGCCTGACCTACCGTCTCATTGAGCCGGGCTATCAGATTTACAGCAATATGGGCATTTATGAGCGGGAGTTGGGTTCTTTCAGTCAGCGTGCGTTGCTCGAGAACACGCGTTTCGCCGGTTGTGTGAACTGCCACGCGAGTTTCCGCGGTGATCCTTCCGCCTTCACGGTCCACATCCGCGGCGACCACGGCGCCACGTTGCTGACGCGCGACGGCGGGATCAAGGCCTATGACACGAAGACCGACAGTACGCTGGGCTTCTGCGTCTATCCGTACTGGCATCCATCCGGCAACTACATTGCCTATTCCACCTGCAGCACCCGCCAGAGTTTCCACGAGCAGCCCGATAAATTGATTGAAGTGTTCGATCTCGATTCGGATGTCCAGATCTATGATGTGGTACACAATCAGATCATCACTGCGCCGCAGGTCAAGCGGCACGGCATCTGGGAGACATTCCCCGTCTTCTCGGCCGACGGCCGGACCCTCTGGTTCACGGCCGCCAACGAGGTGGAGATCCCCCGCGGACTGCCGGATTCGCACTACAATCTCTACAAAGTGTCATTCGATCCCGAGACCGGCACGATCGGCAAGGATGTGGAACTGGTCCTTGCTGCGGCCGATTTCAACGGCAGCATCTGCTTCCCCCGGCCTTCGTATGACGGAAAGTACCTGATGTTTACCCTCTGCGACTACGGTACGTTCCCCATCTGGCATCACGAGTCCGATCTCTGGCTGATGGATCTGGCGACGGGGGAGACCCGCCGGATGGACGAGGTCAACAGCCCCGACACCGACAGTTATCACAATTGGAGCGCCAATTCCCGTTGGTTCGTGTTCTCGAGCCGTCGTGGCGACGGGCTGTTCACGCGGCTATACATCGCTCATTTCGACGAGAACGGCGTGGCCGGCAAGCCTTTCCTGCTGCCCCAGCGCGATCCGAAGAATTACGACGAAGAGCTTTTTCGGTCCTACAACGTTCCCGAATTCACGACCGGTCCCGTCCCCTTCAACAGCATCCAGGCCCAAAAGGCCATCAACGCTCCCGACCGCATCCCCTTCGGCTTCCGCTGGTCGGAGTAGATATGTCTACGGGGCGGAGTTGTAAACGCTTTCCAGGGTGTAGTCCGGGTCTTTGGTGGTGACGGCCTTGACCATCAAGTCGATGAGGGTCTTGGCCTTGTCGTCGACATAGGCACCGGTGCCGTGGTCAATGTAGCCGTGCTTCTCCGGACCGACGCCGAGCGCGCCGTTGTCCCATACATACATAGGTAACAGCCGGTCGGCCGCAGCCTTGCAGAAGTACTCCATATAATACTTCTGATAGGGGAAATCCGGATCCTGATGGCGGGAACAGCCCATTTCGCCCAGATAGACCGGAATGCCCTTGTCGAGATAAGCGGCTTTCAGATTGTTGAAGACGGCGACTACGCCTTCCTCGTCATAATCGCTGCAGCGGAGAGTCGGATCGGCCGTGTGGCCCCACTGGCGCACCAGCGGATCGCTCAGCGTGTAATTGTACGGATCATAATCGTGGACGGCCACCATCAACCGGTTGGCGTTCGTGTAATCCTTGGGAAGCACGAGGCCGGTGATGGTGAAACCGGGACTGGCGGCATAACCGGGGACGCCCAGCCAGCGGGTGGCGTTGTTTCCTCCGGTGCCGCGCACGGCGTCCACGAACACCTGGTTCCAGTCGTTGAGAACTTTATACTGAGCGGCCGGATTGTTCTGGAACGCGGTGCTCCAGCCCCATCCGCCGTCCTGAATCTCGTTGAACGATTCGAAAACCAGCCATTCTCCCTTGTCGGAGAAACGCTGGGCAATCTGCGTCCAGACACAGAATATCTCATCCTTTACGCTTTCGTTCTGTGTCGTATTGTTGTAAGCCTTGCTGATGTCCAGCCAGTAGGTCTCGTCGTGATGGGTGTTGACGATGGCCACCAGGCCGGCTTTCTCGGCATAGCCCACGATTTCCGCCACGCGATCCAGCCATTTGTCTTCCAGCCGGTAAGCCGGAGCATTTCCGATATGGCCGGTCCAGGTCGTGCAGATGCGGACGGCCTTGAATCCGGCCTTCTTGATGCCGTCGAACGTGGCCTGGGTGCATTTGGCATTACCCCACACGGTCTCCGATGCGATGCCGTTGGAGATGGCGTCCATATGGTTGCCCATATTCCAGCCGGGGGCCATTGCGTTGAACACGGTCTCCGGCGTGAGGGCAGTCGTACTGGCCATCGAGATGGAAGCTGCATCTTCGGAAACGCTTACGGAGACGTCCGTGCCGCCGCAACTGATGGTGACGCTGCCGCTGCGGGCTGCGGCCGAGCGGTTGGCAGCGGCGGAAAGGGTTACCTCCGTTACCTTGTCGTTTCCGATACTGCCCACTTCGACACCGCACCAGGATGCTTCGCTTTTGGCCGAAGGCTGTTCGGATGAAGTGACCTTGATGGTTGCCGTACCGCCGAAACGGTCGAAGGAGACGGAGTTGCAGTCCACCTTGAGTTCAACCTTTGCGATGTCCTGCGTGACGGGAATCATCAGACTCTGCTTATCCCCGATAACCCGGATGGAGCTGATCCGCTTGGTCGTTCCGGGATTTTCCGCTGCCGTGACCTTTAATGTCAGAGCCTTGCCGGACTGATAGCCGACTTCGCTCAGGCTGAGCCACCGGTCGCCGCAGCTGACGGTGGGCTTGATGCCGCTGGTGATTGTCAGTTCAATCGTTCCTCCGGCGGCTTCGAAATTCAGTTCAGCCGGCGTTGCGGTCAGTTTTACAGGCTCGGGCTGGGGATCTTCCCCGCAGGACGCAAGAATCAGGGCGGTCAGAAATGCCAGGGTAATCTTCAGGATTTTCATAATACGCGATTTATCATTCAAATGGTTCTGCCGCAGCATCTTTCAGGAGTTCTCCGACGGTCTGGGCATCGAAGCCCACGGGGGCGTTTCCGAGGTCGGGGACATTGAAAGAGCGCAGCATATTGTCGTAAAAATGAGGATTCTTTTGCGGAAGTACGAATGGCTTGGTCACAGTCCCGTCGGGCGAGACGTGGCTGAAATACGGCTTACCGAAAAGGCCGTCGCCCCGTTTGGATGCGAAGGCAAACCATTTTCCGTCGGACGACCAGCTATGGTAGGTGTCCGATTTGTCGGCATTCACGGCGGACAGGTCGATCAATGTCCCGGTTGAGAGGTCCATCATACAGAGGTCGCATTCCCGGTGGTTGATGGGGAAGGTGCCGTAGTCGGCGACCGTGAACAGCAGCCAGCGGCCGTCGGGAGAGGCTTTCGGGTGGCATACCGACTTGCCGCGTTCCGCGGCGCTCCATACGGTATCGGCCGGTGCGCCCAGCGTACCGGTTTCCGCGTCGAAGGGAATGCGTACCAGCGAATACATCATCCGGTCTATTTCCGCGGGAAGTTGCCGGGCTGGAGCGGCGCAATAGTAAACGTATCTGCCGTCGGCGGAGAAAGCGGGGAAAGTTTCGAAGACATCCGCGCGTGCGGTCTCCGGGAAGGTAAGCATCCGGTTCCTGTCGAAATCGGCTACGCAGAGGTCGGACTTCGTGTCGAAGACCTCCATCCGGCGTCCGCCGGCGGAATGCATCGCAGGGATGATGATATTGGTGGAGAAGACCCCGAACCTGCAGTCCGGATGGATCTCACCGTACACGGTGGAGGAAATCATCGCGGAATCACGCAGCTCGAGTTTGCGCAGGACGCCGTTCCGGTTGAGGATCGCGCCGCCGTCCTTGCCTCGCACGTAAAACATTGAAAGATCGCCGCGTCCCTGGGCGTGGATGTGGCAGTTCATGCATCTGTTGCCCGTATGCCGCCAGTCGGAGATGTTCCGGGTCTCGAAATTCTCGAGATTCCTTTCCTGAATTTCCAGTTCGTCCCAGACTTCAAAACCGGGTTCGATGAGCCGATAGGTCAGAAAGGGATCGATGCGGTCGCGCTCCACGTGGATGACCCACTGACGGTCGACAGGATGGCCGCCTGACCTGCCGGACGAAGTCACGGTAATGTCGGAGCCGGCCGCAGCGGCCAGCAGGCGGGTCCAGTCCTTCTCTTTCCAGACCACTTCGCGGCCTTTGATCGTGATGGAGACGCCGCCGGCGGAAAACACCGTCCTGAAGGCGGATCCGGCGGGGTCGGTATAATAGAAATTCAGGGGAGCGATGTTGCAGGGGATGGTGACGTCCTGGTAATCGGGGAAGAGGAACGACGTCCTGTCCGTGCCCGGACCGGCCGGCCGCACGTCGTATGACCTGCCGCAGGAAAGCAGCAGGCAGGTCAGGAGCAGAATCCGGCAGATGACGTCAATCCTTTTCATTTTTTACTGCGAAGTAGAAATAATACCAATAACTGTCCGCAAAATCGGCCGTCAGGTTGCGGGCGGCGCCATTGTCCTGCCTGTAGATGGTGACGAAACGGTTGAAGCGCTGCAGGACCGGCCCGCTGATATGATAATGTGCGAAGTTATCCTGTGACATTCCGCCCTTGGCGGCCAGGAAGATCAGCATCGCTTCCTCGTACAGACGCGAGGATGTCAGCGACGGGTCGTAGTCGCCCACGAAGGCGTCCAGATCCTTGGTCAGCAGGTCATAGCACAGCAGATAATCCAGGGCCATCTTGTTGGTAGGGTTGGAACTCAGCAGGATGCGGAGGATGATTTGCGCCTGGTCCATTCCGTGGACCAGGTCGAATTGCGGCGCCAGGTTCCGCTTTTCCGCGATACGGAGCTGATAGGAGGGACTCCACCGGTCCGGAAAACGTTCGAGAGCCCATTGGCGTTCGTCGGGCGAGTTGAGCAGGATGCGGAGGTATTTGGAGGCTGCCTCATAGTCACCGGTCACGAGATTGGTCTCGGCCAGGCGTCGCAGGTAGCGCGGCCCGGTGTGGGCGGGGGAGAAGAGCATTCCCAGCATCGCATCGCGTTCGGCCAGCGGCATATATCCCAGGGCGAACCATACGTCGCCGGCGCAGGCGATCTTGAACGGGGTGGAACGCTCTCCGACGGGCAGGAACAGGCCGCGTTCGAAAGGCTGGTAGTAATCCATCAGCTTGTCGGCGAGCTGTCCTTTCATCGCGTTGGACAGATTATAGTAGTAGGTACCGATTTCGGCCCGTCGGTCCTGGGCGGCAAGGGCGGAAACTTTGTCCCAGTTTTCCCGGGAGGCCTCGACTGCCAGTCCGAAAGCCCATTCGGATTCTTTGCTGGGGTGACCCCAGGCTTTTCTCGCTTCCCGCAGGGAGATGCCGTTCTGGGCTGCGTATTTCCGGAAATAGGGGTATCTGACCAGGAAGGCGCACTGGACCAGGCAGACCGCCAGCATAGCGGCGACCGGGGTGATCCATAGCAGGCGTTTTCCTTTCCGGGTCATCGGCTTTTATTGTTTCGGTTCCGCTGCCTGAAGTTCCGGCTGCTCCTTCGGTTCGGGATAGAGCCTGAGCAGGAAGGCGCCTGCGATACTCTCGTCACCCAGGGCGTGTGCAATTGCGCGGGTCCGCTCCTTGTAGGCGGTGTTTGCCGCCATGGCCTCCTCCCTCTTGCCGGCTTCCATCAACTCCCCGTAGCGCATATTGTTCTGTATGGTCAGGTCCTTCCATACCTGCAGACTGTCGTTCTGGGGCGTTCCGCCACCGGTGCTGTTCGGACCGATGGTGACATAAATGTCGCCGGGCTCGGTAGCCACGAGCAGATTCTGACCCTTGTCGCGGTGCAGGCGGTGCAGACGTATCTCGCACATCCGGTGTTCCTTGCCCCTGAAGGAGAATTCGTGGTTGTGGATTTCGAGGGAATCGACGTTTTCAGGCTCTTCGTGGCCGATGGGGACCAGGAATACACGGATACCTTCCAAGTCGTTGGATGTGACGCGTCCGTGGATGCGGTATTCATCGCGTCCGCAGGCGCACAGGAGGAAGGCCGTCACGGCCGCCGTGACATACAGGAATCTTTTCATTGCTTGACAGTGGCTTGGATACGCTCGTCCGAGAACACTTCGCGATATACGCCGCGGGTGTCGAAACGGACCCGCTCCCGGGTGAAATCCGGGGCGTTGAAGGAATAGAGCGTACTATGATAGTATTTGTGCGGATTCTTTTGGGGAAGGACGAAAGGCTTCGTGCAGTGGCCATTTTCGTCGATGGAGGCGATCCATATCTGGACATAGAGGCCGTCTTCGCGGCGGCTGGAGAAAAGGAACCAGCGGCTGTTGCCGCTCCAGTTGTGGAAACTCTCGGAGAACGGGCTGTTGACCTCGTCGATGGGCCGGGATTCGCCGGTCTGCAGGTCCATGAGCCAGAGATCCGCTTCCTTGTGGCTGATGGGGAAGACCCCGAAATCGGCCTGGTTGTACATCAGCCAGCGGCCGTCGTAGGAGGGCCGGGGGAAGGCGATGCTGTGGCCCTCCCGGCTGGCCGGGATGACCGTTTCGATATCGCCCAGCGCGCCGGTCTGATCATCAAAGGAGGTGCGCATCAGGTCGTAACGGATGCTGTCCACAAAACGCGGGACCTCAAAGGCTTTCGCCTTGCAGAAATAAAGGGTTTTTCCGTCCGGGGTGAAAGCGGGCGAACTCTCCAGATAATCTGTCGTCGTGAAACGGGGATCCACGACGAGGGAGTGGTCATTCATATCCATTATCACCAGATCGGAAGCCAGGTCGAAGACCTCGATGGTCCGCTGGTCGCCTGTCCAGAAGCACTGGCGCACCGGATTGATGGATCCGGCGAACCAGCGGCCTTCGGGGTGCCAGTAACAGTAGGCGACGTTTCCGAGCGTACTGTCAGTTTTGGTGGTAACCCATTCCCGGACACCATCTTTCTGGATGAGCGTGGCGCCGTGCCTGCCGCGGAGATGGAAGAGGAATTGGGAAGGGTCGGTGGCGTTGGCCGTGTGGCAGTTCATGCACTGGCCCGGCGTAAGCGTGCTTTCAATGATGGGCTCTTCCAGGAAGGTATGGATGTCGCGCTGGTAAATGCCGATGGTGCTGTAAGTGGTGTAACCCGGCGCGATCTTGCGATAGGTGACGCCGTAATCGTCGAGCGGCACGTCGCTCACATAGACGATGAAGTCCCGCCATTGCTTCCATAAGCCGTTCTTGCGGCCGAGCACCGTGAAGTGCAGGGCTGCACCGGCATTCCGTTCAGTCAGTTCGTGCCATTTCCGGACAGGAAAATCGGCCCAGCGGCCGCGGACCTTGATTTCACCGCCGTTGTCTCCGGTTACGCGTACGAAAACGCGGTCGTAATCTTCCGGAAGATTGAAGTTGAGGGGCGCGATGCCGGCGGGAACCGTCACGCCGATATAGTCGGGATAGATGTTCGGAAGCTCTTCCACGAAAGACGTGCTTCCTGAACAGGCGGCCAGCAGGAGGGCCGTAAAGAGGGGAATCCACCGCTTCATTGTACGTCCTCCAGTGTTTTGAGCCGTTGCCAGGCCTGATAATATTCGGCCGCCATGAAATTGTTCTTGTTCTGATTGTACAGGACGGCCATCATCAGGTCGAGCGAGCTGTAAACCGTGATGAAGTCTTCCTTGAAACGGACGCTGCGGATGTAGGAGTAGACCGGATCGGCGGCGACGCGGACCTCGTCCCGGATCATATAGTTTCTCTCCTTCGCCCATTTCCGGTAGAAGAGGCTGTGTTCCAGGATATCCAGATATTTCTCCGCCCGGTCATACCATCCGTTGACAATGTTGCATTCGGCGATCCGTGACATAAAGCGTCCGCTCTTGCGCCCGTTCTGGATGGACTCCTGCAGATCGAAACAGTATTGCAGGGTGATGTTGGGCATACCCATCATCCAGAGCAGTTCGGCCGAAGTGACGTCGGAAAGGTTGTCGCGGATGCTGGGTAGTACAAGCCCTCCGGTTCCACACTGGTAGAACTCCGTCAGCCGGGTATTGAGCTGCCCCTGTGTGAAAAGGCAGAAATTGACCGAGCAGGCGCTGACCGGGTTGTTCGGCTGGTATTTTGCGGCTCTTTCGAGAACGTCCGCGTAACGGCCGTTCCGGATGAGCCAGTCATAGGCAAGTGTCTCGTGGGTATCCTTGCCATAGCTGTAATGGACACCGATCCAGGTGCCCAGTATCAGGAGGATGGCGGCGAGGCCGCCCCAGACGCCGGGATGCCGCAGGCGGATGCCCAGGCCGCAGAGCAGGATCACAGTCAGCGTGACGGCCGGAATGATGACTTGCAGGGCGGGGAGGGATTCCACCAGCCGGTAATAGTTGATGCCCAGGAATGCGTCGCGGGCCGGGTATTGCGAAGCCAGCAGCCGGTATTCCAAGAAGGCGGTCAGCACAAGCCAGCCAAGCATCAGCAGATCCGCTCCCTTCCGGTTCCGGATGACCGTGTACAGGACGGGCACGGCAATGGCCGGTCCGACCAGCCACCATCCGAGCGGGATGATCCACAGGTTGTGCCAGCGGGCACGGGCCATCAGCGGGCAGAGTGCCGTAGCCAGGATGAGGGCTACGGGATAGCTGAGCAGCACTTCCACGTCGCCCTGATAGACCAGCATCAGCAGCGAAGGGACGAACGAGAGGGCGTAAAGGCTGCGTCGATCCTCGGAACCGGTTTTACGGGCGGCCCGCCAGACCAGCCGTTGCAGCAGGACGGCCAGCAGCGCCAGGATCAGGGCGCCGGCCCACCGGTAATAGAAGAATTGCACCAGGAATTCCGACAACCAGTCTGCAAAGCCTCCCGGAAGCGAAAGCCGTTCCAGAAGGTAGTCCCAGGTAAAAAGGAAAAGCTGGTTCTGCTCCTGATAGGAAAGCGCCTGGGGGTAGCCCCACATCCAGAAAGCGAAAACCGCCAGGCCCAGGAGAGAAGATGTCAGTATTCCGTATCGTTTATTCATTTCAGAAATTAATAAGGCAGCCGCCGTATGCGGCTGCCTTATTAACAAAGAGGTAAATTACTTCTTAGGCTGGAATCTCCACCAGGTAGCTTCGCCCCAGCCCCACTCTTCCTGTCCGTTGCGGCAGATGAGCGAGAGGAGCGTACCGTCAACGTACAGAAGCTCGTAGTCGGTAGCTATCTTTCCGCCGGTGTTGATGATGAACGGGAAGAGGATACCGGATCCGGTGGCATCCGTCTTCAGGTCACCCATCTTGTAATCAGCTTGCCAGTCAAAGTTCTCCACGGAATAGGTGGAAGAAGCGATCTTGTTGCCGGAGGCGTCGTAAGAGGTGACGGTACCGTTCACGCTGTCGAAGGTCATGTAGGCGTCGTCGCTGCCGTAGCCGTAGGCCACGCCGCCGCTGTGGGAGATCTGGTCGGTCTCCAGTTCTACAGGCGTGCAGCCCCACCAGTTACCGGGGATTTCGCCGGCGGCCACGTTGGCCTGGCCACCCACGCCGATGTAACCGCAGTTGCCCCAGGTGGAACCGTTCATCGGATAATAGGTCCAGTCACGCGTGCCGCTGCCCGCGAGGGCGGCGTCCGGGTCGGATGCGTTCTTGAAGCGCCACCAGGTGGCTTCGCCCCAGCCCCATTCAGCATTGTCACCCTTGTAGATGAGCGACATCATGTTCGGGTCGACGTAGATGACCTCGAACTCGTTGACGCGCTTGCCGCCGGTGTTGATCTGGAACGGCATCAGGATCGGCGCACCTTCGGTCACGAGCGTACCGTAAAGGTAATTCTCGCCGGAAGGATCGTAGTTGTTCATGGTGTAGGAGCCCTTGGCGATCTGGGTGCCGTCGGCCTTGTAGGAGATGCATTCGCCGTCTTCATTGAAGATCATGTAGGCGTCGTCGCTGCCGTAGCCGTAGACTGTGCCGCCGGTGTGGTCGAGCTGCTCGGTCTCGAGCTGTTCGGGTGTGCAGCCCCACCAGAGACCGGGGATTTCGCCGGCGGCCACGTTGGCCTGGCCGGCCACGCCGATGTAACCGCAGTTACCCCAGCAGGATTCACCGATGGTGTACCATTTCCAGGCCTTGACACCGGACTCACCGGTGAGAACCTTCACCTCGGGAGCGAGGTCGGCCGGGACGTAGACATTCACGGAGCTGTTGAACGAAACGATCGAGGCATCCTGGTTGATGGTCGCGACCGCGAAAGGCTGGTTCGCATCCGCACCGCGGCGCGGCGTGATGTTGAACACGCCGGAAGCGCCGGTGGCCAGGACGTTCTTGGAACCGTCCGCCTTGTAGTTGTAGACCTGGACGGTCATGGCAGGCGACGTATGGTATTTGATGTAGTTACCGTCGGCCTGCGGCTGCGTGCAGGCAGCGTCGGCATACTGGCCGTCGATGACGAAGGCGCTCTGGAGCTCGCTCGCCGCCACGGGGGCGCCGGCCTCAGGACCGTCGATCAGCGCAGGCTCGCAGGAAACGAGCAGCAGTGCGGCTAAGGCAGCCGTTGCAAAGTAGAATATATTCTTCATAATTCGTATCATTTCTGGGATAAGTATCTACTATTGCCAGCCCGGGAAATCAAACTGGGAACCCCAGCCTGCGTTCTGGGTAAACTTGTATTCCTCGCCGGCACCGGCAGACAGGGAGATCTGGCTGCTCGGGAGCGCGATGAAGCCCTTGGTGGCCTTGTAGCGTTCGCCGTAGCCGCCGTTGAACTTGGAGGCGTTGTTCTTGTCTTCGATGCCCAGGTTCCAGATCTTGACGCCTTCCTGCTTGTTGAGTGCGGCGACGGCGTAGTCTTCACCGTAGCGGCGCATGTCGTTGAAGCGGACGGCTTCGAAGTTGAGTTCCCAACGGCGCTCGTTGCGGAGGTTCTCGTCGGTGAGCGGACGGCTCGGCAGGCCGGCACGGGCGCGGACCCGGTCGAAGGAAGCCTGGCTGCCGTTGATCTCGGCATCCATCAGCAGCACTTCGGCGAAGCGGATCAGGATCATGTCGTTGACACTGTTGAGCTGGTAGTTGTCGTCGTTGCCTTCACTCCAGGTGAGGTCCGGGAACATGACGTTGGTAAAGGACATCATGTACTTGCCCTTGTCTTCGCTCCAGGCCATCACCGGCATGTTCTTGGTGTGGTAGTAGCCGGTCTCCTGGATGAAGGAGTCGCCACCGTACACGTACGGGCCGGCGAACTTGGTCACCTCGATGACGGAGGCGTCCAGACGGGCGTCGTTCGGCTCGATGGCCTTCCAGTCGTCGACGAGGGAAGGATTGACCGGGCACATGCCCCAGCCCTGACCGAACGGCATCATTTCGCCGTTGGAGAAGCTCTGCTCACGGACACCCATGAACAGGGCGGTCTGGTTGCAGTAACCGATGGTGGTGCTCCAGGAAGGCTGGGTGTTGAACTTGATGATGAACATCGCCTCGGGGTTGCGGGCGCCGTCGTTCTCGACCCATTGGTAGCCCTTGCCATACCAGGGGTTCTTCGGGTCGCTGATGGAGCAGCGGTTGGTGTAGGCCCACAGGTTGTGGTAGTCCGAAACGAGGGTGTAGCCGGAATTGTTCACGCAGTCGGTGATGTACTGGCCGACCTCGGCCTTGCTGATCTTCGTTCCTTCGGAGATGCTCACGCCGATAGCCTCGTTCTCATAGGCCGGGAGGGTGATGTCGCTCAGGCCGTAGAAACCGGAGGCGAACAGGTAGGCACGGCCCAGCAGGGCTTCAGCGCAGTACTTGTCGACGTGACCGTCGCCGATGGCCTGCTTGGCAGGCATGATGTCGGCTGCGATCTTGCAGTCTTCGATGATCTGGCCCCAGAGGGCCTCACCGCTGATCTGCGGCTGGGTGGCATCGGCCTGCGAGGTGACCGGGCAGGGGATGTTGCCGAACATCGAAGCCAGTTCGTAATAGTACCAGGCGCGGAGGAAGAAAGCTTCGCCCATATACTGGTTCAGCTTGTCGGCCACGCCGCAGTTGGGCAGGGCCTCGATAGCCGCGTTGGCGCGGGCGATGCCCTTGTAGCGGGTCACGTAGAATCCGTTGTACATATCGGCTCCCACGTTCAGGATGAGGTCTTCCGCCTGGAACTGCGGGTCGTTCTGTCCGCCGCCGCCCAGGGCGTCGTCGGAAGAGGCGATGGACCACAGGAAGTAGTCGTGGCCGACGTTTCCGCCGTCGTTGGCGCCGATGGCGGCGTTCAGGTTATTGTAGATACCGGCGAGCATCTGCTCGGCATCGGTCGCATTCACCGGGAAGTTACTGCTGTCTTTCGACCAGTAGTTGGTGGTGTCGAGGAACGACTCACAGGACGCAAACGAAAGAGTGAGGGCGGCGATGGCCGCGAATTTCAAAAATCTTTTCATGACGCTTTCGTTCTAATTATTTGACAATACATACGGCAACGCGGTTGGACTCGGGGCTGCGGGAAGCGTCCCGGTCGCCGCCGACGGCATTGCTGATGATGCGGCTGGCGGAGATGCCTGCCTGCTTGAGCATATCGATGACGGCCTGGGCACGACGCTGCGAGAGATCGTTGTTGATCGACGTGGTGCCGGTGCCGCTGTCGGCATAACCCGTGACGGAGATGGTCGCATCGGGGTTGTCTTTCATGATCTGGGCGATCCGGCCCAGCTTGAAGGCTTCGTCCGGACGGATCTCAGCCTGGTTGATGATAAAGTAGAGATCGTCGGTGTAGGGGCCCGTGAAGTCGGAACCGACCTTCACTTCCTTGACGACTTCCTTGACCACTTCCACGGGGACTTCCTTGATGACTTCCTTGATCACTTCCTTCTCGATCACCTTCTGCGCGAAGTTGTCGGGAACATAGGCGTTGACCACGCGCGAGGGTTCGGTCGCATTGCCGTAGGCGCCGCCGCCGAAGGCGATGTTGAGGCCGACGATGAAGCTCCGGGCCTGCGGGTAGTAACCCAGGTCGATGCCCTTGGCCCAGCTGCTGAAGCCGGAGGAAGTACCGACCTCAGGGTCGAGACCCTTGTACTTGGTGAAGACCCACGGGTTCTGGGCCTGCACATAGAGGTGGCACTTCTCGAACGGGGCGTTCTTCCACAGACGCTTGAAATCGTAACCGAGGGTGACGGTCTGGATGCGGAAGAAGTCGGCGTCCTCGATGAAGATGTCGGTATTGTTCACATAGTTGTAGTTGGTACCTGCGACCAGGCGGGGGTAGTGGTTGGACGTACCCTCGCCGTGCCAGTAGTCGTACACCTCGGTGGTGTAGTTGTTCCACTGGCTGTCGGTGTAACGGCGGTAGGCGCGGAACACCTGCTGGCCGAACATGCCGTAGCCGCTCATGCCAAGATCGAAGCCCTTGTAATAGACGGAGAAGTTGACGCCCACGTTCCAGTCGGGGTTCGGATCGCCGGTCATCGTCTTGTCGAGATCGTTGATGATGCCGTCCTTGTTCTGGTCAATGAACTTCAGGTCACCGGGGACCACGTTGTCGACGATGGTGCCCAAACCCTGCGCCTTCCAGGCGTCGATCTCATCCTGGTTCTGGAAGACACCGTCGGTGGCATAGGTCCAGAAGTAGCCGATCGGGTAACCGACCTGGGCGCGGTACATCTCCGCGATGCCCTGGACCACGTTGGTGCCGCCGTGGATGATGCCTTCGTCGTTGGCGATACGGGTGACACGGTTCTTGTTGTAGGCCGCGTTCACGCCGATGCTGTAGGAGAAGTCCTGGTTGCGGGCTTCGTTCCAGTTGAGGGCGAGCTCGACACCGGAGTTGCGCACGTCACCACCGTTGATGTACGGGGCGTTGGCGCCGAAGTGGCCCATGATCGGGGCGTTGACCAGCCAGTTCTTGGTGTCTTTCTGGTACCAGTCGAAGGCCACGTTCAGCCGGCTGTTGAACAGGCGGGCGTCGAAGCCGAGGTCAAGCTGCTGCGAGGTTTCCCAGGTGATGTCGGGGTTGGCGAGCTTGTCGGCATAGGCCCCGGTGCCGGAGTTGGTGGAGGTAGGACCGGTGTAGAAGGAGTAACCGCCGTCGGCCGCACCCACGGAAATCGTGGAGAGGTACTGGAAGTTGTCGATGTTGCAGTTACCGTTCTGGCCCCAGCTTCCGCGGAGTTTCAGGAAGTCGATGACATTGTTGCGGCTCCACCAGGGTTCGTTGGTAATGACCCAGCCGGCGGAGATGGAGGGGAAGGTACCCCAGCGGTGACCGCGCATGAAGTTGGACGAACCGTCGTGACGGAGGATCAGGGAGAGCATGTAGCGCTCGTCGTAGTTGTAGTTGACACGGCCGAAGAAGGAGACCAGGCCGCTGTCGCCCCAGGTCGAACCGGAGATGTCGCTCAGGGACGGGGTGCCGGACGTGTTGCTCACGTAGGCGTAGGTCCAGCTGTTGGGCCAGTTGGAGGTCGTGTTGGCCGCACCGACGCTTTCGCCGAAGCCGCTGTGCTGAAGGGTGTTACCGACCAGGGCGTCGAAGTGGTGACGACCGTCGATGTCAAACACGTAGTTCACGGTGTTTTCCCACGACCAGTCCCAGCCGGCGTATGCGCTCTGGCTCACGGCGTCCGTGTCCTTGAACGACTGGTCGGTGAGCTTGTAGATCATGCTGTACTGGCGATAGCTGCCCGAACTCAGGCCGTAGTTGAACTGGCTCTTCCAGGTGAGGCCCTTGATGGGCTGCACACGCAGGTTGGCCGACATTCTCAGACCGTAGTCGTGGCTGCCGTTGTTGCCGCGGGAAGAATAGACCATTTCTGCGACCGGGTTGCTGATGGTGGACACCAGGTTCCACAGGCCGCTCTGCTGCAGCCAGTCGTATTCCGTGTATTTGCCGTCGGGCTGATAGACGGGGACGAGCGGGTTAGCGGAGAGCATGCTGAAGATATCGTTCCAGTAGTGGTTGCCGGTACCGATGCCGCTGTTCGCCGACTGGGTGAAGGTCAGGTTCTCACCGACCGAGATGATGTCCAGTCCGTCCTTCTGCCAGATCACGTGATCGGAGTTCAGACGCACGGTCATACGCTTGTAGTTGGAAGCGACCGGCTTGCCGAAGATACCTTCCTGGTGGGCGTAGCTGACACCCATCGAGAACTTGGACATATCCGAACCGCCGACGATGTTGATCGCGTGGTTCTGGTTGGGGGCGTTGACGTTGCGGATCGCGTCGAGCCAGTTCGTGCCGACGAAGGAACCGTCCTTGATGCTGTTGTAGAGCGAAGGGTTCAGGATGCCGGCCCAGTCGACGGTGGGCTTGCCCATATTGAAGTTGACCTGGTCCTGGATGTCCATATACTGCTGGGCGTTCAGGAATTCGGGCATCTTCTGGACATTCTGGATGCCGTAGAAGCCGTCGTAGGTGACGGTGACCTTGCCGGCCTTGCCCTGCTTGGTCGTGATGAGGATGACGCCGTTCGCGCCGCGGGCGCCGTAGATGGCGCAGGAGGCGGCGTCCTTCAGGACGTCGATGCTCTCGATATCCGACGCGTTGAGGGAGTTGATGCTGCCGCCGGCAACACCGTCGATGACATACAACGGGGCATAGGAACCGATGGTACCCATACCGCGGATGTTCACGTTGTAACCCGAGCCAGGCTGGCCGGACGAGCTCATGATGCTCACACCGGGGGAGGAGGACTGCATTGCACCAAGCGCGTTGGTGGAATTGAGCTTGGCAATGTCCTCGCCTTTGACCTGGACGGTGGAACCGGTCACGAGCTTCTTCTTCTGGACGCCGTAACCGACAACCACCGTTTCCTCGAGAAACTCTGCGTCTTCCTCAAGGAACACGTTGAAGACCGTCTGGTTTCCAATCGGAATGACCTGGGTCTTGTAACCGATGGAGGAAATCTCGATCGTCGCGCCGGGTTGGACGTTCAGCACGAAGTTTCCTTCCAGGTCGGTAGAGGCACCGTTCTGGGTGCCGCTTTCAATGACGCTCGCTCCGATGACAGGGCCGTATGTGTCGGTGACCGTACCGGTAATCCGTACGGTCTGCGCCATTGCGGCCACGCCGAGGAGCAGGAACATCAGAGAAGCAAAGAACTTGCTTTTCATTGGTTGGAAGAGTTGGTTAATAATAAGTTATGAATTAATAAAATTAATTTTCCCAATCGTGCGCACGCATATGCCCACGAATAAACATTTAAAGGTACGAAATATTATCCGAAAAATCCTCCTAATTATATGTAGTATGTTGGAAAAGTATCAATAAATGGAAATTTAATACAATTTATTTAGTATCTTTGTCCCGTTATGGCAAATGTACTCAGGGAGATTACGTCCATTACGGACAATGATTGTTTCTACATCGTCGAACGGCACAAAAGCGCATTCACCTGGCCCATCCATTCGCACGAGGAATACGAGCTCAATTTCATCGAGCGGGGACGCGGCGTCCGTCGCGTGGTAGGCGACAGCATCGAGACGGTCGGAGATTTCGAATTGACGCTGATAACGGGCGACGGACTGGAGCACGTTTGGGAACAAGGCGACTGCAAGGAGGCGGACATCCGGGAAGTCACGATTCAGTTCTCGCCTCATCTCCTCGATTCTAAGTTGTTGGCACGTAATCAGTTCGCATCTATCCGCAAGATGTTTGAAAGGGCCCGGATGGGGCTGACCTTCTCGATGCCCGCCATCATGCGCGTGTACTGCCTGATTGACACCCTGGCCTCCAAGGAGGAGCGGATGGACCAGTTCCTGGATATGCTCAGGATCCTCTACGAACTGTCGCTCGACACGGGCGCCCGCACGCTTGCTTCCAACTCTTTTGCCAAGACCGTCACCGGCCGGGAGAGCCGCCGCGTAAACAAGGTCAAGGAGTACATCGCTCAGCATTATACGGAGGAAATCAAGCTCGACGACCTGGCCGGCCTCGTGGCGATGTCACCTTCCGCCTTCAGCCGCTTTTTCAAGCAGTTTACCGGACGCGGTCCCGTCGACTACATCATCGATGTCCGCGTAGGGGTCGCCGCGCGGATGCTCGTAGATACAACTACTTCTGTCAGTGAGATTTGCTATGCTTGTGGGTTCAACAATCTTTCGAACTTCAACCGTTCTTTCAAGGCGCGGCGGGGATATACGCCGCGGGACTTCCGTGCGTTGTTCACAAAGAACCGCATCTACGTCTAGTCCTTGCAAAAATAGTATCGGTTTTTAATAATTATATGCTGGTAGAGACCGGGCAAAACGTCTAAATTTGCATATCTTGATAGAATAAGGTATCAAATTTATCCCGACCGGCTTATGAAACGCATATTCAAGCTTCTGGCGCTGTTCATCCTGCTTTTTTCCGCTGCCGGATGCGTCCGCCCGAAAATCTCATTCGTCACTATCGAAAACGGGCATTTCGTCCGTGACGGAAAACCCTATACCTTCGTCGGTACCAATTTCTGGTACGGCCCCATCCTGGCGTCCGAAGGACGCGGCGGTGATTACGACCGTCTCGTCCGCGAGCTCGACGCCCTGAAGGACCTTGGCGTCGACAACCTCCGGGTCCTTGTGGGCGGCGACGGTGCTGACGGGGTCTATTCCCGTGTGGAACCCACGCTGCAGACTGCGCCTGGCGTTTACAACGATACGTTGCTCGTGGGTCTCGACCGATTCCTGGTGGAACTCGGAAAACGGGATATGCAGGCGGTCCTCTATGTGAACAATTCCTGGGAGTGGAGCGGCGGCTACGGCCAGTATCTGGAGTGGGCTACCGGAGAAAAGACGCTGATCCCGCTGGTGGACGGCTACTGGCCCTTCATGCAGCAGATGCGGAAGTTCCAGACTTCCGGGGAAGCGCAACAACTTTACTTCAATCATCTTCGCAACATCGTCTCCCGCGTGAATTCCATTACCGGGAAACCCTATAAGGACGATCCAGCCATCTTTGCCTGGCAGCTGGGCAACGAACCGCGCTGCTTCTCCAATGATCCCGACATCCGCGCCGGCTTCATCGGCTGGATGACCGAGGCGGCCCGTATCGTGAAGGAAATCGATCCGAACCATCTGTTGTCCACGGGCAATGAAGGCCTGATGGGCTGCGAGGAGGACCCGGCCCTGGTCCGGGCTGTCAACGAGATTCCGGGCATCGACTATATGACCATCCACATCTGGCCTTACAACTGGAGCTGGGTGCGGCCCGACAGTCTGGAGGAAGACGTGGACACCGCCATCGAAAAGACTGCCGGGTATCTGACGTTCCATAAAGCGCTGGCCGGAGAACTGGGCCTGCCCGTGGTCGCCGAGGAATTCGGTTTCCCGCGCGACGGGTTCCAGGCCTCGATGGATGCGTCCACGAATGCCCGTGACGCATACTATTCTTATGTTTTCTCCCGCATCGGCGAGGAACTCGACGGTGCGAATTTCTGGGGCTGGAGCGGTTTCGCCGTTCCGCCGCACGAGCAGTGGGAGAGCGGTGATCCCTATACGGGCGACCCCTCCCAGGAAGCCCAGGGCCTGAACGGCGTCTATGTCTCCGATTCGACGGTCGGCGTCATTGCGAAGGCCAACGGCCGGGAATGGGCGGAAAACCCCGGCAAGGTCCTGTATGGCCATCAGGACGACCTGGTCTATGGCCACAACTGGGTGGTGACCGACGTGGAAAACGATCCGCTCGAGCGTTCGGACGTCCGTGACGTAGCGGGAAAGTATCCCGCCATCGTCGGTTTCGACCTGGGCGGCATTGAACTGGGCAATGCCTGCAACCTCGACGGCGTGCCTTTCGACCTGATGCGCCGGGCCGCGCTGAAACACGTGGAACGCGGCGGCACGGTAACCTTCTCCTGGCATCCGCGCAATCCCTATACCGGCGGCGATGCGTGGGACATCTCGTCATCGGAAGTCGTGCGTTCCGTCCTGCCGGGCGGCTCGAAGCACGATGAGTTCATGGTGTGGCTGCAGCGTGCCGGCGACTTCCTGGCGAGCCTCGACGGCGCGCCGGCCATTTTCCGTCCCTGGCACGAGAACATCGGCAGCTGGTTCTGGTGGGGCGGCCGGCTCTGCACGGCCGACGAGTATGTGGCCCTGTTCCGGATGACGCACGACTACCTCGTGCAGGAACGCGGGCTGACGAACCTGCAATGGTGCTATTCGCCCAACGGGCCGATCAGTGTGTCGGACTACCTGTCACGCTATCCCGGCGACGATTATGTGGATTATCTGGGCACGGACATCTATGAATATGTCGGCCCGGATGGCCAGAAAGCAGCCAACCGGCGCTTTATCCGCCAGGTGCGCGGGATGCTCTTTGAACTCCGCGGCCTTGCGGCGGAACACGGCAAACGGTTCTGTCTTTCCGAAACCGGCCTGGAAAGCCTGAAGGATCCGCACTGGTGGTGCGAGGTGCTGTATCCCGCCATCTCGGGATCCGGCGCCGCCTATGTGCTTACCTGGCGCAACGCCCACGACCGGCCGGAGCATTTCTATGCCCCGTGGAAAGGCTTTGAGAATGCCGGCGATTTCAAGCAGTTCAGCGAAAAAGAAGATATTGTACTCCTATGATTTTCGAAGAAAGGCTGGCCCGGCTTGCCGAGGCCCACGATGAGCTCTGCGCCCGGCCCAATGTGGCCCGGGAGGGGAACGGCGTCTATGAACGCTATGCGTTTCCCGTGCTGACTGCGGAGCATGCGCCGCTGGAATGGCGCTATGACCTGTGCAAAGACACCAATCCCTACTTGCTGGAACGCTTCGGCATCCATGCCGTGTTCAATGCGGGCGCCATCAAGTGGAATGGGAAATATGTGGTGGTCGCCCGCGTGGAGGGTGCCGACCGCAAATCGTTCTTCGCCGTGGCGGAGAGCCCGAACGGCATCGACAATTTCCGCTTCTGGCCGCGTCCCGTGACGATGCCGGAATACGGGGAGCCTGCCACCAACATCTACGACATGCGCCTGACCGCCCACGAGGACGGCTGGATCTACGGCATTTTCTGTGTGGAACGCAAGGATCCGGCGGCACCGGCCGGCGACCTCTCGTCCGCCGTGGCCGCCGCCGGCATCGCCCGCACCCGCGACCTGGTGAACTGGGAGCGCCTGCCCGATCTGGTGTCGAAGAGCCAGCAGCGCAATGTCGTGCTGCATCCCGAATTCGTGGACGGCAAGTATGCTTTCTACACCCGTCCGCAGGATGGCTTCATTGACGCCGGCAGCGGCGGCGGCATCGGCTGGGCCCTCGTCGACTCGATGGAACATGCCGTAGTGACGGACGAGAAGATCATCAACCTCCGCCATTACCATACGATCAAGGAAGTCAAGAACGGGGAGGGACCGCATCCCGTCAAGACCCCGCAGGGTTGGCTGCACCTGGCGCACGGCGTGCGCGGCTGCGCCTCCGGCCTGCGATACGTCCTGTATATGTATATGACCGCGCTCGACGATCCGACCCGCGTCATCGCCGAGCCGGCGGGCTTCTTCATGGCGCCGGAAGGCGGTGAGTATATCGGCGATGTGATGAACGTCCTCTTCTCGAACGGCTGGATCTGCGATCCCGACGGGAAGGTATTCATTTACTACGCCTCGTCCGACACCCGGCTCCACGTGGCCACATCGTCCGTCGACCGGCTGGTGGACTATTGCCTGCATACGGCCCCCGACGGCTTGCGGACCGGTCTTTCCGTGGAAACGCTCAATAAACTCATCGACAAGAACCTGAAAACGATATGAAACGACTGATCCTGACCGGCCTCCTGCTCTTTGCCGCGCTGCTGCTTTCCGCGCAGCCCCTGCAGCTGGCCCACGTTTTTTCCGATCACGCGGTGCTCCAGCGTGAGACCGCGGCCCCTGTCTGGGGCTGGGGCGAGCCTGGCAAGACCGTGACTGTCACCGCTTCCTGGACCCGGGAAGCCGTCAAGGCCAAGGTGGCCGACGACGGATCCTGGCGCGTGACCCTCCCGACCGGCGCTGCCGGCGGACCGTATACGCTGACGGTCAAGTCGGGCAAGGAAAGCCTGACCGTCTCCGACGTCATGCTCGGCGAGGTCTGGGTATGCAGCGGCCAGTCGAATATGGAGATGCCCATGCGGGGCTTCGGTTTCCAGCAGATCGACGGTTTCCGGGAGAATCTGCTCGAAGCGGCGGAATATGCCTCCCGCATCCGCGTGCTGAACCTCAAGGCCGATACGACCCACGTTGTGCAGCGCGACATGGATTTCACTTGGCAGCATACCGACCCCGCCGTGTATGCCGAAACCTCGGCGGTCGCCTACCTTTTCGCCAAACGGCTGACCCGCAATCTCGACGTCCCTGTGGGCATCATCGTGAATGCCTGGGGCGGCAGCCGCATCGAGCCGTGGATGACGATGGAAGCGGTGGAGAGCGCCGGAGTATCCGAAGAGGAATTGGCGTACATCAAGGAACTCCACGAAACGGCGGGTATGTGGCCCAACGGAGTGGCAACCTGCTGGAACGGCCGGGTCGCTCCGATTGCGGGTTATGCTGCCAAGGGATTCCTCTGGTATCAGGGCTGCTCGAATCTCGGACAGGCCTGCTACGACAAGTTGCAGGCCGCGATGGTGAAACTCTGGCGCGAGGCCTGGGGCAGGGAGGATATGCCTTTCATCTACGCCCTGCTGGCGCCGCACGACTATGGCCAGCCTGATGCGCGGACGCGTCCCGCTTTTGTGGAAACCCAGATGCACGTGCAGCAGCTCGTGCCGGATTGCTACGCCGTCTGCCTGGAAACACTGGGTGCGCAGCACACCATCCATCCCTCGCGTAAGCAGGAAGTGGCCGATATGATGGTTCTCCGGGCCTTGAGCTCCTCCTACGGCGTACCTGTGTATATGCCGGTCGATTACCCGACACCGCGCTCCATCGAATACCTCGACGACGGCCGCGTGAAGATCCTCTTCAACAATGTCTGGTCGAACCTCCAGTCGATCGAGGACCGCGTGGTCAAGGGCTTCGAACTGGCCGGTGACGACCGCGTGTTCCACCTCGCCGATGCCGAAGTGGACTGGGACGGTCAGACCGTCTATGTCCGCTGTGACCGGGTTCCCAAGCCGGTGGCGGTCCGCTACAGCTACCGCAATCTGATGGATACCAATCTGCAGACCTCTTACGGGATTCCCGTTCCTCCGTTCCGTACCGATGACTGGCCTCTTTAATTTCTTCCTTTCGGGTGTTGCGGCAATCCTGATCAACCCCGTCCTGCCGGGATTCCACCCCGATCCGTCGGTGGTGGCGGTGGGGAGCGATTACTATCTCGTAAATTCGTCGTTCCACTATTTTCCCGGAGTGCCTGTCTATCATAGCCGCGACCTTCAGAATTGGGAACAGATCGGCAACGTATTGGACCGGCCTTCTCAGCTTCCGCTGCACCATGCTACCTCCTGGCAGGGCATCTATGCTCCGACCATTCGCTACCACGACGGAACGTTCTATATGATCACTACCAACGTGGGCAATGGCGGAAACTTCATGGTAACGGCGAGCGATCCTGCCGGCCCCTGGTCAGAGCCGCTTTGGCTGGAGCAGCAGGGCATCGACCCGTCGCTGTATTTCGAGGACGGGAAATGCTATATGGTCTCCAATCCCGACGGCGTCATCACTCTCTGCGAGATCGATCCGGCGACGGGCCGGACGCTGAGCCCTTCGAAAGCGCTCTGGACGGGCACAGGCGGCCGCTATCCGGAAGGACCTCATATCTACAGACACGACGGCTGGTACTACCTGCTGATTTCGGAAGGCGGTACGGAACTGGCTCACAAGCTGACCGTAGCGCGCAGCCGCGATATTTACGGCCCATACGAGTCCAATCCCGCCAATCCCATCTTTACGCACTGTTCCGCCGCCGGCCAGAGCAGCAATATACAGGGTACCGGCCACGGCGATTTCTTCCAGGCGGCCGACGGCTCCTGGTGGACCGTCTTTCTTGCCTATCGCCGTTATGGCGGCGACTTCCATCATCTGGGCCGCGAGACCTTCCTGGCTCCCGTGACCTGGTCGGGCGGCTGGCCCGTGGTCAACGACGGCAAACCCGTCGCCGAACAGATGCGCCTCACGCTGCCGGAACAGCCGGCTCCCCGGTCTTCCCGCGACCGTCACTATGCGTTCTCCGGCCTGGAAGCCGGATCCTGTCCTTCCAAAGCCCTCGGACACGAGTGGATGCATATTCAGGAGCCGGTGCCGGCCAATTATGCCTTCAACGGCGGAAAACTGCTTCTCAAGGGGACGGGCGGCGGTCTGGGCGATGACAGTTGGAATCCCACGGCATTGTTGCGCCGGCAGGAAGCGGCCAGGGCATATTTCGAGACCCGCGTGACGCTTCGCAACGGGGAAGGCGGTCTTGCCCTCTATCAGATTTCCGGCGGCTACGCGACATTCTCCCTGCGGCGGCGGGGCGGATCGACAGAGGCTGTGGTCCATTTCCGGATACGCGGTCTTTCGCACGAGGCGGCCGTGATACGGCTCCGTGGAAATGCTGCAAAACTGGCCGTTCTGGCCAGGGAAGATCACTATGAATTCCTGCTCGACGGCCGGGAAATCGCACGTCTGGACACGCCCTTGCTCAGCACGGAAGTGGTTGGTGGCTTTACGGGTGTGACCGTGGGAATGTACTGTGCCGAAGGAACGGCTGAATTCGATTATTTTGATTATACTGAAACCGACTGATTATGAAAAAGGCTCTCTTCTTCTTGCTGTTTCCCCTTCTTCTGGTATCTTGCCAGCGGGCTTTTACCGTGAAAGGCGACCAGGTTCTCGTTCCCTGTAAGGATGCGACGATCCGGCTGCAGGTCGTCGCTCCCGATATCGTCCGGATTTCCGCCGTGCCCGGCGAGCGGTTCAACGACCGTCAGAGTCTGGCCGTGGTTCCGCAGGCCGGCTGCCGCGATTTCGAGGTGACGGAGGCCGGCGGCAAGGTGCGGCTGGCGACCGACAGCCTGATCGTGGAAATCTACAAGACTTCGGCCACCGTGAATCTCTTCCGGGGCGACGGTACGCCGCTCCTGCAGGAAGGAGGTTTTACCTTCGTGCCCGTCGAGGTGGAAGGGAAGAAGGCCTGGTCGGTCCGCACGTGCTTCGAGACCGATCCGGAAGAATCGTTCTACGGTCTCGGCCAGCACCAGGCCGGCGAATTCGACCACAAGGGGCGGAACGAAGAACTCTTCCAGTACAACACCAAGGTGAGCGTTCCCTTCGTCGTTTCGACGCGCGGTTATGGCTTGCTTTTCGATGCCTATTCGCTGTCGCGCTGGGGCAATCCCGCGCCTTACCGCCAGCTGGGCGAAGCCTTCAAACTTTACGATAAGGACGGCGTGGAAGGTGCCCTGACCGGTACCTATATGCCCGTCCAGGGCGAGCCGCTGGTCCAGCGGGAAGATTCCCTCTATTACGAGAACGAGGCCTTGATCCAGAATCTGCCCAAGGTCAAGCTCAATGGGGCCAAGGTGGTCTATGAGGGCTGGATCGAGGCGCCCGAGACGGGCGACTACGATTTCATCCAGTATTATGCCGGCTTCCAGCAGACTTCGGTCGGCGGGAAGGAGATGATGTCGCGCCGCTGGCGCCCGGCCTGGAACCCCAACAGCTACAAGTTCACGGCCCATCTGGAGAAGGGCGTCCGCACGCCCGTCCGCATCGAATGGGAGCCTGACGGTGACGTGTCGTATTTCGGCCTTCGCGTGGCCGCCCTGCAGACGGCGGAAGAGAAGCAGCAATTCAGCTTCTGGAGCGAATTCGAACCGTATGCCGACTTCTATTTCGTGACGGGCGATGGCTATGACGAAGTGATCCGCGGCTACCGCACCCTGACCGGCAAGGCGCCGGTGATGCCCAAATGGGTGATGGGCTTCTGGCAGAGCCGCGAACGCTACTCTACGCAGGAGGAGGTGGTCCGCACGCTCGCCGAGTTCCGCCGCCGCCACATCCCCGTCGACAACATCGTCCAGGACTGGCAGTACTGGAAAGACGACCAGTGGGGGAGCCACGAGTTCGACGAGACCCGTTATCCCGACCCGGAGAAGATGATGGACGACGTCCACGCGATGCACGGCCGCTTCATGATCAGCGTCTGGCCGAAGTTCTATACCAATACCGACAACTATCAGGAACTAAAGGCGGCCGGTTACGCCTATACGCACGCCGAAGACACCGGCCTGGTGGACTGGCTGGGCCACAGGCAGACGTTCTATGACGCCTATGCGCAAGGCGGCCGTGAGATGTTCTGGCGCCAGATCGACGAGGACCTCTATAGCAAATACGGCCGCAAGGTCGACGCCTGGTGGATGGACGCCAGCGAGCCGAACCTGCGCGACTGCCTTCCGATGGATTATTTCAAGTGGCTCATCACGCCGACGGCGCTGGGCCCTTCCACCGAATATCTGAACGCCTATTCCATCGTCAATGCCGACGCGATCTACAACGGGCAGCGCGGCGTGGATCCCGACAAGCGCGTGTTCCTGCTTACCCGGAGCGGCTTCGCCGGCCTGCAGCGCTACAGCACGGCCACGTGGAGCGGCGATATCGGCACTTCGTGGACCGATATGCGGATGCAGATGGCTGCCGGCCTGAACTATTCGATGAGCGGCATTCCGTTCTGGGGCATGGATATCGGCGGTTTCTCGGTGATGAGCAAATTCTACGACACGAAGAACCTCCCCGAATGGCGGGAACTCCAGACGCGCTGGCACCAGTTCGGCACTTTCGTTCCGCTCTTCCGCACCCACGGCCAGTGGCCGCAGCGCGAACTCTGGAACATCGCGCCGCAGGGTTCGGCCACGTATGAGAGCATTCTCTGGTATATGCAGCTGCGCTACCGGCTGATGCCGTATCTCTATTCTCTTACTGGCGCCGTCTATCTCGACGATTATACGATCCTTCGCGGCCTTCCGATGGATTTCCCCGACGATCCCGCCGTTCGCGACCTGTCCGACCAGTGGCTTTTCGGTCCGGCGCTGATGCCGTGTCCGGTAAGCGAGTACAAGGCCCGCATCCGGAGCGTCTATTTCCCGGCGGGCGGATGGTATGATTTCTACAGCGGCGATTATTATACGGGCGGCATTCGCCGCACGGTCCCGGCGCCGTACGAGCGGATGCCTCTCTTCGTGCGGGCGGGTTCGGTCATTCCGTTCGGTCCCGCGATGGAATGGTCCGACCAGAAACCGGCCGATGCCATCCGGCTATTCGTCTATGCCGGCGCCGATGCCGACTTCACGCTGTACGAGGACGACGGCCTGACCTATGCATACGAGCAGGGTGCTTTCAGCAAGATTCCGATCCACTGGGACGATGCGGCACGCACGCTGACGATCGGCGACCGGGAAGGCTCTTTCCCGGGTATGCCTGAGCGTCGGACTTTCTACGTGATCGTCGTGGATCCGGCCCATCCGCACGGCTATGACCCCGATGCCAAAGGAACGGTTTGCGACTATCAGGGGAAAACCGTAACTTTAAATCTTTAATACTATGAGAAAGGATAACCATATTCCATTTCAGAAGCGTCTGCGCCCACGCAGCCGTGAGTGGGAGGGGCCCGAAACCGGCTCGCCGGTTTTGGGAGGGATAGGCCCCGGAGGGGCCGTACTTTGGAAATGGAATATGGTTATCCTTTTCATCTTCATTTCATCTCTATCGGTTTCCGCCCAGGAGCTTTTGTTTGACGACGGGTGGAAATTCGCTTTCGGCAATGCATCGTCGCCGCAGAAGGATTTCGGACGCGGGACGGAGTATTTCAACTACTACACCAAAGCCGCTTCGATCCATAATGCGGGCCCGTACGCCCTGGACTTCGATGACTCTTCCTGGAAAGATGTGCAGTTGCCGCACGATTGGGTGGTGGACCTTCCATTTGCTGCGGAAGCGTCGCACAGCCACGGCTACAAGACTGTGGGCTGGCAGTGGCCCGAGACCAGCGTGGGCTGGTACCGCAAGCATTTTACCGTTCCCGCCGATGCGCTCGGAAAACCGGTCTCCCTCCGTTTCGACGGCATTTTCCGCGATTCGGAGATCTGGGTGAACGGCTTCTGGCTGGGCGGCGAGAAGAGCGGCTATGCGACGGCGACCTACAATATCGCCGAATACCTGAATTACGGCGGCGACAATGTGGTGACGGTCCGTGTCGATGCCACGTTCGAGGAAGGCTGGTTCTACGAGGGGGCCGGCATCTACCGCCACGTGTGGCTGACGGTGGGCGAATCGACCGAAAAGCCGCGTCTGCACCTCCCGAAAATTGAAATCGATCCGGACCGCGGCATCCTGCTCGACGGCCAGGTCATCCGCCTGCGCGGTGCGAACGTCCATCAGGACGCCGCCGGCGTGGGTGCTGCCATTCCCGACGCGCTCTGGGTGTGGCGCATCAAACAGTTGAAAAAGTACGGCTTCAACGCCATCCGCACTTCGCACAATCCCGTTTCGCCCGCCCTGCTTGATATCTGTGACAGCCTTGGGATGTATGTCCTGGAAGAGACACGCCTGATGGGCACCAACGAGGCGCAGCTGGAGCCCCTGCGCAAGATGATCGAGCGTGACCGGCATCACCCCTGCATCATCCTCTGGGGCATCGGCAACGAAGAGTGGGGGATCGAGTGGAATGAGAAGGGCGAGCGCATCGCCCGTACGATGACGGAATTCTGCCACGGCATCGATCCCACGCGTCCCGTGGTTGTGGCTACCAGCAGCGGCCCGGAAATCATCAAGGGGACTGATGTCGCCGGCTACAATTATATCCTGCAGAACCCGGTCGACAAGCACCGGGCCGACTATCCCGGCCGCGTGGCCCTGGGCACCGAGGAAACCTCGGGCTGCGGCACACGCGGTGTCTATTACGACGATGTAGAGAACGGCCGAATGGCGGCCATCAACCGGAGCCCGCAGGGGCCCGACAGCTTGTATAACTGCATCGAACGGGGCTGGCAGTTCTATGATGCCCGTCCCTGGCTCGCCGGCCTGTTCTACTGGACGGGATTCGATTATCGGGGTGAGCCCAATCCGCTGAAATATCCGGCTACGGGCTCGGAATTCGGCATCCTTGACTATTGCGGTTTCCCGAAGGACGAGGCGTATTATCTGCAGTCCTGGTGGACTGAGGAGCCGGTGCTGCATATCCTGCCGCACTGGAATCTGGTGGGCCATGAGGGAGAGAAGGTCTCCGTCTGGGTCTATAGCAACTGTGACGAGGTGGCGCTCAGCGTCAACGGAAAAAGTCTCGGCCGGAAAAAGATGCCCCGAGGCGGGCATCTGGAATGGACGGCCGTCTATCAGCCGGGCCGCGTCCGTGCGGTCGGTTACAAGAACGGCCGGAAAGTGATGGACAAGACCGTCCGGACGACCGGTGCGCCCGTCGCGCTGCATGCGGCCGCCGACCGTGGAAATATTTGTGCGGACGGCCGCGACCTGGCTGTCGTGACCCTTTCCGTTCTGGATGCCCGGGGAGATTTTGTCCCGACGGCCTGCCTGCCCGTGAACCTCACGGTCGAAGGTCCGGGGCGCATCCTGGGCTGCGGAAACGGCGACCCGGCTTTCCGCGCCGCTGAGCGGCCGGCAGATCCCGCCGCCCGATCCTTTACCATCGATACTTTCAGCGGACTGGCCCAGATACTCATCCAGAGTACGGGCGAGCCCGGCGACATACTTCTTACCCTAAAATCTGAACCATGTACTTACTCGGTTACGATATCGGCAGTTCGTCCGTAAAGGCATCCCTGGTGGAGGCTGCCGGCGGACGATGTGTCGCCTCGGCCTTCTACCCGAAAAGCGAGGCCCCGATCCGCTCCGAGCGGCCCGGCTGGGCCGAACAGGATCCTGCGCAGTGGCTTTCCTGCCTGAAGGAAGCGACGCGGGACGTGCTCGCGCAGGCCGGTCACATCGACAGGAAAGACATCAAAGCCATCGGCATCTCCTATCAGATGCACGGACTGGTGTGTGTCGACAAAGACCTGAACGTGCTCAGACCTTCCATTATCTGGTGTGATTCGCGCGCCGTCCCGTACGGCCGCCGGGCTTTTGAGGCGCTGGGAGAGGACTGGTGCCTGGAGCACCTGCTCAACTCGCCCGGCAATTTCACCGCCGCCAAACTCGCGTGGGTGAAGGAGAACGAACCCCGGCTGTATGCCCGTATCCGGAAAGTGATGCTTCCGGGCGACTATGTCGCCGCCTGGCTCACCGGCACGGTCTGTACGACTGTCAGCGGCCTTTCGGAAGGCATTTTCTGGGATTTCAGGGAAAACAGGCCGTCTTCCCGTCTGCTGGATTTCTTCGGCTTCGATGAATCCGTGCTGCCGGAAATCCGGCCCACCTTCGGCGTGCAGGGCTGCCTGACGGGTGCCGCCGCACGGGAGCTGGGCCTGCAGGAAGGGACGCCGGTCACCTACCGGGCCGGTGACCAGCCCAATAACGCGCTGAGCCTGGGTGTTCTCAACCCCGGCCAGATCGCTTCCACGGCGGGAACGTCCGGTGTGGTCTATGGCGTCATCGGGCAGGTTGCGCACGATCCGCTTTCACGCGTGAATCCTTTCGCCCACGTGAACCACACTGCGGAAACGCCCCGCCTGGGTGTCCTTCTTTGCATCAACGGCACGGGCATCCTGAACGCCTGGATGCGTCGCACCGTCGCCCCGGAAGGCCTGGGCTATGCGGAAATGAACGATCTGGCGGCAGGCGTTCCCATAGGCAGTGACGGAATCTCCATCCTCCCGTTCGGCAACGGGGCGGAACGGATGCTGTGCAACCGCGACACGGGATGCAGTATCCATGGCGTGAACTTCAACCGGCACGGCAGGGCGCATCTGCTGCGGGCTGCGCAGGAAGGCATCGTTTTCTCTTTCTGCTATGGCATCGAGATCATGCAGGAAATGGGCCTTCAGGTCGACCGCATCCACGCCGGGCGAGCGAACCTCTTCCTTTCCCCGCTTTTCCGCCGGACGCTGGCCGGAACTTCCGGCGCCACCATCGAATTGTTCGACACCGACGGCTCCGTCGGCGCTGCACGCGGTGCCGGTATCGGCGCCGGCATCTACCGCTCCGCGGAGGAGGCCTTCTCCTCGCTGGAACGTCTTGCCGTCATCGAACCGGAAGACCGGGAAGCATATATCGCTGCGTATGAACGTTGGAAATCATATTTAAATCAATAATCACCATGACCAAAGAGTATTTCCCTACCATCGGCAGGATTCCCTTCGAGGGAACTGAAAGCAAGAATCCCCTCGCATTCCATTACTATGAGCCCGACCGGCTCGTACTGGGCAAGAAAATGAAAGACTGGCTGCGTTTCGCGATGGCCTGGTGGCACACCCTGGGCCAGGCGTCCGGCGACCAGTTCGGCGGCCAGACCCGCAGCTATTCCTGGGACAAGGCCGAGTGCCCCTATGAGCGCGCCAAGGCCAAAGCCGACGCCGGCTTCGAGATCATGCAGAAACTCGGCATCGAGTTCTTCTGTTTCCACGACATTGACCTCGTTGAGGATACCGACGACATCGCCGAGTATGAGGCCCGGATGAAGGACATTACCGACTATCTCCTGGTCAAGATGAAGGAGACCGGAATCAAGAACCTCTGGGGTACGGCCAATGTCTTCGGCCACAAGCGCTATATGAACGGCGCCGCGACCAACCCCGACTTCGACGTGGTGGCCCGCGCCGCCGTCCAGATCAAGAACGCCCTTGACGCCACTATCAAGCTGGGCGGAGAGAACTATGTGTTCTGGGGCGGCCGCGAAGGCTATATGAGCCTGCTCAACACGCAGATGCAGCGCGAGAAGGAACATCTGGGCCGGATGCTGGTCGCCGCCCGCGACTACGCCCGCGCCCACGGCTTCAAGGGCACCTTCCTCATCGAGCCCAAACCGATGGAACCGACCAAGCACCAGTACGACCAGGATACGGAAACCGTGATCGGCTTCCTTCGCCGCCACGGCCTGGACAAGGATTTCAAGGTGAACATCGAAGTGAACCACGCCACGCTGGCCGGCCACACCTTCGAGCACGAACTGGCCACCGCCGTCGACTGCGGCCTGCTGGGCAGCATCGACGCCAACCGCGGCGACGCCCAGAACGGCTGGGATACCGACCAGTTCCCGATCGACAACTTCGAACTCACGCTGGCCATGCTGCAGATTATCCGCAACGGCGGCCTGGCGCCCGGCGGCTCGAACTTCGATGCCAAACTGCGCCGCAACTCCACCGATCCGGAGGATATCTTCATCGCCCACATCAGCGCGATGGACGCCATGGCCCGTGCGCTGGTCAACGCCGCCGCAATCTGGGAAGAGTCTCCCATCCTGCAAATGAAGAAAGAACGCTACGCGTCGTTCGACAGCGGCAAGGGTAAGGAATTCGAAGAGGGCAAGCTCTGCCTCGAAGACCTCGTAGCCTATGCCAAGGCGAACGGAGAACCGAAACAGATTTCCGGCAGACAGGAGCTCTATGAGACCATTGTCGCACTTTATTGCAAATAGTCTCTTATGGGCAAATCCAGTCAACAAGGCAGCAACCTGTACCTGATCAGCATCGTGCTGGTCGCGGTGTTGGGCGGCCTGCTTTTCGGTTATGATACGGCCGTCATCTCCGGTGCGGAAAAGGGCCTGCAGGCTTTCTTCCAGAGTGCGGGAGATTTCAGCTATTCCGACGGCCTTCACGGCTTTACCACCTCGAGCGCCCTGATCGGATGTGTGATCGGCGCCCTGCTTTCCGGTCTGCTGACTTCCCGGATCGGCCGTCGGAGGTCGCTCCTGATCGCGGGCATCCTCTTTTTCCTGAGCGCGCTGGGATCGTATGATCCGGAATTCATCCTGTTCCCGCACGGTGTCGCCACCAAGGGTGTCCTCGTGGCATTCATCTTCTACCGTATCATCGGCGGTATCGGCGTGGGACTCGCCTCGGCCATCTGCCCGATGTACATTGCGGAGGTGGCGCCGGCCAACCAGCGCGGAAAGCTCGTATCGTGGAACCAGTTCGCCATCATCTTCGGCCAGCTGGTGGTCTATTTCGTCAACTTCCTCATCATCCAGTCGCACAAGAACGACCCGCAGATCGTGGAGTGGACCAATACGGTGGGCTGGCGCAACATGTTCGTGTCCGAGGCGTTCCCGGCCGGGCTCTTCACGCTGCTTATCCTGCTTGTGCCCGAGTCGCCCCGCCATCTGGTGATGCGCGGCCTTGACAACCAGGCCTTCCGCATCCTCGCCCGCATCAACGGGGAGGAGAAGGCCCGGACGATCCTTCAGGAAATCCGTGATACCGTGGTCGAAAAGCGGGAGAAACTCTTTGCCTACGGCTTCATCGTCATTTTCATCGGCTGTATGCTTTCGGTTTTCCAGCAGGTGATCGGAATCAATGCGGTGCTCTATTTTGCACCGCGCATCTTCGAGTCGATGGGCGTGAGCAACAATATGCTTTTCACGGTCATTATGGGCATCATCAACATCAGTTTCACGCTGGTTGCCGTGTTTACCGTGGAGAAACTGGGCCGCAAGCCGCTGCTGATTTCCGGCTCGATCGGAATGGCCGTCGGTGCACTGGGTGTGGCGCTCTCCAACGTGGTCAGCCTGCCCGCCTGGGTGCCTGTCATCAGCATTATGGTCTACAGCGCCAGCTTTATGTTCAGCTGGGGCCCGATCTGCTGGGTGTATATCTCGGAAATATTCCCCAACACCATCCGCAGCCAGGCGACGGCCTGGGCAGTGGCGTTCCAGTGGATTTTCAACTTCATCGTGAGCTCGACTTTCGTCCCGATGTATAATATGAAGCTTGGTGCGATGGGCGACAGTTTCGGCCACTTCTTCGCCTATGCGCTCTATGGCCTGATTTGCATCGTCGCCGCCATCTTCGTATGGCGCCTCGTCCCCGAGACCAAGGGAAAGACCCTCGAAGAGATGACCGCGCTCTGGCGCAACCGCTCCGCAAAGAAACAAAAACATTAAATCCTATGAAAAGATTCGTTCCCATAATCGCCATTTCGCTGTTATTGGCCGTCGTCGCCTGTACGCCGAAACAGAACGTCGCACCGGCCATCCCGCACGACAAGGATGTCGAGGCAAAAGTCGAGAAAGTCCTGAAAGGAATGACGCTCAAGGAGAAAGCCGGACAACTGGTCCAGCTTTCCATCGTCGTCCTCGAAGACGATACCCACGAGGCGATCGACCCGGCCAAACTCGACCGGATCATCGGCGAATACAAAGTCGGCTCGATCCTCAATGTGATGCACGACGCCGCCCATTCCCGCGAGCACACCGCCGCGATGGTCAGGCAGATCCAGGAAAAGTCGATGGAAGTCCTCGGCATCCCCTGCATCTACGGTCTCGACATGATCCACGGTGCCTCTTACCTGATCGAAGGGTCGCTGTATCCGCAGGAGATCAACCTGGGTGCGACCTTCAACCGGGAGTATGCCCGTATGATGGGCGAGGCGATGGCTTATGAGACCCGCGCCGCCCAGGTGCCGTGGGTGTTCTCGCCCGTGATGGACCTGGGACGCGACCCGCGCTGGCCGCGCCTGTGGGAGAGTTGGGGTGAAGACCCGTATCTCCAGACGGAAATGTCCCGCATCGAAACGCTTGCCCTCCAGGGCGCCGATCCCAACCATATCGACCTTGAGCACGTCGCCGTGAGCCTCAAGCACTATATGGGCTATGGCGTGCCGCTTTCGGGCAAGGACCGTACTCCGGCCTACATCGCCGAGAACGACCTTCGCGAGAAATACTTCCGTCCGTTCAAGGAATGTTTCCAGGCCGGCGCACTCACCGCGATGGTGAACTCCGCCTCCATCAACGGCATTCCGACCCACGCCAATAAGTTGCTGCTGACCGGCTGGGCGAAGGAGCAGCTGAACTGGGACGGCCTGCTGGTCACCGACTGGGCCGACATCGACAACCTCTTCACCCGCGACCACGTTGCCGCTGACAAGCGCGCGGCCGTGGCGCTGGGAATCAACGCCGGCATCGACATGATCATGGATCCCTATGATCCCGAATGTGTGAACGTGATCGTCGACCTGGCGGAAAAAGGGGAGATACCGATGTCGCGTATCGACGACGCCGTGCGCCGTGTACTGCGCCTGAAGGTGCGCCTGGGCCTGTTCGACAATCCGACCTGGGACTGCGAGTATCCCGATTTCGCCTGCGAACGCTATGCGAAGGAATCGTACGCCGCCGCGGTTGAATCGGAGGTGCTGCTCAAGAACGAAGGCGTGCTGCCGCTCAAGGGTACGGAACGCATCCTGGTCACGGGCCCGAACGCCAACACGCTCCGCGCGCTCAACGGCGGCTGGTCGTATCGCTGGCAGGGCTCTGCCGACGAATTCGTGCCGCAGTACAACACCATCCTCGAAGCCCTGCAGAAACGCTTCTCCCGCGTGAACTATGTTCCGGGCGTGGAGTATGTCGAGATTCCGATGGCCTGGCAGTATGAGAAGGCGACCGGCATCCAGCAGGCTGTCAGTGCGGCCCGCGCCGCCGATGTGATCATCTGCTGTGTGGGTGAGAACTCCTATTGCGAGACTCCGGGCAACATGGACGACCTGAACCTCTCGGCCAACCAGAAGAACCTTGTGAAGGCCCTGTCCGCCACGGGCAAGCCGATCGTGCTCGTGCTCAATGAAGGCCGTCCGCGCATCATCGGGGACATCGAGCCGCTGGCCAAGGCCATTGTCGACGTGATGCTGCCGTCGAACTATGGCGGCGACGCCCTGGCGGCGCTGCTTGCCGGCGACGAGAATTTCTCCGGCAAGCTTCCGTTCACCTATTCCAAGCACATCAATGCCCTGCATACCTACGACTACAAGGTCTCCGAGCATCGTGAGGTGATGGAAGGGTCCTATAACTACGACGCGGTGATGGACGTCCAGTGGCCATTCGGCCACGGCCTCAGCTATACGACTTTCGCCTACAGCGATCTGACGGTCGACAAGACCTCCTTCGCGGCCGGCGACGTCCTGAAGGTTTCCGTCAAGGTGACCAATACGGGCGACTGTGCCGGCAAGGAGGCCGTGCTGCTTTACAGTTCCGACCTGGTGGCGTCGCTGATACCCGACGTGAAGCGTCTCCGCGGTTTCGAGAAGATCGAGCTTCAACCGGGCGAGACGAAGACCGTCTCCTTCGAGCTTCCGGCCTCTGAACTGGCCTTCGTCGGCGCCGATGGCAAGTGGCGCCTCGAGGAGGGCGACTTCCGGCTGGCCTGCAGCGGCCTGGGCGTGATGGTCAAGTGTACGGAAACCAAAGTCTGGGATACACCGAACATTTGATGAAAACCCGGACTGATATCCTGCTGCAGGAGGTTGCCGATGTCCTGGAACACAATATCCTTGACTACTGGCTGGACGTGCGCGGACTGGAGGGCGTCATCCTGAACGCCCGGTATGTCTGGGCCTTTTCGGCAGCCTATTCGGCGCTGTCCAGGTCGGAATACCTGATTGCGGCGCGGGATGCCTGCGACCGTTTTCTGGTGCAGTACGCCGATCCCGTCAACGGCGGCGTCTATTGGAATGTCGCGCCCGACGGCACGCCGTCCGACGACAAGAAACAGCTTTACGCCCAGGGCTTCGCCATCTACGGCCTGAGCGAGTATTACAAGGTGACCAACAGCCAGGCGGCCCTCACGGCCGCCACCGCGCTTTTCCGGACGGTGGAGACACATTTCGCCGACCGGGAGAACGGCGGCTACATCGAAGCGTTGGCGCGCGATTTCTCCCCGTTGGAGGATATGTCCCTTTCGGCCCACGACATCAACGCCGACAAGACGATGAATTCACACCTCCATCTTCTGGAAGCGTATGCCAACCTGTACGGCGTATGGCCGGATCCGTCGCTGAAAGACGCGATCGTGCGGCTGCTCGATATCATCTGTATGCGTGTCATGGCGCCGGACGGACATCTGCAGCTGTATTTCCGGCGGGACTGGTCGGTCCTGCCGGGCGCTGTCTCCTATGGGCACGACATCGAGACTTCCTGGCTGCTGCTGGAATGTGCCTTCGCTACCCGCGATATCGACGTGGTAAGCCGCGTGCGGCCTTTCGCCGCCGCTCTGGGCTGTGCCGGCAACGAGGGCCTGATGCCCGACGGGTCGATGCGCTATGAACTGCTGACGGACGGCACTTTCGACGATTCCCGCCAGTGGTGGGTGCAGGCCGAAACCGTCGTGGGCAATCTTTGGCTCTGGAAGTACCACGGCGACGATGCCGGAGCCGACCGTGCCCTGGCCTGCTGGGCCTACATCCGCGACCATCTGGTAGACCGCCGGGGCGGCGAATGGTACTGGGCCATCCTGCCCGACGGCTCGCCCGACCTGTCCCAGCCCAAGGCGGGCTTCTGGAAGTGTCCGTATCACAACACCCGTATGTGTCTTGAAGTATTGAAAATATTTGAATGATTTATGAATTATGATCATTTCTATTTCCATTTCAAGACTACGGCCCCTCCGGGGCCTATCCCTCCCAAAGCAGAGCTTTGGGCCCCTCCCACTCACGGCTGCGTGGGCGCAGACGGTCTTGAAATGGAAACAGAAATGATAAAAAAATAGTCTATGGCAAAACTATCTGAGAAACTGGGATACGCCCTGGGTGACGCCGCGGCAGGCGGGATTACCTGGAAGGTGATGTCCATCGCTTTTCCCTTGTTCTTCACCAATATTTTCGGCCTTACCGTGGCCGATACGGCGGCGCTTATGCTGGTCGCACGCCTGTTCGACGTGATTACCGATCCGGTGATGGGCGCCATCGCCGACCGTACGCAGTCTCGCTGGGGCACGTACCGGCCGTGGCTTATTTTCGGCGCCATTCCACTGGGGCTCGTGTTCGCCCTGCTGCTCTATACGCCCGATCTGGGTCCCGCCGGCAAACGTATCTATGCCTATACGCTCTATCTGTTGATGATGGTCGTCTATACTGCCGTCAACGTGCCGTACGGCTCGCTGCTGGGCGTGATGACGGCCGATGACAATGAGAAGAACCAGTTCTCGTCGTACCGGATGGTCGGTGCCTACGCGATGGGATTCATCACGCTGTTGTCGTTCCCGTATCTGCAGAAGATGGTGGGCGGTTCGGAATCCCATCAGTATGCCGTACTGGGTGTGGTGCTGGGCGCGCTGGCCGCGCTGGGCACGCTGGCCTGCGGCCTGCTGACGAAAGAGCGCCTGAAACCTGTCCGGGCTGAGAAATTCAGTTTCAAACCCTTTGCCGACCTGTTCCGCAACAAGCCCTGGATCTATCTGACGCTCATCGGAATTTGCACCAATTTCTTCAATGGGTTCCGCTATGCGGTGGCCGGCTATCTGCTGGAGTACTGTCTGCACGGCGACGTCACCGTCTCGGGCCTGATCATCAATTATACGGTGTTCATGACCTTCGGCGAGGTGACCTGTATGATCTTCGGCGGCCTGTCGCCCCGCTTCACGAAGTGGGTCGGGTCGAAACGCAAGGCGTTCGCCTGGGCGGCTGTCATCTGCGCCGTGACCTCCATCGGCTTCTTCTTCATCCCGATGGATCCGAAGTACATCTGGCTGATGGTTGCGACGGTCATCCTCACATCCGTGGGCATCGGCCTGTACTCGCCGCTGCTCTGGTCGATGTATGCCGACGTGGCGGACTATGCTACCGAGAAGAACGGGACGTCCTCCACGGGCTTGATCTTCTCGTCGGGCACGATGGCCCAGAAGTTCGGTTCGGCCATCTCCGGCGCGCTCGTGGCCCTGTTCCTGGGCTTTGCCGGCTTCATTTCCGGCACCGATCCCGCCACGGGACAGACCGTCGTCACGATTACGAACGAGCCGGCCGTCCAGCGGATGATCTGGGCGATCTTCTCGCTCTTCCCGGCGGCCATCGCCCTGCTGATCCTGCTCCTGCTCCGCCTGTATCCCATCAAAAAGTAATTTACCTGTTATCGCGATGAATTCCTACGGACATTTTGACGATGCTTCACGTGAATATGTCATCACGCGGCCCGATACGCCCTGGCCCTGGATCAATTATATGGGGACAGGGGATTTCTTCTCATTGATTTCCAACACGGCCGGCGGCTACTGTTTCTGCAGGGACGCCAAATTCCGGCGTATCCTGCGCTATCGGTACAACGGCGTGCCGATGGATGCGGGCGGGCGCTATTTCTATATAAAGGACGGAGATACCCTCTGGAATCCGGGCTGGAAACCTTGCAGGACGCCACTGGACTTCTATGAGTGCCGTCACGGAATGGGCTATACCCGCATTTGCGGGGAGAAAGACGGTCTTCGGGCGGAATCGCTTTTCTTCGTGCCGCTGGAGCACCGCTGCGAGGTGCATCGGGTGAAATTGTCCAACCGCTCCGACCGCCCGAAGACGGTCCGGCTGTACGCTTTCGTCGAATGGTGCCTGTGGAACGCCTCGACCGATATGGAGAATTTCCAGCGCAACCTCTCAACCGGGGAAGTGGAGGTCCAGCCCGATGCCATCTACCACAAGACGGAATACCGGGAGCGCAGGAACCACTATGCCTTCTACGGCGCGAACCGCCCTTTCGACGGATTCGATACCGACAGGGAGACCTTTCTGGGAATGTACAACGGCTTTGACGCTCCTGTGCAGGCGCTCGCCGGCACGTCCGGGAACTCGGTCGCCCACGGATGGAGCCCGGTCGCCGCGGAACGTTTCGATCTGGAACTCGCTCCCGGCGCAACGGAGGAACTGATTTTCGTTCTCGGATACGTCGAGAATCCCGCCGACGCCAAATTCTCCGCCCCCGGTGTCATCAACAAGACGGCGGCCCGGGAAATGATGGAAGCCTATTCCACCGGTGCCCGGGTGGATGCCGCCTTCGCGGCCCTGCGTGCGTATTGGGACGATTTGCTGGGCCGTTTCACGGTCGTTTCCGACGTTCCGGAACTGGACCGGACGGTGAATGTCTGGAACCAGTACCAATGTATGATAACCTTCTTTATGAGCCGCAGTGCCAGCTACTTCGAGAGCGGTATCGGACGGGGGATGGGTTTCCGCGACAGCAACCAGGACCTCGCGGGCATCGTGCATATGATTCCTGACAGGGCGCGCCAGCGCATCCTCGACATCGCAGCGACCCAGTTCCCCGACGGCGGCTGTTATCATCAGTACCAGCCCCTCACCAAACGCGGCAACAACGACATCGGCGGCGGTTTCGGCGACGACCCCCTGTGGCTGATCTTCGGAACGGTGGCCTACCTGAAGGAGACGGGTGATTTTTCGATTCTCGACGAACCCGTGCCGTTCGACAACGTCCCGGGCAGCGAAGTCTCGCTGCTGGAGCATCTGAAGATATCGTTCCGGCGTGTGGCCACCGGCCTGGGTCCCCACGGACTCCCGTTGATCGGCCGCGCCGACTGGAACGACTGCCTGAACCTGAATTGCTTTTCCCTCGATCCGGACGAATCTTTCCAGACTACCGAGAACGTGGCGGGCGGACAGGCCGAGTCGCTGATGATCGCCGGGCTGTTCGTGGCTGAAGGAAAGGATTTTGCCGAGTTGCTGGAGCGGCTGGGCGATGCCGATGCCTCGTCGGTGCGTTCTGCGGTGCGCGCGATGGAGGATTCCGTCAAGAAGTACGGATGGGACGGCGAATGGTTCCTGCGGGCGTATGATTTCCACGGCGGGAAAATCGGTTCCCGGGAATGCGACGAGAGCAAGATCTTCATCGAGAGCCAGGGCTGGTGTGCCATGGCCCGCATCGGTGCCGGCGAGGGACTTTGCGACAAGGCCCTGGATTCGGCCGTGAAGCATCTGGAATGCGAGCACGGACTAGTATTGAATGCCCCGGCATTTTCATCGTATCTGTACCAATACGGGGAGATCAGTTCCTATCCGCAGGGTTACAAGGAAAACGGCGGCATCTTCTGCCACAACAATCCCTGGGTCATTATCGCCGAGGCGATGGCCGGCCACGTAGAAGACGCGTGGCGGCATTATACCAAGATTACCCCCGCATTCGGGCGGCAAAGCCACGACCTGCGCAAGGTGGAGCCCTATGTCTTCTGCCAGATGGTGGCCGGCGCGGAAGCCGCGCGTCCCGGCGAGGGCAAGAACAGCTGGCTGACCGGCACCGCCGCCTGGACCTGGAAATGCGTGAGCGAGTTCATTCTGGGCGTAAAACCCCAGTACGACGGGCTGCTCATCGAACCCTGCATCCCGCTCAGGTATGGGTCCTATCGCATACACCGGCGTTTCCGTGATGCTGAGTACGACATTACTGTCCGTTGCACGGACGGCGGCCCAGGCAAGGTTTTCATCCCTTATAAGCCCGGCCGCCATTCCGTCGAAGTGACGGTGTAAATCTTCTTTCAGACTTATTCGTCCCGCCGGAGCTCCTCGATCTGATCGAGGAGCTCGTCGGCTGCGTTCATTTGGTCGCGGCGGAGCTTGAAGCCCACAAGGCCGCCGAGGATGGTGCCGGCGACGATGCCGGCGAGGAAGCCGTAGCGGAGCATCGGGTCGGCGCCGCTTCCGTTGCGGAGCAGGTCCCAGCTGAGGTAACCGACCCAGACGATGATCATCGGGATGGCGAACTTGATCCATTCGGCGTGGATCTTCTTGAAGCGGGTGAGCTCCTGCGTGGCCGTCACCAGGTCGCGGTCCATCTGCGGGATGTGGCGGTTGGTCAGGATCGTGGCGACGATGCAGACCAGCATCAGGACCCAGGAGAAGATGATGAAGCCCATCGAGACGCCGAACTCGCGGAGGGATGGCATCAGCAGGATGGCGGCGACGCCAAAGAGAATGGGCAGATTGGCCTTGAACCGGAGGCGGCTGGCGGTCTGGCTGCAGGACTTCTTGAGCATCCGTTCGTTGACGATCTTCTGGCTGTCAAGTTTCTCGCGGAGCTGCTGCATCTGCTCCTGCATTTCACGGAGGGTGGTATCGTTGTTTTCCATAATTACTGCATCTTTTTGAGTTGTTCCTTGATTCGTACAAGCCGTACGGAGACATTCTTGGGCGTGATTCCGACGATCTGTCCGATCTCCTCGTAGGAGAGATTCTCCAGCCAGAGGAGGACGATGGCCCGGTCGAAAGGACCCAGCTTGCCGATCCGCTCCCGGAGGAGGCCGATCTGCCGGGTCTCTTCATCCCGGTCGTCGAAGAGATCGATGTCGAGCGAGAGGGGCTCGGTCCTGAGTCCGCGCTTCTTCTTCCGGTCGAAGGAGATGCAGGTGTTCAGGCTCACTTTCCAGATCCAGGTGTTCAGTGCGCTGTCACCCCGGAAGGTTCCGGAACCCTGCCAGAGGTGGATGAGGATTTCCTGGAAAAGGTCGGCCACTTCGTCGCGGTCGGTCGAGAACATATAGCAGACGGTGTAGATCGTCCCCTTGTGTTCCCGGATCATCTTCTC
>JAFRRF010000045.1 GCA_017428245.1 Bacteroidales bacterium
GACCCGGATGGCGGTCATCGGCAACAGAACCAACTCGGCACTGATGGCAGGAGCCAAAGCGATGCTGGTGGAGAACCTGAAGAACCAGATGCGTAACGGCGTAGCCCACTTCGTCTATATGAAGAAATCCGGGGAACTCCGTGAAGCGTTCGGCTCGACCTCGAAAGCACTGGTGGAGCGGTACATCAACAGTAACGGAATCAGCCGGGAGCATTACGCCACTACCGCCTATTTCGATGTGGAAAAGGCATCGTGGCGGTCCTTCCGCTGGGAAAACATCGTGGCAGTGTTATAGAAAAATATAAGTAGAGGTCATAGAATAATATAAGTCGATGGAAAAGGTCGCGATATTGGCTCGAGTGAGCACGGACAAACAGGAGTATCAAAGGCAGGTCAATGAACTGACCGACTATTGCACCCGTGTTGGATGGAGTGTGGAGGCGGTGTTCAGCAACAAGGTCAGCGGAGCAAAAAGGATGGAGGAGCGACCCGAGATTATGGACCTCATCGACTTTGTGAAGTCCAACGACATCGACAAGGTGGTCTGCCTCGAGATTAGCCGTCTCGGTCGTAACACCCTCCAAGCCCTGAAGGTCATCGAGTGCCTCAACGAGCACGGGGTCAGTCTGTTCGTCAAGAACTACAACCTTGAGACCCTCAACCCCGACGGCAAGGTCAATCCCGTCGCATCGCTCATATGCACGGTCCTTTTGGAAATCGCCAGTATGGAGCGGCTGACCATCGCAGAAAGGATGGCAAGCGGTCGTAACCAGTACATCGCCAGATGCCGCCGGGAAGGGGTCAAGATGGGTCGCCCGTCCACCTACCGCAAGAGCGATGAAAGCTACAGGGAGCAATACGCGAAGGAAATCTCCTTACTCCGGAAGGGCATCTCGCTCCGTAACGTCCAGAAGATTACCGGAACCAGCATAGGCACGCTCCAACGGCTCAAACGCTTCGTGTAAGTCACCTTCACAAATCGAAATCTTTTCTGTATATTTGCAAAGAACGGTAAGCCTCACACCGGCGTTTCACCCATCGAGGGGTGTTCCAAAGGCAATAACCTTATCTCCATTTCTTGCGGAGACAGAGGATGAAATCTCCAAGCAAATGTACATCAAGAGAGATTTAACCAATGCAAGAAGAAACCAATTCATCAAACTCGGGATTACGGACGACGACGATATGCTCCGTATCCTCAACTTCTTCGACGCGATAGCGGAAATCGGCTATCGGTCATTCAAAAATAAGCAGTTAAATTCGGTCGGCAGATGATTAAGAAGAAGAAAAAGAGCAAGGCGGAGGGCATTGTCGAGAAGCGTAATGCCTCAACGGAAAGGGTCGCCGTCATCTGGTCGAGAGTGTCATCTGCAGACCAATTCAAACACAACAACTCCATCCAGACGCAGATAGATGCGTGTATGGAGTACTGCACCCGTAATAGTATCCGGGTCAAGAAAAGCGACTACGGTGCGACCAACGAAAGTGCAAAGGTCGCAGGAGAGAAGTTCTTGGCGATGGTCGATGAGGTCCGGAAAGACCCCGAGGTTAATACCATCGTATGCTATGACTATGACAGATTCTCACGCAATGCAAGCGAGGGTATCTGGTGGAAGACAACCTTGAAAAACGAAGGTATCTATCTAATAGCCATCAACCAACCCGTCGCTCAGGACAACTTTATGTCTGACCCGATGGAAAACATTATGCTTATAGTGGCGAATATGGACAACGAAGTCCGAAAGCACAAATGTACGGAAGGCATGAAGGCGTGCATCCAGCGGGGGGAATGGTATAGCAGACCTCCACTCGGCTATGACTCGAGGAAGGAAGGCAAGAAGCACATCATCACGGTCAATGAAAAGGGGAAGATACTCCGGAAAGCGTTCGAGTGGAAAGCAAATGAGAACCTCTCCAACGAGGAAATCGTACGCCGCCTCAACGCCCGGGGACTGAAGATGTATAAGCAACGACTAAGCGAGATACTCCGGAATCCGTTCTACTGCGGCTACATCGAGCATAAGTATCTCGAGGAAGGACAACGGATAAAGGGAGTACAGGAGCCGTTGATAAGCGAGGAAATGTTCAACAAGGTGCAGGCAAATCTGGCTGGTAATCACGACCACTACGAGCATCAGGACATCACCCCGGAGTTCCCGTTGAAAAAGACTCTGCTATGCCCGAAGGACGGAAGTTCCTATACCGGGTACATCGTCCGCAAGAAGAACGGGCAGACCTTCCCGTACTATAAGGCGAACACGAAGGGCTATCCCGCCAATGTGTCCGCCAGCACCGTCCATCAAGGGTATATCACCCTGCTCAACCAGTATAGCGTTCCCGATGAACTGCACTACATTATGGAAGATGTCCTGACCGATAAGTTCTATGAGAAAGCCGAACTGGATAGGGTGGAGGCAGAAGACATTGAGAAACGATTGGAGGCATTGGACAGGAAGATAAAAGCCGTACGACTGAAATACGCACTTGATGAAATCGACGAAGCGACCTGCAACGATGCGGTGGCTGCACTTCAAGAGAAGAAGGCGGAATTGACCCGGGAAGCGGCTGGATTAAACGAAGAAATATCTAACCTGCCGGAGTATATCGGTACCACTATCTCAATGTCCTCACAATTAGGCACTTGGTGGAGCGAGTACGACTTCGATACCTGCCAGAGCATCCAGAAACTGGTACATCCCCGGGGCATATACTGGGACAACGAGAAGAAGTGTTATCTAACCATCGAGGAGAACGAGGTGTTCGGTCTATTCCGCTCCATATCAAGCGATTACGAAACTGTTACAAAAGAAAAACAGGACAAATCTTGCGACTTGTCCTGTTTAGTAGCGGAGGGAGGACTCGAACCTCCGACCTCCGGGTTATGAGCCCGACGAGCTACCAACTGCTCTACTCCGCGGTGTATTGGGCTGCAAAAGTAGAAATAATTTTTTATCCCGCAAAATTTTTTTCGTTTTTATCGGGAGGCCGGACAGATCAGTCGGACAGGACCAGTTCGACGGGACAGTGGTCGGAGCCGAAGATTTCGTTGTGGATGTCGGTGCCGGTAATGCGGGGGGCGAGGGGATCGGAGACCAGGAAGTAGTCGATGCGCCAGCCGACGTTCCGTTCGCGGGCGGCCATGCGGTAGGACCACCAGGAGTATTTGGCTTCGCCGGGATGGGCGTCGCGCCAGCTGTCGCGGAAGCCGGCGGACAGCAGTTCCGTCATCTTGGCGCGCTCCTCGTCGGAGAAGCCGGCGTTGAAGTGGTTGGTGGCGGGGTTCTTCAGGTCGATTTCCTCGTGGGCCACGTTCATATCGCCGCAGATGACCACGCCTTTGCGGGTGGCCAGGCCGCAGACATAGGCGCGGAAGGCGTCTTCCCACTGCATGCGGTAGTCGAGGCGCTTGAGACCGTCCTGGGAATTGGGCGTGTATACGTTGACCAGGTAGAAATCGGGCATTTCGAGCGTGAGTACGCGCCCTTCGTGGTCGTGTTCGTCGACTCCGATGCCGCAGGTGACCGAAAGGGGCGTGTGGCGGGTATAGACGGCCGTGCCGGAATAGCCTTTCTTGTCGGCATAGTTCCAGAAGGACTGGTAACCGAGGAATTCCAGGTCGATCTGGCCTTCCTGGAGTTTGGTCTCCTGCAGGCAGAAGAAATCGGCGTCGAGTGCCGTGAAAGCATCGGCGAAGCCTTTCTGGGCCACGGCGCGCAGGCCGTTGACGTTCCAGCTGATGAGTTTCATGGGAGGAGCGGTTTATTCGAAGAGGGTGCCGGCCTGGATGTCCTGTTCGCGCAGTTTCTTGAAGCAGTGGCGGCAGACGGGTTCATAGATGTCCTTCTCGCCGAGTTCCACCAGTTTGTCGCTCCGGGAGAGGCGGTGGGAGTGGTGGGCGATGTCGCCGCAGCGGACGCAGATGGCGTGGACCTTGGTCACGTATTCGGCGGTGGCCATCAGGGCCGGCATCGGGCCGAAGGGTTTGCCGAGATAGTCCATATCGAGGCCGGCGGCGATGACGCGCACACCGCGTTCGGCGAGCTGCCGGGCCACGTCGACGATGGCCTCGTCGAAGAACTGCGCTTCGTCGATGCCCACGACATCAACGCCTTCAGCTTTCTCGAGGATGCTCCGGGCCGAATCGACGGGCGTGGAAAGGATCGAATTGCCCTGGTGTGAGACGACGGATTCTTCCGAGTAGCGTGTATCGATTTTCGGCTTGAAGATCTCGACGCGGAGGTTGGCGATTTTGGCCCGTTTGAGGCGGCGGATGAGTTCTTCCGTCTTGCCCGAGAACATCGAACCACAGATCACTTCGATCCAGCCGGGATGTTTTGCGTTTTCTATGAACATTTTTGTGTATTTTTGTCAAAGATACGAAAAATATGGCGAAACTCTATATCGTTCCCACCCCGATCGGGAATCTGGAAGACATCACCCTCCGCGCCCTGCGCATTCTCCGCGAAGCCGATCTCATCCTGGCCGAAGACACCCGTACGAGTTCGGTTCTGCTCAAGCACTACGAGATCAAGGCCCGGATGGAATCGCACCACAAGTTCAACGAGCACGAGAAAGTGGAAAGCGTGAAGGAGCGCATCCTCGCCGGAGAGACCGTCGCCCTGATCAGCGACGCCGGCACGCCCGGCATTTCGGACCCGGGCTTCCTGCTGGTGCGCACCTGCGTAGAGGCGGGCATCGAGGTGGAGACCCTTCCCGGCGCCACGGCCTTCGTGCCGGCCCTGGTGAATTCGGGCTTCCCGTGTGACCGCTTCTGCTTCGAGGGTTTCCTGCCCGTGAAGAAGGGGCGGCAGACGCGCCTGGCCGAGCTCGCCGCGGAGCACCGCACCCTGATCTTCTACGAGTCGCCTTTCCGCCTGGTCAAGACGCTGGGCCAGTTCATCGAGGTGTTCGGTCCCGACCGCCCCGCTTCCGTCTCGCGGGAGATATCCAAGCTGCACGACACCACGCATCGCGGCACGCTGCAGGAGCTTTTCGACCATTTCAGCGCCAATCCGCCCAAGGGCGAAATCGTCCTGCTGGTGAAAGGCGCGTAGGCAGGATTTTTGCAAGCTTCCGCCCGTCAAATTGTGTGTGCGATGAGGCGGGAGAAACAAGAAAAACTGTCGAAGAGTGCGGCGTCGGGACTGGTGGCGCTCGTTTTCCTGATCCTGGGATTCCAATTAGCCCTGTTTGTTGTAAAGTTGGTCGAACGGCCGGCGAGATGCCCGGTCGAGCCAGGCATGACGCAAAATGCCGAGCCGGTTGAGAACGCTGCGTCACCCCCGGCTCCGACCGGGGGGCTCACGAAGGATTCTGCTCCCAAGCGCTCGAAGTATGGCGGATACGAACGTCCGGCGTCGGCTGCGGCGCCGAAGCGGACGCGGCCCCGGGAGCCGGAGCGGTCGTATGAATCGTTCGCTTTTGATCCCAATACGGTATCATCGGCGGACCTCCAGCGGCTGGGGCTGAGCGAGCGGCAGGCGCAGTCGATTGAAAACTATCGCGAAAAAGGCGGCCGCTTCCGCAGCAAGGCGGACTTCCGGAAAATGTACGTGGTCTCCGACACGCTCTTCGCCCGCCTGGAACCCTATATCAAAATCGCCAGACTCGAACTGAACGGGGCCGACAGCACGGCCCTGGTGTCGCTGCGCGGCATCGGTCCGTGGTATGCCCGCAAGATTCTCGACTACCGCGACCGCCTGGGCGGTTTCGTCGCCGCAGAACAACTGCTGGAAATCGACGGCATCGACGCGGACCGCTATGCCGGCTTCGCCGACGGGGTCACCGTCGACGCCTCCCGTGTCCGCGGCCTCGACCTCTGGCACGCAAGCGATACCGTCCTGGCCCGTCACCCGTACCTCGGCCCCAAAGGCGCCCGCAGCATCGTCCGCTACCGCGAACTCTACGACTCTGCGCGCTGGACCCTCCCCGATCTCGCCGCCGAGCGCGTACTCCCGCAGGAAAATATTGAAAAATTGAAAAAATATATTGTATCTCAATAAAAATTTTTATATTTGCAGAAAAATCCGATATATATTATATTTGTAAAATATTAGCATAGTGGAGCGGAGTGAAACGAAGCGGTCGGAAGATCGATACAAAGGAAAATATTATAGTTACGATATATGTTAGAGTGTAAACACATTACAAAGTCCTTCGGCGATTTCAAGGCGCTTGACGACGTGTCGGTGACCGTGCCGGAAGGAAAAATCTTCGGCTTGCTGGGGCCCAACGGCGCCGGAAAGACGACCTTGATCCGAATCATCAACCGGATCACCATCCCGACGGCGGGAGAAGTGATCCTCAACGGGAAACACGTAGACGACGATGACGTGCGTGCAATCGGCTACTTGCCCGAGGAGCGCGGTCTTTTCAAAAAAATGAAGGTAGGGGAGCAATCGCTCTATCTTGCCCGTCTCAAGGGGATGAGTACGGCCGCCGCCACGGCGGAACTCAAGAAATGGTTCATCCGTTTCGGTATCCAGAGCTGGTGGGACAAGAAGGTGGAAGAACTTTCGAAGGGCATGGCCCAGAAAGTCCAGTTCATCACCACGGTACTGCACCGTCCCAAACTGTTGATCCTCGACGAACCGTTCTCCGGCTTCGACCCGGTCAACGCACAGATGATCCGCGACGAGATCCTCCGGATGCGGGATGAAGGCACGACCATCATCCTTTCGACACACAATATGGAATCGGTCGAAGAACTCTGCGACAATATCGCACTGATCAACAAGTCGCACCTTGTAGTGACCGGCGGCACCGACGCCATCCGGCGCGAATACGGATCCAATCAGGTGGAAGTGCTCTACCGCAGCGGAGAGGCGCTTCCGCAGGGGACGACCTATGGAATCTTCTCCAATGAGGAAATCAAGGAAACCCGCCGTGCGGTGCTCAATGTCGCCGAAGGCTGCAGTTCACGCGAAGTGCTCGGCGAACTGATCGCTGCGGCCGACATCGTTTCGTACCGGGAGCTGATTCCGCGTATGAACGACATCTTCATCAAACTGGTAACCGGAAAATAGGAGGGAATCACTATGAACTGGAAAAAAGTAGGCATTGTCATCAGCCACGAATATACGACCCGCGTCCGCAAGAAATCCTTCATCCTGACCACCCTGCTCACGCCGATCGGAATGGCCCTGCTGATCTGCGTTCCCGCACTGATCATGCTTTTCAGCGGCAACGAGACCCAGAAGGTCAAAGTTATCGACGAATCGGGCATCGTGGCCCCATACCTCGAGAATGGAGAACATACCACCTATATTATGGGTGAGGAAGGCGAGACGGTCGACCTGCTCCGGGATATTTTCGACGAATTGGATTATTATGCGATCGTGGGCATCTCCCCGCTCGATGAAAAGGGAGAGGTCTCCGTGGTTTCCTATTCGAAGGAGCCGCTCAACATGGACCTGAAGAACGCCATCAACCGGGCGGTCAACAAAGCCGTGGAGAACCGCAAACTGATGCAGTATGACATCCAGAATCTCGATGCCATCCTGGCCGATGTCAAGACGGACATCAAACTCAACTCGATGACGCTGACTACCGACGGCGACGCCAAGGAAGACAGCGTGGAGATCTATATGGTGCTGTCGTACCTGATGAGTTTCCTGATTTATATGTTCGTCTTTATGTTCGGCACGATGGTGATGCGCAGCGTCATCGATGAGAAGAGCAGCCGTGTGGTCGAGGTCATCGTCTCCTCGGTCAAGAGCGTGGAACTGATGATGGGCAAGATCATCGGCGTGGCCTTGGTCGCCCTCACGCAGTTCTTCATCTGGATCGCCCTGACGGTGGTCATCGTGACGGCCGTCAATACGATTGCCGGTCCGAAGCTGCTGCAGGGTATGGGCGGGATGGAGCAGGCTGTCGCTGTGGCCGGCCAGGACGGCAACGTCGGCCCCGGCGACATGACGTCCATTCTCGAGGCGGCGGGTTCCGATCCTGACGCTTCGGGCTTCGTCAAGGTCCTCGGCCAGATCAAGGACTTGAACTGGGGCTATATCATCGGCTGCTTCCTGATTTATTTCCTGCTGGGTTACCTGCTCTATGCCTCGATGTTCGCCGCCATCGGCGCGGCAGTCGACAATGAGGCCGACACGAGCCAGTTGCAGCTGCCGATCACCATACCGCTGATCATAGGGCTGTTCATTATGCTCCACACGTTCGAGCATCCCAGCAGTCCGTTGTCGGTCTGGACTTCCATCATTCCGTGGACTTCTCCGATGGTGATGCTGGCCCGCATCCCGTTCGGCGTGGTGCCTGCCTGGCAGCTGATCCTGTCGGTCGTATTGCTGCTGCTCACCTTCCTGGCCACGGCATGGCTCTCTGCCAAGATCTATAAGATCGGTATCCTGACCTACGGCAAGAAGTCTACTTTCAAGGATCTGCTCAAGTGGATGAAACTCAAAGACTGACAATATAATATGAAAAGAATCCTGTTGCTGTCCGTGCTGCTCCTCACCTGTCTGGGCGAGGCGGCCGGACAGTTCACCTACAAATGGACGCCTGTTCCGATGGATTCCACCTGGGACACGATGAAGGACGTGCGCGCAACGCTGGTCATCGAGAAGTACAGCCCGCAGGTGGCTCCGCTCCAGGAGATCGTGGGTTACTCGGAAGATGAATACCGTTCGGGGCGGCCCGAAAGCGGCCTGTCCAATTTTGCGGCCGACGTCATCCGGGCCATCGCTGAAAAGAAGACCGGGGAAACCGTCGATATCGCCATGACCAATTACGGCGGCATCCGGACCAGCCTTCCCAAAGGCGCCGTGCGGGTGTACGATATTTTCTCGATCTTCCCCTTCGACAATTATCTGGTGACTTTCGACATCAAGGGTTCCGACCTGCACCGTTTCCTGAACCAGATGATTTCCCGCCGGCGCGTCGAAGCGCTCAGCGGTGTCGAGATTGTGATTACCGGGAAACAGGCCGACAAGCTTTGGGTCGCAGGTGCACCCATCGATGACGACCGCGTTTACAAATTCGCTACCATCAATTTCCTGATGGACGGCGGCGACGGCCTGGTTCTTTCCGACGTGGCCTTCAACCGGAAAGACACGGACGTCTGGATCCGCGACGCCATCGTGGAGTACCTGAAAGAACAAACGGCCCGGGGTGAAAAGATCGTGCTCAATCCCGACGGGCGGGTGAAATATACGGACTGGGAGGAAAGAAGACGATGAAAAAACTTGTCCTGACGGCTCTGGCCGCCCTGGTCTGCGCGACCGCTCTTCCGGCGCAGGACCTGGTGATCCTGCACACCAACGACACCCACAGCCAGATCGAACCGATCCGCGTCGGGTACAACAAGGGACTGGGCGGCGTGGAACGCCGGCTCCAGTATATCGACAGCGTCCGGGCCAAGTACGGCAAAAAGAAAGTGCTCCTGCTCGATGCCGGCGACTTCAACCAGGGAACGCCCTATTATACGATGGCGCACGGAGACCTCGAGGTCGAACTGGTGAACCTGATGAAATACGATGTCTTCACGCTCGGCAACCACGAGTTCGACAACGGGCAGGAAGACCTTGCCCGCCGGCTCAAAAAATGCCGCCACAAAACGGTTACCTGCAACTACGATTTCACCGGAACGCCCCTTGAAAAACTGGTCAAACCCTATGTGATCGTCCGTCGCGGCGGGATGAAGATCGGCATTATCGGCACTACGTCCTATCTGGAAGGTGTCGTGCTCAAATCGCATCTCGACGGTATGGTCCGGCTCAATTCCATCGAAGAGGTGAACAAATGGGCGGACTATCTGAAAAACCGGAAGCACTGCGACCTTGTGATCCTCCTGTCGCATTTCGGCTATGAGGGCGGTTCCCTGGAGCGCCCTTCCGACGTGGTGATGGTGGAGAATTCCCGAAACCTCGATCTGGTGATCGGCGGACACAGCCATACCTACCTCAAGGAACTGCGGGAGGTAAAGGACCTTGACGGCCGCATCGTGCCCATCTCGCAGTGCGGCGGGCAGGGTATTGTCGTAGGGACTTGGGAGATTACTCGCGTTCGACCTTAAGCTGCTCGATATGGCTGGCCGAATCGGTGGTCTTGACGTAGAGGATTACGCGGAAGCGTTCACCTCCGGCACTCAGCGAGCCGACGGCATATTTCATGGGCGCCTTGCCGCTCTTGTGGATGATGCTGAACTTTTTGGGCGTGTACTGCGTGAAAAAGTTCTTCATAATGAGCTTGGCCTGGTTGCGGGTGCAGTTGTTGACGGCGCCCAGCATATCGAGTTCGAGATTGTCGGCGAACCATGCGGACAGTTTATCGTAGTCTCCGGACTGGAGATATTTGCCAATGGGTGTGAAGACGTCCTGTCCGGATTCCTGGGCCGAGGAAGGGCCGGCGGTCAGCAGGACAAAAAGCAGTGAGGCGAACCAAAATACTTTCTTCATCATTCTGTGTTTTTGACGAAGTGCGATATATTCAAAAATCACGCCAATGAAAGTCAAAGTGCTCTTTACCGGAAAGACGACGGATCCCTGGATCCGACAGGGGGTAGAGGTATATGCCGGACGTATCCGGCACTATGTGCCTTTCGAGCTGACTGAACTGCGGGACGACAGCCAGATTCTCAAGTCCGTGCGGAATTCCGACTATCTGGTGCTGCTCGACGAGCACGGAGAGACTTTTTCGTCGCTGGATTGGGCACGGAATTTGGAGCAGAAGACCGCGCATCTCCCGAAAGATCTGGTCTTTGTCATTGGCGGTCCCTATGGCTTTCCGGCGGAAGTCCGGGCCCGTTGCGATGAGAGCCTTTCGCTTTCCCGGATGACCTTCTCGCACCAGCTGGTGCGTCTGGTTTTCCTCGAGCAGCTTTATCGCGCGTTTACGATCATCAAGGGAGAACCGTATCATCACGAATGAGCAAGTTCAGTCGATATCTGCACCGGACAGGCCGGTTTGTGGCGCGATACAGCAGCCAGGTCCTTTTCGTGGCTGCGCTCCTGCTGTTCGCCCTTTCCTTCATCCGGCCCGATTATGAGGCTCGCCTGCGGCGGCAGAAAGCCCGTGTCGAGCGCTCGTTGCACAAGCGCGAACATCTGGCGGAAATCTACTGCTACCATGCGCTCAAGGCGGCCGACCAGGAATGGATCGATTTTGACGATATGCCCGACGATATCGTCCTGTATTGCTATCAGGCCGATACGATGAAGTGCTGGACGCACCAGTTCCCGATCAGCAACGACGAGGTAGACGTCTATCCCTATTCTTACCGGCTCCAGTTCATGAGCAACCGCAATCTGTATTCGACACCGCTCGCATATATCGGGGTCCGGGAGAAATACGTCAATCTCGGTTCGGCGTGGTATGTGGTGACCACACATCTGACGGAAGACCACAAGACCAAAGTGGTGACGGGCATCCAGATCAAGACGGAATACCCCTCCAGCGCCGTTCCCAACACGGTCAACCGGCATCTCGGCCTGCGGGATGGCTATACGACCGTTCCCATCAGCGAGGACGACAGCCACATTGTCTATGGCATCGAAGACGAGCCGCTGTTCTCCATCGTCCCGACGGTCCCGCCCACGCCCGGGCACGGCAATATGTCTTTGCGCTGGGTTTCCCTGGCCATGATCCTGATCGCCGTTTTCTCCTTTCATCTCCGGCGGCATACCTGGCCCAGTTTCTGGGCGACGGTCGGCATTCTTGCCGTCGTCCGCCTGATGGCGCTGTACTACGTAGATAAAGGTTATGCGACAGGTGAGTTCTTCTCGCCGGTGCTCTATGCGGACACATCCATCTTCAATTCATTGGGCAGCCTGTTGTTCAACAACCTGGTCGTGGCTCTTGCGTTTTATGCGCTTTTCGTGATGCGTTATCGCATCCACAAAAAGATGGAAACGGTTTCAGGCCCGGGGCGGAAAGCCCTGATCGGCTTGCTGATTGCAGGCGGACTGGCCCTGATGGCCTATATCCACTTCGTGATGCGTTCGCTGATCCTGAACTCCAGCATCGTGATGGAGCCGTACCGTATCTCGGACATCGGCCTGTTTGCCATTCTCTGCTACGTGAGTTTCGCGATGCTCTTCCTCGCGCTGCTCTATCAGATCTATCTGGTGGTGATGCTGATCCGGCGCGACGCACGCGTCAATCTCTTCTCCTGGAGCCACATCACCTTATACGTGCTGGTCATCGCATTGTACAGTGTCGTGGCGATGGATACCTATGGCCTGAAGAAGGAGTACGAGAGCAACCGTGTCAATACCGGCAAGCTGGCCTCGGAACGTGACCTTTCCCTGGAGATGTTCCTGCGGGACGTGGAGCCTTCCATCCAGAACGATCCGTTCATTTCGGTCCTGGTTCCCATAGGAGGGGCGGAACTGATCAAGAACCGCCTGATGGAACGGTATCTCAACAACGACGTGGTCCGGCAGTACAACATCACTCTTTCAACCTGTACATCCAGCAATCTGATAACCCTGGGGCAAGGAACGGAACCGGTCGGGTGTTTCTCTTTTTATGAGGACCTGATCAAGGAATACGGTGTCGCGCTGGCGTCCGGATCCAATATCTATTATCTGCGCAATTACAACGGACTGGCCTCCTATCTGGGCATGTTCACGTATTTCGACCCGTCCAATTACGAGGTGTCGCGTCTGTTCCTGGAGGTTGAATCGAAATTCAAGAACGATGTGCTGACCAACCCGCTGGACGCGATTACGGCGCGGGCCGGTACGGCCGCCACGCTGTCGCGGCGCTACTCGTATGCCCGTTATTCGGACGACCGGCTGGTTTCGTACGGTGGCAGTTATGATTATCCCGTCACGCCGCCGGATGGTTATGAAACCGGATACCGGATGGTCAACAAAGATGGTTATGTCCATTTCATCAACCGGCTCTCCGACGAAGACATTACGGTGATTTCCCGGCCGCGGCGACCTTTCTTCCCGCATCTGGTGTCATTCTCGTATCTGGCCATCTTCTACGGGTTGTTCCTGTTGCTCTTTACCCGGCGCTGGCGGAAAGACAAGCTGTTCAATCTGCCCAAGCATTCGCTCAAGCGGAAAATCACTTTGCTGATCACCCTTTCGATGGCCTTTGCATTGGTTACGATGGGTGTCGGCAGCGTCGTGTTCGTGATGCGTCTCAACCGGGAAAGCAACCGCGAGGCGATGGATGCCCTGATGACTTCCGCGCAGACGGTACTGGCCGAGCCCTGCAAATTTGCGGTGCGCTACAACGAAATCAATTCGCCGGAACTGTATAATGCGATGGATGAGTTCTCCCGGATTACGCATAACGATCTGAATCTTTACAATACCCACGGTGAGCTGATCCGCTCCACGAAGCCCGAACTCTTCGACCAGTTCCTGGTAGGAAAGAGAATGAACAACAAAGCTTTCCGGCAGATTGTAAAGCAACGGCAGCTGCGTTTTGTCGATATGGAAAACATTGCCGGCGTGCGTTTCTACTCGATTTACGAACCTGTGTTCAACGACGACGGAATGCTGGTGGCAATCGCGGGTGTGCCGTATTTCAGCCGCAATCAGGATGTGGCCAGCGCCAACTCGGCCACCATTTCCGTAGTGATCAACATCTATCTGATCCTGCTGCTGGCAGCCATCGTCCTGGGCGCCATCATTTCCAATTCCCTGTCGCGCCCGCTGGTGGAAATCAAAGACCGTATCGACCGTCTTGCCCTGACCGGCAACCGCCGCATCCGCTATCGCAACACGAAGGACGAATTGGGCGTGCTGATCAATTCGTACAACAAAATGGTGGAAGACCTGGAAGAGAGTACGCGTCAGCTGGCACAAAGTGAACGGGAGCAGGCCTGGAAAGAGATGGCACGGCAAATCGCCCACGAGATCAAGAATCCGCTCACCCCGATGAAGCTCAGCATCCAGTATCTGATGAAGATGAAGGAAGCCGGCGTTCCCGGGTGGGAAGACAAGCTGGAAAGTGTCAGCAAGTCGCTGCTGGAGCAGATAGACACGCTGTCGCAGACAGCCACGGAATTCTCGTCGTTCGCCCGTTTCTTCAGCGAGGAGATTACCCGTGTCGATCTGGACGCCCTGATTACCGAGCAGAAAGAGTTCTTCGACAACCGCGAAGACGTGCAGATCGAATACTGCCGTGAAGGGGCCGGCGGAGCCGCCGTGGATGCACGCCGCAGCCAGTTGGGCCGCGTACTGGTCAATCTGATCACGAATGCGATCCAGGCGCTCGAGAACGCCGGGAAGACGGACGGACAGGTCCGGATCTCGCTGGCGCCTGCCCGGCTTGCAGGCGGCGATGCATGGCAGATTGATGTGGAAGACAACGGCCCCGGGGTCAGCGAAGAGGATCTCCCGAAGCTCTTCACACCGAATTTCACGACCAAGAAGACGGGTACGGGCCTTGGCCTGGCAATCTGCCGGAGTATCGTTGAGCAGAGTCAGGGCACAATCGCATACAACCGGTCCGAACTGGGAGGCGCCCGGTTCACGGTCACGCTCCCGGCCGCCGGAGCTTAGCCGTCATGCCCGGTTTGACCGGGCATCTCTTATTTCTGTCTGAGGAACACCTGCAGGATGCAGCCGGAGTAGTCGAAGTGGCTGCGGAGTTTGTTCTCCAGGAAGCGCTTGTACGGGTCGCGGATATACTGCGGCAGGTTGCAGAAGAAGGCAAAACTCGGCGAAGGCGTCGGCAACTGCGTAACGTATTTGATCTTGATGTATTTCCCCTTCCAGGCCGGCGGCGGATAGTTCTCGATTTCGGGCAGCATCACCTCGTTGAGCTGCGAGGTGGGGATGCGGCGGGAATAGTTGGCGAACACGTGTTCGGCGGCTTCCAGCACATCCATGATGCGCTGCTTGTTCGTGGCCGAGGTGAAAACGATCGGAATGTCGCTGGTGGGCGCGATGCGCTTTTCGATGGCAGCCTTGTACTCCTTCATCGTATTGGCCGTCTTCCCGGGCACCAGGTCCCATTTGTTGACCACGATGACGCAGCCTTTGCGGTTGCGGATGATCAGGTTGAAAATGGCCATGTCCTGGGCTTCGAGACCGCTGGTGGCGTCGATCATCAGGATGCAGACGTCGGAGTTCTCGATGGCCCGGATGGAGCGGAGCACGCTGTAGAATTCAAGGTCTTCCGTCACTTTTGTCTTCTTGCGAAGTCCGGCGGTATCGACGATCATGAATTCGTGGCCGAATTTGTTGTAGTGCGATGCGATGGCGTCGCGCGTGGTGCCGGCAACGGGAGTGACGATGTTGCGCTCTTCGCCCAGCAGGGCATTGGTCAGCGACGATTTGCCGACGTTCGGCTTGCCGACGATCGTGAAGCGGGGGAGCCCCTCATACGGGTCTGCCACGTTTTCCGCCTCCTTGGGCAGGAGTTCCACCACTTTGTCGAGCAGATCGCCGGTTCCGCTGCCGGTGGCGGCGGCGATGGACATCGGGTCACCGAGCCCCAGGCCATAGAACTGATAGCTGTCGTACATCTTGTCGCCGGTGTCCACCTTGTTGACGGTCAGGATGACGGGTTTCTTGCAGCGCCGGAGGATGTCGGCGATCTCTTCGTCGAAGTCGGTGATGCCGGTGGCGGCTTCGACCATGAAGAGTACGAGGTCGCACTCCTCGATGGCAATCAGCACCTGTTTGCGGATCTCCCCTTCGAATACGTCTTCGCTGTTTGAAGTGAAGCCACCGGTATCGACCACCGAAAATTCGTGGCCGCACCATTCGCATTTGCCGTAATGGCGGTCGCGGGTCACGCCCGCCGTTTCGTCGACGATGGCCTGGCGGTTGCCCACCAGCCGGTTGAACAGCGTCGATTTGCCCACATTCGGGCGTCCTACAATAGCTACGAGGTTCATGTCTGTAATTCGTCATGCCCGGCTTGACCGGGCATCTAATTAAATGGAAGGGGTTGCGTATGCCACCACGTCGGCGGCGGTGATTTCAGGGCCGCAGAGGATCATCAGGCGTTCGGCGACGTTGCGCAGTTCGCGGATATTGCCGGTCCAGGGCAGTTTCTGGAGTTCGGCGATGGCTTCGGGCGTCACTTTCTTGCGGGCCATGCCGCTTTCCTTGCAGATCTGGTCGATGAAATAGTCCATCAGCAGCGGAATGTCTTCCAGCCGTTCCCGCAGGGCGGGGACGTGGAGCACGATGACGCTCAGGCGGTGGTAGAGGTCTTCGCGGAAGGTGCCCTTGGCGATTTCATCCGTAAGGTTCTTGTTGGTGGCGGCCACGACGCGCACATCGACCGTTATGTCTTTGTCGCTGCCCACGCGGGAGAGCTTCTTTTCCTGCAGGACGCGGAGCACCTTCGCCTGGGCGGCGAGGCTCATGTCGCCGATCTCGTCGAGGAAGAGCGTACCGCCTTCCGCCTGCTCGAATTTGCCTTTGTGCTGCTTGATGGCAGACGTGAAAGCGCCTTTCTCGTGGCCGAAGAGTTCGCTCTCGATGAGTTCGCTCGGGATGGCGGCGCAGTTGACTTCGATGAAGGGCGCGGAAGCGCGCTGGCTCTTGTCGTGGAGCCGGCGGGCCACCAGTTCCTTGCCGGTACCGTTGGCGCCCATGATCAGGACGCGTGCGTCGGTGGCGGCCACGCGGTCGACGATTTCCTTGATGTGCGCGATGGCGGGGGAGTCGCCCACGATCTCGTATTTGCTCTGGATCTTTTTCTTGAGGCTGACCGTTTCCTTGACCAGCGTGGTTTTGTCGGTGGCGTTTTTCAGGGTGATCAGGATGCGGTTCAGGTCGAGCGGCTTCTGGATGAAGTCGTAGGCGCCCTTCTTGATGCACTTGACCGCGGTTTCGATGTCGCCGTGACCGGAGATCATGATGATCGACGATTCGCAGCCGGCCTGCACGAGGGTATCGAGCACCTCGTTCCCGTCCATCACGGGCATCTTGATATCGCAGAAGATGGCGTCGAAACTGTCGGCGAGGGCTTTGTCGACGCCCTGCTTCCCGTCTTCGGCCGTCACGACCTCGTGGCCTTCGAACTCGAGGATTTCCTTGAGCGTATTGCGGATACTCCGCTCGTCGTCGATGATCAGGACCTTCATGGCAAATACTATTTTACGGTATGAATTGCAAAGATAGCCATAAATTCTTATTTTTGTAGGAACTCATTCCCAAGCTATGACCAAACTCATCATTGCCATCGACGGCTATTCCTCCACGGGCAAAGGCACTTTCGCCGTGGAAATCGCCCGTCGCCTGGGCATCCTGTATCTCGACAGCGGCGCCCTGTACCGGACCGTCACCCTTTACGCCCTCCGCAACGGCCAGATCGAATGGAACGGAACCATTCTTGAAAAAGCGCTCCAGGAAGACATCCTGCTGGGCCGGATCGACATTTCGGTCCTGCCGAAGGAAGACGGTTCCATGCGGGTGTTCCTCGACGGAGAAGACGTTTCCGCCAAAATCCGTGAACTGGAAGTGGCGCGCAACGTCAGTGCCATCGCCACGCTGCCCTTCGTGCGCAATTTCGTGGATGAGCAGCTGCACCGGCTGGGTGCCGGCGGTTGCGTGATGGACGGCCGCGATATCGGTACAGCCGTTTTCCCGAATGCCGACCTGAAGATCTTCATGACGGCCGATGCCGGGATCCGAGCCCAGCGCCGCGTCAAGCAGATGGAAGAAGCCGGGCAGCATCCCGATTTCGATGAGATTCTCAAGAATGTCCAGGAGCGCGACTACATCGATTCCCACCGGGCCATGAATCCGCTGCGCCAGGCCGAAGATGCCATCGTCCTCGACAATAGCCATATGACCGTGGAAGAGCAGATGGTCTGGCTCGACGGTATCCTGCAGGAGCGCTTCAACCTGAGGGTCCTATGAGACTCACCCTGGAAATCGATCCCCGCTCCGGATTCTGCCCCGGCGTGATCCGCGCCGTCGAGCAGGCCGAAAACTACTTGAAATTCAACCGGCGCCTCTTTTCGCTGGGAGCCATCGTCCATAATTCCGCCGAGTTGGAACGTCTCCAGGGGAAAGGTCTTGAGATCGTCTCCCTCGACGAGATGGCGCAGTTGCGCCACGACGTGGTGCTCATCCGGGCCCACGGCGAGCCGCCGGAGACCTATGCGCTGGCCCGCGCCAACGACCTGCAGGTCATCGACTGCACCTGCCCCGTCGTCCTCAAACTCCAGCAACGCGTCCACGAAACCTGGCTTCGCCTGCGCCCGACCGGCGGGCAGGTGGTGATCTTCGGCCGGAAAGGCCACGCCGAGGTGAACGGCCTGGTGGGCCAGACCGGCGGCGAAGCGATTGTCGTGGGCGGCATTGAAGAAGCCAGGGCAATCGATTTCTCGCGCCCCGTGGCCCTGTTCTCCCAGACGACCCGCGACCCCGGCGATTTCCGGCGGCTGGCGGAATTCATCCGCTCCCAATGCCCCGGCGCCGAAGTTTATGATACCATCTGCCGCCAGGTGGTCCAGCGCCACAAGTCGCTCGTGGCCTTTGCGCGCGAGCACGACGTAATCCTTTTCGTCAGCGGCCGGGAGAGTTCCAACGGGAAAGTGCTTTACGAACTGTGCCGTAGCGTCAATCCCCGGACCTACCGGCTCGAGACGGCCGACCAGACCGATCTGGCCTGGTTCTGTGACGGCGACAAGGTAGGCATCTGCGGCGCTACTTCCACGCCGCAGTGGCAGTTAGAAGAAATTTTTATATATTTGCAGGCTGCAACGCAAAACGACTAATAATCAAACAACGATACACTTATGGCAACTACCGCTGATTTCAAGAACGGACTCTACCTCAATTTCGAAGGAAAACCCTGCTCCATCGTATGGTTCCAGCACGTAAAACCGGGCAAAGGCCCCGCTTTCGTCAAGTCAAAACTCCGCAATCTCGAAAACGGTCGTATCTTGGAGAAGACCTGGAACGCCGGCGAGAAGATCGATGTCATCACGGTCGAGCACCGCGAGTATCAATTCATCTATGCCGAAGAAGACGGGTTCAACTTCATGAACAACGAAACCTTCGACCAGATCAAGCTTGAGAAAGACATCGTCGAGAATGCCGACCTGATGAAAGAAGGCCAGCTTGTCCAGATGATCTTCCACGTGGACGGTGAGGAGGAACGCTGCCTCACCTGCGAGCTTCCGACCTATGTCGAACTCGAGGTCACCTACACCGAACCTGCCGTCAAGGGCAACACTGCTTCGACCAACGCCCTGAAGGAAGCCACGCTCGAAACCGGCGCCATCATTATGGTCCCCCTGTTCATCAACCAGGGCGACAAGATCCGCGTCAACACCACCGACCGGTCCTATGGCGAACGTGTGAAATAAGTCCGAACACTATGAGAAAGGCCTTTCTCGCCCTGATGTCCACACTCGCACTCTGCGCGTGTGGACATTCTGTTTCCGGCGACCCCACCCTCGACATTACGGATGCGGAACGTGACGCCCGCATCGCCATCGACTTTTCGCGTGACAGCGCATATATCGTAGACTATCTGAAGCCTTACTATCCCGATCTCTCGCAGGAACAGGTGGCGGACTGGGAGGCCTCCAAGGCACTGGAAGGCCGTGTCATCGACGGGCAGAAGCGCTATTTCCGCAATGCGGGGCGCAACCTGTTCCGCATTGACCCCGAAGCCCGCAAGGTCTTCGAAGCCGTCAACGGAAAGACCCGCGACGTGGAAGACGTCTATCTGGACGACTACAACCGCGATGTGATTGCCACGGTGCGCACCACCGGCGAACATCTGGTCAAGCCCGTCAACTTCGTCATCAGATATGAGCTTACGGTCAAACCCGACGTCGTGCCGGCAGGAGAGACCGTCCGCGCCTGGATGCCCTATCCGCGCGAAGACCAGAATAGCATCACCGGGGTGAAACTGATTGCAGCGTCTGAGCCCGGCTATATCATCGCGCCCGATGATGTAGAGCACAAGAGCATTTATATGGAGAAGAAGGCCGAGGCCGGAAAGCCCACGGTTTTCAATTACACCTTCTCGTTTACCGGTTTCAACGAATGGTATGATTTCGCGCCGGAAGACTGCAAGCCCTACGACAAGGATTCGGAACTCTACAAGACCTATACGGCCGAACGCAAGACCCACATCGTCTTCACCGACCGCATCAAGGCCCTGGCCGATTCGCTGACGGCCGGCATCGGGAACCCGTACCTGAAAGTGAAAAGCATCTACGGCTGGATTGTCGACAACTTCCCCTGGGCCAGCGCCCGCGAGTATTCCACCATCGGGAATATTCCGATGTACGTGCTGGAGAACAAGCACGGCGACTGCGGCCAGGTGGGCCTGCTGCTGGTTACCCTTTGCCGTGCGGCCGGCATCCCCGCCCGCTGGCAGAGCGGATGGATGCTGCATCCGGGCGCAGTCAACATGCACGACTGGAGCGAAATCTATTACGAAGGAATCGGATGGGTACCGACCGACGTATCGTTCGGCCGCGGCCGGGGAGAGGTCAAAGATATCGAAGACGAATACTTCTTCTATACGAAAGGTCTGGACGCCTATCGCCTGATCTGCAACAGCGACTACTCGGGACAGTTCTATCCTGCCAAGAATTTCATCCGCAGCGAAACCGTGGACTTCCAGCGCGGCGAGGTGGAATGGGCCGGCGGCAACCTTTACTTCAATCAGTGGAGCGGCTGGATCGAGGAGATCGAGTACCGCTGACGTCACCCCCGACTTGATCGGGGGTCTCAGTCGTCGAGATACAACAGGTGTCCGGGGTGTTTGCCCTGGACACCTTTTTCTTTATAGAAACGCTGTACGGCACGAAGGTCGGCCATTGCATCGTCGCTGCATTCGAAGCGCGGGCCGTGGCCGATCTCTTTCTTGCCCCAGTCGAAAAAGCCCAGATAGACAGGCATCCCCGTGGCGCAGGAGAAGGTATGGAAACCGGTTTTCCAGCGTTTGACCGGTTTGCGTGTTCCTTCAGGTGCGATACACAGGTGGAACGATTCACTCCCTTCGACCATGTCGATGACCTGCTTGGTCACGCCTACCGGACTCTTGCGGTCTACGGGAATGGCCCCTACACTGCGCAGCAGGCCTCCCAACGGCCAGAAAAAAAACTCCTTTTTGATCAGTACCCGCGGATGTCCGCCGATGCTCCGGTCGTAGAGCCAGGCCACGATGAAATCGTGGATGGAGGTGTGAGGCACGCCCAGGATGATATGCTTGGGCTCCGGCGGAAGGTCGGGATCTACGATGGTGAATTTGTAGAGCCGGGTCAGGATCCAGCGGGCGGTAGCGGGTTTCATTACTGCGCCTCCTCGGTGTTGTCGATGTCGGAGCGGAGGTTCGTCCGGATGAACTTCTGGCGGACGGGCGTGTTGTCGCCCATATAGAACTGGATGATGTCGGCGATCTTGTCTTCGCTGGTCAGATGCACCATCTCCAGGCGGATGTCCTCGCCGATGAAGCCCTTGAACTCGTCGGGCGAGATTTCGCCGAGGCCTTTGAAACGCGTGATTTCGGCGCTGCGGCCCATTTTCTTGAGGGCGGTCTCTTTCTCGGCGGAACTGTAGCAATACACGTTGCTCTTCTTGTCGCGCACGCGGAAGAGGGGCGTCTGCAGGATATAAAGGTGTCCGGCGCGGACCACGTCGGGATAGAATTTCAGGAAGAATGTGAGCATCAGCAGGCGGATGTGCATACCGTCGACATCGGCATCGGTCGCGATGACGATGTTGTTGTAGCGGAGGCCTTCCGGCCCGTCTTCGATGCCCAGGGCCGACTGGAGCAGGGCGAGTTCCACGTTCTTTTCGGCGTAGAGGTCTTTCTTCGAGGCCTTGGCGCAGTTGAACGGTTTGCCCATCAGGCTGAATACGGCCTGGGTATTGGCGTCGCGGCTCTTGGTGATGCTGCCGGAGGCGGAGTCGCCCTCGGTGATGAACAGGGTGCTCTGTTCGGCGAGCGGGTTGCGGTCGCCGTAGTGGATGCGGCAGTCGCGGAGTTTCTTGTTGTGGACTGATGCCTTCTTCAGGCGCGCCTTGGTCTTCTTGCTGATGGAGGAGATGGCGTTGCGCTCCTTCTCGGAATCCTGTATCTTGGCCAGGATGATATCGGCCACGTCGAGGTTCTTGTGGAGGTAGTTGTCCAGGTCGGTGGAGAGGAAGTCGAGCATGGTCTTGCTGAGCGTGGGACCGTGCGTACCTTCCTGCTTGTTCTGCCACATATATTTCGAGCCGAGCTGCACCTTGGTCTGGCCCTCGAACTCGGGCTCCTGGATGCGCACGCTCACCGCGCCGATGATCGACTGGCGGATGTCCACGGGGTTGAAGTCCTTCTTGTAGAAGTCCTTGAGCACCTTGGCGATGGATTCCTTGAAGGCTGCCAGGTGCGTACCGCCCAGCGTGGTGTTCTGGCCGTTGACGAAGGAGTAGATGTTCTCGCCGTAGCCGCTGCCGTGGGTGAAGGCCACCTCGATGTCCTGCGTCTTCAGGTGGATCGGGGGATAGAGGGGCTCTTCGTCGATGGTCTCGTTGAGCAGGTCGAGCAGGCCGTTCTCCGATTTGTACTCCTGGCCGTTGAAGGTGAGTTTCAGGCCGACGTTGAGGTATGCATAGTTGCGGAGCATCGTGTCGATGTACTCCGTATTGTATTCGTAAGGCTCGAAGAGCGTGTCGTCGGGGATGAACGTGACGAGCGTGCCGTTTTTCTCCGTCGTGGGTTTCGGGGTGAAGTCGGGCGTGACGAGAATGCCTTTTTCGTATTCTAGGGCGAGCGTTTCGCCGTTCCGGAAAGACTGGACGGTAAATCGGGAGGAGAGGGCGTTGGCGGCCTTCAGGCCGACGCCGTTCATACCTACCGATTTCTGGAAGGTCTTGTTGTCGAACTTGGCGCCGGTGTGGAGTTTGCTCACTGCGGCGTCGAGCAGGTTCTGCGTCTTGTCTTTCTCGCTGAATCCGAAGGGGATGCCGCGGCCGTAGTCGCGGATGGAGATCATCTTGTCCTCGATCTTGATCTGGATGAGCTTGCCGTAGCCCATCGCGAACTCGTCGATGGAGTTGTCGATGATTTCCTTCATCAGCACGTACATGCCGTCGTTGGGCGCGGTACCGTCGCCCAGGCGGCCGATGTACATACCCGGACGCAGCCGGATGTGCTCGAGATCTTCCAGGTGGACGATGCTTTCGTCGCCGTAGTCGTGGTCGGGAATATTCAGGGTCTCGTCGGTCATTTTCACGTTATGCCCGGCTTGACCGGGCATCTGATCGTGCAAAGTTACAAAAAAACAGGGGAGATGCAATTTCTCCCCTGTTTTCATCAACGGATCACCCGACTATTCGTTGGACGTCGTGGAGATGCCCTTGTTGAAGTCGGTTTCCTGACGAGGAATCGTCCAGGTCCAGTTGTTCTTCTCGTTCGGGCCATAGGTCACGGCATAGGAACTCATCCAGTTGCCGCCGTCAGCGTAGGTCTTGCGATCGATCTTGTCGCCCCAGCGTTTGAGGTCGAACCAGTTGAAGCCTTCGCCCCAGAGTTCGACGCCGCGATAGAATTTGATCTCTTCCATCAGGGCGGCACCGCTCTTGTCGCAAGTGTAAGCCGGGTCACGCTTCGAAGTGGCGTTGAGTTCCACGAGTGCTGCGCGGGCAGCCGCCTCGTTGTTCAACCGGTACTGCGCCTCGGCTTCGATGAGCAGCATCTCGGATGAACGGAACAGCACCATGTTGCCGACACCCGGGTTGTTGTTGTTGGCAACCTTGAACTGCATGTAGGCCGACACGGTCGCGGTCGAGTAGAGGCCGACACGGCCGTCCTGCTTCGAATATTCGAACGCATACTTATAGAGCGCGTTGTTGTTGTTCTGCGCATTGGCCTTCATCGTGTTGGTGTTGAAGGTTCCTTCATAACCGGCCGGGTCGAGCCAGAAAGCGCGGCGGATGTCGGTCGTCGGAATCTTGTCGAAGAGGTGACGGCTGATCAGCAGCGGATAGGTACGGACGGTCGAAGCGTTGGAGTTGTATGAGATGTAAGCGAAGTACGAATAGTAGTACAGCGGCTCATCATCGGTTCCGTAGAGGTACCAGATCCATTCGCTGGTCGGATTGCAGAAACCGGCCTTCTCGTCCTTCACGCTCATAAGCGGATAGTTCTTGCGGGCCATCTGGGCATACTTGAGGGCGTTGGACCAGTCTTCACGGGTGAGGGCCACACGGGCGTAAAGGGCGTAGGCCACGTCGAGGTCCATCGTGTACGTGTTGCTGCGCTTGTTGGCCATGCCGGAGGAATTGAACAGGCTGATGGCCTCGTCGAGGTCGGCGTAGATCTGCGTATAGACTTCGCCTACCGTTGCA